>JAEZIP010000064.1:0-36712 GCA_023436625.1 Methanobacteriota archaeon | reverse complement strand
TCTCGTTCGTGCTGATGCCGGTGACCTTCGCCTACGTCTCCTGCCCGCTCATCACCGAGGGTGCGTCGCAGGGGATCGCCACCGGCGGCCTCTTTGTATTCACGCTTCTCTTCGTCGGTTCGTTCTTGTTCGGGAGGCGCTGGTGCGGCTACCTCTGCCCCGCGGGCGGCCTGCAGGAGATCTACGCCCGGGTGAACGGAAGACCGGTGACGGCCGGGTGGCTGAACTACCTCAAATACCCCATCTTCCTCGGGATCTTCGGCTCCATCGCGCTCGCCGTCTACTCCGCCGGGGGCCTCTGGGTCTTCGACCCGTTCTACCAGACCGGCAACGGGATCTCGGTCGACCGGCCGGGCGGATACGCCCTCCTCTACGGCCAGATCGTCTTCATCACCGTCTTCGCCCTTCTCGCCGGAAGACGGGGGTTCTGCCACACCTTCTGCCCCATCGCGGTGATGCTGATCATCGGCCGGAAGATCAGGAATCTCGTCGGCTGGCCGGCGCTCCGTCTCACCGCCGCACCGGATCGCTGTGTGGACTGCGGGAGGTGCTCGCGGGCCTGCCCGATGAGCCTCGACGTCCGCGGCATGGTCCGGGAGGGGCGGATGGAGAATACGGAGTGCATCCTCTGCGGCGAATGCGTTGACGCCTGCCCGGAGGGGGCCGTCGGGTACGCGTGGAGGGGAAGATGATCGTGAAGCCCCCTGTTGCAAGATGCAAGTCCTGTTCGTTCGCCTCTATCCGGTTGACGAGCTCTTCTGTGCTGAGGGGCGGGTATGCCGCTTAATATCCGTCCATTTTCGCAAGGTATATCCGCTCACCTGCCTTACGCCCGTACATCGAACCCGAGTGGACGGTATCATGCGTATCTCTGTCATCTCCGGGAGCCCCAAGGGGGAAAAGAGCGTCACCCTGCAGTACGTCCGGTTCCTCGAGGAGGCATTTTTGGATCACACCTTCTCTGTGGTGCATGCAGGGCGGGATATCAGAACGATTGAGCGGCAGGAAGAGGCGTGGGAGAGGCTGCTCGCCACGGTAACGGCGTGCGACGGCGTGCTCTGGGCCACCCCGGTCTACGTCATGCTGGTCCCGGCCCAGTTGAAGCGGTTCATCGAACTGGTCGGCGAGCGGAACGCGGGGGATGCGTTTTTTGGGAAGCACGCCGCCTGCCTCACCACCTCCATCCACTACTTCGACCACACCGCCCATGCTTACCTGCACGGGGTCTGCGACGATCTCGGCATGCGCTACATTGGTTTCTGCTCGGCCCACATGCAGGACCTCCGGAAGGAGGCATTCCAGGAGCAGCTCGTCCTCTTCTTCTCCGACTTCCTGGAAGCGATTGCAGAGCGGCGGCCTGTCCAGAGAGTATTCCCGCCGCTGCCCGCTCCCTCTCCGCCCTACGCCCCGAAGACCTCCCCGGCCGCGGTGGAGACCCATGGAAAGCGGGTCGTCATCCTCCACGATGCGGAGCCCGGTTCCGGCCTGGAGGCGATGGTCGACGGGCTCGCGGCGTGTTACGGGAGCTCGGTCCGGGTCGCCCGTATCCGGGACGCCATGATGAAAGGCGCCTGCCTGGGGTGCTGCCGGTGCGCCCTCGACAACATCTGCGTCTACGACGACGGCTACCGGGCGTTCTGGGAGGAGTATGTCGTCCCGGCGGATATTCTCGTCATGGCCGGAGCCGTCCGCGACCGCTTCTTCTCGGCCGCCTGGAAGCAGTTCTTCGACCGGAGTTTCTTCAACGGACATGTACCGGCCTTCAAGGGGAAGCAGGTCGCGTACCTGGTGGAAGGGCCGCTCGGTCATCTCGCGACCCTCCGGGAGGTTCTCACCGGTCTCGCGGTGATGGAAGGAGCCAACCTTGCGGGGATCGTGAGCAGCGAGCCGGATCCGGCCGAGATCGACGCCGCCCTGCACATTCTTGCCGAGCGCTCGGTGAGGCTCTCCGAGCGGGGATACATCGCACCGATCACCTTCCCCGCCGTCGCCGGCCACAAGGTCTTCCGGGACGAGATATGGGGAGGGATGCGGGCGATCTTCAAGGCGGACGACCGGTATTACCGGCAGCACGGGCTCTACGACTTCCCCACCCGTGATTACGCCCAGAGGATCGGCGTCCGGGCGACCTCCCTCATGATGGGCATTCCCTCCGTCCGGCGGGACGTGGTGAAGAACATGCCGACCTACATGATCCAGCCGCTACAGAAGGCGATCGAGTCGAGCCGGGTTCTTGCAGAGAGGAAGACGCAACGGTAGTGCATCCGGGCGCTCTCGAAGACGGCAAGCGGACCCCCACGGGAAATATATAACCGGATGGAGGCCGTCCACCCCGGGCATGCAACCCTTCACCATAGCCGTTCCGGAGACGGCCCTCGACGACCTGCGGCAACGCCTCGCCCGCACCCGCTGGCCCGATGACGGCGCCGGCTGGGAGTACGGCACGAACCTCGCGTACATGAAAGACCTTGTCGACTACTGGCAACACCGGTACGACTGGCGCAGGCACGAGGCCACGCTCAACGCCTTCGCCCAGTTCAGGGCGGAGGTCGACGGAGTGGGAATTCATTTCGTCCACGAGCGCTCCAGGGGACCGGACCCGACGCCGATCCTCCTGCTCCACGGCTGGCCCGACTCCTTCTACCGCTACCACAGGGTCATCCCGATGCTGACCGATCCCGCCCGGTTCGGCGGCGACCCCGATGTCGCGTTCGATGTAATCGTCCCGTCCATCCCCGGACAGGGGTTCTCCGACCGAAAGCCCATGACCACCGACGATACCGCGGATCTCTTCGCCGAACTGATGAAGGAAGCGTTGGGCTACGGGAGATTCGTCGCGGCCGGCGGCGACGCCGGGACGCTGATCGCCCAATCCCTCGCGGAGCGCCACGCCGACGCCCTGATCGGCATCCACCTGACCGACGTCGGCTACCCGGACCAGACGACGGATTTTTCGACCCTCACAGAGCCCGAGATTGCATTCGCAAACTACACTCAACAGTGGTGGATGAACGAAGGCGCCTTCAACATGGTCCAGTCGACCAAACCACAGAGCCTCGCCTACGGGCTGGCCGATTCGCCCGCAGGTCTCGCGGCCTGGATCATGAGTTTCATGGCCTCGGGCACGACCGGCGAGGAGGTTGAGAAGCGTTTCAGCCGCGACGAACTTCTCACGAACATCATGATCTACTGGGTCACGCAGACGATCGGCTCCTCCGTCCGCCGGTACTTCCTCGACGCTCACGCTCCTCCCCACCCCTGGAAGCGCACACCGGTCCCGGCGGCCGTCGCCCACCCTCCCCGGGACGCTCCGCTGCCGCGTGAATGGGCCGAACGCCGGGTTAACCTTGAGCACTTCACCGAACTTTCCCGCGGCGGACACTTCGCGGCCTGGGAAGAGCCCGAACTCTACGCAAAGGACGTTTGGGAGTCTGTCGGGGAACTGCGCGATTCTTAGGAGGGTCCTCCGTGCAGGCCGGACGGCACAACAGAACCTGCACTCTGCGTTCCGGCCCTGATAACTCCTGATTTTCACCCCCGGGTGCGGCAATCGCGGGGAAACGGATGGTCAACCATATATGGTTTCGGCATAAACAGTACGGACGTGAAATCGGCGGTACTGGGTGGCGGTCTCACCGGGATTACGCTGGCCCGCCTGCTCCGTGAACAGGGCGACGACGTGACCGTTCTTGAACGGGACGAGACGATCGGGGGGCTCTGCCGCTCGAGAACACAGAAGGGTTTCACGTTCGATGCCGGGGGCTCGCACATCCTCTTCTCCCGCGATACGGAAGTCCTCTCCTTCATGCTCTCGGTCCTCGGCGACAACGCCGAACGGCGGAAGCGGAACACGAAGATCCTCTACAAGGGCCGCTACGTCAAATACCCCTTCGAGAATGGTCTTTACCAGTTGCCCGACGAAGACCGCTTCTTCTGCATCAACGAGTTCGTGAAGAACCTCATCGCCGTCGAGAAGGGCGAAGTCCCGCCGCCGGAAAACTTTGCCGAGTGGATCACCCATACCTTCGGCCGGGGGATCGCCGAATGCTACATGGTCCCCTACAACGAGAAGATCTGGAACTTTCCGGCCGACCGGATGTCGCACCACTGGGTGGAGGGGCGTATCCCCCGCCCGCCGGTCGAGGATATCATCAAATCGGCCATCGGGATCGAGACCGAGGGCTACGTCCACCAGGCGGTCTTCTCCTACCCGGTAACGGGTGGGATCGAGGCGCTGGTCCGGGCGATTGCGGAGCCGGTCCTCCCTGCCGTCCGGACCGGGTTTTGTGTCGCGTCCGTCCGCGAGGAGAAGGGCGGGTTTGCCGTCGGCGACGGCCAAAAGACCGTCCATGCGGATCGAGTGATCTCGACCATCCCGCTCCAGAACCTGCTCCCCTGCCTCGCGGACGTCCCGGCCGGGGTACAGGCGGCCTGCGACGCTCTCCGGTACAACTCGCTCTGCTCGGTCTTCATCGGCCTATCGGGCGCGGTCCCCGATATCTCGTGGCTCTACGTCCCCGATAAGGAGACGGGCCTCTTCAACCGGATCTCGTTCCCCTCGAATTACAGCACGGAGGTCGCCCCTCCCGGCCACTCCTCGATCCTCGCCGAGATCACCTACAACGACGGCGATGCGGTCTCGCGGATGCCGGACGCCGACGTAATCGAGCATACCGTCGCATCGCTCATCGCCGCCGGGATCATCTCCTCCCGCGAAGCGGTCGTCTACACCGGCATCGCGCGGGAGAGGTTCGCCTACGTCGTCTACGACACCGATTACCTCAAGAATATCGAGACCGTCCGGGCGTTCTGCCGGGAGCGGGGCATCGACCTCGTCGGGCGGTTTTCGCAGTTCGAGTACCTCAATATGGATGGCTGCATCAGGAGTGCGATCGACTTCGTGAGGGCGAACGGATGAAGGTCAACATATTCGTCGAGGACTTCCGCTTCCTGCGCTACATCGGGTGCGCGACGGCGGCGAGGACGCTGTATAACCATCTCGCCCGGCTCCCCGATATGGAGGTCGCCCGCAACCTGTATCACGGCGACTTCGACCTGACTCACTACCACACCTTCGGGCCCTGGGCGATGTACCACCTGAAGTTCACCGAGGGCGCAAAAGTCCTGACCGCCCACTCGACACCCCGCCTGAACGAGGGGAACGTTGCCTTCTCAAAGAGGATAAACACCGTATACCCGAAGATCTACCGGCAGTTCGACCACATCATCACGATATCGGAGCCCTGCCACCGGGAGACCGAACAGCTTGTTCCCGATGTCCCGATGACCCTCATCCCGAACGGCATCGACCGGGAATATTTCAAGCGGGACAAGAAGAAGCGCAAATCGTTCCGCGAGGAGTACGGCATCGACCCCGGCCGGAGCATGGTGCTCTCCGTCGGCCAGCAGACTCCCCGGAAGGGCATCTACGACTTCCTCAAACTCGCCGACCAGCACCCCGATATGACCTGGGTCTGGGTGGGCGGGTTCCCGTACGGGACGTTTTCGAAGGACTACGCGAAGATCCAGATGCTCAAAACCCATTGCCACGAGAACGTCATCTTCACCGGCGTCATCGACGACATCTCCCGGGCATACAGCGGGGCGGATGTCTTCTTCATGCCGTCACACGCCGAGACGTTCGGCCTCGTGATCGTCGAGGCCCTCTCGGCCGGCCTCCCCGTGATCGCCCGGGATATCTTCGAGTTTCAGGAGATCTTCGGGGACTCGGTCCTCTTCTTCTCCGAGGTCGACGAGGCGCGGGACATTCTCAAGGACGATGCGGCCCTGCAGCGCTGCGCCGCGAAGGCACGCGCCTCGACGGAGAAATACGACATCACGCTTATAGCAAAACGGCATCAACAACTATACCGGGAGTTGATCGAGGGATGATCTCCGTAGTCGTTCCGACCTACAACGAAGAGCAGAATATCGAGCGCTGCCTGCGGTCGCTCGCCGACCAGACGGTGCCGAGGGAGACCTACGAGATCATCGTCGTCGACGGAAACTCGAAGGACCGGACCCGGGAACTGGCCGAACCCCTTGCGGACAGGGTCTTCATCCAGACGAGCAAACGGGTGGGCGGGGCGCGAAACGACGGGGCGATGGCCGCCTCGGGTGAGATCGTCGCCACGACGGATGCCGACTGTATCCTCCCCCGGGACTGGGTGGAGCGGATCGAGAGAACCTTTGCAGAGCGCGAGATCGTGCAGCTCTACGGCACGGTCTACCCGATCGAGGGCGGTTTCAGGAACCGGCTCTCGCTTCTTGGCGCAAACATCTTCTCGCGCCTGGGCTACCATACCCGGACGATCTACTTCACGCTCGGGTGCAACACGGCGTTCGACCGCGAGGCGTTTCTCCGGGCAGGGATGTACCGCTGCATCGACGCCGGTGACGACCTTGAGATCGCGCAGCGGATGCGCAAGCTCGGGAAGGTCTACCTCGATACCGGTCTCGCGGTCGGGTTCTCGATGCGGCGCTACCAGCAGTTCGGGACCCTCAAGTCCATCCTGGAATGGTTCTATATCGTTCTTCGCGGCGGCGACGCCGGCGGCGTCTCCTACTCGCAGCGGGAGTACAAGTAGTTCCATGAAGAAGACCGCATCCATCCCGGAGATCTATACCGCGGCGGTGCACCGGTCCGACACCTGCGAGTTCGCACGCCTGCTCGGGATGGAGGTCACGGAGATCGAGGGCGGCTGCGTCAGGGTGGCGATGTCGACCGAGGGCACAAAGAACGCCCACGGCACGGTCCACGGGGGCGCGATCTTCGCTCTTGCCGACCACGCTTTTGGTATCGCTGCAAACATGGACGGGATCGACCAGATAGCGATCTCTGCGTATATCCGCTACTTCTCCGTGCCGGCGGGGAACACGCTCGAGGCGGTCGCCCGCAGGGTCTCGGAGACGGAGAGGACGTCGGTCTATACCGTCGACGTCTACTCGGTCGACCGGTTGGTCGCCTCGTTCGAGGGCGTCGGGTTCAAGATTGGGGTTCCGGGGAAGCGGGGGTAAAACGGCTCTTTTTAGACCGGTCGGTGCAGAACTGCAGCCGGCCACAAATCCTCTATAATACATAGTCCCACGCGAAGGGGACTTGCAGACCAACGTGCCGAACTTCGCGTTCTTCGCGGCTTCGCGTGAGGCAAGAACCCGGCGTTCCCGCCAGCGTTCATCTCCCTACCACACCGTCCGGCACTGCCCGCCCCCGCGCTTCGCGAAGTACTGCTGGTGGTACTCCTCGGCCCGCCAGAACGTCCCCGCGGGCTCGATGGCGGTGACGATGGGGCGCCGGAACCTCCCTGACCGGTCCATCTCCTCCTTTGAGGCCCGGGCCTCCTTCTCCTGCTCCGGGGTGTGGTAGAAGACCACCGACCGGTACTGCGTCCCGATATCGGGCCCCTGCCGGTTCGGGGTGGTCGGGTCGTGGACGTTCCAGAATACGTCGAGGAGGGCCCCGTACGAGACCCTGCCGGGGTCGTAGGTCACCTGCACGACCTCCGCGTGCCCGGTCCGCCCGGTGCAGACCTCGGGGTAGGTCGGGTTCTCGGTGGTGCCGCCCATGAACCCCACCGCCGTATCCACGACGCCCGGCACGTGCCGGAACGTCTCCTCGACGCCCCAGAAACATCCTGCGCCGAAGGTGGCGCGCTCGAGGCTCTTCTCCGGTGCCATGACAATCCGGCCTCTTGACGGGTCTGTGGAAAAAGGTATCGGCGCCTTTTGGGCATACCCTTATCTTCGGTCGGTGCCACGTACTCACATGGCCTTTGAATCGGAAGCCGTAGAGATGGTCGCCCGGCTGATGGCGCTCTCGGCGCGCACCGCCCCGAAGGCACGGGGCATAGACGTCATCAAGACGATGATCGTCACCGGAGAGGAGAAGACGGCACTCGCGGAGGCGATGCGGGAGTACGGCGAGAAGCACGACGCGGGGTTCTTCATCAGGGATGCGGGCAACGTCGCGGCAAGCGACGCCTGCCTCCTCATCGGCTCGCTGCTCCACGACGCCGTGGGCCTCGACTGCGGCGGGTGCGGCTACGCCACCTGTGCGGAGATGCTAAAAGCGCAGGGACATCCGCCGGCCACCCCGTTTTCGGGCCCGAACTGCGTCGTCAGGATGGCGGATCTCGGGATCGCGGTCGGTTCCGCGACAAAGACCGCGAGTATCCACAACGTCGACAACCGGGTCATGTACTCGGTCGGTGTCGGTGCGCTCTCGCTCGGGTGGCTGGAGGGCTGCGGCGTCGCCTACGGGATCCCGCTCCGGGCATCGGGAAAGGATATCTTCTTTGACCGTACACGCTAACCGAGTGACAGCATGCCCATAATGAAGATCCGGGGCGGGGATCTCGACCTCGTCGAATACGAGTTCTCCTCCTTTTCCCCCGGCGAGAATATCCGGCCGTGCGGCCTCCAGAAGGAGTACCGGCTTGAACCGGTCTTCGGCACCGTCGTCGTCCGCGCCCCGGCGAGGATTCACCTCACCGTGCTCGACATGAACCGGTTTTCCCCGGACCGTCCCGGCGGGGGCGGCATCGGGTTTGCCATCGGAGTCTACTGCACCGCCGAGGTCGAATGCACGGCATCGGGAATCGAGATCGATTACTCCCGCGAACCGATCCTCCGGCACTTCGTCGAGGCCTTCAGGCAGGTCGTCGGCTACAAGGGAGGGTTCCGGATCCGTGCCCGCGACCACATGTACGAGCACGTGGGGCTCGGGTCCACGAGCACCATCCTGATCGCGGTCGCAAACGCCCTCAACACCGCGGTGGGCTCGCCGCTGACGAGCGACCAGCTCCGCCTCCTCCTCGGCTGCAACTTCGTCGAGGAGACGGTGGCCGGGAGCGTCGCGTTCGGGTTCGAGACCGGCGTCGGGCCTGCCGCGAGCACCCACGGCGGCATGGTGGTGATGGGCGACGAACTGGCGCTCATCTACCGGCACGCCTTTGCCGAGGGGAAACGGGTCTACATCGCCATTCCGTCCTCCGAGATCTCGTCGGCGGGAGAGAAGGAGTTCGACCTCCTGATGAACAAGGCCCGGACCCTCGATTACCGCGACCGCGAACTGAAGTCCTACCTCGTCCTGATGGATCTCATCCCGGCGCTTGAGAGGGGCGACCTCCGGAAAGCCGGCGACGTCATCTGGGAGATCGAGTTCCGGGGTTCGAAGCGTGCCGAGGTGGAGCACCACGGGTTCGAGATCTACCGCTACATGGCGGCGCTCCGCGACGCCGGCCTCGAGTTCGTCGGCATGAGTTCGGTCGGCCCCTCGATCGCGGTCATCACGGGCCGGCCGGAGGAGGAAGTGGCGGCAATCCTGGAAAAGGCAGGCCTCCGGGTCGCGATCGCGACCGAAGTCGACAACGAGGGGCTGAAGATTCACCTGGAAGAGAAGGCGTAAGGCCGGCTCCATAATTTTTAACGGCGCCTCTCCTGTGAAAGGGGTACTGCGCCGGCGTGCATTCTCTATATGACAGGGCTCGACCCTGCAATCCCCCTTCGAACCGGGCAAAAAAAGATATCGGCCGACTCAGAAGTCGGTCATTATCCTGAACTGGTCGATCTCTTCGGTGCTCAGTTCCTCAAGGAACTCTTCGGCCGCGTGCTGGATGTTCTTGCTCGCGGTGATGGCCCGGCCGACGACAAGGATATCGGCGCCCGCCTTGAGCGCGTCCTTCACGACGTCCTGCCGGATGCCGCCCGCCGTCGCGACCAGCAGCCGCTCGCCGCCCGCCTTCTTGATCGCCGGGATGTCTCCCCAGGCGTACGCGGTCTCCTCGACGTCGATGCCGCGGTGGAGTTCCACGACGTCCGGCTTCACCTTGAGCTGCTTGACGACGGCGACGGGGTCTTTGACGTTGAGCATGTCGACCACGGTGTAGATGCCGGTCTTCCGGGTGTCCTCGATCGCCTTCTCGATGGTGGAGAGGGGTGCAAGGCCGGAGATCACGACGGCATCGGCGCCGGCATCGGCGGTCATCCGGGCCTCGAGGTTGCCCGTGTCGAGCGTCTTTAAGTCGGCGACGATGAACGCGTTCGGGCGGAGTGCGCGGATCTCGGAGATGATCGAGAGGCCGAACTTCTTGATCAGGGGTGTGCCCGCCTCGATGATCAGGTGGTCGTTCTGGGGCAGTGATTCAAGGACCCTGTTCATGTGGTTCCTGTCGACGAGGTCCATCGCGACCTGGAGGTACGGCGGGTTCCAGAGGCGCTGGACCTTGAATCCCATGACCGCGTGGGCTGTCCGGTCCTTCTCGTGCAGGAGCGTATCGACGTCGGGGAACCGGTCGAGGGCCCGGCGGAGCGCGAGTTTCATCGCGCCGTAGTTGAACCGGTAGATCTTGTTGTAGTCCTCGGCGGTGGGGTGGACGAAGACGCTTGCCATGATGACGGTGTCCTCGATGTCGATCCCCTCAAAGACGCCCTCCTCGACCGCGTCGGCGACGGCCTTCGCCACTGCAGCCTGGACGGGCCCGAACATCTGGTTCACCTGGTACTCCTTCTTTAAGGTGACCTTCGGGATGATGAGCGTCGAGGGCTTCGTCGGCAGGTTCGGCCTGATGACCGCGAGGAGCGGCGTGTGCCCCTTCGAGAGCTGCGAGATGGAGTTCGCAAACGCCTGTCCTACCGCGCCCTCTTTGTTTCCCATTATCAGATCTATGTGCGCAAGTTCTGCGCCGTCTCCAACCAATGCTTCACCGATGAGATACATATGCATGCCCTCAGATAGTGCTGAAATATTGGTGAAACAGGTATTAAAGACCTCCCGGTTCGATCGATACCATTAAGCGCAGAACATCCTGCGAGGGAAAAAGGAACTGCTCCGCATGGAGTCGGTTGTAACCGTCTCCGGGGCGGCCTGTCGGGTGCAAACCTTCGCACGCGAAACCCGACAACGGACGTGAACGGTTCTCCTCGAGCGGGGAAAGGTATAATCCGGTCCCGATTCACCCACGCCCACCATGTCGGCACTCTTCGTCCTTCAGACGCCGCTCCCCGAACTCATCCTCCGGGCGGCCGTGATCTACTTCTTCCTCCTGCTTGTCATGCGGGTCATCGGCAGGCACGAGTTCGGGCAGCTGACGCCCTTCGACCTGATCCTCCTGCTGATCATATTCGAGAGCATCTCGGAGGCGATCACCGCGGGCGACGACTCGCTCCTTGCCGGGCTGGTCAGCGCATCGACGCTTCTCTCCCTCTCTCGCTGCTCGTCTCCTTCGGGCAGTACAAAAGCCGGCGGATCCGCAGCATCGTCTCCCCGGACCCGCTCAAGGTGATCGAGAACGGGAAGGTCATTGAAAAGAGCCTCAAGAGAGAACTGATGACCCGCGATGACCTCGTCGAGCGGCTCCCACTCTTCGAGTGCTCGAGCTCCGGACGTCCCGTCCATCGCACTCCGTGCACGGGGTATCGATGGGATTGAGAAGGTGCGGGTGGCCTACATCGAGAGCGACGGCGACATATCGGCGCTCACCTACCGCGAGAGCGGCCGGCACCAGGCGGCAGCGGCTGCCGAGGAGGAGAAGAAGACGGAATGATCGCCGATACCCCGCGGTATCCCGTAAAAGTCATAAGAATGTGGGGTCGGTGAGATTTGAACTCACGATCGACGGGTCTCTCCGAACATGCATCAGTGCTCCAACGGGTCATCATCTCTCAATCAGGAGACCCATTGTTCATCACGTGCAAAGACCGCTGGAGCCCGTCGCCATTCCGGACTAGGCCACGACCCCCCGTCCTCCATATTGTTGACGCCATGCGGTATAAGGGTTGCGCTGGAAAAAACCAGTAATCATATAACCGTACCGCTACTCATTTATATAGAATGGTTGAGGGCAGTTACGCGTGTGGGAACTCGCAGATACCCCTGCTCGGCATCACCATTGGTGAAATGCTGAACCGTATAGCAGCGGCGCACCCGGATAGCGACGCAGTCGTCTCCATCCACCAGAATATCCGGTGGACCTATGCGGAGTTTCTCGAGCGCGTCGACACCCTGGCACGCGCCCTCATGGCGCTCGACGTGGAGCGCGGTGACCGGGTCGCCATATGGGCGCTGAACTACGCTGAATGGGTGCTTGTCCAGTTCGCCACGGCAAAGATCGGCGCCATCATGGTGAACATCAACCCGGCGTACCGGACCTACGAGTTCGAGTACGCCGTCAAACAGTCCGAGGTCCAGACGCTCTTCATCCAGGGGCGGTTCAAGACCTCCGACTACGTCGGGATGTTCTACGAGTCCTGCCCCGAGGCGTTCGAGGCGAAGCCGGGCAGGATCCACAGCGACAGGTTCCCGTTCTTGAAGAACGTCGTCTTCCTCGGCGATATCCCCTACAACGGCATGTACACCTGGGACGACCTCCACGAGAAGGCCGAACTCGTTCGTCCCGAAGAGCTCCGGGAGCGCGAGGAGTCGCTCGACTTTGATGATGCAGTCAACATCCAGTACACCAGCGGGACCACCGGGTTCCCGAAGGGCGTCGTCCTGACCCACCATAACATCCTGAATAACGGTTTCATCATCGGCGAGGGGATGAAGTTCACCCACGAGGACCGGCTCTGCATCCCGGTGCCGTTCTACCACTGTTTCGGCATGGTCCTCTCGAACATGGCGAGCGTCACCCACGGCGCCGCGATGGTCCTGCCTGCGCCGGTCTTCAGCCCCGAAGCGGTCCTCAAAGCCGTGCAGGACGAGCGGTGCACGGCGGTCCACGGCGTGCCGACGATGTTCATCGCCGAGCTCTCGCACCCGGATTTCTCGAAGTACCGGCTCGAAACGCTCCGCACCGGGATCATGGCCGGGTCGCCCTGCCCGACCGAGGTGATGCGTGAGGTCAACAAGAAGATGAACATGTCCGAGATCGTGATCGTCTACGGGCAGACGGAGACCTCCCCCGGCGTCACGATGACCACGACCGTGGACCCCCTGGAACGGCGCGTCTCCACCGTGGGCAGGCCGTTCCCGCACACCGAGATCAAGATCATCGACCCGAACACGAAGAAGATCCTCCCCCGGGGGGAGACCGGCGAGATCTGCGCCCGGGGCTACTGCGTGATGCGGTGCTACTACAACAACCCGAACGCCACCCGGGCGACGATCGACGAGCACGGCTGGAACCACACCGGCGACCTCGGAACGATGGACGAGGAGGACTACGTCAAGATCGTCGGGCGTCTGAAGGACATGGTGATCCGCGGCGGTGAGAACATCTACCCGCGCGAGATCGAGGAGTTCCTCCACAATCACCCGTCGATCGCCGACGTTTACGTGATCGGGGTGCCGGACCAGAAGTACGGCGAGGAGCTGATGGCCTGGATCAAGCCCGACAACGGCGTGGTCCTCACGGAGGAAGAGGTGAAGGAGTTCTGCCGCGGCAAGATTGCGCACTACAAGATCCCGCGCTACATCAAGTTCGTCGACGACTTCCCGATGACGGTCTCGGGTAAGATCATGAAGTTCAAGATGCGGGACGCGGCGATCGAGGAGCTCGGTCTCGAGAGCGAGTCGAAGATCGAGACCGCCTGATCCTGCCCCTCTCTTTTTGGGTTCGTCCTTTGCGTTCTCCGGGAGGGACGGCCCGGCCCAATGTATATATGGCTTGATTACCATCCAGCGGCAGCCCGGGAGTTCCGGGCCGGGCTGCACCCCTCCCGGATCATGGCGCAGATTCCGGCATTCGACGCCGTAACGGGGGCCGGGCACCAATGTCCTCATGCCTTCGCATCGTCCGGGGCGGTGAGGCTCGCATACGACACAGGAGGTAATGAGTATGAAACGGCTCATAGGACAGATGGGAATCGCTGCAGTCATCGTCATCGCCGTTGTGCTCGCCGCAGGTGCGGCTTTCGCACAACCGGTCCCGCCGGGACAGACGCAGGTGCCGGGAGCGTCCGCAATCACGAGCGGGCCGGGGGACAGAGAATTTCCGGCGATCTCGGGAGATACCGTCGTCTGGCTCGACAACACCACCGGATCGGTCCGGGTCGCGAACGCCTCATCCGGGCAAACCCTGACGATCCCGGGAGACGGGACCAACGCGACCGTCGCCATGCGAGAGGTCGACGTTTCGGGAAACTACGTCGTCTGGGCCGGCACGAGACCCATGGAGACGTCGACGGATATCTACCTTTACGATACCGCCGCGGGTTCGCTGACTCAGGTCACGAACGATTCGGCTTTCAAGATGTCCCCGTCCGTATCGGGTAACGTGATCTGCTGGAATGCCGTCAACGTCACGACCGGAAGAGGCGAAAACCACTGGTACGGGATCGATACCCGGGATCGCGGCCTGCTCCCCGGGAATACTACGTCCAACCGGACTTCTCCGGCCATCGGCGGCGACACCGTTGCCTGGCTCGACGACGGCAGGGTCGGCGGCCATTTCGATCTCCTGTGGAGTTCCTTCCCCGGCGGAGACCCGGTGCGCGTCAGCCTGACGGGCAACATATCAAGCCCCCCCGCGGTCTCGAGTGACGGGGGGCGGGTTGTCTGGCTTGCCGAAGAGGGCGGCCTGGTCTCGCTGTACATGGCCGAGACCGGCACCCGGGAGGTGCGCCGGATCGGAGGAGAGGGAGCAATGCCGTTCGTTCCCGACGTCGACGTCGACTACGTCGTCTGGACCGATTACCGGAACGGGAACGGCGACATCTATCTCTACGACATACAGACCGGCCGGGAGAGGCAGGTCACGTCCGATAGTGCCGAACAGGTCTACCCGGCCGTATCCGGCAGCAGGATCGTCTGGATGGGCAACGACGACGGAGCCTGGAACATCTACCTCGCCGACATCGGTGCAGGGCAGCAGCCGACGATGACCGGGACCCCCGCTCCCACCATGGCGCCGGGCGGCCAGCCGGCCTCCTATCCGATCTGGCGACCGCCGTACTCCCCTGCCGTACAACCGACCTATATCCCGACCGGTCAGCCGACCCACACTCCGACCGGCCAGCCGACCCACACTCCGACCGGCCAGCCGACCTACACCCCGACCTACTACCCGACCACGTAGCCGGCAATAGCCCTCGACTTCCTCCCCCGGCCGGGGCGGAACGGCGGGTGAGACCCCGTATGGGACAGCCATACGGGCACGCACGTCTCCGGTGAAAAAAAGATCAGGAGGTCGTTTCTGCCCGGCCGACCAGCGACCGGGCCGCGGCGGCGGCTTCCCGGACGATCTCCTCTTCTCCCGGCACCTCCCGCTCGTGCATAAGGACTCTCCCCTGGCAGAGGACGGTCATGACCGTGCCGCCGTTGCAGGCGTAGACGGCGTTCGAGTCGGCGTGGAAGAGCGGGGTGTTGCAGACCGCCAGGGTGTCGAGGAGGACGATGTCGGCCGGGGCGCCCACGGTCAGCGTCCCGGGGCCGGTGCCGAGCGCCCGGGCGCCTGCGCTCGTCGCCATCGCGAGCGCCTCGCCGGCGGGCAGCAGGGTCGGCGAGTTCCAGGCGAACTTCTGCAGCAGGGCTGCGAACTTCATCTCCTCCATGAGGTCTAAGTTGTTGTTCGAGGCGCAGCCGTCGGTCCCGAGGCAGACGTTCGCCCCGGAAGCTTTCAGCCAGTGGTAGGGCATCGCCCGGTTGACGGCGAGTTTCATGTTGCTCGCCGGGTTGTGGGAGGCGGAGACGCCCCGCTCCCCCAGGAGCCGGCACTCGGCCTCGTCGAGCCAGCAGCAGTGCGCGGCGACGGTCCGGGGGGTGAGGCAGCCGCACTCGTCGAGGAGGACCGCGGGGCGTTTGCCGAACTGGGCGACGCAGTCGACGACCTCTTTCTCGGTCTCGGAGAGGTGGACGTGGATGCCGATATCCTGCTCCCGTGCGTATTCGGCGCACCAGGAAAGGCCCTCGGGGGAGACGGTGTAGACGGAGTGGGGGCCGACGGCTGCTTTGATCCGCGGGTTGTCGAGCGACTTGATCTGGGTGGTGAGGGTTTCCGTCGCCCTGATCTCGGCCTCGCGTTTCTCCTCCATCCCGAGGTCGATGAACCCGTAGGCGAACGTCGCCCGCATGCCCATCTCGTCGGCCGCGGCGGCCGCCCGGTCCATGAAGAAGTACATGTCGTTGAACGCGACGGTCCCGCTCCTGATCATCTCGAGGCACGCGAGTTTCGTCCCCCAATAGACATCGTCGCCGGTCAGGTGGGCTTCGAGCGGCCAGATCTTCTGCGAGAGCCAGTCCTGCAGGATCATGTCGTCCCCGTACCCCCGGAGCAGGCTCATCGCGGCGTGGGTGTGGGTGTTGACCATGCCGGGGATGGCGAGCCGGTCGGAGCCGTCGATGACGATATCGGCGTCGACGGCCTTCCTCGCGTCCTCCCCGATCGCGGCGATCAGGCCGGTCTCGTCGATCGCGATGTCCACAGTCGATCCGTCGATGGTGACCCCGGCGATCAGGACCGATCGTTGGGCGTTAAAGATCTCGTTCATGCAAGTCGCTCCACGATATTCTCAAGGATCTTCTCGGTCCTCCGGCAGTTAGCCCGGGAGGTCGCGAGGATATGCTCGTAGGTCAGGGTCTCTTCCCCGAGGCCGTTTGCAAAGTTGTCCACGGTGCAGACGGCGGCAAACCGCATCCCGAGCTCGAGAGCGAGCGTGGCCTCGCTCGCGACGGTCATCCCGACGATGTCGGCCACGCGGGCCAGCGCCTGGACCTCGGCGACCGTCTCGATCCGCGGCCCCCGGGTCTGGGCGTAGACCCCGCCCGTTCGGGCCTCCGGCACCAGTTCGGAGAGAGTGCGGACCAGGTCGGCGTCCAGTTCCGGCCGGACGTGGTCGATGGTGCACTCGTGGATGGACGGGATGTCGGTGACGCTTAAGTAGTCGGTCGGGATGACGATCGAGCCCGGCGGGATCTCCTGTTTCAGGGAGCCGGCGGAGCCGAACGCGACGATCTCGTCCACGCCGAGGATGGCGAGCGCGGCGAGGCACGCCCGGTAGTTGATCCGGTGCGGGGGGAGGTTGTGCTGGTGGCGCAGGAGGAGCGCGAAGGCTCCGGTGTGCACCTCCGCCTTCCCGTAGGGCGTGGCGACGGTCTTCTTCTCGAGCGGCGGCAGGTCGGCGAAGAGGAGGCTCGTTCCCCCGATGATCCCGAGCACTAGATCCACCCCGCTATAGCGGCATACGCTTCTCCGTGCGACATTCTCTCTAGAGGGTAGACGTCCTACCGGAAAAGATTCACCTATCCGATGCCGCGGGAGCGGTTCAATAAAAATTTACGCTCCCGCGCCAACCGGAATAGTCATGGGCAGGTTTCAGATGGTCGGCGAGGACGCCATCCGGGATGGGAAGTGTACGGATATCTACTTCCGGCGGGTCGTGGAGGTCATGGAGCGGGACGGCATCAACCCGCAGGTCACGATGGAGGTGACGGCTGCGGCGCTCCCGGACCCGTGGGGGGTCTTCTGCGGGCTTGACGACGTCATTAACCTGCTCGAGGGCCTCCCGGTGGACGTGGACGCGATGCCGGAGGGCTCGGTCTTCTCCAGAAACGAGCCGGTTCTCAGGATATCGGGACGCTACCGGGACTTCGCCGTCTACGAGACGGCCATCCTCGGGTTCCTCTGCCACGCCTCGGGGGTGGCGTCGGCGGCCGCCCACATGAAGCTGGCCGCGGGGGGCCGGCCGGTCTACTCCTTCGGCTCGCGCCGCCAGCACCCGGCGATCGCGGCGATGATCGAGCGGGCGGCCTGGATCGGCGGGGTTGACGGGGCGAGCAACACCTGTGCGCCGGAGGGGATCCCGCTCGCGGGCACGATGCCGCACGCGTTCGTGATGTGCTACCCGGAGCAGGAGGACGCCTGGCTCGCGTTCGCGCAGGGTGCGGGCCCGGAGGTGCCGCGGATCATGCTCGCGGACACCTTCTCCGACGAGAAGGACGAGGCGGTCCGGGCGGCGGCCTCGGGGGCGACGGCCGTCCGGCTCGACACGCCGCGGTCGCGCCGGGGCGATATGCGGGCGATCATCGAGGAGGTGCGCTGGGAGCTCGACGTCAACGGCTACCCGGACGTGAAGATCTTCCTCTCGGGCGGCCTCTCGCGCGCAGACGTCGCCGCCTACCGCGACGTCGCCGACGCCTTCGGCGTCGGGGGCGCGATCGCAAACGCCCCGGTGATCGACTTCGCGATGGACATCGTCGAGCTCAAGGGCCGGCCCTACGCGAAGCGCGGGAAGCGGAGCGGCGTCAAGCAGGTCTACGATCTCGCCGGCGGCGGCCGCCTCATCCTCCCCGCCCGCACCCCGGCGCCGAAGGGCGCGGTGCCGCTCCTCGCCCCCTGCATCAAGAACGGCGTCGCCGCCGTCGGCCTCATGCGCCCGAAGATGGAGGATGCGCGGGAACGGGTGCTCTCCCGCCTCCCGGCCCTTGCCGGGGAGGGATAGGAGGCCGGCCCGCCCCAATCCTTATTATGTGATCGCGATCAACATTGTAGGGTAACAGGGGCCGATAGATCAGGGGTAGATCGCTACCTTGGCATGGTAGAGGCCGCGGGTTCAATTCCCGCTCGGTCCATCTTATTTTCTGAAAAAAAAATATCGTGGGTTGAATCCGGGAAATAGCATCTCTGGTTTCAACGTCCTCTGTCAGTGTTTAAATGGCGACGGTCCATCAGGGAAGTCAAGCAGACTGCTTCGCTCGCATGTCCACATCACATCAACCTTTGATTGAAGGCCAAAACTTGTAAGATAAGACCATCGATTTCTTTCATGAAAGCTCATTTCAGACAGTTTCAGATGGCTCTATGATGTGATGTAATGTAGACTGTAAGGACTTTATAGTTTCTCTCCCATCCTTTTCGAACTCATATGGAACAGTATCAAAACGCTCAAGGTATCCGAGCATTGCGCCTATATACTCACTATAATTGTCGTCTCCTAAATACTTACTCGTGATGCAATCTTTAAATACAGCGGCATACCCTTTTTCAATTTCACCACCTTTTAAACTAAGATCGAAATAAAGGCTAAAGCATGAATGCGCGAAACCCATTTTCAATTGATCCGGAACATTTTCGCTTATGACAATCTTTCTGATACATTGAGATAGGCAAATAACGCTACTCTTTATGATATTGCCATTCTCATGGTCACAGGTCTGGTTCTCTAGCGTATGCTCGATCTTATCAACATCATCTTCAATAACCTGAATCCAATCAATCAAATTATGGATGATCTGATTTAGCATCAGTGCGTATGTATTCGGGAATTCGTAGTCTTGTTCACAGAGGTCGCTCTCGCGATAGTTTCGACAGATTTTGGTAACGAAATGCGCATAATAATACAACCACATGTGCCACGAGATCTTTTGATAAAGCGCTTCTGTCACCATTAAATCAAAAAAGGTAATTCCAGCAAAGACAGGGTTCGCATAGAGCTCTTTAGAGCATGATGAGTACTTTTGTTGATACATGTTATATTCATCATATTCTTTTTTGCGCTGCTCATCTAAAATTTCAATAACTCCTTCGCCAATCGGTTTCCAGATGGCAATGTTTACAGAAACTCGAATGTCGGATAATAGCGAATATAAAATTTTATTACTTTCCCCAATCTCATACCTTCTTGAATAATCGATCTTACTATTTTGAGAGTTTCCAATCTCATAATGCAGTCTACTGCTCTTGTTTTGCAAAAGAGCCTTAAAGAAAGAATCGATATACTCATTTTTTGAATATAGATCGATTGACGAATCCAAAGCAATTCTCAAACCCAAATATGGCTGATATCGCACAACTATTTGTGTAAATAGATCATCGTTGAGTTTTGTATCAGCATATTGGAGGAGTAAATTAGTCTCTATTTGATTACCATGAAACATTTGCTCGTAGTTTTCCTGGATTAACGAGAAAAATGTCGTGTAGTGTTTTTTTTGCCATAGTTCCTCCATTTTCTCGGTAAAATACTCAATATTCTGGATGACACCTTTCGGGTCAAAAAAAATTTTCAATATTGTGCCTAATATTACAATTGCTGTTATACTGATCCCTAGATCTACGATAAAGAGTTTGTTTACCTGGAATGTGAGAATCGGAATGCTGGCCCTTGGATCTTGATGCGACTGATATGCGTATAGTAAAGACTGGGTTAATATTGAGAATGCTGAAATAATTAAAATCCACTTTTCATAAGACCCTATTGAATAGCCTAGCCGGAACTTTTTAGTATCGGGTAGAATTGTGTATATACCTATTATTGTGCCCAATATTGTGAGTATAACCAAGGAATCTGCCATATTCATCCTCTTTTACAAAATGGCGCTTACAACTCTCAACTATATGATAATTCTTATTTTGTATGTTTAAACGCTTTCATTATAAGAAGTTCTTTCGAGCTTAGATGATGAGATATGACATTTATACGCTGATTTCCCAGCCCTGCTCCTTGAGGTAGACGTCTATTTTCTCTTTCCACGCCCGCAATTCGTTCAGGTCCATAAGAGAACTCCACAACCGAGAGGATAGGAGAATCAAATACAGTATTCATTAACTATTCAAAACAAGCGTGTAAATAAGGTTTGTGAAATGCTCGTAGCCGCTAACAGCGCAGTCAGTAGAATTGACGGAGAATTTCTCCAAAAAGGGCATTCGCTAGGTTACAGAACGAAGAGTTTATATGAGCATAATAGGATGCAATGGGTCATTTTAAGAACTATTCTCGTATAGATGGAAGGCAAACACTGCCAGCTCGATCAGCTGTCTATCATCTACCGGATTGCACAAGGCGCATTTAAATTTACAGTTATTTTCGATCCCTAAATACTTTCTACAGTTTGGATGTTTTTGGATTGCCTCTGTAATTTTATGGAGTACCGACGAGTGGTCTTTATTCCTATCGAAAATTATAATGGCGGTTTTCGTATCTCTCCAGTTAACATATCTGAGCAGCTGCTGGATAGTTTCGATGAATACTCCTTCGCCTGCCCAAAATTTACACTCTGCGATGAATAAGTTAAATCCGTTCTCTCTTAGCAAAATATCTGTTTTGCCTCTATTGTTGAATGTTTCACCTGTTGCATTCCCTTGAAAATATCCGTTCAGTGGAACTAAAAATAAGTCTCTAAGAGCTTCTTCCTCAAAGTTAGCAAACCGGTGAGGTGTTCTCTCCATCTGTAACCCTGTATTTTGGATGCATTCTAGGATTGATTCATATTTTTCAGCGCCTATCTTAGAGACCGGTGTAAACATTGTGCGATATCGTTTAACCAAATGCTTTTGATGTAACGTGTGCTCTTTTTCGCATAATTCACAATACTCAACTAATGGAAAGGCTACGTCTGGCTGCGCTTCTCGAATAATTTTCTGTTCCTTGGGGCAAACTAAAAAATACTTTGTCTCCAACAGACCTTTTGAACAATAACCCTCGAAAACAATTTCGGTTATCCTTTCGTTAATACCCGTTATATCACTTACCACCTCGATATCGAGATGTTCATGTTCTCCAATATCAAGATTATATAAAAAAGTGTCAATCTGCTCAATGTAGCTGGAGTACTGTGTTCTTTCACTCTGCAAGATCTCTGATTCTTGAAAGAACATAATCTACCTCCTTTTCGTAGCATTGGCGGTGGATACCAACACGATTGTCATTGCCATAAATTGTTACGTGAGTTTCCTGTTCTAATTGAGCGGTTGGATACCAATAGTAGTTACCAAATGAACTAGATGACGTTCTGCCGAGATTGTTTCGATGCGCTCTAACGGACGCCTCATCCCGTAAATCCGATCCCCTGCTTGGACTCGTGAATTCTATATGACAGCCACCTAATGTCTGCATTTTCTCTTTACGTATTCGGACTTCGTTAGATTCATTCAGTGGTTTTATTGCATGTTTTACCTTAATCGGCGTAAGGTTCCGGATATCAATGAACTGGTTGATTTCCTGTAAGAGTTGAGCTTCAATGAACTGGTATTTCGATCCACGATGTAATTTCTTTATCATCAGGTCTCCCCATCCAGTGTTTAGATTAATCCTAAATGACCGAATGTCACGGGTTTTAATTACCTTATAGTATTTTACGATGTGAGAATTTGTCCTCTCTTCCCGAAGGTACTTGTGATACTCGTTGATTAAAATCCATTTAAACTTTAAATAATCTGAATTATGATTTACTGAAACCAAGGTTAGCCTTTCTGGAAAAAGAAGGGATTCCGAACTGTTTAATACATATTCTAGCCCTTTTTCCGAGAGCGATTCACGGATAATGGATTGATCTTTTAGATCGTCAATGAAGTTAGCATTGTACTGATAAAGATAAATGTGCTGTCTCCCAAACTCTTCTATCGTATCTAATAAGTTGATTAGATCATTCACCGTAAATGAACCTTCTTGGAGGCTCTCGAGAATCTTTTCCTTCTGTTGTTCCTTATTATATGACAAATATCCGTATCTTGACCCTTTTTCGAGGAAGAAGTCACTGATGAATTCTTTTTTATGTCTAAGCAACTCATCGATCAACCAATTTTGGTCTTGGGTACTTATCAACGAATTGCCATTTGCACTCATGCTACCACGCTTAACTCACTGATACCGTAATATCGTTGAGTTTTATTTATTACTTTTGGTTTATTTGTCTGCTTTTTATCAAATGCTTATACAATTTGCATAAGTGATGCGGTGATTCTCCAAAAAACGTTAATGGCATGAGATTAATTGGCGGAAAGTACACAATTTTTTCGCCTTCCCAAAACTGTAAGATCCCGCAGATAAGCACATTTAAAAAAGGTAGGTGCTGTATTTGTCAGCCCTGAACAGTAGACATCTCACAAAAGATTCACAATCTCCTCCTTCTACCTAGCCTGTTTGAAGATCTCCAAGAACATGCAATCGGAAGATCCCGCCCGTGCGCTGAGACAACAAGAATAGAGACTTCGATGATATTCAGGATGTTATCGATGACACCCTCCAGAGGTCATATTCAATCTCCCGTATTCTGTCTCCTGTAGCGGAATGTCGAGAGGTCTTAGTTCTTCTTCTGGCTCCCTTTGGCCAACAAAAAAGCACTTCGCCTTCTAATCAAGGCTAAGGGCAGATGCCTGGAATGCACAACTCTGATTTTCTGCTTACAAGGTGAACCATTTAGAAGACCTCCAGTTTTACTGATGATTGAGATGCAATTCACCAGGACAAATCCGAAAGACTCTTTTTACGCCAACTGGATCATCCTTCTGTTGTATTATGGCAGACCTGCGGGCGAACGGTATATTCGACATCATCAAGCCACGAGCAATAATCAAGGAGGGGCCTCTCTTCCCTGAGGAGATCGAGGTTCTGACGGTAAAACCGATCGGCGGCTCCCTGAGGATAGAGGGGAAGGGCCGCAGATCTGGGCAGGCCTATACGCGGTTTCTTGGCCCGCAGCTCTTCGACCAGATTGAGGTGTTTCCCGAACACGAGTCATTCAACGGCAATGCGCACAAGTTCCGGCTTGGAATCGAGGCACGAAGACTGGGCCTTGCATACGAATACGATCCGTATTTCTCCCTCTCAATAGCGCGGATCGATCCACTCCCCCACCAGCTGGAAGCCGTGTATGACTATTTCCTGAAGCTGCCGCGCATACGGTTTCTCCTGGCCGATGACCCTGGTGCCGGAAAGACGATCATGGCAGGTCTGCTCATCAAGGAGCTGAAGATCCGGGGCCTTATCAAGCGTATCCTGATCGTCACACCAGCAAATCTCACCTTTCAATGGAGACGCGAACTCAAGGAAAAATTCCGGGAGGAGTTCTATGTCGTCCGGGGTGAGATCCTCCGTGCGGCGTATGGCTCGAACCCCTGGGATGAGCAGGATCAGGTCATCACATCACTCCCCTGGATCGCCCGCATTGAAGATGCACAGCAGAGCCTTTTGAGGTCGAAACGCTGGGATCTCATCATCGTGGACGAGGCGCACAAGATGAGCGCTTACTCCGAGGATAAAAAAACGCTTGCCTACCGGATAGGGGAGGAGCTCTCCGAAATGACTGATCACTATCTGCTCATGACGGCGACGCCCCATAAAGGGGATAAGGAGAACTTCCGCCTCTTCCTGTCACTGCTCGACAAGGATGTCTATGGGGATATCGAGAGTTTAGATCGAGCGACGAAGACACGGAACGCGCCATTTTATCTCAGAAGGGTGAAAGAGGCGCTCGTCAACTTCCCGGATCCGGAGACGGGAAAAGTTACCAGCCTCTTCAGAAAAAGGAACGTGTACACGGTTCCTTTCGATCTCGACACCGATGAGGTCGAATTCTACGATCACCTGACAGCATATGTCGAGAAACAGTCCGTCAGGGCCGCGGCAGACGGTACCATCCGCGGCAAGGCGCTCGGGTTCACGATGGCGATGCTCCAGCGCCGGTTTGCCTCGAGCATCTATGCGGTACGCTGCACACTTGAGCGGATGCGCAACAAGCGTGACGAGATCCTCCGGGACCCCGAGGCCTATCGGAAGAAAGAGATCGACCGGCGTCTCCAGCGCGAACTGGACAAGCGGTTCGGCGGCGAAGAGGAGATCATGGCTGATCTCTATGATGATGAACGGGAGCGATTGCTGGCGGATCTCGAGGAGACGGTCATCTCGCACAGGCCGGAGGATCTTCGGGAAGACATTTCTGATCTCTCCAGGCTCGTCACAATGGCAAAACGCCTCGAAGAACGAGAGATTGAGACCAAACTCGTCAAGCTCAAAGAGCAGTTGACCCACGAGGGCATCTTCCAAGATCCCAAGATGAAGTTGCTCATCTTCACCGAGCACAAGGATACGCTTGTCTACCTCGTCGAGAAGCTCCGTTCGTGGGGGCTTACAGTCACGCAGATCCACGGCGGGATGAAGATTGGCGACCGTAATACGCCGGACTCCCGACTGTATGCGGAGAAGGAGTTCCGGGACGATTGCCAGGTGATGGTCGCGACCGAGGCGGCCGGCGAGGGTATCAACCTCCAGTTCTGCTGGTTCATGATCAACTATGACATCCCCTGGAATCCGGTCCGGCTCGAGCAGCGGATGGGGCGTATCCACCGGTACGGACAGGAGAAGGACTGCCTGATATACAATTTCGTGGCTCAGAATACCCGAGAAGGCAGGGTCATGGACAAACTCTTCACCCGGATCAGCATGATCGAGGATGACCTCGATCCCGAGCGGACGGGGAAGATCTTTAACGTGCTTGGCGATGTCTTCCCCGCAAACCAGATCGAACGCAAGCTCCGGGAGATGTATGCCCAGAGCCTTGAGGTACAGGAGATCATCTCCTGGATCATCGGTGAGACCGAGGCGGAACGGTTCAGGCAGATCACGAGTTCGACGCTCGAAGGGCTCGCCAAGACCCACCTCAACCTCTCGGCCATCATCGGCAAGCGGGAAGAGGCGAAGGAGCGCCGTCTTGTCCCCGAGGTGGTTGCCGATTTCTTTGCCGCCGGCGGGAAGCTCTGCGGCCTCAATCTACGGGAGCTGAAGAGCCCGTTGGGGGTATTCCGTGTAGGACAGGTTCC
Organism: Methanobacteriota archaeon; assembly: GCA_023436625.1. Lineage (GTDB taxonomy): Archaea > Halobacteriota > Methanomicrobia > Methanomicrobiales > Methanoculleaceae > Methanoculleus. Next base: position 11,246 of record JAEZIP010000064.1, on the reverse strand, counting down.
CCGTCTTCTCGTCCCCATCGGCGAAACACTCGAACCACAGTTCGGGACGCTGGGCCGTGAGTACAGGGAGATCTGCTTCGACAAGGAGGTGCTCAAGGCCTATCCTAACACCGAGTGGGTCACTCCGGGCCACCCGCTCTTCGAGACTGTCCGCCACTTTGTGCTCCGTGAGGCGGAGAACGATCTGCGCTCGGGAGCGGTCTTCTACGATCTGCACCGGGACGTTCCGACGGTGCTCGATGTCTTCTCGGCGGCGGTCACGGATGGTCTCGGCAACACGGTGCACGAGCGGCTCTTCGTTCTGGAGCATGACGGGAGTGGGAATGCAAAAGTTCGCCAGCCTACGGTGTTCCTGGATGTTATACCGGCAGATGAGCCTGCTACGGTTCCCGACATCCTGCTGCCGGATCATGAGGAGATGGAGGCCCTGCTCTATGAGCATGCGCTCGTTCCCTTCCAGGAGGGGGTGGCGGGCGAGCGCAGGCATGAGGTAGCGATCGTTCGCGATCACCTGGAGGCAAGCCTGCAGGAGCTCCTCATGCGGGAGAACTCCCGGAACATGGATCTGCACAACCGGGAGCGCGCAGGGGATCTCGACGCGACGCTCCAGGCTCAGATTGCGAACTCCGATAGGCGCCTGGACGAGCTCAATCGCCGTCTGCACGTACGTCGGGCTGAACTTTTAAAGCAGGAGACTCTTACGATCGGTGCCATCCGGCACCTCGGCCGGGCATGGGTGCTTCCCCATCCCGATCGTGATGCGGGTGAGATCAGGCCCATGCGACGCGACGATGTGATCGAGCGGATCGCAGTCGAGGCCGTGATTGCCTTTGAGAATGCGCGCGGCTACGTGGTGGAGAGTGTCGAGGACCAGAACTGCGGTTATGACCTGAAGTCACGCAGGTTCGATCCCGATAACCCCGATACCCCGGTGGATCTCCGGTTCATCGAGGTGAAGGGGCGGGCCGGCGTGGGCGATGTCTTCCTCTCCGCCAACGAGTACAGAACCGCGGTGCGGCAGAAGGAAGACTACTGGCTCTATGTCGTCTACAACTGCGCGACGCCCAGCCCCGAAGTCTACCCGATCCGCAATCCCGCGACGATGGGGTGGGAGCCGGTGGTGAAGGTGGAGCACTATCATACCACGAAAGAGCAGATCCTCAACGCTTCGGTTGATGCACAAGGGGGTGAAGGGCGTTGAAACTCTTTATCACGTACTGCAGTAAGTCAAAGGACGAGTCACTGATTGGAACAGAGAAACGCGTCAGGCCAGAGCAACTATACACGAGCAACAGAATCCAGAACTTCATACAGGAGTGCAAAGAGGCTGGTGCTTACTGGGCAATTTTTTCAGACCAGTACGGGGTCTGGTTCCCGAATGAGGAACATGAGTGGTATGAAAAATCTCCGAACGATGTTACTGATTCGGAATTCGCCCAGTTAGTATCCTCTTCGGCAAAGCGGTTAAACAACTATGAAGTGTATTTTTTTAATCCAGAGGATGGCGAGCTAGATGCGCTCTACCAAGACCTCGTTAAAGAACTGAAAAAGAGATGCGTGAATATCACCTATTTCTCCAACATCGAGGAGATCTCATCCCTCAGCGCAGAACAGGAGGAATATGATCCATCGAGTTCTGTTCTCTTCCTTACTATCTGCTCATTTGCGAAAAACACCGAGGGATTCACACAATTCAAGAATACAAACCAGATTTCCTCATTGATAGGCACACAGTACCATGACCCGCTGAAAGAAAAAAGGAACAATATCCTGGGGTATTTAGAGTCGGGGAAGATTGAATTTCAGAAAGGCGATTTAAAAAGCCACAGCTACAACCTGCAACTGACACGGGCGCTGGATTTTGGCGGAACTGGATGCGGGTTCTATTTGCCTGCGATCTGGCGATATGATGGTCGATTCTTCCAGGGGCTTGGAAACCACGGAAAGAAATCCATACTTGCATCCCCTCATCATTTCCTCATCATTTCAGGCCTTTACGGTCTGGTCCTTCCGCTAGAACCTATTCAGTGCTACAGTGTTCCTGTCAATGAAGGAGATTGTGTTCAAGGTGAGTGGCAAAGCGAACACTTCCTCTCCAATCTTTTGATAGCATACATCAAAAATCATTCAATAAAGAGGATTTTCGATTTTACCGGTGTTGAGCATTACCGCGACCTCATTGATTGGGATCACATAAAAAAGGCGGTCAATTCGGATACACGCAAGGTTGAAGTGCTACACTGTTTTTCAACCCTCGGCGCAGGAAATGAAGCTCTTCGGTCGTTCGGTGAGGTAATTGCCGATCATCTCAGCCTGTATTCCGAAGAAGAGCTGCTCCAGATCATGCCCGAAAGCCAGATAGGACCGGTGTATTTCAGGGCAATCAACGCTTCATGGCCTGAAAAACCGATGGGTCTGGTTTCTGCGAATTCCGTGAGGGTATCTCTGGAAGATATTGATGATGGGTATGCACGAGCAATCTTCCAGAGCGCTGAGCATGAATTCCGGATGTTTTCCATAAATGATTATAATTCAATGGATGCCGGGTCGACACTGATATGGCATTACGCGAAAGGTGTCGAGGTGTTACTCCATTCAGCATGTACTCGTAAAATTCGCGATTGTATTTTTGCAAAGAGCCCTGATATCGATACCTCCTATGAGGAAGATGTAGTGAGGAAGATCCTATCGGTCTCGACGAAACCCAATGATGAAAATCAGTTAACGCTAGGTAACTGGGTATATCTTGCCGATAAGGTACTCAAAAACCCTAACCGCTCAATTGTCAACCGGATACAAGCCTGTGTTGAGAAATTGTTTGGAGATGACTTCGGCGAAATAATTGGCCTTTGTCGCAGGTTACAAGGCAGTAGGAATTCCGCTACGCACAGGGAGATCCATACGTTTAAAGATGCGGAAAAGAAGCGCAAAGAAATTGTTAAACACCTTAACAGTGTGGTGTCCACCCTGTTTCGCTCTCCGGAGCGGGCGAAGAAACTGGCCCAGAGTCGCAACGCTTCGGATCGATGCGAAGCAATTGCTTCGCTGGCCGGTATCAATGAACCGTGGTGCAGGGAGATGATAGTAGATCTTCTTAGTGATCGCAATACAAACGTCAAGAGAGCTGCAGCGGAAGCGCTCGGGAAGGTTGGTGACGAATCAGCACTTCCGGCCCTCACGAAATACTCAGAGAGTTCTGATGATGAACTCAGATATGCCTGCCTTAACGCTATTGGAAGCATTCAGAGAAGAATTGCACTATCAGAGCGTGAATAATGATGACTAATACCTACCCCAAACGACTCATCGAAGTTGACCTTCCGATAAAACAGATATCCGAGCATGCCCGGCGCGAGAAATCCATCCGCCACGGCCACATCTCCACGCTCCACATCTGGTGGGCGCGCCGGCCGCTCGCCGCCTGCCGGGCGGTGCTCTGCGCGGCGCTCTGGCCGGACCCTGCCGACCCGCTCTGCCCGAAGGAGTTCATCATCACCGCCACGGAGCAGATGGACCGGTTCTGGAACACGCTTGATGTAACCAACTACGATCTCTCCGACCTCACGGTGCTCCGGCGGGCACTCCTGGACTTCATCGCCGACTTTGCGAACTGGGACAACTCCACCGACGAGCGCTACCTCTCGACTGCGCGGACCCTGACCGGGTCCGCTCACGTTGCCCTCGGCGGCCAGCCCGGCACCCGGCCGCTCGTGGTGGACCCCTTTGCCGGCGGCGGTGCGATCCCCCTTGAGGCGCTTCGGGTCGGTGCGGATGCGTTCGCCTCCGACCTCAACCCGGTTGCGGTGCTGCTCAACAAGGTAGTCCTTGAGTACATCCCGAAGTACGGCAAGGAACTCGCCGACGAGGTGCGGAAGTGGGGGCAGTGGGTGAAAGAAGAGGCGGAGAAGGAGCTCGCCGAGTTCTACCCGAAGGATCCGGATGGGGCGACGCCGATTGCGTATCTCTGGGCACGGACGATCACCTGCGAGAATCCGGCATGCGGGGCGGAGGTGCCGCTCATCAAATCGCTGTGGCTCGCGAAGAAGAAGGGCCGCTCTGTGGCGCTGAAGTTGATCTCTAACCGGGATGCTAAGCGAGTGGACTTCGAGGTCGTGGAGAACCCAAAGGCATCCGAGGTTCAGGACGGGACAGTAGCACGGGGTTCTGCCACCTGCCCGGTCTGTGGGTATACGACGCCGGTGAAGTCGGTGCGGGAACAGTTGAAGGCACGGCATGGTGGGGCTTCGGATGCAAGGCTGTTCTGTGTGGTGACGACACGGTCGGGGCAGCAGGGACGGTTCTACCGGTTGCCAACCGAGTGTGATCAAGAGACCGTGAAGAAGGCCACGGAGGAACTCAATAGGCGAAAATATAACTGGGCAGGAGAGTTGAGCCTGGTCCCAGACGAACCAACTCCAATGGGAGGAGGGAGTGGCGCAGGGAGGGCATTTTCACAAAGAAATTACGGTATGGACAAGTGGGAAGACCTTTTTACACCACGGCAAGCACTCGCATTAACCACGCTTGCTCATGTTTTGAAAAGGAAGTGCAGTAAACATGAAACTAATAGATTTACTGAGGCGCTACAATCATGCCTCGCATTAGTTATTGATAGACAAGCCAACGCTCTGACATCTATATCTCGATGGCACTCCGTTGGTGAAAAGGTCGAAGGAATCTATTCAAGGCAAGTTATCCCGATGGTTTGGGACTTTTGCGAGGCAAACCCATTTTCAAATGCTTCTGGGTCAATCGAGGGTGCTATTAACTGGGTCTCTGAAGTCATTGAGTTTGAGTCATATCTTACAAAAGGAAGCAGTGTTGGTACTGCTTTGATCTCGTCTGCTACATCCCATCCGCTTCCAGATGACTCCTCACACTGTTTTTTTACCGATCCTCCCTACTATGATGCAATTCCGTACTCGGATCTGTCAGACTTTTTCTACGTTTGGTTAAAACGGACGCTCCCATCAGGCAATACCAATGCATTCCAAGAAATTGGCGCACCAAAAGAGGACGAATGCATTCTAGACGAAGTGAAGGGGAAGGACAGATTCTATTTTGAACAAACGATGCAACAAGCAATGACGGAAGGGCGTCGGACTCTTGCACCAAATGGTATTGGTACTGTTGTCTTTGCAAACAAATCGACGTCGGGATGGGAAGCCCAGCTACAGGCAATGACTAATGCAGGATGGATCATCACTGGGTCTTGGCCTATTGATACCGAAATGGGTTCGCGCCTCCGGGGCATGAACTCCGCCGCCCTCGCCTCCTCCATCCACCTAGTCTGCCGCCCCCGTGAGAACCCCGACGGCTCGCTCCGCACCGAAGATGTGGGCGACTGGGGCGCCGTGCTCAAAGAACTCCCGCCCCGGATCCATGAGTGGATGGAACGCCTCTCCTCCGAGAACGTCGTCGGTGCCGACGCGATCTTCGCCTGCCTTGGTCCGGCGCTCGAGATATACTCCCGCTACTCGAGGGTCGAGAAGGTCTCCGGCGAAGAGGTGATGCTCGGGGAGTACCTCGAGCATGTCTGGGCGACGGTCTCCCGCGAGGCGCTCTCGACGATCTTCCAGGGCGCCGATACCGAGGGGTTCGAACCCGACGCCCGGCTCACGGCGATGTGGCTCTGGACGCTCTCCACCGGGAACGGAAACGGAGGCGGGGAAGATGCCCAGAAGAGCACCGGCTACTCCCTCGAGTACGACACCTCCCGCAAGATCGCCCAGGGTCTCGGGGCGCACCTCGACCAGCTGCCGGGTCTTATCGAGATCAAAGGAAGCGAAGCCCGCTTGCTGCCGGTGCGGGAGAGGGCAGACCACCTCTTCGGTCGCGGTGGCCTTTCCGCCCCACAGAAGGCAAAGCCGACCGGCAAGCAGCTCACCCTCGGCGGCGAATCGGTGGACGGCGCCTACGAGGCGGCAAGCATCAAGGATGCGGCGACGCTCGAGTTCACCGGCGAGACCACGCTCGACCAGGTGCACCAGGCCATGCTCCTCTTCGCCGCAGGCCGGGGCGATGCACTCGGACGGTTCCTGAGAGAGGACGTCGGCCGTGACCCGAAGTTCGCGAAGCTCGCCCAGGCACTCTCCGCCCTCTACCCTGCCATCTCCGAGGAGCGGCGGTGGGTTGACGGCGTGCTCGCGAGGAAGAAGTCGCTTGGCCTGTGAAAATACAAATCAATCATTTTATGGAACGACCTATACGATCTCTATCGTAACGAGAAAGAGGGAATGTTGGATGGCAATGAAACCCTGGTATAAAGTGGTCACGCCGCGAGAAGACCTGCGGGAAGGAAGGCCCCAGGACGCATCGGAATTCGCCGTGCACCTCGACAAGGTGCGGGAGGGCTCTGCGCCCCGCGACTATCAGGACCCGCGCCGGTTCTTCGAGCGGACGTATCTCACCGAGACGCTCTGCTCGTTCGCAGCGGATGTCGTCGCCCGCCTCTCGGGCAAGACGGTCGAGACGAGCGCCGTATACAACCTGACGACACAGTTCGGCGGCGGAAAGACCCACGCGCTCACCCTTGTATACCACCTTGCCCGCGCTGGAACGAAGGCATATGCCTGGCCAGGTGTCATGGAGATCGCAAATAAGGCCGGTGTATCCACCCTCCCCGAAGCTGCCACTGCCATCTTCGTCGGCACCGAGTTTGACTCGCTCACCGGCAGGGGTGGCGAGGACGGCACGCCGCTCCGCAAGACCCCATGGGGCGAGATCGCCTTCCAACTCGGCGGATCCGAGGCCTTCGAGAAAGTCCGTGAGCACGACGATCGAATGGTTGCACCGGGCGGCGATGTCATCCGCTCTTTCCTCCCGAAGGATGAGCCAAGCCTCATCCTCATGGACGAGCTCATCAACTACACCAACCGCTCCCGCAAGCTCAAGAACGGCATGGCCGAGCAACTCTACGTCTTCATCCACAACCTCTCCGAAACAGCTCGAAGCACCCAAGGAATCGTTCTTGCCATCTCCGTTCCTGCTTCTGAACTCGAGATGACCACCGATGATCAGGGCGACTACATTAAACTCGAAAAACTTCTCGAACGGGTCGGGAAAGCCTATATCATGTCCGCGCGGTCCGAGACTGCCGAGATCATCCGCCGTCGCCTCTTCGAGTGGGAGGGGCTCCCCTCTGACGCAAAGAGCACTATCGCCGAGTACGCCGACTGGATCCGGGAGCACCGCCACGTGGTTCCGAACTGGTTCCCCGTCGATCAGCCGTACGAATCGTTTGAAGCGACCTATCCCTTCCACCCCATGGCGCTCTCGGTCTTTGAGCGTAAATGGCAGGCGCTGCCCACGTTCCAGCAGACGCGCGGTGTATTGAAACTCCTCGCCCTCTGGGTCTCGTACGCTTACCAGAAGAGTTACCGCAAGGGCGAGAAGGCACCGCTCATCACACTCGGTTCGGCGCCGTTCGAGGAGACCCTCTTCCGGGCTGCTGCCCTCAAGCAGATCGGTGAAGGCAGGTTTGAAGGTGTCATCACCACGGATATCTGCGGCAACACGGACTCCCATGCAACCCGTCTCGATGAAGAGGCCGGGGAACCCATCCGGTCGCAGCACCTCCACCGGAGCGTGGCCACCACCATCCTCTTCGAATCGATCAGCGGAGGCGAAGGCCGGGCCGTAGCCACGCTGCCGGAGATCCGGCTGGCAGTCGGGGGTCCCGGTGTGGACACCGCCAACATCGACACTGTTCTGGAAGGCCTCGCACCCCCTACTGGGAACTGCTTCTTCCTCAACGCCGAGAATAACACCTACCGGTTCGGGGTCAAGACGAACCTTATCAAAATTCATGCGGACAGAAAGGCCAGCATAGACGAGCGGGAGATCCACGCCCTCGTCAAGGAGAACGTCAAGAAGGTGTTCGACCAGGCGCCCGCGGTCGAACGGGTCTACTTCCCGAAGCGAAGCGGCGATGTGATGGACAAACCGGCCATTACGCTGGCAGTGATGGCGCCGAACAGGGAAACCACGAGCGAAGAGACCAGAAGGGCGGTGCTTGAGTTCTCCAAATATCATGGCGAAGCGGGGAGAACTTACAAGAGCGCGATCATCTGGTCGACTGCATCCGATTCAAGCAATCTCTATGAAGCGGCACGCGACCATCTCGCTTGGAAGGAGATCGGGGACGAAGCGGACGCTCTCAACCTCGATGAGGGACAGCGCAAGCAGGTAAGGCAATATACAGAGTCATCAAAGCGAGCCATCAAGGAGAATGTGTGGGAAGCCTACAACATACTCGGCCTCTACACCGAGAACGACGATATCGAGTTCATCGATCTTGGACGGGTCAATTCCAGTGCATCCGAGTCGATCTCACGCCTCATTACCAGCCGGTTGAATCAACTGGAGAAACTTACCGGCACCGTCGGCCCGAACTTCCTTGTGCGCAACTGGTCGCGGGTCTCAACCGAGTGGAGCACCCGGCAGATCCGTGACGCATTCTTTGCATCGCCACATTTCCCCCGGGTGCTGAACCAGGAAGTCATCAAGAAGACCATTGAGCGGGGCGTCTTCGAGGGGACATTTGCTTACGTGGGTCGTGCTTCCGATGAGGGGTATAATCCGTTCTGCTATCGTGAACCCCTCAGCACCCTTCAGATTGAGTTTTCCGACGACATGTTCCTCATCCCGAAAGAAGAAGCCGAGAGAGAAATTGAGAGAAAAAGTAAGGACAACCGGATCGCCCGGCTCGTAATTGAGGCTCCGGCTCAGAAAATTGCCGCCGGTCAACGCTACAGATTCATCGCCCGTGCGTATAACAATGATGGCGAAGAGGTCACGGGGAAGGAGATTACATGGTATACCGATGGAGGGGAGATCAGCAACCTGGGAGAGTTTTGCGCCGGTGAGACCCCCGGAACCTACCGTATCACTGCGGTCTGCGACAATGTCCCTACTGAAGTACAGGTTCATGTCCAGAAGGAAGAGACCCCGCGGGTACCTGAAATACAGACAAAAATCACCTCGCTTCAGTGGGATGGGAAGGTAGATCCCTTCAAGTGGTCGAATTTCTACAACCGTCTTATCATCAAGCTCATGAAGTCAGGAAAACTTGATCTCTCGATCAACCTCTCTGTGGACAATATGGATGGTATCTCCGAAGAGACAGTTAACGAACTCCGCATCGCATTGAAGGAGTTAGAGCTCGATGAGAATATTCAGACGAACAAAGCCAGATATGAATATTAGTAATACCCCTTTTTGTGTTACATTCTGAAACTTTAGCCTGCAGCGAGCGGCATGGCTGAGGACCTAAAGCATCTGGCATCCTTACAAAAGAGGCGATGTCTCCCTTTCACCCGATCCAACACGGACTCCTTCTCTCCAGAATTTTAGTGGCTTACTGCGCCGTGAACGCCGGAATCTCAGGCATGGGTTTCGACGGTGAGGGTGTATTCCAGGAGCCCTTCTTCGGTGGGAATCTCCTCGCCCGTCTCCTGAAGGCTCTCTATATAGACCTCGACGGCCTCCCGCGCCATCGCTATCGCCTCGTCGACGGTCTCCCCATAGGTGATGCAGCCGGGGAGGGCCGGCACGGTGACGGTATACCCGCCCTCCGGCTCCTTCCGGAGGAGGATACGGTACTGCAGGTTTCTCATTGCATCGGGCCCCCTGTAAGAATACAGGACCCGGCGATATTTAAGGAGCACCGCCCGAACCCTTTATCACCTCCCGCTCCAACATCTACTCAAAGTTGAAAGTCGCCTATGCCTGACGATCTCATAGCAATCGTAGAAGAATCCGAGGCCGTGAACAGCGCTCTCATCTCCCGGGTGCGCCTGGAGATACTCTGGGCGCTCTCCGAACTCGGCGAGGACGGGGCCACCGCACGGCAACTCAAGGCCGGGCTGAACCTGAGCGACGGCGTGCTCTACGCAAACCTCAAGAAACTTGTCGAGATGGGGTACCTCCGCTCCGAGAAGGTGACGCTCGAAGGGAAGGAACTGGAGCTCTACGCCATCACCCCGGAAGGACTCGCCGAGTGGCGGCGCGTCCGGGGCTGGCTCTGCAAACTCCTGGGCTGCGAGGGTGATACCTGTGAACGATAGAAGCAAAGTCATTGCCTGCTTTCGGGAAGCGGGATTCCGGATGAATACGGACCTGTTCGAGCACCGGCTCATTGCCCAGAAGTTCGTCTACCTGCTGAGGCTGAAGGGAGTCGAATTTGCATATCCATTCCGCCTCTACGTCCGGGGGCCGTATTCAGCGCTCCTTGCACGGGATTACTACCAGCATGCCGACGAATTTTCCCGGTGCGAGACGGAGAGCACGCTCTCTCCCGCCGAGGCGGATGCCGTTGCCGGGCTCACCGGCCTCTTCGATAAAAGCCCGTCCCTGCTTGAGATCGGAGCGACCTACGGGTACCTGGCCTACGAGATGCGCCAGCCGCCGGAGCAGGCGTACCGGGCAGTCCGGAGGATGAAGTCCTTCTACTCAAACGAGCAGATCGTCAAGGGCGTCAACCGGGCAAAGCAGTACCTCTTCGTCCCCACCGACGAAGAGAAGGCGGCGCTCGACGCCGAGCTAGGGGAGTGGCAGCGGGCCGGTATCCGGTCGATGAGGTATTAGGATGGGCCGGAGCAGGGGCGATATCTGGTTCGTCGACCTCACCGACGCACGGGGGCACGAGCAGAGCGGGCTCCGGCCCGCCGTGGTGCTCGCCGTCGCCTACGGGGGGATGACAATCGTGGTCCCGCTCACGACGACTCCGGCGGCTTTCTCGTTCCCGCACACCCACGGCATCGAGAAGAGCTCGGAGAACGGGCTTTCCTCCAACAGTGCGGCGCTGGTCTTCCAGATCGTTGCCCTCTCACAAGACCGTTTCGTCAAAAAGATCGGGCGATGCCCGGCCGAGGATATGGAAGCGATAAGTGTTCTATTGAAGGACCTATTATTGCTGGAATAACCGGCGGACGATCTTGCTCCGGGAACGCTGAACAGTGTTCTCAAACAGGCAGGGCTGAAAGGGAGGAATGAATAATGTATCGATTTCTTGTCATCGTCGAGCAGACCGACGGCAACTACTCGGCATACTCCCCGGACCTTCCGGGGTGCGTGGCCACCGGAGCGACCCGCGAGGAAGTGGAAGGGCGGATGCACGAAGCGGGCGGATGCACGGAGCGATCGAACTCCACATCGAAGGGCTCCGGGAGGATGGACTCCTGATTCCGCCGTCACGGTCTTCAGCAATTTACGTAGCGGTCGGTAGAGACTGAGCACCCTCGATC
>JAEZIP010000067.1:0-33382 GCA_023436625.1 Methanobacteriota archaeon | reverse complement strand
GTTTATCGCCATAGGGGTGGGGTTGCAGGGGAGGACGACGTTCTGCAGGAACGGAGTTCGACCACCGCTAGGTGGGGAGGGGGATTACTCCCCCCTCGAAACTCTTCGAGTTTCTCATGCTCGCTGCGCTCGCACTCCCCTTTGTCCCCACCCCCCAGGCGCGATATTACCACGGTCCAGTGTCCGGGGTTTTTCACAGTTCCAGCCTTTCCACAAGTCACAACTCCCACAACTGAAAGACAGGAACACAAACGCCGAAGATGTGAGTGACAATAGCCGGGATGCCCGGGCAGGACCCCTCGCTCATTCCCGCATCGGGCTGCTTGAGACCCTCCCGGAACCCCAAAAGGGACCTTTTTCAAAAAATCACAGTTGAGCCGCAGTATTGGATCGGGTCGTTCCGGGGACGGCCACCCGTTTTTCCAGGATACTGACGGCGACGGTCGTGATCGTCACCAGCACGAGGTAGACGACGCCGACGACCGCAAACGACTCCGTGTAGGTGAAGTACTTCGTCGCCACCAGTTTCCCAGCCCCGGAGAGCTCGATCACCGTGAGCATGTACGCGAGCGACGAATACTTGATCAGGTAGATGAACTCGTTCGAAAGCCCCGGTATCGCCCGGCGGAGCGCCTGCGGAAGGATGACGTTTCTGATCGCCTGCCACCGGGTCATCCCGAGCGCCTGGGCGGCAACCATCTGACCCTCCTTGATCGATATGAGGGCGCCCCGGATGTACTCGGCGTTATACGCCCCGTTGCAGAGGATAAACCCGACCACCGATGCCACGAACGCGGTGAAGGTGATCCCGATCGCCGGAAGGCCGAAGTAGAGGATGAAGAGGAGAAGGAGGAGCGGCGTGCCCTTGATGAGGAAGACGAACATCTTGCAGGCAGAGGATACGAAACGGCTGCCGTACTGCCTCCCCACCGCAACGGCGATCCCGAGCGCGAGGCCGAATGGGGCGGAGCACGCGATCAGCTGCAGGGTTACGACCAGCCCCTGCATCAGCGCCGGGAGGAGGATATCGAAGACGAAGACTGCCTGGTCCATGCCGCTCCTCAGTCCTCCATCCGGGAATCGATCCGGCCGATGAAGTCCTTCATCCGGGTGAACCGCGGGTCATGCAGGAGCAGGTCCGGCGACCCCTGTTCGGCAACCACGCCGTTCTCCATGAAGAGGACCTCGTTTGCAACCGAACAGGCAAACCCCATCTCATGGGTGACGACGAGCATCGTCATCCCCTCCCGGGCCAGTTTCTTCATGACCTCGAGCACCTCCCTCGTCAGTTCGGGATCGAGCGCGGACGTCGGTTCGTCGAAGAGGATAACGTCCGGGTCCATGGCAAGCGCCCGGGCGATGGATACCCTCTGGGCCTGGCCTCCGGAGAGTTCGGCCGGGTAGTGGCCGGCCCAGTCCTCCATCCCCACCTGCCGGAGTTCGGTGAGGGCCTTTTCGCGTGCCTCCGCCTTCCCCATGCCCCTGACCTTCAAGAGCGCCAGTTCGACGTTCCTGAGCGCGGTGAGGTGGTCGAAGAGGAAGAAGTTCTGGAAGACCATCCCGATCTTCTGCCGGAAGTAGTTGATCCGCGCCCCCGAGTTCGTAACCTCCTCTCCGTCAAGCCAGACCGTCCCGCGGTCGGGCGGCGTCAGCTGGTTGATGCACCGAAGAAGCGTGCTCTTCCCCGTCCCCGAGGGACCGATGAAGACCTTCGTCTCGCCCCGCCGGACATCGAACGAGACTCCCCGCAACACCTCGTTACCCCCGAAGGACTTGTGTATATCCTCGACTCTCAACACAATGTCGTTGTTGTTCATGCTCTACATCGCTCCGGTTCCGAATCCCGGGATTGCTATCCTCCTCTCCAGCCTGTGCAGGACTTTGAGGCCCCCGTAGTTTAAGATGATGAATAGCCCCGCCGTGGTAAGGTAGACAGGCATCGTTATGTGGGTCTGCGTGACGATCCTTGAGGTAATGGTGAGCAGTTCGACGACCCCGATCGCGTAGCAGACCGCCGAGTCGGTCAGGATATTGGGATACTCGTTCGACCACCCCGGGAGAGCAATGCGCATCGCCTGGGGGAGGATAACGGAGCGGATGGCGGTGAGCCTGCTCATCCCGAGGGATCGCGCCGCGATCATCTGCCCTTCCCCGACCGACTGGATGGCTCCCCGGAAGATCTGGGACTGGTATGCCGCCCCCCGGAAACCCAGCACGATCGCTCCGACGACAAACGCCGACAGATCGCCGAGCCCGAGCCCCGGAAATATGCCGAACCAGAAGAGGAAGAGCAGGACGAGGATGGGGAGTCCCCTGAAGAACCAGACGTAGACCCCGATGACCCAGCGCACCGGCCGGGAGCCGTACACCTGGCCGAGTGCCATGGGCAACCCGAGAAGAAGACCGAGGCCGAGGGCGGCCAGGACAAGACCGAGGGTAGAGGCAACGCCGGAAAGGAGATATGGAAACCACTCGATAAGGATTGGCAGAACGTCCATTTGGCTATCCCTGAATCATTGTGCGGCACCGTCTCCGGCCGGAAGAACAGTGTCGGATTCTCTATGAATGATTCTGACGGAGAGCAAAATAAACGTTGTTAAATCCTCTTCAATTGAGGACGATTGACCGGCGGCGACGTACTTGCGCCTCTCCACGAAGGATCCCGCCATGTCCCGGCATGGAACGTAAGCCTGATACCCAGTCCCCCGGGCATCCGATTCATTCCTCCACGTCATGCTCCCCGGGATTCCAGCAACACTTAAGTATGTGGGGATGGGGAGGAAGGGGTATGCCACCTGCACCCGATATCAGGATCCCTCTCGATGTGCCCTCCGAGGAGCAGGAGAGGTACCGGGAGAATTACAGTGCGATCACGCACGGCACCGGGAGGCTGATGCTTTTTGCCGGGGACCAGAAGATCGAGCACCTCAACGACGACTTCTTCGGCGAAGGCATCCATCCCGAAGACGCCGATCCCGAACACCTCTTCCGGATTGCGAGCCGGGCGAGAATCGGCGTCTTTGCTACGCAACTCGGAATGATCGCCCGGTATGGAGGGGATTACCGGGACGTGCCGTATCTCGTCAAACTCAACTCCAAGACAAATCTGGTCGGGACCTCCCAGCGCGACCCGCTGAGCTCAGAACTTCACCTTGTCCGGCAGGTCGTCGACCTCCGGGACCGGACGGGGCTCTCGATCCTCGGCGTCGGCTACACGGTCTACCTCGGGAGTGAATACGAGGCGATGATGCTCTATCAGGCTGCCCAGATCATCAACAACGCGCACCAGAACGGTCTTATCACCGTGCTCTGGATGTATCCCCGGGGTAAAGCGGTCAAGGACGAGCGGGACCCGCACCTGGTCGCGGGCGCGGCGGGTGTCGCAGCGACCCTCGGGAGCGACTTTGCGAAGGTGAACCCGCCAAAGGCGGGCAAGTCGGTCGACGCTGCGCTGCTCCGGGAGGCCGTGGCGGCTGCAGGCAGGACGGGCGTGGTCTGTGCCGGCGGGTCGCATGCCGACATGCCTGAGTTCCTGCAGCAGCTCCACGACCAGATTCATATCGGCGGCACGGTCGGGAACGCGACCGGCAGGAACATCCACCAGCGGTCGCTCGATGAGGCTGTCGCATTCTGCAACGCGATATCGGCGATCACCCTCGACGATGCAAGTGTGGAAGAGGCAAACAAGATCTGCACGGGAGGCAGGTGTTAGAATGACGACGGTCGGCATACTGACGGGAGGAGGTGACTGCCCGGGCCTGAACGCGGTTATCCGGGCGGTCGTGCGGACGGGGGCGAAGCACGGGTTCGATGCGATCGGGATCCGGGACGGATGGCTCGGGCTGGTCGCCGGGAACGTCGAACCGCTCACCGATTACTCGGTGACCGGGATCCTCCCGAAGGGCGGGACGATCCTTGGGACGTCGCGGACGAACCCCTTCAAGAACGAGGCCGACGTCCAGCGGCTGCGCGACAACATCAGGAAGTTCGGGATCGACGCGATCGTTGCGATCGGCGGCGAGGATACCCTGGGTGTCGCGAACAAACTCTCGAAGATGGGCATCCCGGTAGTGGGGGTCCCGAAGACCATCGACAACGACGTCGGTGCGACCGACTACACCTTCGGGTTCGACACCGCCGTCTCTATCGTCACGGAGGCGATCGACCGCCTTCACACGACGGCGGAGTCGCACCACCGGGTCATGGTGGTGGAGGTGATGGGCCGGCACGCCGGGTGGATCGCGACCGTGGCCGGGATCGCGGGCGGGGCCGACGAGATCCTCATCCCGGAGATCCCGTTCGACCTCGACGAGGTCACCCACCACCTCCGGGCGCGCTACGAGCGGGGAAAGAAGTTCAGCATCGTCGTGGTCGCCGAGGGCGCCCAGCCGAAGGGGATGGCGGAGGCGATCGCACAGGCCGCACGGACGGACGAGTTCGGCCACGTGACGCTCGGCGGCGTCGGGAACTATCTGCGCGACGAGCTCGAAAAGAGGCTCGATATGGAGGTGCGGGTGACGGTGCTCGGGCACATCCAGCGCGGCGGCTCCCCGACAGCGCATGACCGGGTGCTCGCGACCCGGTTCGGGGTGGCGGCGGCGGACCTCATCAAGGAGAAGGACTTCGGGAAGATGGTCGCGCTCCGGGGCGACGACATCGTCGCGGTCCCGCTCGAGGAGGCGGTGGCGAACCTCAAGACGGTGGATATGGACCTCTACAAGATCGCGAGCATCTTTTACGGCGGGTGATGGAGCTCCCCCAACTCGCTCCTTGGGTCTTCTCCCACTCCGGTCCTGCGGACCGTCGCAACTCGAAAACGCTTCGCGTTTTCTCATGCTCCGGACGTCCCGTCCGTCGCATCCCGCACAACCGCCCCGGCAACCCCGGCGGCGGTCCCGAGGAGAGGGAAGAGGAGTCCCAGGACGACCGCGGCCATCCCCGCGAGCCCGGCGACGAACCCCGTGGCGTGCGACGCTGTCCAGAGGAATGGAATCAGGAAAAAGCCGGTGCCGAAGAGCGCCGCGACGAGCCCGGCCTCAAGGCCGTCCCGTGCCCCTCCTTTCGCAGAATAACCTGCGATGAACCCACCGACGAGCGGAGGAGCCATAAGCAGCGGGCCGAGAAAAGCGAGTACGAGAGACGAACCGGCGATGACCATCGTGCCGATGCCGATCCCGAGCCACCGGCCCCGCTCGGCGGCACCGGCGGTACCCCTCCGGATACCGTTCCGCACCGCCGTCCCGGCCGCCCCGCCGACGGCGTTGTAGGGGAGGAGGATTGCCGTGAGGATGAGGGCGTAAAAGCCGAAGGTCATCCAGGGCGGGGGATACCGCGGACTGCTCTCCACCAGGCTCATGAGGGTTATCAAGGAGGCTGCAAGCAGGGCCGTAAGCACCCCGCATGCGGCCCCGGTGACGGCGCCGTCCCTGATTGTTCCCGGGGTGAGAAGCCCGGCGACGAGCCCCCCGCAAAAGAGGAACGCCACTGTCATGACCGGAGCCGGGAGGAACTCCAGCCGACCGAGGAGCGAGACCGCACCGATCGCCAGCGCTCCCACAACCGCCCCGAAAAGGCGGTCGACGGCGGTACGCGATACCATGCGAGGATCTCGCCCCGTCACGCTTTATCCGTTCTGGTTTTTCCCGGCCGCCGGAGCGCAGGTATTATACGGCAGGGGAGGCATGGAACTGCAACGGAGGCGTGGCGGGAGAACGGAGAGCGACCCCTCCGGGGTCCGGCCTCAGGCTCGCTGCTCCTCAACCGGACCTGTAGACCATGAGCATCACGGACCACTGCCGGCGCACCGTCGCCTTCACCCGGGAGATCATGCGGCAGCCGGCGAAGTCGAGGAGGGACCTCCGGTTCTCCGACCTCGCCTTCTTCCTCCGGTTCGCCCGGCCGATCTGGAGAGTGGGCGTGCTGGCGCTCGCGGCGACGGCTTTCGTTGCTGCCGCGAAGACCGTGCTCCCGCTCAGCATCAAGTTCTTCATCGACAACGTCCTCCTCGGCGAGACATCGGCCTCCGATGCCCTCATCGCAGAGGCCGGCGGGATCCTCTCGTCGCTCGACGCCCTCATCGTCGCCCTTCTGATACTCGGGTTCTTCACCGGCGGTATGGACCTCGTCCGGAACTACTGGACCGCCCGGTTCCGGGAAGGCTACGCCTTCAATATCCAGACCACCCTCGTCGAGCACGTCTTAAGCTTCCCGCTCTCGTACTTCAAGTCGCAGCAGACCGGCTACATCATGTCCCGCCTCTCCGACGACGTCCAGATCCTGCAGTACACCGTCTCCCAGTACCTCCCCCAGATCGTCGCAAACGCCCTTTACGTCACCTTCACCTTCGCCATCCTCTGCGTCCTGAACCTCAGGCTGACCCTCGTCGTCGTCGCCTTCATCCCTCTCTACCTGCTGGTCAACGCCGTCTTCATCCGGCGGATCCGTGCCGCCACCCACCGGGAGCGGGAGCGGCAGGCCTACGTCTCGCGGGACCTCCAGGAGGTGATCTCCGGCATCGATACCGTAAAGTCGCACGCCGCGGAGGAGCGGGAGGTGCACCGGGTCTCAGGAACGCTCCGGAACATGGTCGATGCCCGGATCAAAAACACGATGCTCTCGGCATTCTCGGAGTACTTCAGGATCGGCACGATGTCGCTCATGCTGATCGCCGTCTTCTGGTTCGGCGGAAACGAAGTGCTCGCCGGCGCCATGACCGCAGGAGACTTCGTCGCCTTTGCGGTCTACATCGTGACGTTCGCTCCCACCGTCAGCACCTTCTTCGCTTTCCCCGTCGTCATGCAGCCCGCGCTCACGTCCGCCGCCCGCCTGCGCGAACTCTTCCGGATACACGGTGAAGCGGGCGCTGTCCCCGGCGCCGGCGGAGTCGTGCCCGCCACCGTGCAGGGCCGGATCGAGTTCTCCGGTGTCCGGTTCGGCTACACCGGGTCGGAACCGGTCCTCCTGGACGCAAACTTTGTCGCCCGTCCCGGCGAGGTGATCGCTGTCATCGGGCGGACCGGCGCCGGAAAGACGACGCTCATCAACCTGATCCTCCGGGCCTTTGCTCCGCAGGAAGGCACGATCACGCTTGACGGCCGCGACCTTGCATCGCTCGACCCCCGGTGGCTGCGGCGGCAGATATCGCTCGTCTCGCAGGACCTCTTCCTCTTCCACACCTCCATCGAGGAGAACATCCGTTACAGCAGGCCCGACGCCGCCTTCGAGGACGTCGTAGGAGCCGCCCGGAAAGCACGGATCCACGACGATATCGTGCGGTTTCCCGAAGGTTACGGAACAATCGTCGGGGAGCGCGGGACCCAGCTCTCCGTCGGCCAGCGGCAGCGTGTCGCCATCGCCCGGGCGTTCCTGAAGGACGCGCCCATCCTCATCCTCGACGAGCCCACGTCGGCGCTGGATATGCAGACCGAGGACCAGATCCGCCGGACGCTCCGGGACCTGGTGCGGGACCGGACGACCATCCTCGTCTCTCACCGCCCATCGCTCCTGGAACTCGCCGACCGCGTCCTCGCGATCGAAGGCGGACGGGTGCGGGAATGCATGGGAGCGGAGCCCGCCCGACAGGTCGATCCCGACCACACCCCTCTCTTTGGCCAGTCCACCGTCCCCTGACCCTGGCCGCAGGCTTATGGGATGCGGCGACACACCCCATACCATGGAGCATAGAGCGGGATGCCTGATCTGCGGCCGGGACCTCGTGTATAGCGAGGAGCCCCGCGACCTTGCGTGTGCCGTCTGCGGAGAGGTCCGGAGCACCACGGCGGCCTGCGAAGCCGGGCACTTTGTCTGCGACCGGTGCCACAGCCTGGAGGCGCTCGACCTCATCGAGCAGTTCTGCATCACGACGGCACTCGAAGATCCGCTTGCCATCGCCTGTATCCTGATGCGGTATCCGACGGTCAGGATGCACGGGCCGGAGCACCACTTCCTTGTGCCCGCGAGCCTCATCGCCGCGTACTGCAACCACCGGGGAGAGCCGGGGAGAAAGGGGCCGCTGCTCCGCCAGGCCCGCGCCAGGGCCGGCATGGTCCCGGGAGGATTCTGCGGGACCCACGGCACCTGCGGCGCGGCGATCGGGACCGGTATCTTCGTGAGCCTGATCACCGGGTCCACGCCCTTAAAAAAGCAGGAGTGGTCGCTTTCAAACCAGATGACTGCACGCAGCCTGATGACGATAGCCCGTCACGGCGGTCCCCGATGCTGTAAACGCGACTCATGGCTCGCGATCCGCGCTGCGGTCACGTTTCTAGCGGAGCGGTTCGGCGTGGCTCTCCCCGTGCAGGAGAAGGTCCGATGTGAGTATAGCGACATCAACCGCGAATGCCTGCGGGAGGCGTGCCCCTTCCACGCCGGCTACCCGACCGGGTGACCCGCGGCCCGGAGGGCGGCGACGATGATGAAATAACCGGCGACGGTCCCGGCGAGCGTCGACGCGACGGCAACGAGACCGTTCCCCCAGTGCATCCTGCTCCACCACCCCGCAGCACTGCCGATGAGGAAGGAGGCAAAGACGATGAGGATCTCCTGCCTGTCCAGCGTAGCCATGATCGTCTCCTGCCCGGTGATGGAGAACTATCGGCTTTCTCCAGCCATAGCGTTTGCGCATACCTCGAACCGCAGGGTTATTAAGCCGGCCGGTACCCTTCATCGAAGGATGTACATCGCCTGCCACCTGTTTCTCGGCCTTGTCCTGGGCCTCGCGATCGCCGGACGCCTGGGCGACCGGCGGCTCATCGGCTTCTGCGCTCTCGGGGCCGTCCTCCCCGACCTGCTCGATAAACCGGTGGGCCACCTTCTTCTTGCAGAATCTCTCGACTCCGGGCGGATATTCGGGCACGGACTGCTCTTCCTCGCGCTCCTGCTCGTTGCAGGCATCGCCCTCGAGCGGCGCCGACGATCGTTCGCGCTCCTCGCCGTCGCGGTCGGCGCACTCTCCCACCAGATCCTCGACGCGATGTGGGCGATGCCCGTCACCTGGTACTTCCCGCTTCTCGGCCCGTATGAACCCTACGAGATTGCCGACTACTTCGGCAACGCCATCCTGGCGGAGGTCTCTTCGCTCTCTGAGTGGATATTCCTCGCCGCATCGACCGGAATCGCCCTCGCTGCCTGCCGGGGTTTCTGCCCCGATCTCTCCGGGGTTGCCGCGACAATCGTCCGGGTCTCCATCCGGCTCCTCGGAATCCTCGTTCTCGCCTCTCTCTACGCCTGGGCGGCCGGCTTTCCGGAGAGCATCCTGATGGCCGGGGCAGGGCCGGAAGATTACCTGGTGCTTGCAGCGGTGGGGGCCGTCGGGGCGATCGGGGCGATCGGACACCGGGAGTTCCTGAATACCGGATAATTCGTCATTCCAGGCGGGTCAACCTGTTGATGCTGCCCGGGACGGTCCTCTCTACCCGGAGCGCCGCCATTCCCGCCGGTTTGATCTCGACGGCAAACGACCTGTACGGCTTGCAATCGGTTCTGACCTCCGGGGAAATATTCAGTATGTACTGCTCCCCGGCCTCGAGAAGAAAGTCTGAGTCGCCGTTCACCCGCTCCTGGACGCTCCAGCGCCCGTGGGCAGGAAAAACGTCGATAAGGGGCACGTTTTGAGCAACTATCTCGCTATGCGTAGAACCGATAAAACGGACGGATACCGTGGTGATATCGATCGGCTCGCTGCCGGCGGTGAGCCCGACCGGGACGATAACAGAGTCTATCATTCCGGGAGTGTTGCTGAAGCCGTAGATGGCACCGGTCACGGTAATGCCCGACCCTGCCTCCCGGATACCCTGGTGAACAGTGGAGCGGCTCTCCTCGGAGAAGAGAATACCCGCCGTCAGGACGACATAGGCAAAGACAGAGGCAACGACGACGAATGCGATGAGTACGATCGCCGCCTCGAGTCCGGTAAATCCGGCATCAGAAGAGTTCGACGTAGACATTCTTTCCAGCGCCTGCGGGAATTGTTCTGGTCAGCGAAGCGGTCGCCCCTTCTGCGGCGATCATCTCGAGGGTGAACGTATCTCCCCGCCGGATGCTCACGCTTCCCACCATCAGTTTCACCGTGACGACCTCTCCCGTTTCCAGGAGGTCCCCGGCATTTCTCTTCTGCCGCCAGGTTTCGGTTACGCGGGGGTCGCCGGGAGGGAACGTGACAAGGGTCTCCTTCGTGGCGACGACATAGGTCATGCTCCCCATATCGATCACGGCGAGGTCGGTCGCGGTCTCAAGGTCGAGTTCAATAAAGTCAAGCAGGCCCGTGGCGTCCAGTTTGGCGATGATCGTGTATCCCGGGCGGAGGGCGGACCCGGCTTCGCCAAGGGCGGCATGCATCGTTTCCTGGCTCTTCTGCGACGTGGTCATGCCCACCCCGAGAACGACGTATGCGAAGACCGATGCAACGACAATGAAGGCGATGAAGACGATGGACGCCTCAAGTCCCGTGAAAGCCTCTTCGTCCCTGTCTTCCCGGGGCATATGATTGCGGGTTTGTCGCGCTTCGATTAAAAGATGCTGATCTTTCCCGGAGCGTACGGGCAAATGCGTCGCTCACGAACCCCGGCGGAGGCGGACCCGAAGTGAAACCCTTCCCGGGACTCCCGCCTGTTGCCGCGGCAGAAGTCTCCTGCCAGAGAACATATTTATACCATGCGTTTTTATGGGGGTAACAGAATGACATCCGAAACCACCACAGGTCTTCTCATCGGCTCCCTTGACCCCCGCACCATCCCGCTGGACCTAAAAAGCATCTACCTATGGATCTTCCTCGCCCTTGCCGGCATGTACGCGCCGGTCATCAGCGAGAGTCCCCTTCGCGTGGTTTTCGTCCTGCCGTTCATCCTCTTTATCCCCGGCTATCTCCTGGTCGCGGCCCTCTTCCCCGCAAGGGGGGACCTTGACGGGATAGAGCGCGTTGCCCTCTCGTTCGGGCTTTCCATCGCAATCGTGCCGCTTTTTGGCCTCGCGCTCAATTATACGCCCTGGGGTATCCGGCTCGACCCTATCGTCATCGCTCTCGCGGCATTCAGTCTCGCCGTCGGTCTCATTACTCAGTTCCGACGCCGTGAACTGCCCGAAGAGAGCCGCTTTACGGTCCCGGTCAGCTCGTACCTCGCCGCAGCAAAAGAGGAGGTCTCGGGTAGTTCCACGTCCGGCGCAGACCGGGTCTTGAGCATCGTCCTCGTTGCTGCCGTCCTCGTGGCTGCCGCGACAACGGTCTTCATCGTTGCGGTCCCCAAAGAGGGCGAGAAGTTTACTGAGTTCTATATACTCGGGCCGAAGGGGAAGGCAGCCGATTATCCGACCGAGTTCATGGCCGGAACACCGCAGACGGTCATCATCGGGATCGGGAACCACGAGTACCGCGATATCACCTACACGGTGGAGACGTTTGCCGTAGAGAGCAGGTTCGACAATGCGACGAACCAATCGACGGTCGTCTCGGCGACCCTCCTCGACCGGTTCTCCATCACGGTGCCGCATAACCAGACCGTAGAGCAGCCTTACTCCTTCCGGATCATGGATTCGGATACAAACAGGCTCGAGTTCCTCCTCTTCACGGAGACACCTCCCGAAGACATCCCCGAAGTCAATCTCACGAGCGCCGGTTATCGCGACCTGCACCTCTGGCTGCGGGTGCACTGAGAGGAACGAGGTCGGCTGCAGGTGCTCCTCCAAATATTTATCCATTCTAACGGCGCATGCTTGTTTGAGGTATAAGAATGAAACGCGGAATTCTGGTCGCCTCCCTTCTGGTCCTGACGCTTATCGTGGCCCCTGCCGGAGCTTTCAGCGCAGACAGTCTTCTGATAACCGTGGACGAGGACGGGAGCGCAAGCATCACTTTTAAGTATACCATCTCGTGGATCGAGAGGATCGCCGTCTTCTTCAAGATCGCCGAGCCGGACCAGGAACTGAAATTCGCGCTCGAGGAGGCGTTGGGGGTTCCCGTAACGGTGACCTCGGCAGAGAGCGACAACGCTTCATTCCTGGTCCAGGACTTTGCAAAGGTCAAGAGCACCGATGAGGGGAGCGTCTACACGACACCGGGACTCGACTTCACCGGGGCACAGGAGATACTCGACCGCTACTGGTTTGCGCCGCTGGTCGAGGCCGACTTCTCCCCGGAGCTGACGGTTGTCAGGTTCCCGGACGGCTACGAGGAGACCTTCGCGAACCAGAGCGCCATTCCGGCACTCTCTCACACCGTTCCGTGAACCGGTCCTTACAATCCCCTCTTTTTCGTATACTATCTTACTGCGGGACCGTTACCTGGATTCTACAGTATAGGACCCCGTTTCGTGGTCCCGGGTGCTGGAGCCGGATCTTCCCCGGGCCTCCCGGGATCCAATACTTCGCTCATTTTAGCACCTGGCAACGGTGGCCTGCATGAAACGCCCGCTCCATCACGACGAAGGGGTGTTCCACCGGGGATCGTGTTCGACTGATGTCCTTTTTCAAAAAATGGTGATAGTATTACTTTTTAGTTTCAAGCCGTTTCACTGAGTCAAGTGCCTCGTCTGGAGTAAGAACAGGTTCAAGACTATCCACGAGAATAAAGGGTGCCCAGCTTGAGGTTGCAGTCATAATTCCTTTCTCATCCCCGTCCCGGATCGAATAGCCGTTGAAACTGGGAGAGATCCCCCATTCTGTCAGCGCACCCGTCTTCATTTCAGCTTTCACTCGTTCGAGCAGCGTGTGCCAGAGCTTCATCCGCTCCTCCGGATTGGTGGGAATCAGTGCGGGATTAATGTGCCAGCTGGAATAGTACCTCGTCATACCAAAACCTCCTCATATTTCATCGCTCCAGGCCATCGCACGCTTAAAAAGAGAGACCAGGTACACTTATCCCGATAATGACTGCTATCTCTCGGAGCGGTGTTCACTGCAGATTGAGTTATGATAATTCTTTCGAGATGGAACTCAAGTACTTCGCTAACCTCTCCTCCTCCCTCGTTCAATTTACCCTCGCGTGGCCTTCTTTTTCCGAAACCCATTGCCGAACACAGTGATTCCTGTCACCACTCTCATCGACGTCCGGGTTGCCCCACAGATCATGAGTCAGAGTCAAATCGAGCCACCCCACCTCCCAGGGGGCAGCCATAGCAGTGCCCGGAAGTTCCCCGGGAACGCTGGCGAAGGGGAGTGGCTATACTCTCGACGCGGCACCGTCCACCGCGGCCCGCCGCACGGGGCCCGGAGAGCCGTGGCTCACCGGTTGCAGCCTTGCCAAAAAAAGAGGGAGATATCTTCCTTACTCGAAGATGTTGAAGATCTGGTCGCTGCCGGTCGCAGAGAGACGCTTGCGTTCCGTCTGTTCCTCGACGAGCGCGAGCACCGGGAGTTCCATGTCCACACCCGGGGTGTGGCCGAACATCTCCTGGAGGTCGACCTGCAGGGCGTGCATGAAGAGCGCGTTCGGGATATCCATCGCGCAGTTCTCCTCGCACTGGCCGCAGTTGATACACGAGTCCGAGATGTGGGCGTAGCGGATCAGGTGGAACATGAACGGCGGCGGGACCTGACCGGGCGTGACCAGGTAGGATTTCTTCGTGCTGCACTCGACGCAGTAGCAGATCGGACAGTTCTCGATGCAGGCGTAGCACTTGATGCACCTGCTCGTCGCGTCCATGATCTTCTTCAGGCGGTCCTTGCCCTCGCCGAGCTCCTCGAAGTAGCGTGCCCGCCACTTGTCGCCGAGCTTCAGCATCGCGCCCTCGACCTTGCCGCGGATCTCGATACCCTTCGGGTTTGCGGCACCGGTCTTCACGGTCCCGGCCGCGACAGCCGCATCGAGGAGGTTCGCACCCTTCTCGGAGCAGACCTCGACGAAGGTGGCCTTGCCGGCCTGATCGCCGATGACGCCCCAGTTGCCGCAGGCGAGGTCCGCCTGGCGCGGGACTTTCATCTTGCAGCGGCGGCAGTTGCTGCGGCGGCCGAACCCTTCTTCCTCGAGTTCGTCCATCGAGATGCCCTTGTGCTGGCCATCCTTCGTGACGATGATGAACTGGCCCTTGTCGATCTCTTCCTTGACGACGTCGTCGGGATTAACGCCGAACTTCTCGGCGATCATCTTCCGGGCGGCGACCGGGCTGACAGACCCCCCGCAGTTGAGGCCGATCATCAGGACGTTGTCCAGGTTGACCTGGTTGCGCTTCGCGAGCTCGTACAGGCCCATCGTGTCGCAGCCTTTCACCGGGACGGCGATCCGCATGTTCTCGGCGCCGTCGAGGTACTTCTTGATCAGTTTCGAGAGCAGGAGCGTGCCGCAGTGGAGCGAGCCTGCCGTCTGTGCGATCTCGGCGGGGTCGGTGATGAGTGTGGGGACGGCATCGTAGATGTCCTGTCCCTTCTTGACGGCAAGGACAGCGTCCACCATGCCGGACTTCAAGGCGTGCGTCAGCAGAGCGGTGACCGCTCCGCCGCACTCTCCCTTCTCCTGGCAGGCGGCGTCGGCTGCCCATGCGTAGAACATATCTCCAATTGCAGCCATGTTCAGGCCTCCGTAATCTTCTCGACCTTCACAGCACAGGCCTTGAACTCAGGGATCTTTGCTATCGGGTCGAGGGCGTTGTGGGTCAGTATGTTCGCTGCGCATTCGGCGAAGTGGAACGGCATGAACATGACGCCCTTCTTGATATCTTCGGTCACTTTCGCAGGGGCGTCGATGGACCCGCGGCGGGAGGTCACACGGACCATCTCCTTGTCCTGGATGCCGAGCGCCTTTGCGTCCTCGGGGTTGATCTCGATCCAGCCGGTCGGAACCTCGGCATCGAGGGTCTCGGAGCGGCGGGTCATGGATCCGGTGTGCCAGTGCCAGATGCAGCGGCCGGTGGTGAAGATATAGGGGTACTCCGCGTCGGTAACTTCCGCCGGGGGTTTCCACTCGATGGGGTGCATGATACCCATGCCGTCGGGGTGCGAGCACTTGCCGATGTGCAGGATGGGCGTGCCGGGGTGCTCCGTGGTCGGGCAGGGCCAGTGGAGTGCTTCGGGCTTGTTGAGGCGCTCGTAGTTCATGCCGTGGTAGGACGGCGTGAGGGAGGCCATCTCGGTGAAGATCTCTTCAGCACTCTTGAAGGGGAACTGCTTGGCGTAGCCCATGGCAGCTGCCACTTCGCAGATGATCTGCCAGTCGACCTTTGCCTCGCCGGGCGGGTCCTGTGCCTTGCGCCACATCTGGACACGACGCTCGGTGGAGGTCTGAGTGCCGTCCTTCTCTGCGTAGCAGGTTGCGGGCAGCACGACGTCCGCGAGTTCTGCGGTCTCGGTCAGGAAGATATCCTGGACGACCAGGAACTCCAGGTTCTCGATGGCATGCTTGACGTGGGTCAGGTCCGGGTCGGAGAGCATCGGGTTCTCGCCCATGATGTACATCGCCTTGAGTTCGCCGGGCTTGTCGGGCAGGACGTCCATCATGACGGTGACCTCGTAGCCGTTCTTGGGCTCGTAGATGCCGGCGGGGAAGCCCCAGGCGTCGGCGAACTTCTTGTGGGCGGCCTCGGCGATGACCTTCTGGTAGCCGGTGAAGACAACCGGGAGCGCTCCCATGTCGCAGGCGCCCTGCACGTTGTTCTGGCCACGGAGTGCGTTCACGCCGCCACCGCGCTTACCGATGTTTCCGGTCAGCATCTGCAGGTTTGCGGTCGACTTGACGTTGTCGACACCGACGGTGTGCTGGGTGATGCCCATCGAGTAGAGAAGTGCGGAGGATTCTGCGGTACCGATCCATTCGGCTGCCTTTTTGAGATCCGCAGCGGCAATACCGGAGATCTTCTCGACGTTCTCGGGGAGATAGGTGTCGCTGAGCACGACCGCCTTGAGTTCCTCGTATCCCTTTGCACGGGTCGAGACCCATTCCTTGTCCTCCCAGCCGTTCCGGATGATCTCGCCCATCAGGCAGTTGAGGATGGCCACATCGGTGCCGGAGTAGAAGGATGCGTAGAGATCCGCCTGCTTTGCAGTCGGCGTCATGCGCGGGTCGAATACGATGAGTTTTCCGCCGTTCAGCTTCGCCTGCATAACCCTGCGGCCGATGAGGGGGTGCTGCTCGAAGGTGTTGGACCCGATGATGAAGACGCACTTCGACTCGGCGATGTCGCCGATGGAGTTGGTCATCGCGCCGGAGCCGAAGGATGCGGCAAGGCCGGCGACGGTGGACGCGTGGCAGAGCCGGGCGCAGTGGTCGATGTGCCGTGTCTTGAAGACACCGCGTGCCAGTTTCATCAGCGCGTAGTTTTCCTCGTTTGAGGTACGTGCTGACGAAAGCACGGCGATTTCATCGGGCTTGTACGACTTAAACTTCGATGCGATCAGGCCGTATGCCTCGTCCCAGGTCGCCTCGACGAATTTGCCGTCCTTCTTGATGAGCGGCTTCGTCAGGCGGTCCGGGCTGTTCACGAACTCGTGAGCGTAGGTCCCCTTGGGGCAGACCTTTCCCTCGTTGACCGGAGAACGGTTGTAAGGTTGTGTGCCGACAACCTTCCCGTCCTTCACGACGAGGTTGAAACTGCATCCCGTACCACAGTACGGGCATGTTGTCTGTACATACTTGAGATCCATGGTTAAAACCTCGGATACATAAAATTTCGAGGTTAGGCATATTTAATTGTAGTGATTAACTTGCCCATTTTTGGCGAATAAGTGTGGGCTGCGGCAGGTCTTTCACAGGGAGATCCGGGCTATACCGTAAATCCTTTCCGGAATGTGCAATCAGACACCTGAAAAGGGTCAGATATCAGATGCGCACCAGAATAGCGAAGAATGCAAAAAAAAGGATCAGTTGGTGTAGGGTGCCTTCCCGAGTTTGGGCTCGAATGCACTGTCGCCCTCGGTCCTGATGGCGTGGGAGAAGAGTGCAAGCGGGATATCCATCGGGCAGAGCTCTTCACACTGGCCGCAGTTGATGCAGGAGTCGGAGATGTGAGCAAACCTTCTCAGGTGGAACATCGGGTTCGGCGGAACTTCTCCCGAGGTGACCATCCTGGAGTTTCCTTTGAGCTCCTCCGCAACCGGGAAGCAGACCGGGCAGTTCTCGATGCAGGAGTAGCACTTGATGCACCGACCCGTCTCGCGGCCGATGGTGCCCCAGAGGTCGGATGCAAGCGCTTCGAAGTTCTTCTTCCGCCACTTGTTGCCGAGACCGAGCATTGCGCCCTCGACCTTGCCGCGGATCTCGATACCCTTCGGGTTCGCGGCGTCGGTCTTGAGGGCCCCGGCTTTCACGGCCGCATCGAGAAGTTTTGCGCCCTTCTCGGAGCAGACTTCGACGAAGGTGGCATTGCCGGCCTTATCGCCGATGACGCCCCAGTTGCCGCAGGCGAGGTCCGCCTGGCGCGGGACCTTGTAGAGGCACCGGCGGCAGTTGCTGCGGCGGCCGTAGCCCTCGTCTTCGAGATCGTCGATCTTGATCCCCTTGTGGCCGCCTTCATACTCGATGATGAACTGGCCCTTGTCGATCTCCTCTTTGTGGACTGTATCAGGATCGACCTCGAACTTCTCGGCGATCATCTTCCGGGCCAGGATCGGGCTGACGGAACCGCCACAGTTCACGCCGAGCAGGAGGAGCCGGTCCATATCGACCGCATTCCGCTTCGCGAGCTCGATAAGGCCCATCGTGTCGCAGCCTTTGACGGTGACACCGAGCCGTGCGGTCTTGTTGCTGTCAAGGTAGTCCTTCACCAGTTTCGAGAGCAGAAGCGTCCCGCAGTGGAGCGAGCCTGCCGTCTGTGCGATCTCGGCAGGATCGGTGATGACTGTCGGGACCGCATCGTAGAGGTCCGCGCCCTTCCTGACGGCAAGGACGGCGTCCACCATGCCCGACTTCAGGGCATACTGCTGCAGGGCGGTGATCGCTCCGCCGCACTCTCCCTTCTTCAGCACGTCGGCGTCTGCCGCCCATGCGTAGAACATATCTCCAATTGCTGCCATGTTCAGGCCTCCGTAATCTTCTCGACCTTCACAGCACAGGCCTTGAACTCGGGGATCTTCGCGATCGGGTCGAGGGCATTGTTCGTCAGGACGTTTGCCGCGCATTCCTTGAAGTGGAACGGCATGAACATGATGCCCTTCATGATGTCTTTGGTCACTCTCGCGGGGACGTCGACGGACCCGCGGCGGGTGATCGCACGAATCTTCTCCTTGTCCTTGATGCCGAGCGCCTTTGCGTCCTCGGGGTTGATCTCGATCCAGCCGGTCGGAACCTCGGCATCGAGGGTCGCGGAGCGACGGGTCATGGTGCCGGTGTGCCAGTGCCAGAGGACACGGCCGGTCGTGAGCACGAACGGATACTCCGCGTCGGGGACTTCCGCCGGGGGTTTCCACTCGATCGGGGTGAAGATGCCGAGACCGTCGGGGTGGGCGAACTTCGCCGTGTGGAGGATCGGGGTTCCCGGGTGGTCTGCGGACGGGCAGGGCCAGTGGAGTGCTTCGGGCTTGTTGAGCCGCTCGTAATTCATACCGGCGTAGGACGGCGTGACCTTCGCGACTTCGTTGAAGATCTCCTCGGCGCTCCGGTAGGGGAACTGCTTCGCGTAGCCCATCTTTGCGGCGAGTTCGCTGATGATCTTCCAGTCTTCCTTCGCCTCGCCGGGCGGATTCTGGGCCTTGCGCCACATCTGGACGCGGCGCTCGGTGGAAGTCTGAGTGCCGTCGCGCTCCGCGTAGCAGGCGGCGGGCAGGACGACGTCCGCGAGTTCTGCGGTCTCGGTCAGGAAGATATCCTGGACGACAAGGAACTCCAGGCTCTCGATGGCATGCTTGACGTGAGTCAGGTCCGGGTCGGAGAGCATCGGGTTCTCGCCCATGATGTACATGCACTTGAGTTCGCCGGGCTTGTCGGTCAGGACGTCCATCATGACGGTGACCTCGTAGCCGTTCTTGGGCTCGCAGATGCCGTCGGGGAAGCCCCAGGCGTCGGCGAACTTCTTGTGGGCGGCCTCGTCGATGACCTTCTGGTAGCCGGTGAAGACGACCGGGAGTGCTCCCATGTCGCAGGCGCCCTGCACGTTGTTCTGGCCACGGAGCGCGTTCACGCCGCTGCCGGGCTTGCCCAGGTTGCCGGTGAGCATCTGGATGTTCGCGACCGACTTGACGTTGTCGACACCGACTGTGTGCTGGGTGATGCCCATCGAGTAGAGGATCGCGCCGGGTTTGGTCGTGCCGAACCACTCGGCGGCGGTCTTGAGGCTCTCGACGGGGATGCCGGAGATCTTCGAGACGTTCTCAAGGCTGTAGGTGTCCTTCATGACGACCTCCTTGAGTTTCTCGTAGTCCTTCGTGCGGTTCGCGACGAACTCCTTGTCTTCCCACCCATTCTTGATGATCTGCTGCATCATGCAGTTGAGGATGGCGACATCACTGCCGGACACAAACGGCATGTAGAGGTCGGCCTGCCGGGCGGTCGCTGTGTAGCGCGGGTCGGCATAGATGACCTTCGCGCCCTTCTGCTTCGCCTGGACGATCTTGCGGCCGATGAGGGGGTGCTGCTCGAAGGTGTTGGACCCGAGGACGAAGACGCACTTCGAGTCGGCGATGTCGAGAATGGAGTTGGTCATCGCGCCGGAGCCGAAGGCGCCCGCAAGGCCGGCGACGGTGGATGCGTGGCAGAGCCGGGCGCAGTGGTCGACGTGCCGGGACTTCATGACGCCGCGGGCGAACTTCATCAGCAGGTAGTTCTCTTCGTTCGAGACCCTGGCGGATGCAAGCGCCGCGAACTCATCGGGCTTGTACGACTTGAACTTCTGCGCGATCAGGTTGTAGGCTTCATCCCAGGTCGCCTCGACGAATTTGCCGTCCTTCTTGATGAGCGGCTTCGTCAGGCGGTCCGGGCTGTTCACGAACTCATGTGCATAGGTGCCCTTGGGGCAGACCTTTCCCTCGTTCACGGGTGAACGGCGGTACGGTGCGGTTCCAACTACCTTGCCGTCCTTCACGACAAGGTTGAAACTGCAGCCTGTTCCGCAGTAGGGACATGTTGTAGCTACATACTTCAACGTCATATTTTTATCACCTCTATGGCGAACCGAATATCTGATGTTAAGCTACTTAAATTATATTAGTTAACGGGATCTGTCCACTCCGTCGTCGGCAGCACTGGCTGGCGAATAACAATCCGCGTCCTTTATTTGGATTTTTACGTGGGTGAGAATCATCTGAATACAGACATCGATTTCGATCGAGGCCAGACATAAGTGTTAAACCAATGCCCGGGCGGCGTCCTGGTGAGCCGTTCGCAGGAAGGGTGATCGCCCGGGATCGAAGTGAGAACGGAAGGGCAGGCAAAAAAGTGGGTGCTCTCCGGGGCACCCCTCCTGTGGGTTGAAATGACCTCTGTGCCGCCCATTCCCATTTGAGGGAAGATGTTATTATTGGTGGAAACCTACACACTTCGCACAGTTGCACAGGGAGAGAGGTGCCATCATGAAGAAGACACTCATTGTTCCGCCGATGCTCGTCGACCTGGTGGCTAACGCCCTGGCGTCGATGGACGGCGTAAAGTTCACCGATCTCGATGCCTGCCCGTCGTGCAGCGGTCCGGTGACCGGGCACGACCTGCGGGCGAAACGGTTTGCCGTCATGCTCCAGAAAGGAGAGGAGCGCCTGATCCGGGTCTACGTGAAGCGTTTTTACTGTCAGCATTGCGGCACCCTCTGCTACGCAGACGCACCGTTCTATCCCGACACCCGCCTCGCATCGCCCGTCGTCGACCTCTGTCTCCTTCTCGCGCAGCAGATGCCCTTCAACCAGGTGGCACAACACCTCCGGGCGATGGGGCTCGTCGTCGATCGGGGGACGATCCGAAATTACGCCTCTCGCGACTTCGGCACGATTCCGGCAACCGAACTCTTCGGCTTCCTTCTACCGCTCTCTCTGCTGAACCTCGCCACCTTCACCCTCGGACGTGAGCGCCGTCCCATCACGGGGGCAGAAGCGCTCGCCGCCTGTGGTTTCCCACCCGCAGGCCGGGCAGCGCCTCACGACGGGGGAGCGCCCGAAGAGCGGGATCAGCGGAATGAATAGGAAGAGAAAGAAGAACGGAAAGCCGAGTGCCAGCGATAGGGCCGTGACGGCAACCGATGCCGCAAGCAAAAGAAGGGTCAGTTTCCATCGGATCGCCGTAGCGCCACCTCCCTGACCGCGTATGCCGGCAGTGCATCAGAGACCTCCCCGATCTCCCCCTCAAGCGTGACGCCGCCCAGTTCACGGGCAAAGAGGTCCGCTCCTATCCCGGCCGTGATCACCCGTCCGGCACCGCTCTGGATGAGTGCGCGCTCCACTGCGCGGGCGATCAGCGTTCGCTGGACCTTCCAGAACTGCCGGGCGATCTCCAGGGCCCCTTCCTTCTCGATCTCCTCGAGATCGGCGCAGACAACCCGGGCAAGCCTGCGGAGCGCCGCTTCCGGGGTCTTCTCGCCGTTATCCGGTGCGGGGCAGGCGTAGTCTTCCGGAGCGATGTGGCCGAGCACGAGGTGTGCGTCGGCGCTTGCGGCGAAGTACTCGGTGCTCACCGGGGTTGCCGTTCCGTCCAGCGTCACCGACGACAGAAGCGTTGCAACGTTCGTCCTGAGCATCCCGGTGTAGACGAGGTACTGTTTCTGCAGTCGCCGGGTGTCGGTCAGGCCTTTGAGGTCCTCGAAGCAGTTCAAGGGGATGATGTCGGCGGTGGTGCTCCCCACGTCGAGGAGCACCGCGTCGGCGTACTCCTCCCGCAGGTAGTCGGCCGATGCCAGCCAGTTTGCGGCGGCAAGGGCCGGGACAGGCCGGGTGTGGAACGCCGCGTCGGTGCCGTAGAAGGCGGCGCCGGGGATGACCCCCTGTACGGCCCCGACAATCCACCGGATACCTTCAATCTTGCTCGTAAAGCAGTCCGCGAGCTCCCCGCTCATCACCACGGCAGCAGGACCCGCATACTGTTCGAGGAGATCGGCGAGGGGCGCGCCCTGCCAGAGCGGACAGTAATGGATATGTACGCCGGCTTCATCGACTACCTTGAGGTTCGCACCGCCGATATCGATGCCGATCATACCCGGCTGATCCTCCCGTCCTTATCGAACCGTACCTTCCCGGAGAGGTGCACCGCCGGCGGCGCTTCGCCGTGCGACGCTTTAACAAGGATGTCGGCGATCTCCTCCTCCATGACCGCCGCGATGCCGACCAGGCTGGTCGTGGGTCTCGGGTTGACGTCCACCACGTAGATGCGGTCGCCGGCGATGATGTCGATCCCGGCATACCCCTGGCACCCGAGGACGTTCATCGCCCGGACGGCAGTGGCGACGATCTCTTCCTCGCGGCCGGGGTGGACGGGCGTCTCGCCCCCGAGGTACCGGAACCTTCCGTCGTCCGCTATGGTGACCTCCTGCCGGTTGACGGCGAGCAGGAGCGGAGGGGTGCCCGTGTAGTACTCGCAGACGTTGCCGGTCACCCGGCTCCCCACGAGGCTCACGCTCAGCGCCTCCCCCTTGACGTACGCCTGGGCGAACTCGCCGGGGCCCGGCTCCTCGTCCGTCAGCCTGACCCCCTGGGCGCCGCAGCCCATGATCGGTTTGACGACCCTCTTCCCCTTGCCTGCATCGGGGGGGACCTCTATCCCGTTCCGGGAGAGGATCGCCGCAGTCCGCTGTTTGTTGGCGCAGACGGCCGCATTCATGCTCCCGCACCCGATGTTGTGGGTGAGCCCTTCGAGGATCTGCGTGTACCGGAAGAGGAGGTGGTCCGGTGCGATGACCAGCCCCACGTCGCACCCCGGCGCGAGCCTCCGGATCTCGCCCTCGAAGTCGGTCCCCTCCGGGGTCACCACGTCGTAGCCGCACCTCTCGAAACTCTCGCGTATCGCGGCGAGCATGGCGGCACCCTCGGGCGCAAGCTCGGGGTCGTTGCATACGGAGTATTCGGCGAGAATTGCCTTCATCGTAATAGAGGTTGGCTACAAACGACTTGACCCTGACGATCGGGCAAGTATTTGATGCGCGGGAACCATCCCTATAGACAAGGATGAAGCCGAAGATACTGCTCACCAACGATGATGGGATCACGTCCACGGGACTCTGGGCGGCCTATGAGGCGCTCGCGCCGATCGCGGACGTCACCGTGGTCGCGCCGGCCACCCAGCAGAGCGCCGTAGGGCGGTCGATCTCCATCTTCGAACCTATTCGTGCGAACCGGGTGACGATGAACGGGGTGCCGGCATACTCGGTCGGCGGGAAACCGACCGATTCCGTGATCATCGGGCTGTTCGCGCTGCGTCTGAACCCGGACCTCGTGGTCAGCGGGATCAACATCGGTGAGAACCTCTCCTATGAGTCCATCATGACCTCGGGCACCGTCGGGGCCGCGCTGGAAGCGTCCAACCAGGGAGTGCCGTCCCTCGCCTTCTCGCTGCAGGTGGAGGACCAGGGCGACAAGTTCGACGACCCCTCAAGGATCACGGACAGGTTCCTCGATGCGAAGCGGGTGGTTCGCGAGGTCTGCGAGAGGATTCTTATAAACGGATTTCCCGGAAACGCTCACGTCGTCAACGTAAATATTCCCACGCCGGTGCGCGGCGGCTACGAGATCACCCGCCTTGCCGAGAAACTCTTCTATACCGGCGTCGAGGAACGCCTCGACCCTCGCGGGCGCCCCTACTACTGGATCGACGGGCCCCTGCACGAGGATGCGGAGGAGGGAACCGACGTGCATGCGGTGCAGAAGGGCAACATCTCCATCACGCCCATCACGCTCGACTGCACTGCGTTTCGTGCCACTGATGAACTCAGGGGCATCTTTGACGGCATGAATATCTGAATGGAAGGAGAAGAATACGTCATGAATGCAGCAGAGCAGGCAGCATCGAAGCAAAACGCAGGTTACCGGGCGGCCGGTATGGTCGAAGACGGGATGGTCGTCGGCCTCGGCACCGGATCGACCGTCTTCTTTGCGATGGAACGGCTGGGCGAACGGATCGCTACGGACGGCCTTTCCATCGCCGGTGTCCCGACATCCTACCAGGCGGCCATCCGGGCACGCCAGTACGGCATCCCGCTCACGAGCCTCGATGAGCATCCCGAGCTCGATATCGCCATCGACGGGGCCGACCAGGTCGACCCTGCTCTCCGCCTGATCAAGGGGCGCGGTGCGGCGCTCCTCCGGGAGAAGTGCGTCTGCGACGCGGCTAAAAAAGTGCTCATCGTCGTCGACCCGACGAAGATGGTCGATACCCTGGACGCTCCCGTGCCGGTCGAGGTGCTCCCGTTTGCCTCTGCAGGAGTCTTCCGGCGCCTCACTCTCCTCGGTGCCGATCCGGTCGTCCGGGAAGGGGTGAAGAAAGACGGTCCGGTCGTCACCGATAACGGCAACTTCATCCTCGACTGCGACTTTAAGGCGATCGCTGACCCCGGGCGCCTTGAAGCGGAGATAGCCTCGATACCCGGTGCGCTGGAGTGCGGCCTGTTTTGCGCTTACGGAGAAAAGATAACGGTTATTGTCGGTGAGGGGAAGGGTTGCCGCGTCGTGTCACTGCAATGATATGCATTCCCGCATCTTCTGGATAAGGTCCAGCTGGTGCCGGGCTTCTCTCTTCTTTTCCTTCTCGATCGTATCCATGATCTCGGTTATCGAACGGGAGAGGGTATAGATCTTCACCGGCCTTCCTTTGCTCTCCGATTTGCTCTCGCGGGTGTCGATCCAGTCACATTCCTTGAGGTAGCGCATGGCGATGCTGACTTCAGGCTGGCGGAGATCGGTGCCCCGCTCGATGTCCCGGGATGTCGCTTCCTCGGCGTTCGCAAGATATACGAGCACTTTGGAGACGTTTCTCTTGATCCCGATACCTATGAGGAGCTCGGCGAGTTCTTCATCGCGTGGCGTAAAATACCGTACCTTGTCTGACCTCATCCATCCACCAACAGATAGTATCTATTGTTTTAAATCTGACTATAAAAATATTATTATTTCAATGGGAGATCAGGAGATTATGATAGTTTTTAGAGAATGAATGAGGCATCGAACCGATAAGATAGAACTTTTTTTCACCGGACGGCGATTCCCCCGGCAGTGAGGGGTGCTCTCCGCGGGAAGGGCGGCAGTCCGGGTGGTGCGGCCCCGTTCCCGTCCACGGTATGATGGCGAGACCGGAAGATGGCGGTAATGGCATCCCGCCGGGGAACCATGTGTGTCCGGATAGGGTTCCTGGCGACCCTTACGGGATCGACGGCCCTACGGCCCTTACGGGATCGACGGCCCTACGGCCCTTACGAATTCCAAAAAAAAAAGAAGGGGATATTACCTGAGTTCAGATGAGACCGAGACTGGAGAGTTCGGAGAGGATTCGCTGTACCGCCCGCCTGGCATCTTCGGGCTGCTTGCCGCCCGTGATGATCAGTTTGCCGGACCCGAAGAGGAGGACGACCACCTTCGGATCGTCGAGCCGGTAGACCAGCCCGGGAAACTGTTCGGGCTCATACTCGATCTTGTCCAGGTTGAAGCCCACGGCAATCTTATTCAGGTTGATCGGCGTCCCGAGGTCTGCGGATGTGACGATGTTCTGGATCTTGTAGGTCAGGTTTTCGGGGATATCGATGTCGAGTGCCCGCAACTGGTCGCCGAGGATCTGCAGACCGCGTGAGAGGCTGTCGATGCTCTTTGCACCGGTCAGGACGACCTTGCCGGAACCGAAGACGAGCGCAGCGATCTTCGGGTCCTGCATCCGGAGAACGACGCCGGGAAACCGTTTTTTATTGTATTCCGCATCCTTCAGCCGGGAGGCAAGGGAGTGTAGATCAAGAGAATCGGTCACTTTCGCTGAAGCAACGATATTTTCTATCTTGAGGGACTCCTCGGGTCTATGATCATTCATATTTATAACATATATAAAAAGAGTATATAAAGGTTGGTTGTTTATTCTTCCAGGGTCGAGATGTCCCCGGGGTCCATACCCAGTTCCTGCGCTTTTAAGACCCGCCTCATGATCTTGCCGCTCCGGGTTTTGGGGAGCGACTCAACGAATTCAATCTCGGACGGTATGGCGATGGGGCCGAGCGTCATCCGGACGTGATAGACGAGGTCGTTTCTGAGTCTTTCACCCGGCTCGCGGCCGTTCTTGAGAATGACGAAGGCCTTGATCGAGTTCCCCTTCAGGGCGTCGGGTTTTCCGATGACGGCAGCCTCCGCCACCGCATCGTGGGAGACGAGTGCGCTCTCGACCTCCGCGGTCCCGATGTTGTGCCCGGCGACGACGATCAGGTCATCGGACCGCCCGATGACCATGATGTAGCCGTCCCGATCCTTCACCGCGAGGTCGGCCGCCGTGTAGCAGCCCGGAACGGTGTGCCAGTACTTGCGGTAGCGATCGTCGTCGTTCCAGATCGTCCGCATCATCGACGGCCAGGGCTCCCTGATGACCAGGAGGCCGCCGGTGCCCGGGGGAACCGGGTTCCCTGCCATGTCGACGACGTCCGCGACGACGCCCGGGATCGGTTTTCCCGCGAACCCGGGGCGCATGGGTTCGCCGATCATCGTGGTCACCATGTGCATCCCGGTCTCGGTCTGCCACCAGGTGTCCACGATCGGGCACCGGTCTTCTCCGATGATCCGATAGAACCATTCGAACGCCTCAGGGTTGAGCGGTTCGCCGACCGACCCGAGGATACGGAGCGACGAGAGGTTGTAGCGGTTCGGCCACTCTTCACCCACCCGCATGAACATCCGGATGGCGGTCGGGGCGGTGTAGAAGATGGTGACGCCGTACTCCTCGATGAGGTTCCAGTAGGTGCCCGGGTCCGGGTAGTCGGGCGTGGCCTCCGCGATGAGGCAGGTGGCGCCGTTCAGGAGCGGGCCGTAGACACCGTAGCTGTGGCCGGTGATCCACCCGGGGTCGGCGGTGCACCAGTAGATGTCGTTGTCCTTGATATCGAAGACGTGCTTCGTCGTATAGTAGGTCCCGACCATGTAGCCGCCGCAGGCGTGCACGATACCCTTCGGGGACCCGGTGGTGCCGCTCGTATACAGGATGAAGAGCGGATCCTCGGCGTCCATCGCCTCAGCCGGGCACTCCCGCTCCACGCCCTTCATCAGGTCGTAGTAGTCCACCTCCATCTCGGGGTGGAGTTCCACGGGCTTGTCGGCATCGCGCCGGAGAATAACGATCCGCTCGACGCTCGGGGCGTTGACGACCGCTTCCTCAACGATGTTCTTGAGCGGGATTGCCTTGCCGCGCCGGTAGGTGACGTCGGCGGTGACGACCACTTTCGCTTCGATGCCCGTGATACGCTGGTTGAGCGCGCTGACGCCGAACCCGCCGAAGACGACCGAGTGGATCGCCCCGATACGGGCGCAGGCGAGCATCGCGATGATCTGCTCGGGCACAACCGGCATGTAGATGCAGACCCGGTCGCCCTTCCCGACGCCGAGGCGTTTCAAGCCGTTTGCGAACCGGCAGACCGCCTGGAAGAGCTGGCGGTAGGTGAAGATCCGCTCCTCCTCCTCGGTCTCTCCCCGCCACATGATCGCGACCTTGTTCCGCCGCTGGTTGTGGACGTGGCGGTCCAGGCAGTTGTGGGTGATGTTGAGTTTGGCGTTGACGAACCACTTCGCGTACGGGAACTCCCACTCCTTCACCCTGTCCCAGGGCTGGTACCACTCAAGCTCCCCGGCAACGCGGCCCCAGAACCCGTCAGGGTCCGCCAGGAACTCCCGGTAGGCCCGGTTGTAGTCGCCGATCCATGAGTGCTCTTTAAAGCTGGCCTCGGGGGTATAGTACTTCGCCTCCTCGAGTTTGACGTTAAAATCTTCAGCCATGCGATTGCCCCTTATTATACATTATTAATAATGTATTTTATATCAACATTCTGGTTCAGGGTTCGGATACGCCGGGAAAGGATCGTCGGGGACCGGTTGCCGGAGCCGCACCGGGAGGGGTTCCGGCTGAGCAGAGTTGTGCAACCCTTGAGGGGTTTTTGGCAAATTACAGCCCGAAGATGGCGATTTTCGGGCAGGTGCCGGGATGACTCCGGGGTTCTGCCCGGGACGGAATGTCGCGCAATGGAGCAATTCGGCCTTCGCCCGGGATCGATAGTATACATAGACTTCCGTCCGGGACGAAAAAAAGGCAGATAAGAGTAATTCAGGGTGCGCTTAGCGTGGGTGCGACAGATTGGAAACAGGCCCCCGCGGGGTGAAAAATAACCTCACAAAAGCCAACAGAAAGAAAAAACCCCGGGAGGGGCAACTAATCAATAAAACGGCTCCAGCCTAATCGTACTCGCGCCAGGTCTTGCCGCAGGCGGTGCACCGGAAGAACCTGACTTCGCTCTCATCTGCCGCACGCAGCTGCCGCAGCCACCAGTATGCCGTCGTGCAGTCGCACTCCGGGCACTTCATGGTCGCGGTCGGGAGGGTCGCTATCTTGTCCTCTTCGTCGACGATGGTGATCTCTTTCTCCACGCGTTTGTCTGTCTTCTTTAACCGGTCCGAGTCATCGATATCCCGGATATAGCCACATTTTTTGCATTTCAGCTGACCACCGGACGATATCATCAGGCCTTTGCACTGCGGACAGAACATCATTGTAATAAATGTGGTGCCGATCGAAATTAACCCTTGGTCGCACGGAGTGCCGGGGCCGCACGGCCGGTGACCCGGGCGGAACGGGCGCACAAATGATTTATTGCCGGATACGCCGAAGGGTAAAGGATGAAGGATTACCTGGTGCTGATCTCCTGCATCTGCTTTCTCGCCTTCCTTATCCCGAGCAGGTTCCGGAAGTACTTTGCCCTCGGCGGGTGGACAAGCATCGTCGGATACCTCTTCCTCGAGCTACCCTACTACTTCTCCCTCAACAACTTCATGTACCCGGCGATAGCCCTCCTCTCGGTACCCTTCCTCTATATCACTGCAAAATACCTGCTCCGCGATGATCCACGGGTGATGCAGATCTCGACGATAGCGGCCGTGGCATTCCTGATCTATGCTCCTTTCGGCTACATACCGGCACTCGGGAACTGGCTGATTGCAGTCGTCGCCGACCAGACCTCGGCGGCGCTCGCGGCGGTCGGCTACCCCGTGACCTTCCAGGCCTGGAACATGATGGAGCGCAACGGGTTCCAGACAGAGATCATCCTCGCCTGCACCGGAATCCAGAGCATCGCGATCATGCTCGGGGTCGCCTGGGGCGTGCAGTCGACGACGAGGCAGAAGATCGCCGGCTTCCTCCTTGTCTTCCCGACGATCTATATCCTGAATATCGTCCGAAACGTCTTCGTGATCACGGCCTACACCGAGCAGTGGTTCCCCTACCTCCCCGAGATCGCCGGCAACGGCGATCTCGGTTACGAGAGTTTCTTCTGGGCCCACAACGTCATGGCAGAACTCGGGGCACTGGTATTTCTCGTGGTTCTCGCCTATGCCCTCTTCATGATCATCCCCGGGCTCGGCACCCTCGCCGACAGTCTTTACCGGCTCTATCGCGGTGAGGTTGAGCAGATCGTCCGGCCGAAAGACACAAAAACAGAGATCTAAACCCCGGACGGGGGAGACTCACCCCCGCGCCGGCCGTTCTCCCGGGAGGAGGATGCCGCCGCACGGAAGGCGCGGTTTTACAAAAAACGGCTCTGTTAAAACGCTTTTCAGGTCTTCATCCCTACCGCGACGGGGGTGGCGCTGGGCCCGGTCTTTCTCCCTCGCACCTGTCTTCATGCAGGGGACCATGGTGGAAAGCCGTGCCCCTGGATTGCGGTCATCTGGAGCAAACAGGCAGGGTTTCAGCAAAGCCAAAAAAGTGACCGAATCGGTCAGGAGTACTGCCGGTAGAGGTAGAAGATTCGCTGGACCGCAGAGAGGTTCGTGCAGACCGCGATGAGGAGCACCGCAACCCAGAGGTAGCCGGTCACGCCGCCGAGCACCAGCGCGAGGATCGTCTCGGGCCTGCCGAAGAAGCCGACTCCCTCGAGGGGGTCCTCGATCTTCCCGGCGATCCTCTCGGAATAGCCGATCTCCGCATACGTGACCGGCTTGATGAAGGTGTTGATCAGAGATCCTGCGAGCGCCAGCCCCACGACACCGAAATCGGCGATCGGCGGGACGTCTACGAGGTGGCTGATGATAGGGATGCCGGAGAACCCAACGCCGAGGATGATCGCCGCGTCGACATATTTGTCGGCGACCCAGTCGAAGACGGCCCCGAATTTGCTCTCTGTATGGTTCTTGCGGGCGACGTTGCCGTCCACCAGGTCAAGGATCGCAGAGACGACCAGGAGCAGGCTGCCTGCGAGGAAGTAGCGCCCGGCAAAGGCAAATGCGCACGAAAAGCCGAAGAACACGGAGAGCACCGACACCTGATTCGGCGTAACGCCCAGGCGTATGAAAAACGACGCGATTGGCTCCGTATATTTGATGAATTTCGGCCGCAGGGAGGTTATATTCATCGCATATTTTATCAGCCCGTGAAGAGTTTAACCTTTGCTCTGCCGGATGAAGCCCCAACACCTCACCGGGAATACCGTATACGGTCCAAAATCACCAGATTCATAAACGCTCCCACCAGATAGATCAATGGGAAAGAAGTTCAATGCCAGATCACGACAGGCCGCATGTGCTCATGATGTCAGAGATCACCGTCGACGGGAAACTCACCCTGAAACGCGGGGCCTCGAGCAAGATCCTCATGAAGTATATGGCCCCCGAGACCGAGATCCTCCTTCACCAGACGCGGGCGGAATGCGACGCCATCATGGTCGGCGCAAACACCATCAGGATCGACAACTCCTTCCTGACGGTCCGGCTGGTAGAAGGAAAAAGCCCGCTCCGTGTCATTCCGAACAGCCGGGCGGATATCCCGCCGGATTCTAACGTCCTCGGACCGGACGCGAGAACTGTCATCGCCGTCAGCGAGGCCGCACCGGCGGAGAGGGTTGCCCGGCTCCGGGCAGGCGGCGTCGACGTCGTCGTCGCGGGAGCGAGCCAGGTCGACCTGCCGGAACTGATGCGGGTCCTGAAGAGAGACTACGGCGTGTCCCGGATGATGATCGAGGGCGGACCGACGCTGAACTGGGCCATGCTGAACCACCGCCTCGTGGACGAGATACGCCTGATCCACCTGCCGTTCATCGTCGGTGGTGCCGATACCCCGTCCCTCGTCGGCGGCATGCACATCGAGACCGAAGACGAGATGTTCAGGCTCTCCTTAAAACGCCACTTCATGTGCGGGAGCAACCTGGTTACCGAGTGGAACGTGCTTTACAGCCCCGCTCCCGGAAATTAATTTTTTTTGGCTAGATCATCATATAGGGGTCCGCCTTCATGTACTCCCGGCAGACCGTCGTCGCGTAGTGGCCGGGAGGGAGCGTGAACCGGAGCCGGACGCTCTCCGCGGATACGTCCGCCTCCACGTCGGTGGAGAGGCTGATCGGCCGGAGGACCCCGGCGAACTTTGTCGAGACGAACCGGGAAGCGCGCTCGAAATTCCCGGCGTCGATGCCCGCCTTCTGCATCAGTTCCTGCATGATCTCGTCCATCGAGCCGTGCGACGCCACCTGTTCGGAGCCCGGGATGAAGAGAGCGATCCGGCACCGGCCGCGACGGATCTGCAGCAGGGCCGCCTGCCGGTTCCGCGCGGAGACGATGTCTTCGCGGCCGTTTGCAAAGAGCAGCCGGTCGCCGACTTCCGGATCGGTCAGCGAAAGGTCGGCTTCTATACGGGAAGAGAGCGCGCTGTTGAAGAGATACGACTGGAACGCGCTCACGAGAAGCGAGAGGAGCTTCGGGGGGAGCG
Source organism: Methanobacteriota archaeon (assembly GCA_023436625.1). Classification (GTDB taxonomy): domain Archaea; phylum Halobacteriota; class Methanomicrobia; order Methanomicrobiales; family Methanoculleaceae; genus Methanoculleus. The sequence goes on along the minus strand of JAEZIP010000067.1, from coordinate 1,638 downwards.
CCTGAAGCGCACCGGCATAGTCGCCGGGGTTCGCAACGAGGTGGTTCAACATCGCCCGCTCGTAGGTCATCTGGACAGGGAGGGCGGCGAGCCCTGCCCGTGCATCCCGGGTCTCGGCGAAGCGAGTCCGGGCCTGTTGCGCCTCCTCCGACTCCCGGGGGTATGACCGGCCGACATATGTGGCCACGGCGCCTTCGTAATCGCCCTTGAGGATGCTCTCGCCGACGATATGGGTGACCGGCCGGACGACGCCGAACCGCTGCAGCCCGTAGTAGTTCGGTACCCCGGCGGACGCCACCTCTGTCGCCGCCCGCACCCGTTCGATAAGATCCTCCGCAATGCAGTCCCGGATGACGATGTCGAACCGGTTGCCTGCGAGGCCCCCGAGGACGAGCGAGTGCTGCGACCGTCCGACGACCTCAAGAGAGATGTCCGCAAGATGCACCTGCCCGACTTCTTCGGGCGCGACGCCGTAGATCGATATGAACTGGGTGGTCACCGCGTTCTTGTCCTTGGTCCCCGCCCAGGCGATCCGCCGGTGGCTGATGCCGAGCCGCTTTGCGATCTCCTTGACCGCCCGCTGGAGTTCCCAGTTCGTCTTGGTGAGCCGGCAGATCAGGTACGGGCCGTCGGGATCGCTGATCGGGAGCGGCAGCTCTTCGACGACAAAGTCTTCCGGGCTTGAGCGGAGCCGCCCGCCGATGCCGGGAGCGTCGGACGCGTAGTAGCGCATCCCGAGTTCCTGCTCGAGGAGGTAGGGCGAGGGCATCATAGCAGGGAGAGGTCTCCGGTGATCCGGTCGAGGTCTTCGGCACGGGCGGGCCCGAGGCCGAGCGCCGTCACGGTCCCCGGCGGGATCTCGGTCATCCCGGCGTCCTGGATGATCGATGCGGGGATGCCCGCCCGCTCTGCGATCGTCTTGAGTTCAAAGAGCAGCCGCTCGGGCGGCACCTTCAGCACCACCTTCTTCTGCCCCTCGTCGAGCCATGCCTTCCTCGCGATCTTGTCGGCCTTCTCGTAGGCTCCGATGGCGGCGTGGGCGATCTGTGCGCATTTCTTGCCGCAACTCATCTTGATGTCGGCGCGCACGACCAGGCACTGCTTCCACTTGAACTCCCGTATATCAGGCATTTCGTATTAGTTGGGGCATGATCCGTCAAATACGCAGCTGTGGGGGCGAGGTTGGCAGGCGGCATGTCGCCGGCCTCGCGGGGAGGGGCGCGAGGAACGGGGAAGGGGGTTTGGGGGATTTGGATATCGCGCCCGCCGTTCCTCAGGGCGCTATGAACCCACACTCGGATTTCCAGTGGATATCGCAACTGGGGGAGGGGCTGACGGGGCGGGGGGCACGCCCCCCTCCCCTGTCTTCGGCCCTCAAAGTTTCGCACTTGTCACCCCCACCCCGCCCGGCCTCCGGCCTCCTCCCCCGCCCCTCAGGGGCGGGGGCAGTGCGTGGCGATATGCGACTGGCCGAAGGGCAGGAGCAGGAGAAGACCAAAGGTCTTGGACTTGCGACGGTTTGGGAGACCCAGAGCAGGAGCACTGCCAAGGTGTGATAGGGAGCGAGCCGGAGGGCAGGAACTCGAGCACCGGAGGTGCGAGGTGCGCAGTCACCCCAAACCCGCGCCCCCCCCCATC
>JAEZIP010000059.1:0-3751 GCA_023436625.1 Methanobacteriota archaeon | reverse complement strand
TCGAGTCCGATGTCGCCGCCAAGATCGGCTACAACCGGATGTCATGGGACAACGTCTTCTATAATAACCTGTACGGCGGCGGCAACATGAAGCTGCAGGTCACCATGGCGTTCACCGACGGCAGCGGGTGGGACTGTCAGCGGAACAGGGATGGCATCGGCTACCATGGGACATGGGCTCCGACGACCACGACCTGGGTCATAACCAGCGAATCGTGGAACCCCCGCTGGACGCTCGGCGTCACCCATTCGTACAGCGCCGACTTTGCAGGCGGGGGAATCGGCGAGGGACCAACCACTACCATCGCTGGCCTGCACTACAAAACATACGAATGACCGGCGAGAGCGAACGATCATGGGCATGTCGACGATAGCGAAAAAAGAGTTCAGCGACCTGATGGGCAGCAAGGTAGTCATCTTCATGCTGGCCGTATACCTGGTGCTGGTCGCCCTGGTCGTCTACAGCTTCTACTATAACGTGAGTCACTTCGGTTTCAGCAAGCCCGGCGAGCGTCTCGTGGGGCTGACCTTCAACCTCGTCCAGATCCTGGTCGAATACGGGGGCGTCATGGCCGTGATCATCGGGTTCGCATCCGTATGGAACGAAACCCGCAATAACGCCCTGAACGTCCTGACGGTGAAGCCGGTCAGCAGGAACGCCATCGTCGCGGGAAAGCTGATCGGTGCTCTGGCATTCCTGGGCTGCCTATCGCTGCTCTCCACTCTTGCCTATGTCGCTGGGTTGCTGATTCTCACGGGAGACATCACGGGCCCGGCAGTCGAAATTTTCGTCGGATGGATACCGGCAATCCTGGCACTGTCCTTTATCTGCGAGGCCATCTTCCTGACGCTGGCCATGCTGTTCACCATCCTGACAAGGGACACGATACTGGCTCTGTTCCTCGGGGTACTGTCATGGATTGTTCTCGACGAGTTCATTCCCAACATCGCGTTCGCGGGCAACCTCTCGCTGCTCTTCGGCTCCGGCCAGGAGGCCGCGGACAGCTTCTTCAACTCGCTGTCCCCGGTCGGCAGCGTAAATCAGATCTTCCTCTACGTCAAGGACAATGATAACATCCTGACCACGATAGGCAATAGCAGCCCCATAGTCATGCGGCTGATCCTTATGCTGATCGTGCTGCTGGCGCTGAACTACGTCGTATTCTCCCGGAGGGACATCGCGTGAGTGGCGCGATTATCACGGCGGGCCACGAGTTCTCCCGGTTGGCGAGGAGTCCGCTGGTCATCTTCGTCGTAGCGATCATCTGCCTCTCGGCCGTGATCAACGCGGCCGGCTGCTCGGTGCTGCTGCACCAGCTGAACGACGTATCGGACGAGCCGTTCATGTCAGGGATCGGCAACCTGTTCTACTTCTCGTCGATCTTCTTCAGCTTCCTTGCGCTATGCATGGGCATCATGGTGGTCTCCGGCGACCGGTCTGTCGGAGCTCTGCGGGTGCTGGTGACCAAGCCGCTCCGCGGCAGGGACATTGTCGCCGGGAAACTGCTGGGCATGGCCGTGCTGTTGCTGGCTTTGATCACGTTATTCGTCGTCCTGAGCACAGCCTTGCTGATCGTGGCCTATGGCCCGCCGAACAATACCGTGGAAACTGCATTGAAAGTAACCATCTTCTGGGGCGGGCTCTACGTATTCTGTGTCCTGATCACCGCGCTCACGACCTTTATGGGCGTGATCTTCCGGGAGCTGATCGGCGTGCTGGCGGTCTCGGTATCGGTCCTCGTCATTGCCTGGTTCGCACGCCTGCAGTACATCTACGCGGCCGTCGGCAAGCTAGAGCTGCTCAACCCGGTGGTGCAGTATGTCCGATTGTCGGCGCCAGCCGCAGAGATAGACATCTTCAACCCATACGCCAGCCAGTTCTCGTTCCAGGACTGGTTCGGCGCCGCCATGCCTGTGGCAACGCTGATGGTCGCCGAGATAGCGATGCTGGCCGCAGCCAGTTGCCTGCTGTTTAAAGAGGAGGAGAAATAATGGATAAGCTTGCCATTAGACGCCGGAATTCAACGCTGATGCGGGTGGCGCTGCTCATCATAACGCTGGCGGTGGCCGCCGTGGCGACACTGTCGATCATCTCCAGCCTGGCCGGAGCCGTGAAGGTAACGGACATCGCCGTGAGCCATGGCACGTCGATCGTACTGACTGAAGGCGGGGAAGTGTGGACGTGGGGCTACGAGTGGCACGGCGTCCTTGGCAGGACCCTGGATATCCACGACCCGATAACAGACCAGTCGACGCCGAAGCCAGTCCCGTACAGGTCAGGAAACCTCACGGGCGTGACCGATATAGCCGCCGGGCTTGCCCACGTAGTGGCGCTGAAAGACGACGGCACAGTCATGACATGGGGCTATAATCACTACGGTCAGCTGGGCGACGGCACGACCACCGACAGCATGTCAGCCTCCGGCACAGTCTCGCTATCACAGGTGAAAGGACTGGACCATGTCAAAGCCGTCGCTGCGGGACTCCTGTACTCTCTCGCGCTGAAGGACGACGGCACCGTATGGGCATGGGGATATAACCGGTACGGCCAGCTTGGCTCCGGCGAGTTTACCCGGTTTGAGAAAACTCCGGTTCAGGTAGAGGGGCTGAGCGGCATCGCCCAGATCTACGCAGGCTACAACCATAACGTGGCCATCGACGGCAATGGCAACGCATGGGCATGGGGCTCCAACGATCTCGGAGAGCTCGGCGACGGCACGAACGTCAGCCAGTGCACGCCCATACGGATAGCGGCGCTATCCGGCGCAAAGGACGTGGCCCTGGGCAGCTCGTATACGATCGCGCTGTACGGCGACGGGACTGTCAAAGCATGGGGAGAAAATTACGGAGGCTGGCTTGGCGACGGCACAACCACGCAGAAGATAAGCCCTGTAGCGGTGAAAGGCGTCGACCATGTGAACGAGGTGGCCACAGGAGAAGGCATCTCCTTCGCCAGCCGGGACGACGGCACAGTCATGGCCTGGGGTATGAACAGGGCCGGTACGATCGGCAACGGCGTCCCAGACCAGCGCGTATACATGCCAGGCAAGATCGGCGACATGAAAGGCATCATGCGCTTTGCTGTCGGGCCGATCCACGTGCTCGGCATCAAGGAGGACGGCAGCCTCTGGGGCTGGGGGGACAACCAGTTCGGAGAAATGGGGACCGGCATGTTCACGGACAAGACCTACACGCCGATGAGGATATCGCTGGACAGGCCAGCCGACCCGTCACAGACGACAGGCCAGCCGACGTCCGCCCCGGACAACGCCACAGATGGCGCGTCGGCGGGCGGCAGCTCTCATTATTTACAATACGGGATCATCGCGCTGATGTGCCTGATCATCGCGGCAGCGGCCCTGGTCTGGTACTCGAGACGATAAAACAGAAGAAATTTTCCTGTGGCCACCCATCGAAAGGCTCGCTTTCAGTTCTGCTGTCACTCGCTGCTAGCCGGCACAGGGCGAGTGACCTCCAGGAATATTTCATTCAGCGACGGGCGATAGGATTCGAGCTCCGTGATAACGCCCTTCTCTCGTATGATCGACCGGGCTACGTCTTCCGACACATCCTCCTTCGCATCGACTAAGAAAAAGCCGTTGTTCCTGACGAGGGAATAGATGCTGGCGATGTTTCCTAACGAATTACGGACTGCGGTTTCGTCGATATCTTTCACCCTGAGCTTCATCCTGTAGCCCTGCCGCTTCGAATACTGGTCAACGAGCTGATCCACGTTCCCGCAGATCTTTATA
>JAEZIP010000084.1:0-14229 GCA_023436625.1 Methanobacteriota archaeon | reverse complement strand
CTTCGTCACCGGCGTACTCTCGGTCCTGCTCGCGGCGTATGCGGGAAGAGGTCTCCGGGAGAAGGGGGGAGTCTGTCCGCAGGAGGAAGGGGAGTAAGGGGATCGGGGGAGAGTGGGGTGTCCGGCTGGGCTGCCATGGAGTCTCACGCGAAGCCGCGAAGGGGAGGGAAGTATTTGATACTGGTTTCGCGCCCTTCGCGGCTTCGCGTGAGGCACCGTATCACACTCCGGCTCTTCGGCCCGTCGGCCCGTCGCAAGTCGCAACTTTCGATACTCCTACTCCGGCCCGTCGGCCCGTCGCAAGTCGAAAACGCTTCGCGTTTTCTCCCGCTCCGGTTTTCGAAGCCTGACGGCTTCTCAAACCGTCGCGTTCTCAAACCGTCGCGAACTGCTTCAACCACATCTCCGCGCAGGCAATCCGCCAGAACTCGGTGGAGTACGGGCTTTTCCCGTCGAGGAACTCCCGGTAGTTCCGGAGCACCTGTTCCGCATCCCAGTAGGGCCGCCGGGAGAACTCGGGCGTTGAGAAGAGCGCGAGGATGTGGGGTGCAAGTTCGTCCTTCATCCAGACCTCTTCGGGGGTGACGAACCCCATCTTGTCCATCCTGCACCGGACGGCGTCCGGGACAAGCCCCCGGATCGCCCGCCGGAGGACGTACTTCGTGACGCCGCCGCGGACTTTCTGGTCGAGCGGGAGCGACGAGAGGTACTCCACCAGCCGGTAGTCGAGGAACGGGACCCGGGCCGCGATCGAGAAGGCCATCGAGTTCCGGTCCTCCCAGTGCAGCAGGAGGGGAAGGTTCGATGCCGTGACCTCCCGTTTCAGCACCTCGTCGAGCGATCCCGCGTACCGGAGGACCTCCGGCGGGGACCCCCGGAGGAAGGCCCGCCGCTCCGAACGGACCCGGAACTGCCGGGCCGCCCACGAGAAGAAGGACCGGTGGTGCCGGGCACTCCCGATTCCCTCCCGGAGAGCCGCAAGGAACTCGCGGCGCCGGAGGAGACCGCGGATGTAGGGCGCCTGGTAGGCGATGTAGCCGCCGAGCTGTTCGTCGGCGCCCTGCCCGTCGAGGACCACCTTCACCTCGTCCCGGGCAAGCCGCATCACGCAGTACTGGGCATAGATCGAGAGAGACGCAAACGGTTCGTCCTGCATATAGAGCAACCTCTCGATATCCTCCCAGAGCCCGTCCGTGCCCGGCGTCGTCCGGCGGCTCGCGACCTTTGTCGCCGCGACCACCATATCGATATGCCGGCTCTCGTCGAACCTTTCGTCATCGAAACAGACCGAGAACGTCTTCTGCCGGTCGCCGACGCTCTCCGGACTCTCCGCCCGCAGGAGAACGTTGATCAGGGCGGTGACCGTCGAGGAGTCGATGCCTCCCGAGAGGCAGGTGCCGACCGGGACGTCGCTCCTGAGCCTGAGCCGGACGGCATCGGTCAGGAGGTCCCGGACCTTCCCCGCCGCGGCTTCGTCGTCGACCCCTCCCGGGGCGGGATTCATCTCGAAATCCCAGTAGCGCTCCGGCTTCCCGACGCCCTCCTCCGAGACGACGACCGCATGGGCCGGCGGGAGCTGGAAGATGCCGTCGTACATCGTCCCGGCGGTATGGTCCGCGACTCCCCACGCAAGAAACGTCGAGAGCATCCGGTCGTTCGGCTGCCGGCCGACCCCGGGATGCACCCGGAGCGCCTTGATCTCCGAGGCAAAGAGGAACGATCCGGCGGCCACGGCGTAGTAGAACGGCTTGACGCCCAGGCGGTCCCGGGCGCAGAAGAGTTCGCGGCGCCGCTCGTCCCAGAGGGCGAACGCCCACATCCCGTTGAACCGGGCGAGGCAGTCCCTCCCCCACTCCTCGTAGGCATGCAGGATCACCTCCGTATCGGTCGCGGAGGCGAAGCGATGACCGGCGGCACGGAGCTCCTCCCGGAGCTCGCGGTAGTTGTAGATCTCGCCGTTGAAGACGATCCAGAGCGACCCGTCCTCGTTTCCCATCGGCTGCCGGCCTTCGTCGGAGAGGTCGATGATCGCGAGGCGGCGGTGAGCGAGGCCGACCGGGCCGGAGAAACGGCTCCCCCCGCCGTCGGGCCCGCGGTGGAGAAGTCGCTCCGCCATGGCCCCGACGAGGGCCGTATCAGCCGCATCTCCATTCAGGGCAAACTGCCCGGCAATACCGCACATACCAGGAGTCGATCACTCGTCGGAACAGGTCTTGTTCAGGCCCGTGCCGTTGATGTCGCAGGAGGGGCAGGGGCCCGAACCGTTCACCACCCGGTAGGCGTCCGCGAGGACCGCGGAGTTCGCGAGCATCCCCGCGATCAGGATAACCTCCAGGATCTCGGCCCGGGTTGCGCCCTTCGCCATCGCCGACTGCATGTGGTACTCGACGCAGTGACTGCACTTGAGCGCGGCGCCGACCGCGAGGCTGATCAGTTCGATCACCTTCGGCTCGAGCTGGCTGGTCTCGACAACGGCGCCCTTGTAGAGCAGGTGCGATATGAGGATCTCGGGTCGTTCCGCCATCCGCTCAAAGATCAGGGGGACCCTGCCGTATTCGGCCTCGATCTCCCGGAGGAGCTCCTCCGCGATGACGTCCGACCCCCGTTCTGCAACCCTCGTGAGTATCTTCTCGAAGTCCATCGCTACACCAATATTCCGGTTTCCGAGAAAGGTTTAATCCGGATCAATATGTAATTGCGCATTCGTGACGGCGTAACGTCGGCGATATCCCCAACGGCGACCCCATCGGCGACCTCAAGCGACCGCACGGCATCGGCATACGAGTCGTAGGGAAGTTTCACCCGGAGCCCCTCCATCTGGGCGGTCACCGGCGTCGGGTGCGTCAGCATGGTGACCTCGTGGATCTGCTCCTCGACGATCGCCATCAGGCGGGGCGGGAAGACGGAGAGGGGGTCCTTTGCGAGGTTGTCCCGCCGGGCGTCCAGGGTGCGGGAGACCTCGTCCACCAGCTCGTCGAGTTTCGCGAGCTCCTCGGGGCGCTTGAACCGGTGCATGATCCTGCCGACGCCTCCGACGTACCCCTCGACGGGCGGGTCGATGATCCGCATCAGGGTCTCGCGGTCCGGGGCTCCGGTCACGACGATCGGCACGTGGATCCCCCGCCTGAGCACCGGAAACTTCTGCCGGATACACTCCTCGAAACTCCCGAGCGCGTAGACGGCGAGATCGTGCTCGTTGATGACGTCCCGCTCCTCGTCGTTTAAGTTTGCGATCCGCTTCCCGAATCCCCTCGCGAGTCCGACCATGTTGGTCTTCGCGCCCGCCCGCCGGAGGTACTCGGCGATGTCGCAGGAGGTGTGGGGGAGGTGGTGAATCTCCAGGCTCGGGCTGACCACGGCGATCTCGGTCCCGACGAGGGGCGCCTCGATCACCTCGCCGGCGAGCGGCTTTGCAACCTCCCGTATCAGGTCGATATCGTCCCGCGGCACGAACGACTGGAGCACGACGTCCTGGGCCATGACGTGTTTCTGCACGATGTAGCCCCCGAGGTCGTCGATCAGGTCCATGATCTCGTCGTGCCGGTAGACGCCTCCCTTGTAGGTCACCGGCACCAGCGTCGTCACAGCGTCACCCCCATCTTTGCAAAGATCGGCGCGACCATCGTCTCCACGATGTCGGCCGGCAGGGTATCCTCGCTTGCCACATAGTAAAACTTCTCGTCCCGGATGTACTGGCGGCGGACCTTGAACCCCTCGGGGGCGATATACTGGAGCGCGTAGATGACGTCCTTATACAGCGTCTCGCTCGGGTCGGCCACCACCATCCGCTCGAGATCCTCTCCCTCCGTCAACCCTGCCGGGAGGACGACGGTGAACCGGTCGGGCTGGTCGACGTTCTCCTTACCATAGCGGGTCCAGAGTTTCTGGAGCAGCGGTGCAAGGTAGGTCTCGTCGCCGATATCGAGGACAACCTCCCTCTCGCCGGGGTTGACGTTTGCAAAGTCGGCAACGCGGATGGCACGCGGCATATGGCGGAGCAGTCCGGCGGCGACGAAGATCGGCACCTTCGGGTCGACGTAGATGTGCAGCCGGTCGATCGCCTTGATCAGGTCGAGGTCCTGGAGCACATCGGCCGCGATCCGCTCGTAGGCGTCTCTCCCGACCGCATCGGGGCACTCGACCACGAAGTAGTTCAACGGGGGCATCTATTCTCCCTTGATGAATCCGGACGCAAGCAGGGCGGACCCGACCGCGCCGATGTACTGCGAATGGGGCGGGACGACGATCTCGGTCTGCAGGAGCTGGCCCATCGCGTAGACCAGCCCCTCGATCAGCGAGGTGCCGCCGACCATGATCACCGGCTCCTTGATGTCGATCTCCTGCAGCTGCTGCTCGAAGACCTGTTCGGCAACGCTGTGGCAGGCCGCAGCCGCCACGTCCTCCCGCGAGGACCCGGCGGCGAGCGCGTTCACCAGGCTCTGCGTCCCGAAGACGATGCAGTAACTGTTCATCGGGACGTTCCTGCCCATGCCCTTCATGGCGAGGGGCCCGAGCTCGGTGATGTCCACGCCGAGCCTTTTCGCGGTCATCTCCAGAAACCGGCCGCTCGCGCCGGCGCAGATCCCGCCCATCGTGAAGGTCCCGGGGATGCCGTCGAGCACGCTGATCGCCTTGTTGTCCATGCCACCGATGTCGATGACGGTCGAGGCGCCCCGCTGGTGGCCGGCGAGGTAGACGGCGCCCTTCGAGTTCACCGTCAGCTCCTCCTGGATCAGGTCGGCCCCGAGGTGCTTGCCGATCAGGAACCGCCCGTATCCGGTGGTCCCGATCGCCTGGATATCCTCACGGGTAAGCCCTGCCATCTCGAGCGCGTCTGCAACCGCGCTCTCGGCGCTCTTGATCACCTCGGTCGTCGGGTGCCAGCCGGTGCCGACGATCTGGTTGTCCTTCATCACGACCGCCTTCGTCGTGCTCGACCCCGAATCGACGCCCATCGTGATCCCGGTCTGCTCCTCGCGGGCGAGAAGCGCTCTCCGGCGGGCGATGGTGGTCAGGGCCTCCATCCTGGTGAGGAGGGTCCCCGAGGTCGTCCGCTCGGTGAAAGAGTAACTCACCACCGGCAGCCGCGAGTGCTCGTGGATATACCGCCGGAGTTCGTTTCGGACAATCGCTGCCTCGGCGCACCGGAAGCAGGTGCCGATGAAGACCCCGTCCGCATCGACCTTCCCGTCCACCAGGGCTTTGCCCCGGGCGATCATCAGTTTTAAGTCGGCGCTTTTGACATCCAGTCCGAACGCATCGACCGCCCGCTCGACGTCGGCGAGCGCGATGTCGGGGAAGAAGACCTCTGCGTTCACCGACTCGGCGGCGTCGTAGATCTCCTTCTGGACGCCGCTGTACTCCGGCCCGCAGGAGAGCTGGGCGATCCGGACCTTCCGGCTCACGCTTCACCTCCGTTCGGAAGACCGGCGAGGAACTTTCTGATGGCGGCGACGAACTGCACGCCTTCCTCCTCGTTCGTGGGATACTTCAGTTCCAGGATCGGGATGCCGCTCTGGCGCAGGGAGAAGAGGATCAACTCGTCGGTGCGGGCGCACCCCATGCACCCGAACGCAAGGTCGGCGTCGGTGACGATGATCGCGGCCTCGGCCTCCTCGATGAGGGGGCCGTAGATCGCCATCCGTCCCCGGACACCGGACGGCACCTCGACGGCCGCGTATTTCAGGCCGCGTTTGGGTTCTTCGGGCGTGATCTGCAGGGGCGGGGAGTCGACCCCTGCGGTCTGTATCCGCTCCCGGATACCGAGGGCTGCACCGAGCGGCTTGTGGCCGAACCGGGCCACCAGGTCGGAGAGGATGAGGCTCGTTGCAGGATAGATAAACACTTTTGCCATTCTATTCAGGACTCCTCTGTCTCTATCAGTTCTTGCAGTCGGTTGATATCGAGTTTAGGTTTCTTCTCCCGTGCAGGCGGCGCCGATTCCGGCACCTCCGCCCCCTCATCCCGCCGGTCGAGTTCTTCAAGGCCGCGGGTGATGTAACGGAGGATGCGGAACTCCCGTTCGTGGCCGAGGTAGCCCGGCCTCGCTCCGCCGAGGTTTGCCCGGCACCGTCTCGGGTCCCCGGGAGGGAACCCCCGGTCCTTGACGAAGATGTGGTTCGGGTCGAACGTGCGGATCACGTCGATGAGGCGGTCGACGGACTCCGGTTCGCCCGTCACCTGCAGCCCGAAACACGTCTCCTTGATCAGGACGCCCTCGGACGCCTCGTACGCCCTGAGCGCGAGCTCGCCGGGGGTCATGGACGGGGACTCGACAAAGACGTATTTGGTCACCGTGCCCACGTAGTCGGGAATATACTCGGCCATCACTTCACCTCCTTTACGTATACCGTCGTTCCCTCGCGCGTTTTATCGAGGTTCCCGGCATCGAGCACCCTCCCGATGACGTTCGTCCCCGTAAACGGCTCGGATGTCGGGCCGAACTCGGCGTTCGATGTCGTGCGGACGCCGACCATGCCGGTGCCCCGCCGCGAGTCGTTCGTCATCGCGAGGGTGAACGCCGGCACCTCGCCCGCGGGGGTGTTCTCCGGGATGATCCCGACGCCCTTTCCGATCTTCGGCTTGAAGAGGAAGACGTCCTCGAACCGGAAGGCGAGCGGCATCTTCCCGACGGCATGATGCTTGAGCCCGGTCACTTCACGGAAGATCGTGACCGACCGGGGCGCGGCCGCCTCGTCGAGCGTGATGCTGACGATGTTGTCGGCCGGCTCCGTTGCGACCCTGACCGCCCCTGCGGCCAGCACCTCGAGCGTCGTTGCCGGGGCCTGGCCGACCACCACGCGGTCGCCGACGGCTTCGTCTGCGGTGAAGGAGACGCCCCGCCGGGCGGCGACCGCCCCGGCGTCTGCAAGCGAAAGACCGACCAGATCGAACTGCTCGGGTTCTGCATGGATGGCGAAGAGGTCGCCCTCGCCGGCAAACCGTACGAGTTCGATACCGTGGACGACCCGGCCTACGACGGTGTGCGCCGGGCTTGCCGATACGCCCTGCGTGTAGATGTAGACCGCTCCCGAGGATTTCCCTGCTGTCCTGACCGTGACGGTCCCTTCAAGCCTCGGCCCGGAGAACTCAAGAGGGACCTTCGTCGGCACCAGGTGCGTATCGGCGATGTAGGTGCTGCTCGAACGACCCGCCAGGAATCTGCCGCCCTGAACGGAGAGGAGGAAGTGCTCGACGCTCCGGGCGGTTTCGGTATCTATCCCGTCTCCCCCGAAACCCTGGACTTCCACCCCCACGTAGGAGATGACCTGCATCCCGTCTTCGAGCGGGAACTCCGCATCGCGGGTGACGACGGCATGCGACCGGTCGGCACGCCGGAGTATCCGCTCGACCCCGGTGACCCGGTCGCCTTCGGCAAGCCGGTCGAGCAGCCCGCGGCCGGTGACGACCTTGCCGATGACTCCGCCGTCCGCCGGGGCGCCGTAGTCGGCGGTATGCCGCATGCGTGCGAAGATCAGGTAGGACTGGGACGGGTCGTAGCCGCCGCACCCGAGGATCACGTCGCCCCGTTCATACCGGCCCGGCTCCCGTGCCGGCCGGACGCCGGACTCGAACGGCCCGAAGGCGGCGGCGTAGCGGTCCTGCCAGTGCAGGCGGAGCCGTTCGGCAAGCCCGGGCTGAAAAAGTCGGGAGACTGCCGCCGACTCCGCAACCTCGACGACCATATCGCCGGCCGAGGTGACGAACCTGACCTCACGTGACTCCGCAGCATCCTCCTCGAGTGCCGGGCGGATGGCGGCAGCACTGCACCGGAAGTCCCATCCAGGGAGGAGATCCCCGAGCCGGGAACCCGCCGGAACTAAAACGTGTTTTCCGTCCAGGAGGATCTCCATCACTTGCTCCTCAGGGGGCTCCGCCGGCCCCCATCACTTTTCGTTCGTCCTCGGTGAGGTGAGCGAGCACCTCCTCCGTCGGGCCCATCTGGATGATCTTGCCTCCCCGCATGAGGGCCACGCGGTCGCAGATATCTCTCACAAATTCCATATCGTGCGAGACCACGATAAATGTCTCGTCCATCTCTTCGCGGGCGTGGAGGATCGAGTGCTTCACGTCGATCTTCGTGATGGGGTCCATCGTGCCGGTCGGTTCGTCGAGGACGACGAGCAGGGGCTCGCGGATGAGCACCTGGGCCAGCGCCACCCGGTGTTTCTCCCCCTCGGAGAGCTGACCCGGATAGCGCTCCAGGATCTCCTTGCTCTTCTCGGGCGTAAACCCGGCCATCCCGAGAGTGATGATCGCCTTCCGCATGGCGAGTTCTTTCGGGAACTCAAGGCCGATGGCGTCGGTGAGGTTGTCGAGCACCGTCCTGTGCGGGTAGAGGTCGTACTCCTGGTGGAGGAGGCCGATGTAGCTCTTCGCCCGGCCGCGATTCTCGATGCCGGGTTTCGTCATATCGATCCAGTCGTCCCCGATCCTGATATTCATCTCGCCGCTGGTGGGCTCGAGGATCCCGGATATGATCCGGGAGAGGGTCGTCTTCCCTGCACCGCTCTTGCCGATGATCCCGAAGATCTCCTTCTCGCCGACATCGTACGAGACGCCGTTCACCGCCCGGACCACGCCGCGGTCGACCGAGAGGTAGCGCTTGACCACGTCCCGGGCGACCAGGATCTTCTCGCCGACCTCCCCGAGCTCGTGCTGCTCGACGTCGCTGTAGTTCTCCATGAACCGCCCGATGACTTCCTCGGGGGCCCCGATCCCCTTGATCTCCCCGTTTTCAAGCAGGATCGCCCGGTCCACGACATCCTTGATGACGTTTGAGAAGTGGGACGTGATCACCATGCCCATATCGTTCTTCTGCGCGCTCTCGATGAGCATCCGGTGGACGAGCGTGGCGGTCTCCGGGTCGAGCGTCCCGGTCGGCTCGTCCGCAAAGAGCATGAACGGGTTCTTCGCGAGCTGCCGGGCGAGCACCACCCGCTGCTTCTCGCCGCCGGAGAGGTCGCGGGCGATATGCATCATCCGGTGGGAGAGCCTGACCTGGTCGATGAGATCGGCGGCCCTGCTGACCGCTTTCTCCGCGGGATAGCCGACGTCGTCGAGCGCCCGCAGGATGTTCTCGATCACCCGGTCGTCACCGTAGAGGGCGAACGTCCGCTGAAACATGATGGCGGTCCTTCGCATGATCCGCCGCTTCATTGCTGCGCTTTCGTCCGCCCAGAGGTCGACGTCCACCGGTTTGAGTTCGCCCCCGCAGGTGGGGCACGGCTTTCCCGCCTCGCTCGGGACGCCGATGTAGTCGCACGCATCACAGGCGACGACGTGGTAGATGATCGCACCCCGTGTCGGGGGCTGGTCCACGCCCCGCATCAGGTGCATAAGAACGGTCTTACCGGCCCCGCTTCTTCCGATAATACCGACCGTTTCTCCCTCCGCCACCTCGAAATGTATGTCTTTGAGCACAACGGTTCCGTTGAACTCCATGCAGAGGTCCTTTACCGTAATGAGTGGGGTCATCTTGAGTTCCTCGTTAAACTAATCTTCTCGTGGTATCATATTAGGGTTTATATTGTTGCACTTTTCCCGGCCGCCGCGGTATCCGCGAGGAGTTCCGCCACAATACCGGGCACCTCGCTGACGTTCCGGATCACGCGGTCCGCGGTGGTATAGAGTATATCCGGTTTCCGATCGGACTGCTGTTCGGTGAGCACCGCGAGATCCGCCTTCCGGAAAGCGTTCAGGTCGTTGATGGCATCCCCTACCATAACAACCTTGTCATACTGCTCCTGGAGGTCTTCAACGATCCGGGCCTTCATCGAGGGGGTCGCGACGCCGTAGACCCGTTCCCGGGGGATGCCGAGGTAGTCGCCCATCCGTTCGAGCTTTGCGACGCGGTCCCCGGATGCTATGTATGCGGGAACGCCCATCCGGTGCAGTTCGCTTACTGCCTCTCTCGCACCGTCAAACGGCCTCCCCCCCGTCGTCACCGTGAACTCGATGCAGGAGAGGTCCATGTTCAGGTTCACGCCGCTGTTCATGGTGACGATCGACTCTCTCTTGCAGCAGTCCCAGACCTGCCTGATACAGGCCTGCAGATCGCCTATGCGGGCATGCCTGTCGGTATAGAGGACCTCCGCGACCTCTTCGGCGGGGATGACCCGCCGCGAACAGGCCACCCCGAAGCCTATGGAACGTTCCAGGAAGAACTCCGAGAGGAGCCGGTCTTCCGGCGCTTCCATGACGTCCCGGGAGTGGAGGTGGAGGACGACGAGCACCCTCGCATCCGATCCGAAGGTGATCGTCGTGGTCTCGACCTCGGTCAGCATCTCGTCGTGAAGGAGATCGCGTGCTACACGGTAGGTCCGGAGAAGTGTGCCTGCACTATCGAAAACAACGGCTACCGACATCTATTCTCACGTCAATAAGTCTATGTAGTGGTCGTCTGAATGAATGACTATGTTACTGAGTGAGACGGCAGCAAGCATAAAGAGTATGGAGATCCGGGGCGCCGGCAGGATCGCACGGGCGGCGGTGGAAGCACTGGCCGATTATGCTCGCAATCTCGATGCATCCGACCCCGAGACCTTCAAGCGGGAGATGCAGAGGGCGGCCGACATCCTCACCGCGACCCGCCCGACCGCCGTCTCGCTCCCGAACGCGGTGAGAAGCGTGATGCGGGCTCTCGACTCATTCGAGTCCGTGGAGACCGCACGGGACGCGGTCCTTGCGCAGGCGGCGGAGTTCGTCGATCACTCGGAGCACGCGGTCGAGCGGATAGCGGCGATCGGGGCACGCCACATATCCGACGGCGATGTCCTCATGACCCACTGCAACTCCGAGGCGGCGCTCGGGTGCATCCTCGAGGCCCACCGGCAGGGCAAGGAGCTTGAGGTCTACGCGACGGAAGTCCGGCCGAGGGGCCAGGGGCTCGTCACGATCAGGACCTTGAACGAAGCCGGAATCCGGACGAACTACATCGTCGACTCGGCGGTCCGCTACTTCATCAACGACGTCGACCTGGTCTTCGTCGGCGCCGACGCCATCGCGGTGAACGGCGCGGTGGTCAACAAGATCGGGACCGCACAGATCGCCCACGCCGCACACGAAGCCCGGACGAACGTCATCGTGGCGGCGGAGACCTACAAGTTCGCGCCGAAGACGATCCTCGGGGAGCTGATCGAGATCGAGGAGCGGGACCCCGCCGAGGTGCTGCCCCGGGAGGTGGCGGAGGAACTCCCCTTCGTCCGGGTCAGGAACCCGGCCTTCGACGTGACGCCCGCGGAGTACGTCGACCTGATCGTCACCGAGCAGGGAGCGATCCCGCCGGGGCTCGCGTATACGGTCATCCGGGACTGCCTGGGGTGGAAGATCGAGGAGCTGCGGTAGGGTGCAGGGCAACGGCGCACCCGAATAAAGCACCACCGTTTATCACCCGCCGCTCCCAATACCTACTATAGAGAGGCTACACCATGGAGATCGCGTTTACCAAACTGCAGGGAAACGGCAATGACTTCATCCTGATCGACGAATACGCCCAGGAAGTCATTCCCGAAGAGATGAAGGGAGGGTTTGCGGCGCTCTACTGCGACCGCAGGTTCGGCATCGGCGCCGACGGCATCCTCTTTCTCCAGGCGTCCGAGAAGGGCGATATCCGGATGCGGCTCTTCCAGCCCGACGAGAGCGAGGCCGCGATGTGCGGGAACGGCATCCGGTGCCTCGCGAAGTACGCCTACGACGCCGGCTACGTCAAAGAGTCCTGCTCGGTCGAGACCGGGGCGGGGGTCGTGGCGGTGACGATGGGCTACGCGGACGACGAGTTCGCCGCGACCATCACCATGCCGACGCCTGCGTTCGAGCGGAGCGCCATCCCGGCCGCCGGGAACGGCGAATACAAAGAGGAGATCCGCGGTTTTACCGTCTATGCCGCGAACACCGGCGTTCCTCACGCCGTCGTCTTCGTCAAAGAAATAGGCGCCGTCGATATCGCCTCCGTCGGCCCCGCGATACGGAACCACCCCACCTTCGCTCTCGGCGCGAACGTCAACTTCGTCGAGACCGCCGGTGATGTGCTCCGGATCCGTACGTTCGAGCGCGGCGTCGAGGGCGAGACCGAGAGCTGCGGCACCGGCGCCACCGCGGCGGCAGCGGTCGCCCGCCACCTCGGCAAGGCCGGAGAGACCGTAAGGGTCGAGACGAAAGGCGGCCCGCTCGTCATCCGCTTCGGCGAGGCCGTCACCATGGAAGGCCCCGCCGAGACGGTCTTTGCCGGCGTTATACCGTTCTGATCCCGTCCTCGGTGATCACGAAGTCGAACGAGAGCCCTTCCGGCCGGGACCGGTGCTTCCGGAGCATCGCCCGCCGGACGCCATCCTTCTTTTCGAGCCGTATGATGGCCTTCGAGAGGTGCTCGAGCGCCGTCCCCCCGAGGCCGGCGACCCGGTCGCGTTCGATGTCCATGAAGATCTGGTTCGTGATCAGGACAGGGATGTCGTACTTCTTTGCGAGGCCCAGGAGTTTTATCATGTGGTGCGAGAGTCTCCGCAACGCCTCCCGTCCGAGATCGAGTTCGGTCCGGTAGAGGGCGGTCGCCGAGTCCATCACCAGCAGCCCCACGGGGGCCTGGCCGTTCTTTTTGAGCAGTCCTTCCGTATCGGCGATCATCGCTCCCTGCTGGGCGAAGTCGAGCGGTTCGAAGAGGTAGAGCCGGTCCGCGAACGCCCCGGCGTTCTCCCCGGCGAGCTGCGCAAAGCGCTCCACCGAGAACCCTTCGGTATCGATGTAGACGACCGAGTTCCCGGCCCGGAGAGAGGCCACCGCCGCCATCAGGCAGAAGGTGCTCTTGCCGCTCGCGGGCTCGCCGTAGATCTGGGTGATCGTCCGCCGCTCGAGCCCGCCGCCGAGCAGGTCGTCAAGGGGCCGGCTTCCCGTGCTGACCCGGTCCGGCTTCATGGCGCGAGCACGCCCCTCTCGACGAAGAGACGGTGTGCGGCCGCCTCGACCGTTCCGGCGACCTCACGGAACGAAAGCCCGGTCTCCCGTGCGCACGCCGCCGCCTGCTCGTACTCCGCCTTGAAGGAGGTGATCTTCCCTCCGGACCAGCCGCACTTCACGTCGACCGTCCACTCCCGCCCCCGAATGGTCACGGTCACCGGCTCGACCGTCCGTTCGGCGACCGACCGGTGCACCATCGGTATGCACCGTATCCCGAGCGTCCCGAGTTCCCGGGCCATCACCCCCACCAGGCGATCGGTCGCACCGGGAGGAGAGATCACCCGGACGAGGTGGCCGCTCCGCCCCTTCTTCATCACGACGGGAACGGCGCTTGCGTCCCGGGCTCCCTCCTCCATCAGTCGGCCGATCGTGTAGGCGAGGGCTTCCCCGGTGACGTCGTCCACGTTCGTCTCGAGGATATCGACCCGGTCGCCGCCGGCACGCTCCTCCGTCGAGAAAAGCATCGAGCGGAGGACATTCGGCTTTCCCGGCGGGTTCCTGCTGCCCGCCCCGTAGCCGACCGCCCGGATTGCCGCCGGACCGATCTCTTCCGGCCGGACCGTCGAGAACTCGGCGAGGAGTGCGGCTCCCGTCGGGGTGCAGAGTTCCCGCTCCTCGTTCCCGGGGACGGTCTTCAAGCCCGATCCGGCGAGGACCGCCACGGTCGCCGGGGCGGGGATGGGGAAGGTCCCGTGAGTACCGACCGCAAACCCCCGGCCGAGTGCCACCGGGAGGACGGTCACCCCGGCGACGTCGAGGGAATGAAGGGCGGTGCAGGCCCCCACCACGTCGGCGACGGCGTCGTCCGCACCCACCTCGTGGAAGTGCGCTCCCGTTCCGTGGATACTCTCCTCTGCCCGGTGTATCCGGAGAAAGACCCGCCGGGCCATCTCCCGTGCGGGGGCGGGGGCGTCGCTTTCGGCCACCCGGTCGAGCACCTCGTCAAGGGTGCGGTGGTCTACCGGGGCATGCGCTCTCACCCAAACGGCCCGGATGCCGGAGCGGTCTACCCGTTCGATTGTCGGTTCCCCGACGACGGAACGCATGGCTGCCCGAACAAGCCCCTCATCGGCCCCCAGATCGAGAAGGGTTCCGATGATCATGTCGCCTGCGGCTCCGTTGAACGGATCGAAGAGAAGTATGTTCATGCGTCTCCAGTACTTATAAATCCCCGAAATATAAGAACTAGAGGTAATGCCCGAGATATACTTGAAGGTAGATAGCGCTTATCCGGAGGATCAGGGGGCAGGCAAGGCACGGCTTGACCCTGATACCATG
>JAEZIP010000069.1:0-47920 GCA_023436625.1 Methanobacteriota archaeon | reverse complement strand
CCCGGCCCTAGGGGGCCGCGGGCTCCCCACCCCACCATCATCGCCTTCGCCATCCCCGACCGCTCCACCGCCTCGATCAGGCGCTGTCCGATCGCCCGGATGTAGGTCCGCTCTTCGGGCGTGGGGCGGATCCTCCTGAGCACCTCCTCCTCGCAGGGACACCGGGTCAAAGCGGGACCTCCAGAAGATCCTCGTAGATCGATCCGCGGGGCGTCAGCGTGCTCTTCTTGAGCTTGATGCTCTCCACCCGGCACGTCCCGAGCGGTTCGCGGGGTGTGCGCTCCACCTCCCGGCACTGGGAGGAATGGAACTCTTTTACCCGTGCAAGGGTCACATGGGGACGGAAGGGGCGGTTCTCCCGGCGAAACCCGAGCGGTAGAAGGAGGTCGTCCACCTGCCGGGCCAGGGCGGCGCTCTCCCCGGTGTCCGTGACATCGCACCAGACCACCCGCGGCCTCCGTGGCGGGTTGCAGACCGCATACCCGACCGTCATCTCGAAGGGCTCGGCCCTGACGGCCCGGAGCACCTCGACGATCGGTTCGATTCGTGCCGGATCGACCTCTCCGAGAAACTTCACCGTGATGTGGAGGTTCGCAGGGTCGACGATAGCGAGCCGTCCGCCGGACCGTCTCAAGATCTCCTGGGACTCACGGGCCCTCTCGCGGATCTCCTCTGAGAGATCGATTGCAACGAACGTCCTGACCATACTACCGTACTATCGTGCCTCACCCTACAAAATGGTGATTGTCCGGCAGAGGCGCACCCGGCGGAATGCGGCGGGAAGAGGGCTCGAGGTCGAATCCGGCACGAGTTATCCCTTCGATTCGCACCGGCATACGGAAGTGCGCGCCCGGCGATGAACGGCGTCCTCGCACAAATGAGATTTTATATAAGACCACAGAGCGAAAACATAGTGACCGAATCCGGGGGTATTACCATTTCCGATACAACGCAATTCATCGTATATACACTAGAATTCTGCCCGAATTGCGAAATACTCAAAGAGTTCCTGGCCTCCAGGGGGGTTCCCTTCGTCGAGTGCGACATGGCGTCCGCCGAGGGGCTGACGGAACTCCGCATGAACGGCGTATTCGTCCAGGAAGCGCCGGTGCTGCAGAAAGGCGACGCATTCTATACGTCCGGCGATCTCTTTAGCGGGGGCGCGTTCCGGGAAGACCTTGTCGCCGACCTGATCGCGGGGGCATGAGGTTGACACGCAAGTCAACGCAGGCGACATTATTCGGGGAGTTCGTCCCCACCTTCCCGAAAGTCCGTACCTCGCGGGGCTACCTCCTTGACTGGAATCGGAACCGGATCGTCAGGCAGATCGTGGAGGAGAGCCGCCTCGTGGAGGTCTTCTACGGTTACGAGGGCGCCGACGAGGAGACCGCGCAGGATGTCGCCCGGCGGGTCGAGAGGAAGATCCAGATGCTTGGGCTGCAGTCGCTCTCCGGCCCCCTTATCCGCGAGATCGTCAACATGACGCTCCTTGAGCGCGGGCTTACGTCCTACCGCAACGTCTGTACGCGGGTGGGAACCCCGGTCTTCGACGCGCACCTCATCGATGTGGGGAGAGGATTCGAGGCGCACGACAACGCCAACCTCCAGGAGAACGCCGAGACCTCGCATAAGAAGAAAGCGGACAAGATCAGCAAGGAGCAGTACCTCCTGCAGCTCCCTCCGGACCTTGCCGACCACCACCTCCGCGGCGATCTCCACATCCACGACCTGGAATACTTTGGTACCCGCCCGTTTTGCCAGGATTGGGACCTGCGCTACTTCTTCTACTACGGCCTGATGCCCGACGGCAACGGGACGAAAGCGTCGGTCGCCGGCCCCGCGAAGAGGGCCGAGGTGGCGGTGCTCCACGCGGTCAAGGCACTCGGCTCCGCCCAGACGAACTTTGCCGGCGGCCAGGGCTACTACAACTTCCTCACGTTCATGGCGCCCTTCTTCGAGGGGATGGACTACGAGGAGATCAAGCAGTTGATGCAGATGTTCGTCTACGAGATGACCCAGATGATGGTCGCCCGTGGCGGCCAGGTGGTCTTCTCGTCGGTCCAGCTCTCCCCGGGCGTCCCGACTCTCTGGAAGGACAAGCCCTGCGTCTACCGCGGCAAGGTCTGGGACGGGAAGCAGGCAAAGCTCCGGACCTACGGCGAGTTCGAGCGGGAGGTCAGGCTCCTCTTCAAGGCGCTGATGGAGGTGATGCTCGAGGGGGACTACTGGGGCAAGCCCTTCTCCTTCCCGAAACCCGAGATCAGCATCGAGCCCGATTTCCTCGCCGAGAACGAGGAGTTCAACCGCGAGCACCCGGATCTTCCCACCTACCAGGACCTCTACCTGATGACCTTCGAACTCGCGTCCAAATACGGCACCCCTTACTACGACAACCAGATCCCCGGCTACCGGGGCGCCGGAGAGGGGATCTCATGCTATCAATGCTGCGCCTACCAGTTTTCGTCGCTCGCGGACGAGGACGACGAGTTCGAGGATAAACTCTACTTCAGAGAGGGGAAACACTTCTCGATGGGATCCTGGCAGGTGATGTCCATCAACTGCCCACGGGCGGCCTATAAGGCGGAAGGCGACCAGGACCGACTCTTCGCCGAGTTGAAGTCGCTCATGGACATCGCCGTCGACCTCTACCGGATCAAGCGGCGCTGGATGTCTCTGATCCGGACGAACGGGCGGATGCCGTTTGCGATGCAGCGCCCGAAGGACCCGAACACGGGCGAGCGCGGTGCGGTTGCCGTGGACCTCGAAGGGCTCGTCTACACCATCGGCATGGTCGGTGTCAACGAGATGGTGCAGCACTTCACCGGCCACCAGCTCCACGAATCGAAGGAGGCGTTCCGTCTCGCCGTCCGGGCCATGACCGAACTCGAGATGTATGCCCGCGAACTCTCGAAGAAGCACAACATGACGATCGCCCTCGCCCGCACCCCGGCGGAGACGACCGGCCAGCGGTTTGCGGTCGCCGACCTCCTCGATGAGCGGTTCAGGGACCACGCGCTCAAGGTCATCAAGGGCGACGCCGATCAGGCGGTCGATATGCTCGGCACGACGCTCGACCTCCCCATCTACTACACCAACGGGACCCACGTCACCCCGGGAGCCCCGGTCCCGCTCACGAAACGGATCGAGATCGAGCATATCTTCTTCCCCATCGTGGACGGCGGGAACATCTTCCACGTATGGCTCGGGGAGGCGCGCCCCGATCCCCGGGGGCTGATGGAGATGGCGATGAACCTCTGCCGGACGACCCAGATCGGCTACTTCGCCTTCACCCGGGACCTGACGGTCTCCTTGAAGGAGTACCGCGAATTGAAACCGGGGCGCCCGGATCAGGGGAAGGCGGGCGGGGTGTCCCCGGCAGCGGACCGGGCCGACGCCTGACCGGGATCATACCATTTTCGGACCCCGGACAAAATCTCCCTCTATTGACAACTGATGCTACGGGAGGTGTGAAGCACACCTTCAGGGCCACCCATTGTTATCCCTTGCATCATCACCTCACGCGAAGGCGCGAAGAACGCGAAGGTCGGGAGCCGGGTATGCAACTCCCCTCGCACTTCGCGGCTTCGCGTTCTTCGCGTGAGCTCGTGTGAAGCATCTCGATAACACCTTTTTTGGTCATGTGGGGAGATTTAGATAGGAACCGCCTGCCGTGGGGCTACGGCGGTACCTGAGGCCATCCATGATCGACCTGACAACTTCACTCCTCGCCATCGATGTCGGCAGGGGCACCCAGGATATCCTGGTCTACGAGCCCGGCCGGTCGATCGAGAACAGCATCAAACTGGTCCTCCCCTCCCCGACCGTGGTGACGGCGGCAAGGATCCGGCAGGCAACCGGGACCGGACGCCCGGTCTTCCTGGACGGGTTCCTGATGGGCGGCGGCGCGAACACCGGTGCCATACGGGAGCACCTGGCCCGCGGCCTCCCCGTTTCCGCCACGCCGGAGGCCGCCGGAACCATCCACGACGACTTAGAAAGGGTGCGGGCGATGGGTATCGAGATCCGCTCCGCTCCGCCGGGAGACGCAATGATCGTCCGCACCACCGATTACATGGAACCGGAACTGCGGAAAGCGCTCTCCCTCTTCGGCGTGGATTACCCGGAGAACGTCGCGATCGCGGTCCAGGACCACGGCTACTCCCCGCACAGGAGCAACCGCATCCACCGGTTCGAATTGATGCGGGAACGGCTGGATGCCGGCGACTGGGACCTCCTCTCGCTTGCCGTGGACCCACCGATCGCCGACATGACCCGGATGCAGGCCGTTCGCCGTCAGGCACCGGGCGCGCTCGTCGCCGACACCGGCCCCGTCGCCCTGATAGGGGTGCTCTGCGACCCGGTGGTCCGGCGCATGGCCGGGGCAGGGGTGACCCTGATCAACGCCGGGAACGGGCACACCCTCTGCTTCACCCTGAAAGGGCGGGAGATCCACGGGCTCTTCGAGCACCATACCGGCGCGCTCGACCCTGAAAAACTCCAGCATTACATCCGACGGCTCGCCGACGGCACGCTGACCTCAGAAGAAATCTTCGATGACGGCGGCCACGGGGCGGCGGTCAGAAAACCCCTCGCCACCGGTGCCGTGGTCGTCACGGGCCCGAACCGGCTCCGGCTGCTGCCGGAGGCATACCAGGCGGCACCCTTCGGGGACATGATGCTCTCGGGGTGCTTCGGGCTGCTGCACCTCTGGAAAGAGTTCAGGGAGCGACGCTCTGAAAGAGCGGAGCTCGAGAAAACGCGAAGCGTTTTCGAGTAGCGATGATTGGCCCTACGAGCCAAAATCGGAGCTTGAGAAGCCGTCAGGCTTCGAAGTGCGACGCGTGCCCCGCTAGGGGCAGGCGGAGTTTGAGCACCGAAGATGCGAGACCATGAGGAGGCGTTACAGCATCCTCTATCTACCAACATCGCACCTCGCACTCATGGTGCTCCTGCTCCGGACATCCCGTCCATCGCGATCTCACACCTAACGGTGCTCAAACTCGGTTCCTGCGGAACCTCGCAACTCGAAAACGCTTCGCGTTTTCTCGAGCTCCGGCCCTTCGGCCCGTCGCACCCTACGGGGAAGTCGTTCCCCCGAACAGTCCCCGGAAGAACTCCATGATCTGGTCGAATATCGACGACGAGGGCGCGGACTGCTCTCCACCCCCATCTCCTCCTTCCAGGTCGTAAACGGCTGCTATCTCCTCCTTCCCAAGATCCCTTAAGGCCTCAAGGTGCCCGACCGCCCCGGCGACGATCGTGTCGTGGCCGACGCCCCGCGCCCACGCCCCGGCCATCGTCTCCGTTGGGCGGAGCATCGAGTCCTGGATGCCTGCAAGCGCGTAAAGTTCGGGGAGGGAAGACGCCTCTGCCATGCCCGCGCTCCCATCGGGCCGGATGGCGAGTATCGGGTCGGAGACACCCGTCGAGGGTATCTCCTGACTGCCGGCAAACGCGTATGCCCGGAAAGCGAAGACATCCGGGTTCGACGTCAGGTTGGTGACCAGCCGTTCTTCGGGGAGGGTGAGGTTTGCAAGCGTCAGCCTCCCGGTGCGGGTGACGACCGAGAACTCCCAGACGCCGCGTTCCCCGTCCAGAAGGCCCCGGGGTTCGCGGACCCGCGTGATCTCGTAGACCCCGGTCTCGTCCGGCGGCGGGACCAGGACAACATAGGCCGGGTCCACCCCCGTGACCGTCAGGTTCCTGGCCTCGACCGTCACGGTGACGGTGAACGCCTCCCCCTCAAACGCTACCCGCGGGTGCCGACCGCCGAGGCGCATGGCCGGGTCGAGCAGCCAGTCGAGGTTCGCGATCTCCACCCCGCTCCGGGTGAGGGCGACGTTCTCCGGGGTCCGGTCGAGAAGCACTCCGACACCCTTGATGAGCAGACCGTTGTCCGGCTCGACGGATGCAGACGCCGTTCCGAGCTCATCCCCCCCGGGGGTGGGGGACGATGAAGGGTTGACGATCTGGTGGCCGCTCTGGACCAGCGGCCGGTCGCCGGACTGGTGCGCCTTCGCCATCGTCGCGCTCGGTCGCGGCGGGGCATACCGCTCCAGGGTAGGGGATGGGCTCTCATTTCCCGTTTCCTCTTTTTCCTCGTCGTCGGAGTCGTCGACGTATGCGGTCTCCGTCGCAGTGGGCTCCGTGGTGTTTGTGATCGTTGCCCCGGTAAACTCAGACGGGGTTGTTGCGTTCGGAGAAGGTGTGACCGCCGCTGTCGGCTCCGTCGCCTCCGGCACCCCTTCGGCTACCAGGATGTCAGGATCCTTCTGTGCTACGGTCTTTTCATCCGTTTCTTCAGGCGCCGTGGTCTCTTCAGATACAGCAGGCGTCCTCGCGGAGACTGATTTCTCGCCGCCGACCCCCCCCTCCGGTGCATTGGTGGTGCCGTTCTCCCCGGAGTCCGGGAGGGCGGACGCGAAAGAGGAGAACATACCGATAAAGATCACCAGAACCACGGATGCGAGAAGATGCCTCAATAGCGCCACCCCCGGAATCCGGGAACTCCATGCGCCCTGTTCGCCGGCTCTGCTGCAGATAAAGCAGGCTTCACCATCCGGACGGACCCACCGCTCATGGAAGTCTCATGAAGCGCACACCGATATAAATAATTTCCGGAGAGGAGCCCGCTCGAAACTTCCCGGGCGGATCAGCCCCGGCAGACTCACCCGGGCGTTCAGGGCAACGTATCGGGCGAGGAGGGGTAGTCATACAGGAATACGGGGGGGAGCGTGACGGCAGAGAGAAAGTCCGGTGTTCGCGACGGTCGGAGGTCCCCGGCTGAGACGGCATGCCGGAAGTGGCCGG
This sequence comes from Methanobacteriota archaeon, assembly GCA_023436625.1. Classification (GTDB taxonomy): domain Archaea; phylum Halobacteriota; class Methanomicrobia; order Methanomicrobiales; family Methanoculleaceae; genus Methanoculleus. The sequence goes on along the minus strand of JAEZIP010000069.1, from coordinate 41,110 downwards.
GCACGATCACTGCCGGTGACCATAGCCGGTGCTCACCAGGACGACCACACCAAAAAGAAGAGAGGAAGTTCAGGCAATCTCGTTCTGCATCAGCTGGACATCGGCGATGTCGTGCTGCCGCTGTGCGAGAACTTTTGCCTTGAAGATATTCTTCCCCGCTTTGCCGATGGCAAGGCCCCGGTCCTCGTCCCGGACCTCGATAAGGGCGACCTGCTGATCCTCCTCGTTGGTATCGAAGTCGATATCGGTGACCTGAGCAGGAAGGAAGCAGTTCCGGAGGAACTGGCCCGGGTCTGCGGAGTATTCCACGACCTCGATCCTTTTGCCCATCACGTCGGAAGCCTTCTTGATACTCGACCCGCTCTTGCCGATGGCAAGTCCCATATCGCCGGGATTGATCACAAAGATGATCCGCTCGTTGCGGTTATCGACGATACAATCGCGGCTGCCTGCGCCGGTAAGGCTCTCGAACTGGGAGATGAGGCGCATGCACTCCTCAGTCAGCGTGACCTGTGGCATTGTCTACACTCTCGCAGCACTCAGGATATCGGATTCGCCTGGCTCGACCACGGCAAGCGCGCTGACGACGTACGGCATACCGCAGGCTTTCCCGAGCTGGACACTCGAGCCTTCGTAGACGTAGACAGGGATATCAGTCTCTTTCACGAGATTTTTGACAGATTCCGGGCTGTTCTGGGCAACCACGACGAGTTTTGCCTTGCCTTCCTCGATGCATTCCTGAGTCTTGTTCTGACCGAGGAACACGGTACCAGTCTTCACGGCTTTACGTAGTGAAGCATTAAAGTCCATAGATGATTCTCCTAGATTTTCAGGGTTATGGGTTTTGCGATGAGTTTCACATCACCGGTGCCAAGCTGGATAGGCTGGCCCACGATCACGTTCTCGGTGACGCCGTTCAGTTCGTCCACTTCGTTCGCGATTGCCGCATCCAGCAGATGGTTGACCGTCACTTCGAATGCAGCCCGGGAAAGGACACTCTCCTTCTCGCCGGCAATACCGTGCCGGCCGATCTGCTTGACCTCGCCGTCCATGCACATCATATCGGCAACGAGCATGATATGACGGACATCGACGCCGATACCCTGTTCGTTCAGGGTACTTAAGGCTTCCTGGATGATCGCGTTCCGGCCTGCCTCGATACCGAGCACATCGGCGATCTCGCTGATGTTGTTGCTCCGGGTGCGGGAGGTATCGACTCCTTCGACTTCGAAGACATCTTTTAGGTTGGAGCCCTCAGTATAAAGGATATACTCTCCGCCTTCCTTTCTGACGACTACCCGCTCGATGTCGTCGAGACCCTGAACGATGACGTTCCTGACATGCTCTGCGAGCTGGAAGAGGTTCTGGTAACTCTCCCTGTTCTTCGGGGTGAACGTAATCGAGACCTTTTTCGGGTCCCCTTCGACATCAAAGTCCCGGAAGTGCCGCTTTTCCCGGATCTTCCTCGGGGCGGTCTCAAGGATCTCATCCACCCCGATCTTCCGCCGGTCACAGACCGCCTTGTTCAACATGACGAGAACCTGCATGTTCTCCATGTCGATGGTGATGTCCCCGAACTCGTGGAGCGGCGCGGCCTCGATCTGCCAGCTCACCTCACGGGCGCGGTCACGGTTGAACGCCCAGTCGTTGAGCAGGTAGACCGCCATCGTGGGGGTGCTCGGCTCACGCCGGGCGTCCATGATCTCGATGAGGCGGGGGAGGCCGAGGGTAACGTTGATCTCGGCCACACCTGCGTAGTGGAAGGTTCGCATCGTCATCTGGGTGCCGGGCTCGCCGATAGACTGCGCCGCCACGACGCCGACAGCCTCGCAGGGCTCGATCCGGCTCTTCCTGTACTCGGAGAAGACCATCTCGAGGATCCGGTCGAACTCCTCGTCGGTGACATCCCGTTCTTTCAGGCTCGCCTTCAGGTCTTCCCGGGTCCGGTAGGGTAGATCGAGGGTATCGATCCGCTGTTCCATATCGCTGTTCATTTGACCTCCTCCTTTAGCACGCTCTCAATGATGCCCTTCACGTCCACCGGGGCGCCGTAACTGCTCCTTCCGGGGTCGGTTCCGTCCTCGCCGTAGCAGAACTGGATGATCCGGCCGCCCGTCGTCCGGACGGTGCCGTCGTATGCCACCTTGAGGTCCTGCAGGGCGTTGATCATCCGTCGCTGGAGGTACCCGCTCTGCGACGTCCGGACCGCAGTGTCCACAAGACCCTCACGTCCACCGATAGCGTGGAAGAAGAACTCGGTAGGGGAGAGGCCGCTCTTGTAACTGTTGGTGATGAACCCGTGCGCCTCTGCACCGCGCTCGTTCCGCCGGAAGTGCGGCAGGGTCCGGTCCTCGTAGCCACGCATGATCCGCTCGCCACGAACCGACTGCTGCCCGAGACACCCGGCCATCTGTGTCAGGTTCAGCATCGACCCACGGGCACCGGAGACCGCCATCACCACGGCGCTGTTGTCCATCCCGAGATGCCGCCCGGCGATCTCACCGGTGCGGTCACGGGCCTTGCCGAGTACCTGCATGATCTGCATCTCGAGCGTCTCTTCAAGCGTCCGGCCCGGCATCGGCTCAAGTTGTCCCTCGTTATAGATCTTGATCCGGCGCTCGACGTCGCCGAGAGCGCCGTTGAGCACCTCGTCGATCTGACCGTACTCGGTCTTGGTCAGATCTTCGTCGTCGATACCGAACGAGAACCCTTCGAGCATGATGCCCCTGATCGAGAGTTTGGTCACGTCATCGATGAATCGGGCGGCACGCTTCATGCCGTGCTGCCTGATGATCCGGTGCAGGATCTGGCCGTCGAACGCGCCGATCCCTTTCTTGTCGATGGTGCCGGAGATCAGGTTCCCACCGACGATCCGGACGAACGCATCGTTCTCGCACATCTCCCGTCTGCAGGTCTCGCAGTTCTGGCACGACGAGGCCTGGAAGAGCATGTTCAGGTCGTCGGGGAGGACGAGCGAGAAGACCTGCTTGTTCGTCCAGAGAGGGTTCCCGTCGTCGTCCATCCCGGCAGGCTCGGGCAGGTGCTCGATGGGTAGATGCTGGGTGAGGTAAAGCGTCTCCTCTTTGCTGAAGTGACGAACCGTGTGCGTCAGGAGGAAGATACCCGAGATGTGGTCGTGGATACCCCCGATGATCGGGCCGCCGGTCCTCGGCGAGAGGATGTTCGACGACACCGAGACCAGGATCTCGGCCTCGGCCCGCGCCTCTTCGGTCTGCGGGATATGCAGGTTCATCTCGTCACCGTCGAAGTCGGCGTTGTAGGGCGGGCAGACAGCCGGGTTCAGCCGGAACGTCTTCCCGTCCATCACGACGACCCGGTGGGCCATGATGCTCATCCTGTGCAGCGAGGGCTGCCGGTTGAAGAGGACGATATCGTTATCCTTTAACTGCCTCTCCACCGTCCAGCCCGGCTCGAGCATCTCCGCGACCGTCTCCAGGTTCGCGTCCGACAGACGCATCCTCCGATTATCGGGTCTGATGGCGTAGTTTGCGCCGCAGGGCGACCTGATGGTGGGGCGCTCGGGGCCGTTCAGGATGTACTGCCGCATCTCCTCGATGTTGAACGCGGTCACCCGGATGGGAAGCGTCATCTCGTTTGCAATGGCAAGCGGGATCCCGACCTCACCGATCGAAAGGTTCGGGTCGGGAGAGATCACCGTACGGGCCGAGAAGTTCACGCGCTTACCCGAGAGCGAGCCGCGGAACCGTCCTTCCTTCCCCTTGAGACGCTGCGAGAGGGTCTTTAGGGGCCGGCCGCTCCGGTGCCGGGCGGGCGGGCACCCCGCCACCTCGTTATCGAGGTAGGTGGTGACGTGGTACTGCAGGAGTTCCCAGAGATCCTCGATGATCAGCTGGGGCGCGCCGGCGTCCTGGTTCTCCTTGAACCGCTGGTTGATCCTGATGATGTCCACGAGTTTGTGGGTCAGGTCGTCCTCGGACCGCTGCCCGTTCTCGAGGATGATCGAGGGGCGCATCGTGACCGGCGGAACCGGGAGAACGGTGAGGATCGTCCACTCGGGCCGGGCGACGTCCGGATTGACACCCAGAGCCCGCAGATCCTCGTCCGGGATCTTCTCGAGGCGCGCCCGGATATCCGCCGGAGTCAGCTTGTGCTCCACCTTCCTTCCGTCTTCCACAAAGACCTCGGAGAAGGTGGTGGGCTTCTCGAAGTTGATCTTGAGCTGCTGCTCTCCGCAGTGGGGGCAGACCCGCTCTTTCTTGATGTCTTTTTCGGAGACGATCTCGCCTGCGAGTTCGCTATCCTCGGGCCCGACGATCTTCTCAACCTCTTCGGCCGTCATCAACAGCCGGGAACACGACCTGCAGGTCACCCGCAGGAGTTTCCGGATCAACCGGGTGTAACCGACGTGGATGACGGGTTTCGCGAGTTCGATGTGCCCGAAGTGACCCGGACAATCGGCCGCTTTCTGGTCGCAGGTCTTGCACCGGAGGCCCGGATCGATGACGCCCAGGTTCAGGTCCATCAGGCCCTGCGGGTAGGGAAACCCGTCATCGTCGTAGGTGTCCGCCCAGATGATCTTTCTAACGCTCATCTTGCGGATCTCCTTCGGGGAGAAGAGCCCGAACTCGATCCTTCCAACACGTTTTGGACTGGTCATAGTTTGATTGTGCCCCCTCTCTTACACCATATCGTCGAGTCTCAGGCGGGGAGCGATGCCCATGCTCTTCATCTCGTCGAGGAGCAGCTTGAAGGCGTAACTCATCTCGACGGGGTAGATGTCGGTCTCGCCGCCGCAGGCAAGGCACCGCGTAACCTTCCTCTTCCGGTCCAGCATCGCCACCATGCCGCACTTCGCGCAGACCCACTGGGTCACCTTATCCGATTCATCGAGCAGCCGCTCTTTCAAGGCCATGGCCGCACCGTGACCGATCATCACGTCCCGCTCCATCTCACCGAACCGGAGACCACCCTCGCGGGCACGCCCTTCGGTCGGCTGGCGGGTGAGCACCTGCACGGGGCCGCGCGACCGTGCGTGCATCTTGCTCGATACCATGTGGTAGAGCTTCTGGTAATAGATGACGCCGATGTAGATGTCGGCCGCAAACTGCCGGCCGGTGATCCCGTCGTACATCACTTCGCGGCCGTTGTGCGAGAAGCCGAGTTCCTTGAGCGAATTTCTGAGGGCCGCCTCGCGTTCGCCGCGGAATGCGGTCGCATTGATCCGGTGGCCCTCGAGGGAGCCGACCTTGCCGCCCAGCATCTCGAGCATATGCCCGATGGTCATGCGGCTCGGGACGGCATGAGGGTTGATGATCAGATCGGGCGTCATACCCGACTCGGTGAACGGCATGTCCGCCGAAGGCTGGATGAGCCCTATAACGCCCTTCTGCCCGTGCCGGGACGCGAACTTGTCGCCCACCTCCGGGACCCGGAGGTCACGGGTCCGGACCTTCACGAGGCGCGAGGAGTTCTCGCCCTCGGTGATGATGACGGTATCCACGATACCGTGCTCGTTGCTCCGCATCGTAACCGAAGTGTCGCGCCTTTTTTCGACGGCGATCAACTCGCTCGTAGGCTCCTCGAGGAATCTCGGCGGAGAAGTCTTCCCAATCAGCACGTCCTTCTCGCGGACGACCGTCTCGGGGTTGATGACGCCGTCGACGTCGAGGTTCGCGTAGAACTCGGCTCCGTGCGCGCCGGAGACCTCTTCGTCCGGAACCTGGATCCGGTCGACCTGGCCGCCCGGATAGCGCCGTTCCTCACCGTCGTAGGTGCGGAAGAAGTGCGAGCGCCCGAGACCCCGGTCGATGGAGGCCTTGTTGATGATCAGCGCATCCTCAATATTGAACCCCTCGTAAGAGATGATCGCGACGACGAAGTTCTGGCCTGCAGGCCGGTCGTCGGAACCAATCACATCGGAGGTCTGGGTGAAGGTGAGCGGCTTCTGGACGTAGTGGAGCATGTGCCCCCGGGTGTCGGGGCGGAGTTTCATGTTCGAAGCCCCAAAGCCGAGCGCCTGCTTGACCATCCCGGCGCCCATGGTGACACGGGGGCTGGCATTGTGCTCGGGGAACGGAACGTGTGCCGCACCGATACCCAGGATGAGCGAGGGATCGATCTCGAGATGCGTGTGTTCGGGACTGAGGTCCTCCTCATTGATGGCAATGAAGAGATCCTCCTCTTCTTCGGCATCGACGAACTCGATCGCACCCTTCCGCACCACATCGGCAAAGGTCATCTCGCCGTTTCGGAGGCGTTCGATGTCGTCACCGGTCACCTGCGGCATGCCGTCCCGGATCACGATCAGGGGGCGGCGTGCTCTGCCGCGATCGGTGTGGACGATGACATCGTTGTTGAACTCCTTGTAGGAGACGTTGACCTCGAGAGGGATCTCGCCGCGTCGGCGCATATCGCGCATCCGTCCGACCAGTTCCCGGGGGTCGTCCACGAGCCCGATAAGAGCTCCGTCAACGAAGACACGTGACTGCCTCATGCCGTCTCTCTCCGGAGGGCGATGACGCCCATATCATACAGAATGTTCTTCACTTCCTCTTCGTTGATAACGCCCTTGCTGATCTCGACCATCTGGGCGAAGTTCTTCACCAGTCCACAGTTCGGACCCTCAGGGGTCTCGCTCGGACAGATCCGGCCCCACTGGGTGGGGTGCAGGTCACGGGCCTCGAAGTGAGGCTGCGAACGGGAGAGCGGGGAGATGACGCGGCGAAGGTGCGAGAGCACCGCCATGTGGTCCACCCTGTCCAGGAGCTGCGAGACACCGGTGCGCCCGCCCACCCAGTTGCCGGTGGCAAGCGGATGCAGCAGCCGTTCGGTCAGGACGTCCGCGCGCACAGCGGTGCCGATCGAGAGGTCGCGGTGGCGCATGCTGGCCCGCTCGAGCTGGTACTTCACGTCCCTCGTTAAGCGGTTCAATGAGATCCGGAAGAGGTCTTCCATCAGGTCGCCGGCAAGTTTCAGCCGCTTGTTCGCGTAGTGGTCCTTATCGTCGATCCGGCGCCGATCAAGCACCAGATCGAAACAGGCCTCGGCCATGCGGCCGAGGAAGTGCGCTTTCGCGAGGCGGACACCCTCGACCGTCGAACGGTATGCAGGGTCTTCCTCTTTTAAACCAATCGGCATCAGGTAGTTCAAGTGCGGAAGGAGGTAGTTGTCGAGGACGAACTCCGCCCGCTTGCGCTGGTAGTCCCGGGTCTGGTTGGGTGCGAGTTTCTTCCCGACATACATGACGCCGTCGTCGACCGTGTCGCACTCGCTCTCCTCGAGGTTCTGCATCATGAAGGTAAGGATCTCTTCATCGGTGGAGACCGCCTCCACGATGTCGTGGTCGCCCTGGAGCCCCAGCGCCCGCATCAGGTCGACGAAACGGAGGTGGCCGGCGACCGAGGGAAACGAGACCTCGAGAAGGTTCTTCCTGTTCCGCTCGACGATCACGAGCGCCCGGTAGCCCCGGTACTGCGAGAAGACTTTGGCAACGTAGATCCGCTCGTTGTATCGCTCGGTGAACTCGGTCATGATCTTGTTCGAGGCGAGGTCTTCGAGCGTCATCAGCACCCGTTCCGTGCCGTTGACGATGAAGTAACCGCCGGGGTCGAGGGGATCTTCGCCGTGCTCGGTCCGCTCGGCGTCGCTCATGTTGTAGAGGTTGCAGGCGGCCGAGCCCACCATCACCGGCAGTTGCCCGATGATCGTGACGATCGGATCCTGCGGCTCTTCGCCCTGGACAAGCGTCATCTCGAGTTGAATGGGTGCCGCATAGGTGAGGTTCCGGAGGCGCGCCTCGCTCGGGAAGAGTTCGGACTGCGACCCGTCCGCCTCGCGAACCCGGGGTTTCTTCACCTCAATTTTGCCCAGTTCAACCCATACGGCCTCTTTTCCCTTCCCACGGGTCTCAATGTCGGTCTCGATGATACGTTGTTCGTCGACGACTTTCTGGAGGTTGTACAGGAGGAAGTTATTATAAGAGTCTAACTGGTGGCGCGCTACATGCTCCCGTGAAAAATATGCTCTCGATAAAACACTTCGGTCTAACAGATGGATCAGCTCCCGGCCTCTTGAATTATTTCTTCGGTCTCTTCACGACGAGCCTGTAGGCTTCGGCTCTGCCTGCCGTGCGACTGTCACGAGTAATCCGGATGACGTTCCCGACATCGCCCCCGATAGCCTTCACTGCAGGATCGTCATGATACATTTTTGGCAGTTGTTCTAAAGAGATATGGTACGTCGCAAGAAGGTCCGTGACCTCTTCTGCGTCCATAATCTGATGGTCCGGCACCATCTCATGGTTAAGTACGTCAAGTAAAGTGCCCATCGCCTACACCTCACCGACGAAAAAGTTACGTATCAGATGCATCACCTTGTTAAAATCCATAGACATCGCCCATGGCAACGGGCCCAAGGGGATTTGAACCCCCGACCACCTGGTTAAAAGCCAGGCGCTCTACCTAACTGAGCTATAGACCCCGCACGTACTGCCATCCAGCATTATTACAATGCAAGAATAGTATAAATAATTTACTTGCAGGCGTATCATATAATTCGCAGTCTAACAATATAAACTTTTCAATTCCCCACTCCCTGCAGACCTACCGGAATGTTTAATGCTCTCTAAATATCCTGTTCATGTATATTCTCCCGGATCAGGGTGCCCGCATGACTCCTTCCAAAGACCACGTCAATACGGCCATATCTGCCATATCCGGGATAACATTGAGCATATACCTGCTCATTGCCGCCTCGCTCTCCCTGCTCGCGATCTTCTCCTTTTACGATGTTCTCCTGCAGGTAGTGGCGCTCATCCATGCCGAAGACATGACGCAGGGCGTACTTGAGGTGCTGCACGCGCTCCTCCTGACCCTCATCATCGTGGAGATTCTGGAGACAGTGACGGCGTATTTCAGGACCAACAGAGTTCTGGTGACGCCGATCCTGATCGCAGGCATCACCGCAATGGTGCGGCGGGTGCTGACCTTCGGGGTCGAACAGATCGACCCCGTCGATGTCGGCCTGACACTCGCAGCGATTCTCGTGCTGACGATCGCGATCGTCTTCATCGGAAGGCAGGAACGCGCGGACAGTCCGTAGAGGATGGAATGAGAAAAGAGAACCCGAAGAGGCTGCACGTCGCCATGTCGGTCGCCCGCCCCCCACTGCTCCCTGCAGGCGCGCCGGCCTGAGAAGGATCTCTTCAAAGCGGGGGAATGAAGCCGCTCAGCGCGCCTCGAAGAGGTCTGCAAACTGGGTCCGGACCTGATTCAGGCGCTCTTCCTGGAGCCTGATGCTCGCCGCCATGCTCTTTATGGCCCTCGTGATGTCCTCACCCATTCCCGCCCGGGCGTCCTTGATGCTGTAGGTAGTCTCCAGGATCTTCAGGAGGCGCCTGTTGATATCGACGCTTTTGGAGAGGCGCTCATACTCGTCGACGATCCCGGGGTCCACGCCGGCCTCGCGCGCCCGCTTGATGTCGGCAGCGATGGAGTGCCGGCGTGCCAGCACATGCTCTATGGCCTCATAGAGCTGGTGGTGGGTGGTGGGTTTGAGGATATAGTCCTCGATGTAGGTGCCGTATTCGTTGGCCTCCTCCGGGGTGAGGGGTTTCGCCGTCAGCATGAGGACAGGGATATCCCGCGTCTCAGGATTGGTCTTGATCTTCCCAAGCGTTTCCCAGCCGTCCATCGGCTCCATCATGATATCCAGAAGAACCAGATCCGGAGGGGTCGTATTCAGGACCTTCAGACATTCTTCGCCGCTAAAGGCGGTGATCGGCCTATACCCACCACGCTCCAGCATAGTAACAAAAACGTCGACGATCATGGGGCTATCATCGACAATCAGTATTGTGTACATTATGCCTCCTCTCCGATTCTGACTGCTATATCCAATAACCGTCTCTGTACTGTAGAGAGATCTGCAGACTTCTCTATTACCACTGTGATCAGGGCAGTCTCCCCGGCACTCACGATGAGGATCGTGGCGTCGGCTGCGGAGATGGTGACCATGGACGGTCGCTCTATGTTGGCACTGCCGCAAGCTGCCTCCGCCGATGCAAGGACCGTTGCACACATTGCTGCAAATAGAGACGACGAAAGATTCCCTTCCCGGAAGTACTTACCCATGATCCTGCCCTCATCGGATACGAGAGCACATGCAGCGACACCGGCGACGGATCGGATCTCATCGACGTATCTCGGGGCATTCTCTTCCATGAAAGGACGACCACTCATCTGATTAACCCCGGTATAATCTCACTAAAATATTTGCGTCGCATCATATATGAATATCGAATCAGTATTGCTCCAGACCTTTTTTACCCCGCTTTTCTCAACGCTCACCGGGTTATTGCCACCCCTAAGACAGGAGACACTTCCGCTGCAGAACTGAAAGGCCCGGTGGCATCTTCACGGAATCGAACAGTGGAGACAACTTCAGACGCTTATTCCCCGATTTTGTCCGGTAAAGGACGCCTCACGGTTTTAAAAACGAATTTACGTCTCCCTGGAGAGAGAGTCAAACAAATAAGTATAAATTTAACAACTACGATCTATCCTTGAGACGGTTTTAGATGATCAGGGCCTACACCATCGCCTCAGGGAAAGGCGGAACCGGGAAGACGACCGTCACCGCAAATCTGGGGACAGCGCTGGCTCAGCATGGCAGGGAGACCTGCATCATTGATATGGACATAGGCATGGCCAACCTCGGGCTGGTGCTGGGGCTCGCAGAGACGCCGGTCACGCTCCATGAGGTTCTGGCAGGGGAGGCGCTGATCCGCGATGCGATGTACGAGGGGCCCTACGGCCTTAAAGTTGTGCCGAGCGGCCTGTCGCTCCGGGGCTTTCAGAATGCAGATCCCGAACTGCTCAAAGACGTGATGTGCGACCTCACCGACCGCTGTGACTTCCTGCTCCTTGATGCGCCTGCCGGCATCGGCACTGATGCAGTCGTACCGCTCACTGTGGCTGACGAGGTCCTGCTGGTTGTAAACCCCGAGATCTCCTCGCTCGTGGATGCCCTGAAGATCAAGATCCTGACAGAGACGATCGGCGGCGCCGTCGGCGGGGCCATCCTCAATCGGGTGACCCTGGAGGAGACCGACATGAACCGGAGAAAGATCGAGAAGACCCTTGGTGTGTCGATCATCGATACGATCCCCGAAGACGCAAACATACGAAGAGCGGCAGCGGCAAGGACGCCGGTCGTCGTGAGATCGCCAGGATCCGAAGCATCAAAAGCGTTCAGAAGAATCGCAGCCTCTTTAGCGGGCTTCCCTGTTGAAGAAGAACCCCAGGAAGTACAGGAAGGGTTTGTCGAGCGGCTTGCCCGCGCACTATTCAGGAGAGAACCATGATGACTGATATTAATGCAATCATGATAGTCTTGCTCTCGGTAACCATCATCTGCCTGCTGTTTATCATGTACGTGATGTACGTGCGCATCCAGCAGCTCCTCACGGAGGTCAATGCGTTGACGGGCAGAATGGAGATCACCGGCAGCGAACTTGAACAGCTGACACGAAGCGTCGAGGAGTATAAGAGAAGCCGGGGATAGAAGTTCTACCCTCCCCCACAAAGCGAAGATATATGTGTAATTCGAGCATAGATTATGAGGAAGGGGCCATAGGGTAGCCTGGCCATCCTAGGAGACTGGGGGTCTTCTGACCTGCGTTCAAATCGCAGTGGCCCCATCAGACCATTTTTTCTCTTTCACTGGTGTATTTAGCTGCAGCATGAGATTTTATCAGGGCTGCACGGATTGCCTGATCAGCCGGGTCGAGTACGAGAGCCGGCTCTGTATCGACGATCCGGCGCGCGTCCAGAAGATCGTCGACGCATGCCGGGACCTGCTCCGGCGCATCTCCGTCGACCTGGTTCCCGCACCCGTCATCGCGAGCCGGGTGCATCGCCTCGCCTATCGGATGATCGGCGACGCCGATCCCTACCGGCTCTTGAAGAGGGGCAACAACGAGGATGCGACGGCGGTCTGCCGGAAGGTGCGCGGCGAACTTTCGACGTTCCGCGACCTTGCGCTTGCAGCGGTCATCGGCAACACGCTGGATTACGGTTCGAAGGCGCATACCGTCACCGACAACTTCGTTGAGTTCTTCCGCGAGGAGTTTGCGGCGGGATTGACCGTCGACGATACCGAAGCCATGGAGTCTCTCACCTCCCGGGTGGTCTACCTCGCCGACAACTGCGGGGAGATCGTCTTTGACACCCTTTTCGCCGACCACCTCAGGAAGAGCGGATCGCACGTCACGTTTGCCGTCCGGGGCGCGCCAATCTTAAACGACGCGACGATGGAGGATGCGGTGGCGCTCGGGCTCGACCGCCGTGTCGACCTGCTCACCCCCACCACGGACGGCATCGCCGAGCTCGGTCTGAACCGGGATCTCATCCCGCCCCTCCTTGCCGATGCCCTTGACCGTGCAACGCTCGTCATCGCCAAGGGTATGGCCAATTACGAGTCGCTCTCCGACGAGCGGGGCCTTCCTCCCGTGGCTTTCCTGATGTCGGTCAAGTGCGGCCCGATCGGTACGGATATCGGCATTCCAGTCGGTTCCCGCGTCGCCCTCCTTCGCGAGTGACCCCGGCGGGCAGGTACGGACGGCGAGACCGGGTGGCGCGGGCGCCGGGACTCCCCCCGACACATCGCCGGACGACCGGCGGCCCATATAAACATGACGGTCAAAACTTCCTGCGATATAATCCGTCCTACCGGTTAAATAGAATATGTCACAACCTAGTTTAGTATTTCAATCGACATATAGGCCGAAATATTTATTAGATAATATTATATAATGAGCGCCATAGATACTGGATTGGGGAAAGACCACACCCAGCAATCACCAGTTTACTCAATTCCAGTCAGCAATCACCACACCCCACACACCAAAACACCTACCGAAGACACAAGGGTTCGGTCAGGGGCAAACCGGAGTATACGGCGCTCCTGTACCAGTGTTCAGCGACCACAATTACACCGGGCCATGAAATCTTCGGGTGTGGCCCCCCACCTCATTCCATAAAGGCCAAACCCCACCTCATTTTTCTCATCACCCGGATGGCAAGCGGCCCGGGACGAGGCTACTATACCGGGGACACTCCCGGTTCGGCACAGTATAACCTGGTTTTTCCGGCGCGGACTTCGCGGTCTGGCGTGAAGCGGCTGTGGAGCAGTGCCGATACAATCTCACGCTTGAGAAAGACGAAGTTCTTCGAAAACGCGAAGCCGCGAAGAGAATGCTAACAATAGAGCTTACTTCGCGTGTGATCTCGTCGGCATCCTTTTCCAGTTACCTCGCACAAAGACGCGAAAGAAGAACGGTTGGAAGAAACGGAAAGCCGGAGAAAGGATAGGAGCGACTCGCACCTCCGGTGCTTCTGCTCCGGCTCGAAGCCTGGTGGCTTCTCAAGCTCCGGACGCTGTCCGTCGCACCCTTCGGCCCGTCGCATCGTGCCCCTCAGCCGAAGATCTTCCGGGACATCTCCAGCGCCTCGATGGCGGGCATCTTCTTCCCGGTCAGGAACTCGATCGCCGCCCCTCCGCCGGTGGAGATGTGGGTGAATCGATCCTCGATACCGAGTCGCTCGATGGCCGCACCGGAGTGCCCGCCGCCCACTACCGAGAACTCCACGGCAGAGGCCGTCTTCAAGAGCTCGAAAGTGCCGACGGCGAACGCTTCCTCCTCAAAGAGACCTGCCGGCCCGTTCACCACGACCGTCCCGGACCCCGAGATCTCCTGCGAGAGGAGGTCGATCGAATCGCTCCCGATATCGAGCACCTGGGCGTCCTCGGGGACGGCATCTACCGGGTACTCGACCCGCTCGCCATCCTCACGGACGGCGACCGAGTGCGGCAGCGAAAGCCGGTCACGGTAGGTCTCAAGGAGGTCTTTTGCCTTATCGACCTCGCCCCGGTAGCCGAGGTCGTCGACCAGCCGGGCCGACGGCCGCCCGATCTCGTGGCCCGCCGCGAGCAGGAAGACGTTTCCGACCACGCCGACAACAATCACGCGATCGGCCGTCCCCCGCTCGAGAACGTTCTCTGCGACCGCGATCGAGTCGTCTACCTTCGTCCCCCCGAGCACGAAGGTGACGGGACGCGGGGCGCCGGAAAAGACCCGGGATAGGTTCGCGACCTCCTTCTCCATCAAGAGGCCGCCCACCGACGGGAGCGCGAGCGGCAGCCCCACGATCGACGGCTGCGACCGGTGCGCCGTCCCGAAGGCATCGTTGACGTAGAAATCGGCCATCGATGCCAGCCTCCGGACGAGGAAGGTCTTCTTCGCCTCCTCGGGCTTTAAGGTCAGGTTCTCCTCGGCGGCAAACCGGAGATTCTCGAGCATCAGGACGTCACCGCGCTTTGCATCCCGGATCGCCTCCCGGGCGCATCGCCCGAAGATATCCTCGACGTACGTCACCGGGCGGCCGAGCAGCCGCTCCAGTTTCTCCGCGTGGGCCTCAAGCGTCGTGAAATCCTTCTTACCGGGCCTGCTCTGGTGCGTGAGGACGACAAGCCGCGCATCCTCGAGTGCCTGCACCGTCGGCAGGTGCTCCCTGAACCGTTTGTCATCCAGAATCTGGTTTGACGAGGGGTTGATGGGCGAGTTGAAATCAACCCGCAACATCACCGTTCCCGTCAACCTCCCAGCATCAGCGAGCGTACCGATCTCCACCGGGTATCACCTGTTTCTCTCGATCAGGTGCTCCGCGCCTTAATCTTTTTCAGGCGGAAGAGCTCCTCACGTTCCATCTCATCGAGCCGCATCTTGATAAAGTCTCTGGCTTCCGTGAGCTCCGGGATCACCTTGAACTCGAGCGCGTTCACGCGCCGCTTGGTGCCCTCGATCTCATCGAGCAGCCGCTTCATGGTCGTCTCGATCTCGGCCGCCTCGATGATGGCTTCGAGCAGGTCCTCGAACGCCTCCGCGGTCTCGTCGATGACGGCAGAGGTGCCGAGCATCCCGTAGCCGCGGTCGAGCACGCCCTTCCGGACCGACGACGCCTGGATCTCCGGGACGACGACGCCCATGATGTTCTTGCTTTTGAGGGAGATTGCGGGGACGTCCGCCGTCGAGAAGGCGGCGGCCTTCACCCCGATAGCGCCCTCGACCGTCTCGGCGAGGGCGATCATCTCCATCGCACGCGTATACCGCTCCATCAGTGCGCCGCGGCTGTCTTTCGCCTGCTGCAGCACCTTGAAGAACTCCAGGATCAGCCCATCGCGCTTCATCTTGAGGATGTTATAGCCGCGCTCCGAGAGCTTGATCCGCCGCTTGATGTTGATCAGCTCCGAACGGGTCGGCTTGATATCTCGTAGCGCCATGGACACTTACCCCTGGGCCTTCTTCCGGTACTTCGGGTGATACTTCTGGATCAGTTCGCGGTCGATACGCACGAGCTGCTCCTCCGGCAGCGTCGCGAGAAGGTCCCAGCCGAGGTCGAGCGTCTCCTCGATCGACCGGTCCTCGTACAGGCCCTGCCTGACGAACCGGTCCTCGAAGAGGTCGGCGAACTCGAGGAACATCCTGTCGCGCTCAGAAAGCGCGTCCTTGCCGACGATGGCCACAAGGCCCCGGAGATCGTTACCCTCGGCATACGCCGCGTAGAGCTGGTCGGAGACCTTCTTGTGGTCCTCGCGGGTGTGCCCCTTCCCGATACCGAGGTTCATCAGGCGGGAGAGCGAGGGCAGCACGTTGATCGGCGGATAGATGCCCTTCCGGTGCAGATCACGGTTGACCACGATCTGTCCTTCGGTGATGTAACCGGTCAGGTCCGGGATCGGGTGGGTGATATCGTCGCCGGGCATCGTCAGGATCGGGATCTGGGTGACCGAGCCCTTGACGCCCTTGATGATACCGGCACGCTCGTAGATGCTCGCAAGGTCGGTGTACATGTAACCCGGGTAACCGCGCCGGCCGGGCACTTCCTCACGGGCCGCGCCGATCTGACGGAGCGCCTCGCAGTAGTTGGTCATATCCGTCAGGATGACCAGCACGTGGTAGCCGAGGTCGAACGCCAGGTACTCGGCGGTGGTGAGCGCGAGACGCGGCGTGATCGTCCGCTCGACGGCCGGGTCGTCTGCAAGATTCAGGAAGACGACCGAACGCTCGAGAGCACCCGTCTTCTCGAAGTCGGCCATGAAGTAGTTGGCCTCTTCACGCGTGATACCCATGGCCGCAAAGACCACGGCGAACTCTTCCGTCGAGCCGGGCACCTTCGCCTGCCGCGCGATCTGGAGCGCCACATCGTTGTGGGGCAGACCCGATGCCGAGAAGATCGGGAGTTTCTGGCCGCGGACGAGAGTGTTCGTCCCGTCGATGGTCGAGATACCCGTCTGGATGAAGTCCTCGGGGGACGAGCGGGCGTAGGGGTTGATGGCCGCACCGGTGATCTCGAGCCGCTTTTCGGGCACGATCTCCGGGCCGCCGTCGATCGGCTTGCCGCCGCCGGAGAGGATACGACCGAGCATATCCTTGCCCACCGGCATCTTGATCGTCTCGCCGGTGAAGCGGATGCCCGAGTCCCTGCCGATACCTGCGGTGGTCTCGAAGACCTGGACGACCACGATCTCGTCGCTCGTATCCAGCACCTGGCCGCGCTTGACCGTGCCGTCGGCGGTCACGATGTTGACGAGCTCGCTGTAGCCCACCGGCTCCGTCTTCTCGACGAAGACCAGGGGGCCTGCAATCTGTGCAACCGTTCTGTATTCCTTCATGGTTACACCGCCCTCATCGCGTCAAATTCAGCTTCCATATCCTTCATGATCTTCGCAAGCTCGGGCTCGTAGTCCCTGATGAACTTGATCTGCGGGAGCTCGTTCTTGCTCTTGATGCCGACGACCTGCTGCGGGGTCGCTCCGCCCATCTGGGCGGTACGCGCGAGGTCGGCGTAGTGCTTGATCGCCTTCATCATGTCGTACTGCTTGGACATCGGGCAGAACGTGTCCACCGCATCGTAGGCGTTCTGCTGCAGGAAGATCTCGCGGATCATCCTCGCCACCTCGATGGTGACCTGCTCCTCGTCGGGCAGGGCGTCGGAACCGACCAGCTGGACGATCTCCTGGAGTTCGGCCTCCTTCTGGAGGACGCCCATTGCCCAGGCCCGGAGCGGGTTCCACTCGGGTGAGACCTCTTTGTCGTACCACTCGTTGAGCGAGTCGAGATACAACGAATAGGAGTTCAGCCAGTTGATCGCCGGGAAGTGCCGGCGCTGGGAGAGCTTCGCGTCCAGTGCCCAGAAGACCTTGACGATACGCAGGGTGTTCTGGGTGACCGGCTCGGAGAAGTCGCCGCCGGGCGGCGAGACCGCACCGATGACCGATACGGAACCGCCCGTCTCGTTCAAGGTGATTACACGGCCCGCTCGCTCGTAGAACTCCGAGAGGCGTGCCGCAAGATATGCGGGATACCCTTCTTCACCGGGCATCTCCTCGAGACGGCTCGAGATCTCACGCATCGCCTCCGCCCACCGGGAGGTGGAGTCGGCCATCAGCGAGACGTCGTAGCCCATGTCACGGAAGTACTCGGCGATCGTGATGCCCGTATACACGGACGCTTCACGGGCTGCAACAGGCATGTTCGAGGTGTTCGCGATCAGCACCGTCCGCTCCATCAGCGGTTTGCCGGTCTTCGGGTCCTCGAGTTCCGGGAACTCGGTCAGAACCTCGGTCATCTCGTTGCCGCGCTCGCCGCAGCCGATGTAGACGACAATCTCGGCATCGGACCACTTCGCAAGCTGCTGCTGGGTAACCGTCTTGCCGCTCCCGAACGGTCCGGGGATGGCCGCCGTTCCGCCCTTGGCGATGGGGAAGAGACCGTCCAGAATCCGCTGACCGGTGATCAGCGGGATGTCCGGGTTCAGTTTCTGTTTCACGGGGCGGGGCACCCGGACCGGCCAGCGCTGGAGCATCGTGATCTCGGTGCCGTCCTCAAGGAGGCAGATGGTCTCGTCCACCGTGAAACTGCCGCCCGAGATCTTCTGGATCTTGCCGCCCTTTGACCGGGGCGGGACCATGACTTTATGGACGATGTTCGTCTCCTGGACCGTGCCGAGGACATCCCCGGGGCCGACGACGTCGCCCGCCTTCACCGTGGGTACAAACTCCCACTTCTTCTCGTGGGAGAGGCCGGGGGCCGAGACGCCGCGTTCGATGAAGTTGCCCATCTTGTCCACGAGCACCTCGAGCGGCCGCTGGATCCCGTCGTAGATACTGGTCAGCAGACCGGGCCCGAGCTCCACTGCGAGCGAGAGGCCGGTATTCTCCACCGGCTCACCGGGCCTGATGCCGGCGGTATCTTCGTAGACCTGGATGATGATGTTCTCACCCTGGATCTTGATGACCTCCCCCATCAGTTCCTCATTGCCGATCTTCACCACGTCGTACATGTGTGCGTCGAGACCGACAGCAGTGACGACCGGCCCTGAAATTCGTTTCAGGGCACCCTGAGCCCTGTTTTCTTGTCCTTTCTTCATTGCTTCCACAGATCAACACCCACCGATCTCTTGATTTTCTCTCTCATCGACAGGCCGCCCTCTTCTCCGCCGATAGCGATTACCGTCGGCTTAACGGAGTTCTCGAGGGTGGTGCGAAGTCGCAGGGGGATCCGCTCCATGTCGCTGCCCTTCAGCACGAGAATGCCGACGTCCCTGTCCTGGAGCACCTGGTTAATCTGCTCGACCAGCCGCTCGTCGGTCTCGGCCGCGTAGGTCTTCCTGACGCCCGCGAGCCTGAAACCGAGGATGAATTCACCGGTACCGACAATTGCGATCTCCATTCTACATCACCAGGTAGCCCTGTAATCGCTCACCGGGGAGGCCGGCTTCCTTGCCCCGGGCGAGGGCGCGAAGGTTCGCGACCTCGTACTTCTTCTCCTCCAGATAGACGATGACGGGCAGGACCGAGAACGGGTACCGTTTCGACATCCGCTCCATCTGGTCCAGCTGGACCCGGGTCAGCGCAACCTCGACCTCATGGAGGGCACTCTTGCCCCGGATAGCTTCGAGCGTGTTTAAGAGCGGGGTCGATCTCACCTGCCTCTTTAAGGCGTCGATGAACTCGTCCCGGTCCTCAAGCCCTGAGAGCCGCTGCAGTTCTTCCACCGAGAACGAGCCGCCGGGGATCATCAGTTCCCGCACGTCCTCACGGACCTGTCCTGCCCGGAGGCGGAAGAGGTTCTGGATGTTCCGGGTATCGATCTCGAGCTTGATGTACTTCAGGAATATACTCCCGCCCTTGATGCCTCCCGTGGCGTCGGCGATGAGTCGTGCGTAGTAGCCCTTGTAGAGTTCGTTCTCCAGGTGAGCAAACGACCCGGCCCCCATCGCGCGAGGGAGTTCCTTCTCGAGGGTAGGATAGAACCGCTCGCCCTTGAGCGCCTCGACGACCCGTTCCGGTGATTCTTCGGCGAGAAGACGGTCGAGAGCGACCTTGTCCAGCCTGCCGGCGGGTATCAGGACTTCCTTGAGCTTGCCGGGCTGCACCCCCTGCATCTTACCGCGCAGGATGGTGACGACGTTCTGAATATCCCACCTGCGCAGATAACTGGCGGTGAAATATTTCAGTTCCCCGGGCACAAGCTCCAGGATGTTCTGGTACTCCTTGGCGAGGTTCCAGTTCAGGGCCTCCTCGACGAGGTTGATACCGGAGAAGGAGGTGCCAAGTTCATCGATCTCGGACCGGTAGTTGGTCTCGCCGATGAACCGGGTGATCTCAGGCAGGCTCATATTCAGCATCCGGAGATAATCTTCGCGCGGTATCAGCAGTGATCGCCGTACCCGCATGCGGGTGCAGGCGTAGATGTAGTTGGTTGCCAATCCGCTACTTATCTCTGCCATGTATGAACCTCCTCACGCAAACAGGGTATCTGACGCATCCTTCAGGGCGGATTCCCAGACTTCGCTCAGGAACGTGCCGTAGCTGTAGTCGAGCTGCAGATCGCCATCGTCGCTCTCGACGATGATGCCGCCGGGAATGTCAACCGGGGCGCTCACACTGTAGTCCGAGAGGGACTTCGTCGCGCCGAGGATCTTCTCGACAACAGGGATATCCCGCTCGTTTGCATGCACGACACCCTTCTTGATCTCCTTTGCCGCTCTCTTCAACAGGTCTGTGAGCGCCTTCTCGTGGAACTCAGCAGGCAGATCACCGACAGCGGCGAGCGAGGCCGAATAGACCTGATCAAGGAGCGTCTTCTGGGCGTTTAAGACCTGCCGCTTGACGACGAGGTTCGCGGCGGAGACTTCCTGGTTGGTGATGTGGGTGGCCGCCCGGTCCGCCTCTTCTTCAGCCGAGAGTTTAATCTCGGCGGCGCGGGCCTGTGCGTCCTTCAGGATCTCTTCGACTTCGGCCCGGGTCTCCGCCCGGACCGCCTCGACCTCTTTTCGCCCTTTCTCCCGGATCTCGTTGACGACTGCTTCGAGTCCCATGGTTCACTCCATCAGAACAGAAGCAGCAGTGCAACCACAAGACCGAAGATGACGATGGTTTCGGGAATAACTGTAAGCAGCAGCACCAGACCGAATACGTCACGGTTCTCTGCCGTCGCTCCGACGGCTGCAGAACCGATCGCCATCTCTGCGATACCGGCGCCGATGCCGGTCAGACCGACTGCGAGGCCTGCGCCGAGTGCTCTCATTCCCAACTGCGATGCCTGTACCATTTCAAGAGTCAGTTCTGCTGTGCCAAAATCTACCATTTTTTTATTCCTCCGTAAACTTTGATTTCATACCGAATGGGTTGTACTTCTTTCCTCCACCTTTGTAGAACTTGGTGAAGAACTCAACATAGTGAAGACGAATTGAGTGCAGACCGCCGCCGAGGAGGCCGAGTGCCGTGTTCAGCACTTGCCCCACCAGGAAGACGAGAATGCCGAAGATGATGATGATCACGCCAACCGGGGTGATCGCTTCGAGCTGGGGCTCTATCAGCATGCCGATCGCGATGAAATTGATCACCATCGCGATGGCGACCGAGGATAAGCCCACCGCCACCAGGCGGGTATAGGACAATACGTGGCTGATGATCGTCGGAAGTTCGACGACCTCGAGCGGGTTCTCCTGCGCAATCCCGAGGACGCCTGCCACCAGGAGGACGACACCGACCGCGATTGCGACAGGGAAACCTGTCAGGTCGGGCATCATCGGGATGGCATAGAACGACCAGATCAGGATGAGGATACCCCACATCGTTCCAAGCCAGCCGGCATTGGCGATTACCGCCTTTGTCGCGTGCTTTCCGTGGTGAAGTTTCCGGGCATTGGCCATGCCGAGGATGCGCCCGAGCGTGATGTGCAGGACACCGATCCAGATCGAGATGATCATGAGCTCGGCTACCTGCGGGCCGTGACCGTGCACTTCCCCTCCGATGTTGAGGTGTCGGGAGAAGAGCACTGCATTCCACGGGAGCGCGAAGCCGAAGAACTCGCTGTAGAGTATGCCAAAGACAATGCTTGAGATGCTTGCGTAACTGAGCACCCGAAGGAGCATCCTTCCTTCGTCGCCTTTCAGGAACTTCCGCAGCCCGAGACTCAGAGCGAGCAGAATTGCTCCGTAGCCCACGTCACCGAGGATCAGCCCGAAGAAGATGGGAAACACGATGGCTACCATCAGCGTCGGGTCGAGCTCGGAGTACCGGGGCCGTGCGTAGATATCCATGAGCACCTGGGTCGGTGAGGCGAACGACGGGTTCTCGTACTCCACCGGGACTTTGGTATCGTCGTCGATCTCCAGTTCCTCGATGTAGATCCGGCCGTTCGTCGCACTCTCCAGCGCCTGGCGGATCCTGTCCGCCCGGTCGCCAGGCACCCACCCTTCGGTGATGAAGGTCTCCTCTGTGGTAGCAAACCGCAATGGGGCTTCCGCCCGTTCTACGTCAGCCGTGAGTAGTTCATCACATGCTACCAGGAAATCGGTATGCCTGTCGCGGATTCCCGTGATCTTTGCGTTGACCTCGACAATCTCGTTCCCGATCCGCCGGGCCTCCTCGGCGTGAGCCTTCATGAGGTCGGCCGGAGCCCCGGTCTCCTCCGGGACGGGGATCGCCTGGAATCCGGCGTCGAGAAGAGTCCGCTCGACCTGCTCACGGTGCTCTGTCTGCGCCACGACGACGATCATGTTGCCGGGCACTTTGTCGGAAAAATACTTCTCATGGGGGACGTCGATAGCGACGTCGTGCGTGATGTGCCCGGTAAAGACGGCAAACCGTGTATACCCGCGGTACAGTTCCAGATCCAGAGGCACCGCGGCAAACGGTTCAAGTTCCCGCGCGCGCTGTTCGTGCTCTTTCTGACGCGCCTCCAGTCTCGAGCGCGAACCGATGAGATCTTCCGCCTCCTTCTGGATAGCGGGTAGATCCGTCCGGATCATCTCCCTGACCTTCGATGCGGGGAGCTTTGCCCTGATTTCTACGCTGTCGGGGTCTATCCCGCACGCATTTTCAATTGCCCTGACCTTGATGAGCGCCGAAGCCGCATCGCTCGCCCCGGAGAGCGGGTGACCGATCGATAACGCTTCAGGAGACTCGCTCTCCGCCACGAAGTCTTCGATGTGGTAGACGTGGTGGCGGTAGAGTTCCCTGATGATGGTATCGATCTCGCCCTTCGGGGCCGCGATGAGCAGCCGGCGCATCTGTTCAGGCCTTAACATGCAGCTGCTCCTTAAACCGTGTAACAATAAAGTCTACAGCGTCTGCAAGGTTCTTGTTCCCCTGTGCTTTCAGCGCCTCTGCGCGCGCTTCACCCTCCCTGACAATCTCTGCATATCTGTTCTGCGCCTGGGCCCGTGCCTCCGCTAGGCGCTGATTCCTGTGTTCCCCGGCATCCTTCTGTGCCTTCAGGACCAGGTTTTCAGCCTCCAGCTCGGCATCCGAGAGGCTCTTCTTCCTCTCAGCCTGCGCATCACGGATCATCGCCTGATACTCTTCTTCAGTTTCCCTGATGCTTTTCAGGACATCGGTCTTCATCAAACCCTCCTTCTCACGGCGTATGAATATTTGATGAAATTGAGCATATATTTATTGTTGTTTGTCCGCTGAGGATTTTTCCGCATCCAGATGCTTCACTTCCACCCCGGGTGGGAGGTTTCTTATCGTAACAGCCCCGGGAACTCCGACAAGCGAGAGCCCGGAGAACTCCGCCGATGAGCAGAGCAGGTGCTGCTCGGGATGGGTTCCCCGGCGGATATCGCAGGCGAGGAGGATCTCCGGGGCGACCGAGACGACCATCGATAGCCGCTTCGACCCGGGATGGTCTTTAGGAAGGACGACGAGCGGGATGTGGTATCGCCGGACCAGCTCGAGCATCATGCGTGCCTGCTCAAGGGGGCCGCCTTCGGGCATGGAGACGGCGATCAGGTCGTCGGGGTCGACCGTGAGGCAGTACTCGTCGTCGGGAGTCTCGATGCAGAGCGTAAACAGGCAACCGGCTTTCGCGACCAGCAGAAAAGAACGCTCTCCCCGGACGAGGAGGAGTTCGCTGCCGAGAGGAACGGTCGTCACGTCCGGCCCGGCAGAGGAAACTCCGGAAGCACCGTCTTCAGACTTCTTCGACATCTTCCGACTGGCAGCTCGGGCACATGGGCCGCTTTCCAACGCCCTTGAACTTTTCGCCGCACTCCTTGCAGCGGTAATTCGTGCCCTTCACCCGCTCATTGAACTCGATATCGACAGGTCCACCGACTGTACACATCTGGCATCACCAGGAGAGAGAAGGAAGGCAGAGGATAAAACCCTATCGCGGCACTCCCGGGAGAACCGGTTCTGCGGCCCGGCACGGGAGATCTCCGGCCGCCCCGGCGGGGATGGGGGACCGTGGTTCAGGCCAGCGGCGCAGGAAGGTCACCGGACGGTGCACGGGATCAGGTCCGTGCAACGCCGCGACGGGCGGGGGCCACTCGAAGACCTTCGGTCTTCTCAAGCTCCTGTCCTGCGGACAGTCGCTTTCTTCTTTTGCGTCATCCGCCACCGCTTGAGAACGAACGCCGCGGCGACGAGGACGAAAAGCGCATTGAAGAGCGTCCATATGATCGGGTTCTGGAAATCGGTCCCGATCAGGTTTCCGTGCACGACGGCAAAGAAGAGCACGACGTACATCAGGCCGTGCACCCACCGCCAGTACTTCGGGATGTACTTCCGGAGCACCACGGCGGCAAACGCGACGTAGAGGAGATAGAGTGCGGGCCGGCCTGCTCCCGCCCAGAACCCACTCCAGGATGAAAAAACCGGGATGAATATGGCGGGATTCATCCCCCTGATGAAGAAGGTTACCGGGTGCAGCGTGGGAAGGATGAGGCCGACGGCGGCGAAGGTGTGGTGCACCGAAAGAAACGGCCTGCCGAAGACCTTCATGATCTCCCGGAGGAACGGCGTCAGGATGGCCGCGATGGCGAGGGAAAGGAAGCCCCACAGGGCGAGAAGGCGCGCTATGACGCTGAACGGATCCCCATAGGGTGTGGTCAGCACCACTGCGGCGACAAGCGCATACAGGGCCAGAATCACGGCTGCAAGAAGCATGCCCGCCCGGGGCAGAGTCATGGTTCCAGAGAACTCGCGGCAGGGGATAAGGGTTTCGCCCGGATGTCCCCCGGCTCCAGGGTAGACATCTTGCCCGTCGCACTCGAAGATCTTCGGTCTTCTTGGGGGTCTGCCGCTCGCGACGTTCGCGCCAGTCGCAACTCGCACCTTCGGTGCTCTTGCTCCCGCCCTTCAGTCGGTCACGTTTCGCGTGAGGTCGTATCGTTATCCTTACTCCGTCAACTCACGCGAAGACGCGAAGACGCGAAGGCGCGAAGTCCAGGCAGGTGTTGATAGTCCTTTTCGCGTTCTTCGCACCTGACGGCGCTCGAGCTCCGGTTCTTACGAACCATCGCACTTCGCGGCTTCGCGTGAGACTATATTAAAGGTATGGCTGGTAGAAGCCCCGGCCATCAAAACGCAAAAAGCGGTCGAAAACCCATTCAGATCGCGATCCCCACAAGGTGGAGCAGGACCAGGACCAGGGCGCCGGGCAGCCCCCCGAGGGCGCAGATGAGGATCGTCACCAGGTTGATCTGGATGTCAGGGGCGCCGAACCCCGCGAGGACGTTGAAATAATTCAGGAGCCAGAGCGTGATGAGCCCGGCGACGGCGTTGATGACGAGCGTCGTGGCCTTCTTCATAAGGTAGTAGAGCGCCGCGGCTATCGCAACCGCGAGAAGGATGGCGAGGATCTCTTCCATCATTTATTTACCAATGATCTGCTGGTTATTTAACCGTATTGATGGAATTGTCAGCCGTCCGACGCGTCTTGTGTCTTTTCCGAGTCCCCCGATCTCCCGGAGCATCTCAAAGATGTTCCCGGAGAACATCGCCGTACGGATGGGCTCGACGAGATCCCCCCCCTCCATCCAGAAGGGGTTTGAGATCTCCACCGAGAAGTCGCCGGAGAACGGGTTCGCGGTATGGGCACCCACGACGTCGTGGATCCAGACCGCCCGCTCGTCGCCGGGCTCCTTCATCCGCGGGCCGTCGATGAAGAGGTTGTGCACGCCGATCCCGGGCCCTTCGCCCCCGGAGCGGACGGCGCTCCCCGTGCTCCCCTCGCCGTAGCGGTAGCCGGTCTTGAGGTCGTAGGCGAACCGCCGGAGCATCCCCTGCTCCACGAAGACCAGACGGCGGGTAGAAACACCCTCCGCGTCCCAGGTGGTGCTCCCGAGGCCGGGAGCAAACGGATCGTCGTAGACGGAGAGGCGCTCGTCAAAGATCTGTTCCCCGAGTTTGTCCGCAAGGAACGACCGGCCGGCCTTCACGTTTCGCCCGGAGAGGGCCGGGAGGAGAACCTGGCCGAGGAGGCTTGCAGCCGCAACCGGGGAGAGGACGACGTCGTAACGTCCGGTCTCGATATCGCGCCCCGAAAGCGAGCGTGCGGCAAGCGAGGCCGCCTGTTCCCCGACCGACCGGGCGTCGATATCGGCACGGAACGGGGAGGCATCGAACTCGTAGCCTGTGGACTGCTCCCGGATCGCTTCGAGGGATACCGACGCCACCGTCCGGTCCATGCCGTAGAGGACACCGCTCGTATTCGCGATCATGAGGTACGACCGGGCGAGATTCGCGCCGCCGCCGACGACATCCACCGGGTGCTCTGCCGCACCGGAAAGGAGGTCGCCGACCATCCTCGCCGCATCCTCCACCGCGACGATCAGGTCGCCGTCCGATGAGGACGCGGTGCTCGTCAGACCGGCCGGTCTCGGGAACCCGCCCCACTGCTGCGGGGTGGCAAGCCCACCGCTCGCGAGTGCCGCATCCAGGCACTCCTTCCACCGGTCGGGGTCGCCGGTACTCGAAAACCCTATCCGTCCGTCTTTGACGGTCCGGACGGCCATGCCCCAGGCCTCCGACTCCTCGGCGGTGCCGAGAATCCCCTTCTTGATCTCGGTACTGACGCTCTCTCCCCGGGCGTAGAAGACCTCGACCTCGTCGGCCCGGCGCTCGCCTTCCCGGAGGACCCTCTCGATAAGGTCTTCGCCGTTCATTCCCCGCGCCCCCCGATGGTTGCACTCTCAAGCAGGAGGTGCGGCGCGCCGTCGCTGACCGGCACGCTCTGCCCGCCTTTGCCGCAATATCCCGGGCTCATCTTCCGGTCGTTTCCTATCAAAGCGATGTTATGGAGCGTCGAGAGGATCTCGCCCGAGAGCGAGACGTCCCTGACCATGTCGGTCGTCTCGCCGCCCTCGACCAGGTAGCCGTACTCCGCGTTGAACTGAAAGACTCCTCGCCCCGGGTCGACCTGCCCGCCCCGGGACCCGATCAGCAGGATGCCGTCCCCGCACTCGGAAAGGATCTCGTCGTATGCCGCGTCGCCGTTCTCGATGAAGGTGTTGCTCATCCGGACGATAGGCGGGGCCCCGTGCTCGGCGCGGGCGTGGCCCCCGATGCCGTTCCCGACCGCCGCGAGGGTCTCCCGGTTGTGGAGGTAGGATGAGAGGATGCCGTCTCGGATGATCTCGGTCCGCCGCACCGCCACGCCCTCGGCGTCCACGGGGATGAACCCGAACTCGTGGAGGGAGGGATCGTCGACGATGACGAGCCCCGCACAGCCGATCCGCTCGCCGATCCTCCCTCCGAGCACCGATGCGCCTTCGCGGACGAGGTCGCCCTCGCTCGCGTGACCGACGGCCTCGTGGGTGAAGACACCGGCGAGCTCCGGGTCGAGCACGGCCCGTCGTGTCCCGCCTTTCGCGAGTTTTGCATCGAGCAGGGAGACCGCGACCCTCCCCGCCTTCCGCCCGAGGTCCTGCTTGTCCCGGAGGTTGAACCCGGTGATGATGTGGTCGCGTTCGCTTCCCATCTGCATCACCCCGTTTCTGGACGCGATGGCGAGGACCGAGAACCCGGACCGGACCGCCTCGTAGGAGTACTCGTTCCCGCTCGAGTCTAAAAACCGGACCGAGTCGATACCTTCGGTGTAGCGGGCCCGGGTGTTTACCACTTCCGGGACCCGTGCCGCGCCTTCGATCCCGGCAAGCAGCCGGGTCTTCTCCTCGAGGTCGATGTCCCGTGGATCCTCCCCGAGGGAGGGGGCCGGGAGAGAGCCGCGCGGCGCATCGGCGAGGTCGAGGCGATCCTCCGTGACCGCAGCGAGGCGCGCTGCCGACTCTACGAGGGAGTTCAACTCACGTTTCGAATCGATGTCGACGTGGTCGCGGGTGAGGATGCCCCAGCCTTTCGCTCCGAGCACCCGGATCACGGCTTTGTCGAAAAACGAGGTGCCTGCGGACTCGATCACCCCGTTATCGATATCGATGAGGGTGACCTCGCCCCGTACGCACCTGATGTCATAGTACCGTACTTCAGCCATAGGGCATCAGACCAGAGAGCGCCCGAGGCCCGGGTCGAAGATGCCGGTCGGGTTGACCGTCATCTTCCGGAGCTTCGAGAGGAACCCTTCGCGGTTCTCGGGCACGAGTGCGTTCTGAAGGACCTCCTCGATGTGGTCGACCGGGACCACCTCGACCATCGTGCGGTAACGCTCCTCTATGAGGACGTCGTCCAGGTTCGACCGCGGTATGATCACCTTCTTGATCCCGGCCTTCGCGGCCGCCTCGATCTTGTAGGTGACCCCGCCGATGGGAAGAACGTCGCCCCGGACCGAGAGCGACCCGGTCATTGCGACGTCCTGGCGCACCGGGATGTTCTCGATGGCGCTGATCACCGCCGTTGCGACGGTCACGGAGGCCGAATCCCCCTCGACGCCGCCGTAGGTGCCGATGAACTGGACGTGGATGTCCATGTTCTTGACGTCCTTGCCCGTGAACTTCTTTATAAGAGCGCTGACGTTCGTGATCGACTCCTTGGCAATATCCTTTAACATACCTGTCGCAATGACCGTGCCGGTCGTCCCCTGGCTCGGGGTCACCTCGGCCATCACCGGGAGCACCGAGCCGGAGTCGCTTCCCATCACGGCAAGCCCGTTCACGCGCCCCCCCCGGGTGCCCTCCACGACGGTGATGTCGTAGTCGCGGCTCCGCCGGATGTACTCGTCGGAGATCTGGTCCTCGATCGAGCGGGAGGCCGACTTCGCGGCGAGGACATGCTTTACCGAGGTGAACTCCGTGCCCTCCTGCCGGGCGAGGTCCCCCGCCACCCGGATGAGCCCGCCCATGTCACGGAGTTTCAAGGTCAGGTGACCCTTCCGGTTCGAGCGGCGCCGGGCCTCGCGGAGCACCTCGATCATGGCGCTGCGGTCGAAGTGGGGAATCTTTCCGTCGTTCTTGACCTCCTGGGCGATGAACCGGAGGAACTTCTTCCGGTTCTCCGGGGTGTCCTCCATCGTCTCCCGCATGTAGACCTCGTAGCCGTAGCCCCGGATACGCGACCGGAGTGCCGGGTGCATCCCCTGGATGGCGTCGATATTGCCTGCCGCGATCATCACGAACCGGCAGGGGACCGGCTCGGTCCGGACCATCGCACCGCTCGAGCGCTCGCTCTGGCCGGTGATCGGGAAGGTGCCCTCCTGGAGCGCAGTCAACAGGTTCTGCTGGGAGTGCGGGGTGAGGGTGTTGATCTCGTCGATGAAGAGCACGCCCCCGTGCGCCCGGTGGATTGCTCCTCCCTCGACACGGTCGTGGGAAGGCGTTTCGAGGCCGCCGCTCTGGAAGGGGTCGTGCCTGACGTCGCCGAGCAGGGCGCCCGCATGTGAGCCGGTGGCATCGATGAAGGGCGCGGGGATATTGGGATCATGGGAGATCAGGAGTTTCGGGACCATCGTCTCCTCGCGGGGCGTCGAGTACTTCAGCGCCATGAAGATGAACGCGGCGGCGATGATGCCCATGAGCCACTGGTAGGTGATGATCGCGTAACCGATGATACCGATGATGAGGAGCATGATGAGGGTGCTCCGCATCTGGATCTTCTTTCTCGCCTCCACCTTGTGAGCGTTGACGATCTGTTTGCCGCGGCTCGCCGGCACGGTCCTGATGATGGGGTTATTGTTATCCTCGGGATTCGGATAGACCAGAATGTCCTGCAGTTCTTCTTTCGGGAGGAGCTCGGCCATAGCCTTCGCCAGCATCGATTTGCCGGTTCCGGGGGTGCCGATCATCATCACATGCCTGCGCTGGACCGCAGCCTTCCGGATCACCTCGACGGCGTGTTCCTGGCCGATGACCTGATCGATGAGACTCGGGGGTACGTCGATATCTGACGATGCGCTCAGCTCAAGACCGGAAAAGACATCCGTCTCTGCCAGCTCGTCGTTCGTGAGCTCGATATTGGGGATTTCTGCTGGAGTCGTTGAATCCATCGTCGAGTTTACCTCTTTGCTGCACTGATACTTATATAATTTATTCATCCTCGTTCAAATACTTTCTAGCAAAGGTGTCCTATGAGAATAATCAGCACGGAACGGTCCCAGGTCCTGGCAGCCCGCATCGCCGAAAAGTTGGGAATACCGCTGGTCGAGACGAAATTCACCCGGTTTCCCGACGGAGAGCTGTACCTCAGGTGCGGAGAACTGGACGACGAGACTCTGATCGTCAGCAGCGTCGTGGATAACGATATGTTCGTGCAGACCCTCCTCGCGATCGATGCCGCCGACCAATCCCGGATCACGCTGGTGGTCCCGTATCTCGGCTACTCGCGGCAGGACAAGCGCTTTGTTCCGGGCGAGCCGATAAGCGCCCGGGCGATCGCGCGAGCCCTCTCGACCGGCATCGAGCGGGTCTTCATCGTCAACATCCACGACACGAGCGTACTGGATCATTTCGGCGTCCCGGCAAAGAATGTCACCATTGCCCCGGCCATCGGGGGGTACATCGGCGACCTGCGCCTGAAGAATCCCCTGATTCTCGCTCCGGACGAAGGGGCGAACAATTTTGCGACCGACATTGCGGTGGTCGGCGGGTGGGACTGCGACCACCTCGAAAAGACCCGGCTCTCGGGCGAAGAGGTCCGGATCGCCCCAAAGACCATCGACGCCGCCGGGCGGGAGGTCGTGATCGTGGACGATATCATATCCACCGGCGGGACCCTCGCGACCGCTGCCTGCATGCTCCGGGAACAGGGAGCCGCGTCCATCCACGCGGCCTGCGTTCACGGGGTGCTCTCGAGCGGCGCCTATACACGCCTGCGGGCAGCGGGGATCTCCTCGGTCGTCTCAAGCGATACCTACGAGAACGCCTCAAGCTTCATATCGGCCGCGAGCGCCATCGCCACCGCGATCAGGGAAGATGCTCATCGTTGACGGAACCCATCTGGAGGGAGGGGGGCAGATCCTCCGCCTGGCAGTTGCTCTATCGGCGATCTCCACGACTCCGGTCACCGTCACCCGGATCCGGCAGAACCGGGAAAACCCCGGGCTCGCACCCCAGCACATCGCCGCGGTCAGGGCAGTCGCCGGGGCCTGCGACGCCGAATGCACGGGCCTCCATCCCGGGAGCGGCGAGATCATCTTCGTTCCCGGCCGGCTCAGGCGGGCCGACCTCGCGATCGATCCCGGAACCGCCGGGAGCATTCCTCTCATCCTCCAGGCGTGGCTCCCGGTCGCGCTCCACGCCGGCGGGAGCATCACCGTCACGGGCGGGACCGAAGTAGCATGGAGCCCGACGATCGATTACGTAGACCGCGTCCTCGCACCGGTGCTCCGCCGTGCCGGGGCCTCGATCGAGATCACGGTGCTCGAGCGGGGTTACTACCCGCGGGGAGGCGGGCGGGTGCATGTCCGGGTGGAGCCCGGGCGGCCCGGCCCGATCACGATCCCGGAGGAGGAAGACGAGGGGTGCGGGCTCGTCTCCTGCTCGGCAGGCCTCCCCGGGCACGTCACGGAGCGCCAGGCGGCTGCTGCCCGGGACCTCATCGGGAGCGACCTCGGCCTCACCTGCGCCACGGCACTCGACCCCCGCGAGGGCGGGGCGAGCACCGGGAGTTCCGTCACGGTATGGAGCGGTGCGAAGGGCGCCGTCGCTCTCGGGAGGAGGGGGCTTCCCGCCGAAGAGGTGGGCCGGACGGCCGCACGGGCCCTGATCGCAGAGTGCCGCAGCCCCGGCACGGTCGACGTCCACCTCGCCGACCAGCTCCTCGTCTACCTCGCCTGTTACGGCGGAGAGTACAGTACCCACACCCTCTCGATGCACGCGAAGACCGCCTGCCGGATCCTTCTGGAGTTCGGCTACCGGATTCGGTGCCGGGAGAACGATATCGTGGAGTTCTCTGCATGACGCTGGTCCTCGACGCCTCGGTCTTCTTCTCGGAGATGCCTGTAGAGGAGGCGGCCTGGACCACCCCCTCGGTTGTCGGGGAACTCGGCGACCTCCACGCGAAATGCCGCTTTACGGCTCTCGCGGCCACGGGACTCCGGGTCCGGGAGCCGCGCGAAGAAGACCTCGTACGGGTCGACGCGGCCGCACTCCGGACAGGGGATGCCGGAGTGCTCTCCGGAACCGACCGGGATATCCTCGCGCTCGCGCTGGAACTTGAGGCCGTCCTCGTCACCGACGACTTCGCGGTCCAGAA
Organism: Methanobacteriota archaeon; assembly: GCA_023436625.1. Classification (GTDB taxonomy): domain Archaea; phylum Halobacteriota; class Methanomicrobia; order Methanomicrobiales; family Methanoculleaceae; genus Methanoculleus. Next base: position 9,130 of record JAEZIP010000069.1, on the reverse strand, counting down.
TGTCGCGCACCGTCTCGAGATCGGGACCCGGAGCATCCGGCAGCGGCCTGCCCGGGCGATCCGGTGGCGCTACCGGTGCAGCGGGTGCGGCCGATACTGGCGGGAGCCGGGGGAATGTCCGGTCTGCGGCGCAGCAATCAAAAGAAAACTTAAATAGATTCCTTGGAGATCTCTTCTCCATGTCCGCCCTTGAAGAGTTGATCACGAAGGCAAAGGCGCTCCAGGCAGAAGGGCACACGCCCGGCCAGATCTCCGATGAGCTGGGTCTCTCGATGGAGACGGTCACCTGGCTGCTCACCCAGCAAAAGGGCATGGAGGCCCCGAAAGATGTTCACATCGACTGGACGGCGATAGGGAGCCATGGGGTCCTCCTCGGCGACATGGCGATGATGATGCTCAAGCGCTTCCTCTACCTGGCTGAGGAAGAGGCCGTGTATCCCGCCGGGGAGGTCCCCGAAACGGTCGTCGGCATCGCGCTGTCGGGAGTCCCGCTCGCCACTCTCATCGCCGCGGAGGAGGGGCTGAAACTCGCGGTTTACCTCCCGGCGAAACACAGCCGGAGCGAGGCCCCTACCGGTTCCCTCTCAGGCACCTTCTCCACGATTGCCGGGGAACGTTGCATCATCATCGACGACGTCGTCACGACCGGGACGACGCTTGCCGAGGCGATAGCGTTCCTCCGGCGGCACGGAGCCGTGCCGATGGCGATCTGGTCGCTCTTCGACAAGCAGGGCGTCCGGGAGATCGACGGCGTCCCGGTCCACTCGCTCTTCGCGATATCGAGGCTCGGGTGAAGACCCCGATCACGCTTTTTTGAGAGGCCCGGAACAGGACGGTGCACCTGCCGGGGTATCAGGCGCGTACCGTCGGCTGACAGGCGATCCACCCCCGCGGAACGGCGGGTGCGCCCGGGGGAGGACGGGCCCTATCGATCAGTATATATAGAACCTCTGAACAAACCTAACGGACAAAGGAGGATTATACAATGCTTGCTGGACAGCCCATCATTATTTTACGGGAAAATGTTGAGCGCACGCGCGGATTCGAGGCGCAGCGCTCGAATATCATGGCTGCAAAGGCAATTGCGGCCGCCGTTCGGACGACGCTTGGTCCCCGGGGAATGGACAAGATGCTGGTCAGCTCCACCGGTGACGTGGTGATCACGAACGACGGAGCAACCATCCTGCACGAGATGTCCGTGCAGCACCCCGGCGGCAAACTGGTCGTCGAGGTCGCGGAGGCCCAGGACGGCGAGGTCGGCGACGGCACCACGACCGCGACCGTACTCGTCGGATCGCTGATGGAAGAGGCGGAGAGACTGCTCGCCCAGGAGGTTCACCCCACAATCATCGCGAACGGCTATCAGCTCGGCATGGAGAAGGCCCTTCTGCTCCTCGACGAACTGGCCATCACGGTGGGATTCGGCGACCGCGACGACCTCTTGAAGATCGCCGACACCGCCATGACCGGCAAGTCCATCGAAGCGGTCAAGGACAAGATCTCCGGTATCGTGGTGGACGCGGTTCTGCAGGTCGCCACCGAGACAGGCAAGGGCACCTACATCGTGGACGAGGACGACGTCAAGATCAAGATGCAGGTCGGCGACTCGATGCATGATGCCGAACTGATCCGGGGTATCGTCATCGACAAGAAGCGCGTCTTCGAGCAGATGCCGGAGAAGGTCAGGGACGCTAAAGTAGCCCTGCTCGCCCTGCCGCTCGAGATCACGAAGACCCAGGTGAAATCGAAGATCAAGATCACCTCCTCCGACCAGATGAAGGCGTTCTCCGAGCAGGAGCGCGAGTCCCTCCGGAAACTTGCCGACCAGGTCGTTGCCTCCGGCGCAAACGTCGTCCTTTGCCAGAAGGGGATCGCCGATGCGGTGCAGTACTACCTCGCCAAACACGGCATCTACGCCATCGAAGACGTGAAGGAGGAGGACATGAAGTTCGCCGCGAAAGCGCTCTGCGGCACCATCGTCAACAAGCCAGAGGAGCTCAACGCGACGACGCTCGGCCACGCCGAAGCGGCCGAGGAGATCCCCGATACCGACCTGACGGTCATCTCCGGCTGCGACAACCCGAAAGCCGTCACGATCCTCCTGCGGGGTACATCCCAGCTGCTGCTTGACGAACTCGAGCGGGCAGTCTATGACGCGGCCCGGGTCGTCCAGGACGCCATCGAGGACGGCAAGTTCGTCGTCGGCGGCGGTTCGGTGGAGACCGAACTCCAGATCCGTACCCGCGACTACGCCGCGACCGTCGGCGGGCGGGTCCAGCTTGCCATCGAGGCGTTTGCAAACGCTTTCGAGGTCATCCCGAGGACGCTCGCGGAGAACTCCGGGTTCGACACGATCGACAAGGTCGTTGCCCTGAGGAAGGCCCACGCCGACGGCGCGAAGCACGCCGGGCTCAACGTCTACACCGGCGAGGTCGTGAACATGCGCGAGGCCGGCGTCATCGAGCCCCTGCGGGTGAAGACCCAGGCGATCAAGAGCGCGACCGAGACGGCCATGCTCCTCGTCCGTGTCGACGACATGATGGTCACCCAGTCCGGCAGACCGGGCCCACAATAAGTCACCCGCGTGAGGAGGTCAGGAAGACGCCGACCTCCTCTTCCTCGATTTTTTTATCCTGCGGCAGGCTCCTTCCGCGGAAAAAGACCAACGCCGCATCCGGGTTGAGCCCGAAGGAGAGGAGGGCGGTTTCGTAGGTATCCCCCGGCCGCCCCTGGTAGACCAGCACGCTGCCGTCCGGGATGAGGGTGAATCGACAGAGCATTATCTCGATACTATTATAGTCGAAGAGCCTAAATACTCTAGGCTGATTCTGTGCCGAGGTAGTCTAGTCCGGGAAGGCGGTGGCCTCGAAAGCCACTGGTGCCTGGCACCTCGGGAGTTCAAATCTCCCCCTCGGCGTTTACCATTCATGTTCAAATCGCTGCTGGAAAGCACATCTACCCTTCTTCTGACCCCCTTGCATGCAGATCTTAGCCTACTGTCTGTAAAGGACAGAAACTCCCATCGCGCCGAAGGGATCTACGCGTACAACTCAATTGCCCGCGGACCCGAAGAACGAAGGCTCGAGAAGAGCGACATCGATCTCATCGAAGAGTTCATCGCTGAATTCAAGGCACAGAAAAGCATCGGCACTCTCAGGATAAACAAGAGTGTCGGCATCATCTGCCGGAGTCAGCCCGATCAATGGGTTTACAAGGCAGGTCTCAGTGTGAATTTGAACGCCGCGCCTTCTCCCGGGCGGCCCGGCACCCGGTCCTCGACCCAGATCTTGCCGCCGTACCGTTCCACGAGGATCTGCACCAGGTAGAGACCGAGTCCCTTACCGACACCTCGCTTCTTCATTTCGTACAGCTGGAAGATCTCCTGCTTACCTTTATCCGGGACACCCGGACCGGTATCCTCGACCGATACCCGGACGAACCCGTCATCCTGTTCCGTCCGGACGGTGACTACGACTTCGGGACCACCGAACTTGACGGCGTTGCCGATGAGGTTGTTGAAGACTACGGTGAGAAGGTCATCGGCCTGGACCTGGTGATGCGCGCCGTGATAGAAGAAGATACTGTCGGGATAGCCTTCCATTGCTCCTCGGACCGCGGCATCAAGATCCATCGGTTTCAGCTCGGTCTTCGCCCGATGGATCCGGCGGATAGTGGAGACGGTGCCCAGGATCTCGATGCTCTTCTGGACGCTGCGCTGCAGTTTCTTCACGTATCCGGCTGCCTCTCCATTCAGGGACTCGATGAGCAGGTCGGCGTAGAGGTTCGAGACGTTCTCGGTGTTCCCGATGTCGTGGGTGAGGATGTCCAGGTAGAGGTTCGCCTCCCTGTTCGAGGTTTCCAGATCGTGGTGGAGACGGCCAAGATTCTCTGCATATCGCTGAAGCGCTGCCTCAGCCCGCTTCCGCTCGGTGATGTCCGTGAGGATGGCAATGGCCCCCACGATGGCACCCCCGCCATCGCGGATAGGAGCTGCCGACGTGTCCACCCAGAGCGGTTCCCGGTCCAGGCGGGTAACCATCACCTCTTCTCCCTGCACGGTCTCTCCGTGCAATGCCCGGTAATAGGGGGTTGCCTCGAGAGGCAACGGCGTCCCATCCGCCCGCAGGACTCCAAAACCCGCCTGGCGCCCCTCGAAATGGATCGGATCAAGAGATATCGACGCTCTGTCGATCATCGTACGCACCGCTTCGTTCACCCGAACAATAGCCCCGGTGCTATCGTAGATGATGACGCCCGATGCGATCGATGCAAGAGTCGCATCCAGTTCGGTGGCTCTCAAATGCTCCCTTTCCATGACGGCACGGAGTTTCGCCTCAGCCTGCTTGCGCTCGGTGATGTCCCGGAAGAGGACCATCACTGAAGGCAGGTTTTCGTACACTATCGGGGTAGCAACGACCTCGACGTCGATGACCTGACCGTCGAGTTTTACGAACCTCTCTATGATCAGAGGCGCGGTCGTACCCTCTTCCGCCATCCGGCGGACACGTCCTTTGACCACTTCATGGTCGTCCGGATGGACAAACTGGAGGGTCGGTTTACCGATGAGATCATCCTGTCTCCCTGCACCGAAGAGCGCGACGCAGGGAGGATTGACGTAGACAACTTTACCCTGACGATGGACCGCGATCGGCTCCGGCGCGAGTTCTGCGAGGTTCCGGTACTTCTCCTCGCTCTCCTGCAATGCCGCTTCGGCCCGCTTCCAGGCGGTGATATCGATCCCGATACCTCCCACATACGTTTTACCCGAAGCGTCCTGGAAGGGAAACTTGAAGTTCCACCAATAGGTAGAACCGCCTTCCGGGTTGGGCGTCTCCTCCACGACCTCGATGACCCGGCCTTCCTTGAGGACGGCCTGGTCATTCTCCCGGAACTGCTCGGCGACATGCAGAGGCCATAGTTCAAAATCCGTCTTACCCCGCCATACCTGGAGTCGGGCTTTGAAATGGGTCTCTAAGGTTTTGTTTAAGTATACGAGGTGCCCCTGTTCGTCTTTCATCCAGGCGCCTGCGGGGCTGTTATCCATGAATGCTATGAACCGTTCCTTGCTTTCTCGGAGGACTTCTTCGGTTCGCTTACGCTCCTCGATCTCGACCAAGAGCCGGGTATTGGCGCGCTCCAGTTCAGCTGTCCGTTCCCTGACCCGGTCGTCGAGCTCGGTATAGGCCTTTTTCAGCACTTCTCCGGCTTGCTTGAGTTCACCAACCTCTTGCCGAAGCGCTTCATTCTCTTCCAGGAGTTCCTGCGTCCGCTCGCGAACGAGTCGCTCTACTTCGGCGGAGATACCCTGCATCTCTTTGTCGCGTCCGGTGGGATCGGGTCCCGTCCGGGTAGTTCCTGGGGGTGTGGACATCGGAAAAAGTAAACTCCAATTTAGATTATGCAGTGAATATACTGAGGGGTGTAATAACTGTAACGGAAAGGATTGACCGTAATACAGGATCCAATTTTCATGATATAAATCGATATATTCAGCATTTTCTTAAATATGGCATCTTCTGGCGGCAATGTTATCACGCCGGCGTGCAGGAGGTTCCGGACTTCCATACAGATCCCGAAATGGTGCGTAATCAGCCAATCGGGGCCTTTACGGACCTCCTCGAAGATCCGCATCAGTATGCCTTCGGAGATCCTATTGAGGAGAGACCGGGTCGCCTGTTCCCACTCTTCGTCACTGCGTTTTAATGCAGACCCGGGAACTTCGGGGTTTCGCACCGGAAGCCCGATGCGACCCTGCGACATCGCTTCATCATAGGGAAGGCTCATATCTGCAGAGCATTATTCTCCAGGGTTCTACCCGTGCTCCCTGTATCGCCGCGAATGCGGGATTCCGAAAAGCACTAGGTTCATGAACAGGTACTATACTACCTGACATGCGGCACCCACACTCCGGGGTTCCGCATATGCCGGCCACGGAGGTCCTCAGTGTACCGCTGCTTTGACGAACTGGACGACGCTGTCGTCATCCTCGCCCGGGATAATACCGTTGTGCGGCTGAACCGATCATTTCATGAAACGTTCGGGATCGGGGATGACGCTGCCCGCGGCATGGAAATAGGCGACCTCATCGCCCGCCACCTCGCGCCGCTCATCGATGAGGAAGATACTGCCGGCCGGGTGCTCGAAGCGCTCCGGTGCCGGCGGGAGGTCGCGCACGCTGCCTGCCGGATGCGAACCTCCACCGGCGGGGTGCGCCGGTTCTCCTTCTCGTGCCGGGTGATGTCCGGCGAGCCCTACGCCGGGATGGTGCTTGCCCGGTTCCAGGACGTGACCCCCGAACGCGACGAGGCAGTGCGGAGTGCCTGGGCTACGAGAGCACGGGTCAGGACCGAGTCGGTCTTTGCCGCCGTCGGGGAACTGGTGCCCTACGGCATCTGGATCTGTGAGCCGGACGGCGCTACACTCTACATCTCTCCCTCGTTCCTCGACCTTGTGGGAAGGACACTCGAAGAATGCCGGCAATCGGGATGGCTGGAGTGCATCCCGCTTGAAGATGCCGCAGCAGTGCGTGCCGACTGGAGACGGTGCCTCGATACGGGATACCGGTGGGATCGCGAGCTAAGGGTTCCGGATCCCGACGGGGAATGCCACACCATCCTCTCCCGGGGAGATCCGGTCCGTGACGGGGACGGGCAGATCGTCCTCTGGGCCGGAATCAACCTCGACATCACCGTGAGAAAGCAGGCCGAGCGGCTCACCGCCGTCCGGGCGGCGCAGCAGGCAGCCGTCGCGGAACTCGGCCAGTTCGCTCTTGCAGGGGCGGAGCCTCCCGAACTGATGAACGCCGTGATCCGGGCGGTGACCGAGCACCTGGAGGTCGAGTGTGCCAAAGTGCTCCGGTACCTGCCCGAAGAGGATCTCTTCATCCTCGAGGCGGCGGTGGGGTTCAGCGGAGTCCGGGTCGGTACCGAGAAAGTGAACGGAGGAACCGATTCCCAGGCGGGGTATACGCTTCTCTCCCGCGAACCGGTGATCGTCGAAGACTTCGACGCCGAGACCCGGTTCCGGGGCCCGGCCCTCCTCCGGAACGAGGGGATCTTAAGCGGCATCAGCGTCATCGTCCAGGGTGACGAGGTGCCGTACGGGGTGCTCGGCGCCCATACCCGGACCCTGCGCAGGTTCACCCGGGACGACATCAACTTCGTCCAGGCGGCCGCAAACGTTCTGGCGCAGGGGATCAAGCGAAAAACAGCCGAAGAGGCGCTCAAGAAGAGCGAGGAGAAGTTCCGCGAGATCGCGCAACGGAGTTTCGATATGATCTACACCTGCTATCACGACGGCGGGATCACCTACATCTCCCCGGCCGTGATCCGCATCCTCGGCTACACCCCGCGAGAACTCATCGGCTGCAGGTGTCGCGACTACGTCAGCCCCCTCTCTCGTGCCGCGTGGGAGGAAGGGCAGGCGAAGATGGCCAGGGGCGAGCCGGTCGAGGGGCTCGAGGTCGAGTTCCGCCGCAAAGACGGGACGACAGCGTTCGTCGAACTGAACGAGTCCCCGATCGTGGAGCACGGAAAAGTTGTCGGCGTCCAGGCGGTCGGCAGAGACATCACCGAGCGGAAACAGATCGAGCAGCTTCACCAGGAGGCATTCAGGCAGATCGAACGAAACATCGAACAGTTCGCCGTCCTCGGCGACCACATCCGCCAGCCCCTGCAGGTGACCCTGGGGAGAGCGGAACTGCTGGACGATGAGGAGACGGCAGCGGTCATCCGCGACCAGGTCGCGCGGATCAACGGATACATCAGACAGCTGGACCAGGGCTGGGTGGAGTCCCGGATGGTCCGCGAGTTCCTCCGGCGGCACGACCGGGATTGACGTCCGGGATGCCGCCACCCCGTCGTCCGCCACCCGGCCGGCGACGCTCCCACCGACAACGACCGGGTTTAAGAAATTGCCGTCGAAATAGGTACGTACGTATGCCGACCAATACTGCGGATAACTCTCCGGCACGCCTCATGGACGGCGCCATCCCCGCCGGCCTCCTCGCTGCCGTGCGGGAACAGCGGCCGCTTGTGCACCATATCACGAACAGCGTCACGATCAACGACTGCGCGAACATAACAATCTCTGCCGGGGCCGCCCCGGTGATGGCCGAGGCGCCCGAGGAGGCTGCCGAGATGGTCGCCGCCGCCGGCGCCCTCGTCCTCAACATCGGGACGCTCTCCGCCGGGCAGGTCGAGGCGATGCTCATCGCCGGCCGGCGGGCGAACGCTCTCGGGATCCCGGTCGTCCTCGATCCGGTCGGTGCGGGGGCGACGGCGTTCCGGACCGCGACGGTCCGGAGACTCCTCGATGCCCTCGATATCGCCGTCCTGAAGGGGAACGCCGGGGAAATTGGCGTCCTTGCCGGGACCGGCGGGAGCGTCCGGGGAGTGGACTCAGGCGGGGTCACGGGAGACCCCGTCGAGACGGCGCGGGAGTGCGCCCGCTCGACCGGGACCGTCGTGTCGATGACGGGAGCAGTCGACGTCGTCACCGACGGGAGCCGGGTCTACCTGGTCAGGAACGGCAACCCGGCGATGGACCGCCTCTCGGGGACAGGGTGCATGGCCTCTTCGGTCACGGCGGCGTTCGTCGCGGTCGCGGATGACTGCGCGGTCGCGTCGGCCGCGGCGCTCGCGGCCTTCGGCCGGGCGGGGGAGCGGGCCGCAGCAGGGACACGCGGCCCCTACTCGTTCCGGACGGCACTCTTCGACGAACTTGCCGGGCTCTCCTCCGACGATCTCGCCGGGAACGCGCGGATAGAGGAATTGTATGGCGTATGACCTCTACGTAGTCACTGACGAGACGATCGGCCGCGGCCGCTCCCATGCGGAGCTCGCCCGCCGGGCCGTCGCCGGCGGCGCGGACGCGGTCCAGCTCCGCGACAAGAGACTCTCCGGCCGGGAACTCCTCGATGCGGCCTCCGAAGTCCGCGAGGTCACCCGTGACGCTGGAGCGCTCTTCATCGTGAACGACCGCCTGGACGTGGCCCTCGCGGCCGGTGCGGACGGGGTCCACCTCGGGGAGAGCGACCTCCCCATCGGGCATGCGCGGCGGCTCTCCCCGCCGGGGTTCATCATCGGGGCATCGGTCGGGTCGGTCGCCGCCGCGGGCCGCGCCCCCGCGG
>JAEZIP010000077.1:0-88428 GCA_023436625.1 Methanobacteriota archaeon | reverse complement strand
CCGCAGGGGTCGCCGTTCCCCTTCCGGGCAAGCGCCGCTAGAAGATCGATCCCGCCGGCATCGACGATACCGCTCCGCGAGTCGGCAAGGCCGGTGACGGTGATATTGAGGTTTTTTGCAAGGATCGCCCGGGCGATGCCCTGGCCGACCGAACCGAACCCGAGTATGGCGATCCGCATCATCATGCATCCTCCAGGGGTTCGATGATGAGGAGTTTCTTCTGTTCAGCGACGGCGCGCAGGATCCCGATAGCCTTCTTCATCTCCGTTCGGGTGGTCGAACGGATGGTGATGCGGGCGGAAGAGGGAGAGTTGATCGCCGGCATGGCGAGGGAGAGGCCCGTCACCTCGGCCGAGCCGGTCCTGTCGATCCGGTCGACGGTGTCGGAGAGGTCCGTGTGCATCAGGTGCCCGATCACGATCAGCGTACATTCATAGAGGAGCCGCTCCTCGCCGATGCGCACGACGCTGACGCCCTGCTCCCGGAGCAGTTCGAGGAGACTGGGAAGACGCCCTTCGGGGAGTTCCAGCACGATCTGGACGTCCAGCGTCTCCGCTGCCGTTGAGGTCTCTCTCTGGTGAATAACCGCGATGATGTTTCCCCCGACGGCCGAGATCGGCTGGAGGGCCGCGACCAGCTGTCCGGGCCGGTCCTTCATCTCGAGCTTCATGGATACCTGCAAAAAACCACCTGCTGAATAGTTGACCTGCCGGAGAGATAAGCCTTTTACCCCGGAACGGACCCGGCGACGGGAAGCGCGCCGTAAAAATAGAGAGGGACGGCGCCTTACCGCACCGACCCGGGCGCACCGGTGACGATCGTGAGGGACCGGGCAAACTCCGGGAGGAGCTCGGCGGGGATGCCCATGACGAGCTCGTTATCCTCGATCCCCGAGAACCGGCGCGAGCCGTCGCACCCGAGGGAGTAGTTGATCCTGCCGGTGAGGTAGGGCAGCGCGGTCGCGTCCGCACAGACCGACTGGATCCCCGACATCGTGGACTCTATCCGCCCACCGAGCAGGTAGAGCGCGGTCTGCGCGAGTTTCAGCATCGCCCGGGGCTCGGCGATGATGACGACGACGTGCGGGTCAAACGGCGTCTTCTCGAGCGGCGCGTAGACCGTCGCATACGTCTCGAGCTCCGGGACGTGCGGCACCTGCCGGATGGTCCGCATGCAGGCGGCCCAGCTCTCGAACTTGCCGAGTTTGTAGTAGAACTCTCCTGAGCGGAGGCTCTGCGTGAGTTCTTTCAGCCCGAGGGCCCAGCCGCCTCCCATGCAGACGTGCCTGTCGCCGGTCGCGTAGAAGATCTCGCCGTTCAGCCGGGCCCTGCTGATCATCTGGCAGTGACGGACCGTCTCCTCGATCGGCCCGACTCCTTCGGGGATGCCCTCAGGGCTCTTTGCGAGTTTGACCGCGACAGGTGAGCCCCGCAGGTCGAGGGCAGTCTTGAGCATCTCTGCGATCTCCGCGTAGGGGATCTCCGTGCGCATCTGGTCTTCCATAATCTGCTCACTCCTCTGTGGTGTTAGTCCCCGTGGTCACTCATAAAATCTCTGTTTGGGGTATCGGCAGGGTCAGAGGTTGCGCAGTTTGTGGTTCACCTTCTCAAAGAAAGGTTTGCCCGTATAGACAAAGAGGGCAGGCTGATCGGACTTCTTAACGGTTATGGTTGCCTCTTTCTCCAGCTCGAACGTGCTCTGCCCGTCGATGACGAGGTGCGCCGGCTTCTCGGTCTCGAGGGTGATCTCGAGGTTCCTCCCGGTGCTGATGAGGTGAGGACGGGACGAGAGCATGTAGGGCGCGAGGGGCACGAGGAGGAACCCTTCGATCTGCGGGTCGACGATCGGACCTCCTGCGCTCATGGCGTAAGCGGTCGACCCGGTCGGGGTCGATATGAGCAGGCCGTCGGCCCGGAACCGCTCTGCGGGTGTCCCGTCGACGTAGACGCCGAACCGGAGCATCTTCGCCGGCCGGTCGGTGACGACGAGCCCCTCGTTGAGGGCGTCCCCGAGCGGCTTCCCGTTGACGGAGAGGTTGACGCGCAACCGCCGTTCAACCTGGAATCCACTCTCATGGGCGGTGAAGAACGCGCGTGCTTCGTCAGGTTCGAGGTCCGCGAGGAACCCCACTTCGCCCCAGTTGATCCCGAGGACCGGGACCTGCTTCTTCATCTGGTGGACGGTGAGGAGGACCGACCCGTCGCCGCCGACGACCACGACCAGGTCGCCGTCGATCCTCTCAAACGGGATACCCTCATTCCCGAAGTGCCTTGCCGTACCCTCTTCGAGAGCGATGTCGTGCCCCAGACCTTCGAGTTCCCGGGCGAGCGATGCGGTATAGCGGAGCGCACCCGCATCGTCGATACGCGATACCAGGACAATTCTCATGTGCAGTTCACCTCAGGTACTCGATGACCTTGTTATGCACGATGCCGTTCGTGGCAACGAGGCTCCGCCCGACGGAGACCTCGTCGGGGAATGTGAGGATGTCCCCTTCGAGATCGGAAACCATCCCGCCGGCCTCCTCGCACACCAGCATCCCCGCCGCCGCGTCGGTGACGCGGAGCGTTCCCCGCACGTCTATGAAGCCGTCGATACGGCCGCACCCGACATAGCAGAGCTCGAGCGCCGATGCGCCGAGGAGGCGCCACCGGCGGATCTTCCTGCCGATCTCCTGGACCCTGGTCGGGTCGAACTTCCGGCCGTAGACGCTCATGGCACTCTCTTCGAGGAGCGATACCCCCGAGACACGGATAGGATGCCCGTTGAGATAGGCCCCCTGTCCCCGTATGGCGTGGAACGTCTCGCCTGTGGCGAGGTTCTGGACGTATCCCGCCTGAACGACCCCTTCTTCTGCATACGCGATGGAGAGGGCGTAGAAGGGGATCCCGACCACCGCGTTGTAGGTGCCGTCGACCGGGTCGAGGAAGATGGTACCCTTCTCCCCGCTCATCTCGGCACACCCGAGTTCCTCGCTGATCAGGCGCCGGCAGAACGGGTGGCGCGCAAAGTAGTCTACGATGATATCTTCTGCGACCAGATCTATCTTTTTGGTGGGCGTCCCGTCCGCACCCATCTTAACGTACGCCCCTGCTTCCGGCGTTCCGACCATGCCGGCTATAGCATCGGAAACAGCCCTCGCCACATCGTCACATGCCCGGATGAACTCCATCAACTCTCCTCGCGCCTTCCCTCATTCTACGGTGTATTTATGTACTGTAATCCAGATACATTAATCACGCGTTTACCGAGTGAGACAATATGAAGGAACAGACAGAAGTTGGGAAGCTGAAAGAGGGACGTTACGTCGTCGTTGAAGATGAGCCTTGCAAGATTGTCTCCATCGCTACCTCCAAGCCCGGGAAGCACGGGGCGGCAAAGTCCCGGATCGACTGCATCGGCCTCTTCGACGGCGTCAAGCGCTCGATCGTCCAGCCGGTTTCGGCGAAGACCTACGTCCCGGTCGTGGAGCGGAAGATGGCACAGGTAATCTCGATCGCCGGCGCAACCCTCCAGCTCATGGACGTCAAGGACTTTGAGATGTTCGAGCTCACCGTTGGCGATGACCGGGCCGGCAGTCTCGAACCCGGCCAGGAGATCCCGTACATATCATCCCTGGGCAAGAAGAAACTTGAGTGACCATTTCTGGCTCTCGAAGACGGGCATGCACGAGCTCGCCCACCTCCATTTTGCGGATGCGGACGCAGCGTATGAGGATGCCCGCTACGCGGTCTTCGGCGTACCCTACGACGGCACGACGTCGTTCAAACCGGGAACACGGTTCGGCCCCCGGGCGATCCGGGAAGTCTCGTTCAACTTCGAGTCCTACGAGCCTTCGACCGGGATAGACTTCTCCGAGGTTCCGGTGACGGACCTCGGCGACCTCGTGGTCTCCCGGCTGCCGGAGGAGGTCGCCCGTCAGGTGGCCGACGTCGCAGGCGATATCGTACGGGACGGAAAGGTGCCGGTGATGCTCGGCGGCGAGCACACCGCCACAGTCGGCGCGGTCAGGGCCGTACAGCCGGATGTCTACGTCGTCTGCGACGCGCACCTGGACCTGCGGGACGAGCTCGACGGAACGCCCTACAGCCACGGGTGCGTCACCCGGCGCGTCCTTGATACGGTCGAGGATGTCGTCATCATAGGCGCCCGGAGCGGCGACCGCGAGCAGTTCGAGGTTGCCGCGGAGAGGACCCGGCTCTACTCCGCCGATACAGTGCGTGAGTCGGGTATCGGCGCCGTCCTCCGGGAAATCCGGGAACATATCGGCGGGAAAAGGGTTTACCTCTCGATCGATGCCGACGCGATCGACTGCTGCCTCACCCCGGGCCTCGGGACGCCCGAGCCGTTCGGGATGACGCCGCTCGATATCAGGGAGGTCGTACGGACCCTCGCACCGCATGCTGCGGGTTTCGATTACGTGGAAGTGGCTCCGTTCGATTCCGGGCAGACGGCGGCGGTGGCGGCGCAGGTCGTGCGGGAGTTCATTGCAAGGCACTGGCTCGCCGGGTAATACACCCCGGGCGTATATTGTTCCACGCATCCGTCCGCACCGGCTTCCGGCGACTCCTCAACCGCATCCGTCCGGTCAGTTTACATATCCCTCGGGCACCTGGATCTTCAAGTGATAGGAGCCGATGCGCCGGGTGTTGATGACGAAGTAGTAATCGTGGTAACCCTCGTAGAAGGTGCTCACCCACCGGTCCTTCCTGAGTTCGGGCCTGTCCTTCATCGCCAGAAAGTCGCGGAAGTTGAGCGTGACGATCTGGACGAACCGGTTCGGGTCTTCGGCGTCCATGACCTGGCAGTTGAAGAACGGGATCTCGTCGTTCGTGGTCGTGATATCCGAATAGTCGAGCCGCCAGAGAGGAGACGGGACCCGGACGATCCCGGTGGTTCCCGACCATTGCCCGTCGATCGTCGCGTAGGTCACCCACCGGGTGGTGCCGGGCGCGGTCCCGGCCGAAAGAACGGTCATATTCAGGCGGTTCTCTTCGGTTGAGATATGGTAGGTCGCCGGGTCGACGAACCCGATCTCCTTCGGCTTCCCGTTCCAGATGGGCGCCGGGGTGGGCGTCGGCACCGTGGTTGCGGGGGGCATCGATGGCGTCCATGCCGGGGTTATCGCCGGCTCTTCCGACCCCCATAACCCCGCCGGCTCGCCGGTCGCTGCCGGCTTGATGACCAGGGCCAACACGAGGACGACCGCGATTGCCAGAACGACATAGATGAAATCCTGTTTCTTCGTCATACCCTGTCCCTTTCCTGTGAAACCTGCCTGTGCGGCACCCCCGGTCCCTCGTCCTCCGGCAACGGAAAAATACAGAATTTTTCCCGCGGGGAAACGTTGTTTCCACAAATGGGCAGCTTACCGCACAGTATTTCGGCTATAGGTATCGTTGCACCTCCGGCTACAAATACTTGCCTGAAAGCGATAGCGGCCGATAAAAGGATGATTAGACAATCCTGTTACCCGAACAGGCACATCTCACTTCTCCCTTCAATTGAATAACCTTTTATACAGGTTTACGCATATACTCCAAAGAACCGAATTAGTCTGGATGAGGCGCTCATTCGGACTCCGGTAACAGGAGGAAACGTTTTATGAGTAAATTGGTGAAAAACGAAGATGCATTCACCGGGCTTGAGGCGGCGATCGTGTTGATCGCGTTCATCGTCGTGGCCGCGGTGTTCTCGTACGTGGTGCTCGGCGCCGGGTTCTTCACGACACAGAAGAGCCAGGAGGTCGTCCACACCGGTGTGGCCCAGGCGAGCTCGAACCTGGAAGTGTCAGGACCCGTCGTCATAGCATGCGCTGTGGATGACAAGGTAGGAAGCATTACGTTCTACCTCCAGCTGGCGGCCGGCGGATCGCCGATCGACATGGAAAAGGTGACCTACGCGGTCTCGACCAAAAGTAACTTAGAGTCCTATCTGTATGATAACGTCACCGTGGCCTGGTACAAAGGTGGTATCGAAGTGGATGACCCTGCTAACCAGCTTCTTGAGAAGTTCGAGTTCGTAAAGGTGACCATTGGTGGTGCTGGTGATTTGGCTCTGCCGAATATCGAAGTGAACGACAAATTCGTCGTCGAGATCCGGCCCGACCAGGGTGCGGCCTACCCGCTCGAGCGGAATGCTCCCCCGAGCCTGGAAGCGGCTCATTTCTACGAGGTCTACTGAGGAGGGTGATGTGAATGAAGAGACAATTCAACGATAATGCATTTACCGGGCTTGAGGCGGCGATCGTGTTGATCGCGTTCATCGTCGTGGCCGCGGTGTTCTCCTACGTGGTGCTCGGCGCCGGGTTCTTCACGACACAGAAGAGCCAGGAGGTCGTGCACACCGGTGTGCAGCAGGCAAGCTCCAGCATGGAGATCGTCGGCAACGTCTACGCGTCAGGAGACACTCCTAATAACTGCCTGACCAACATCACGTTCGTTGTTGCGAACACCGCCGGCGGAACGGCGCTCGATGTGCAGCAGATGGTCGTCACGTACGTGAACGAAACAAATCATGAGGTAATGGAATATTCGGTGGCTGGCACTCCCGCTACAGCGAAGGTCTGGACAGTTCTAGACAAGTACAACGACAACGGCGACCTGCTCCTTGAATCTGGCGAGCAGTTCCTGATCAGCGTTAATGTCTCAAGTGCGCCCCCGAATACCGCGTTCACCGTGAACCTGCAGCCGGCTGCCGGCGCCGTTTATCCAATCCACAAGACGGCTCCGCCTGCCATCGACGCGATCAACATACTCAACTAACCCTTTTTTTACGTTGAATCGTTCGCGGCCGGTTCAACCGGCCGATATCTTCCCGGCCACCTGCGAAACAGGCAATCCGCTTCCTGAAAGCGTTTCGAGAGGGGCCTGTCCTGCACGATGTGCTGCAGAGATATATACCAACGATTAACGCACCCGCCCCTGTCGGCCCGGCCTATATCAGGTTGGGATTTGCCGCACTTTGATTGTACGAACGATTGCCGGAGAGGGGCCACCTAGAGCGATCGGTCGGGACGACCCCGGGGATGGTTTTACCAGGAGGAGAGTTCGCCGGCTACAGCGGACCAGAGCGGCGGTGCAAAGATATTACCGCCCCGCCCCCACACAGGTACCCGGCCACACACCCCGATTACCGCACCATCCGGCCCCTACCGGCGATACCGGCGGCCTGTATCTCGAAAAAATCTGACATAGCGGTTAGAAGACGTTAAGGCGTCCGGAAAAACGGTATCAGCTCGAGCAACTTTTATTAACCTTGACATTGATATGATTTAATATTATGGTGGGGGTAGATCAGGCTCAAATCGATAAAATACTCTCCGGTGCGTCCTCCGAGGACCCGGGGGCCCGTCTCGAGACGCTCGAGAAGGAGCTGGACTTCGTCAAGACTTCGATCAAGCGGCTGCTCATCGATCTCCGTGAGCGGATGAACGAACTGGACAACCCGTTCACCAGCGCCGCCGCATCTTACTCTGGAAACAGGTCCGGGCAGCAGGATATTGCCGGGGAGAGTAAGGATGAGGACAACGAAGAGCCCGTGCTGGACGGTGCACCCGCCGGTATGACCGCTCAGCAGAAACATGCAGTCCAGGAGTGCCCAAGGCCGGACAGCGGCCTCTTCCCGGCCGACCTCGCGACGGCTCAGTTCTCTCCGGGCGCTCAGGTCCTCCCGGGCGTTCAGCTCCCACCGGGCGACACGCTCCCTCTCGTCCAGGCAAAACCCGCAGGAAAACTCAAACTGCAGAAGGTCCACCGGCTCTTCGAGTGGGTGCACCAGGGGTGCAGGAAGTACGGGCACGAGCACATGGCGATCATGGTCGACGCCTACCAGTCCATGGGCTACATCAACGAGGGTGTCTCCGACCAGATCCGTGATGTCATGAGAATGGCCCCCGAGACCCCGGGCGACGTCCAGGATATCGGCCCGAACGAGTTCGTCTCCGAACTTTACGTCTTAAACCGGATCCTCGACCCCGACGATGCGACGCTCGATCGGGACATGATCGAGGTGCTGATGCTCGCCCCCCGCCGCCCGGGGGACCGTAACGCAGAGAAGACATCACCACAGGAACAGGATGCCGGTGATACCTGGATTGAGCTGCTGGACAGGATATGATGGATGTCGAGCGAAACCTTCACCACAGCAATGTTCCTTATCGCCGCCATCATATCGGCCGGCGTCCTCATTAATGCAGTCTTCCCGGTGATCTACACCCTCTCGGGTACGATCTCGTCATCCTCCCACAAGGTGGACGAACGGTTGAGCACGGACGTGAAGATCGTCACGACGTACGCCAGCGGCGGGAGCAATACCGCCCGGATCTGGTTAAAGAACATCGGGGCCGGCAGGGTCGCCGATGCCGACATACAGAAGGCCGACGTCTTCCTCGGGGCGCAGGGCGACTTCATCCGGTTAACGCGAGCTACGGCACCCGGCGAAGGAGTCTGGACCTACACCATCCTCGAGGACACCAACAACAACTGGGACCCCGGCGAGACCCTCTGCATCGAGGCGCAGACCGCGAAGATCCCCGCCAGGGAAGAGATCGTCTACTTCCAGTTCGTCCTCCCTACAGGACTCTCCCGGTCGACCACCTTCACCGCGGGTGATTAACCATGAGTGCAGGGCCCCTCGTCGCTTCCGGAGTAGGCATCCTCCTCCTGGTCATCACCGCCTATGTCCTGATCGGCGGCACCCTTGCCACCACGGAAGTGATGGTCGAAGCGCAGAGCAACCTCGCCACCTACCAGGAAGCCCGGATGCGGACAGCAATCGCGATCCAGAACACGACAATCGCCGACCCGACCCTCTACGTCGAGGTGA
The DNA here is from genome assembly GCA_023436625.1 of Methanobacteriota archaeon. Lineage (GTDB taxonomy): Archaea > Halobacteriota > Methanomicrobia > Methanomicrobiales > Methanoculleaceae > Methanoculleus. Next base: position 79,602 of record JAEZIP010000077.1, on the reverse strand, counting down.
AGAACACCGGAAGCGAGCCGGTCGTCGGGATCTCGTCCATCGACGTCTACCTCCAGAGCGAGGGCGTTCCGGTCTACATCCCCTTTGGAGCCGGCGTGAACCACTGGGACAGGGTGAGCATAACCCCGGACGAGGTCCACCCCGGCGAACTCGACCCGGGCGAGATCCTCAACCTCTCCGTCACGTACCAGGACGTCGACCCCACGTGGATTCAGGTCGTCACCCCTAACGGGGTCTCCAGTTCAGCATACATCAAGGGTGAATAACAAATGGCCACGGGCGAAGGCGCAGACAGCAGTATTCATGGGATGCCTGATCAGTCGATCCTCTCGACCGGGAACTCCGAGCTCGACAAGAAGATCGCCGACGGCCTCCCGCTTCAGTCGCTCACCCTCATCGAAGGTGAGAACGACACAGGAAAGAGCGTGCTCACCCAGCAGATCGTCTGGGGTGCCTTAAAGCAGGGGTTCAACGTCGACCTCTTCTCGACCGAGAACACGAGCAAGAGTTTCATCTCCCAGATGGAGTCGATGAGCCTCGATATCTCCGAGTACTTCGCCTGGGGTTATCTCCGGGTCTTTCCGATGCACGTCGTCGGGTTCGAGTGGACGAAAGAGAAGATGCAGGGAACGCTCGAGCGGATGATCCACTTTATAGAGCAGAGCAAAGCGGACGTGATCGTCATCGACTCGCTCACCCTCTTCACCGAGTACGCAAAGCAGGACACGGTCCTCACGTTCTTCACGAACTGCAAGAACCTCGTCGACCACGGCAAGACCATCCTGATCACCCTGCACACCTACGCCTTCGTCGAGGATTCCCTTGTCCGTATCCGCTCGATCTGCGACGCCCATCTCTTCATGAAGAAGGCGCTCGTCGGCGGCAAATACGTGATGATGCTCGAGGTCGTCAAGGTCCGCGGCGCACGAAAGACTACGGGCAACATCATCAGTTTCGAGGTCCATCCCGGGTACGGCATCAAGATCATCCCGGTCTCCGTCGCGAAGGTGTGAGAGCAATGGGATCGGCGCTGGAAGCAACGGTGACCCTCCCCTTCGAGCCCGAGTTCATCGACGAAGGGAACGACTGCTACAACAACGTAGAGTCCTGCGCCCTCTACCGGATGCTCCCGGCAAACGCCCGGGACTACGTCAAGGCGAGCCCTCACCTCCTCGAGTACCTCCATATCCTGCCGGTCAACACCGTCGGCATCCCGCTCTTCCTCTCGGAGCTGAAGCGGGACCTGAAATCGATGGAGAACCCGAACATCATCTACCCGGTGAACGAGACGACGTTCGTCCATATCTTTCCGGACCCAAACGACGTCCGGAACTGGTACATCCCGATAGAGCCGTCATTCCTCCACTCCGTGAAAGAGATCCTCCCGGCGATCGAGGAGAAACTGATCGATATGATCGACGCCCTCGACGAGGAGCCGGTGACCGAGCAGGCGCGTATCGAAGTACTCAGAAACTTCATCCGGCAACTGGTATACGTCCAGCGGCCGGGCGAGGTGATCGACGAGTCCCTGCTCGCCGGCTCCTCGTCAAAAGACCTCAAGGTCCGGATCAAAACCTTCCTCACCTCGGAGATCGGTGCGTCGGCAAAACCGCAGGCGTCGGAGCACCCCGCGCTCGCCGACGGGCGGATCATCCTCTCGCAGCAGGAGTACAAGGCGCTCGAGTACATGATAATCCGCGACAAGATCGAGATGGGGACCCTCAAACCCTTCCTCTCCGACCAGTATATCGAGGATATAACCTGCGACGGCGTCGGACCGATCTTCATCGAGCACAAGATCTTCAAGGGCTTAAAGTCGGTCGTCGGGTTCCAGGACTCAAAAGAACTCGATAACTTCGTCATCAAACTCGCCGAACGGATCAAACGGCCGCTGACCTACAGGAGCCCCATCGTGGACGCGACCCTCCCCGACGGCTCGCGTATCAACATCGTTTACGGGACCGAGATCAGCAAGCACGGGAGCAACTTCACCATCCGTAAGGTGAACGAGGTCCCCCTGAGTATCCTGCAGGTGATCGAGAGCGGGGCGTGCAACTACATGATGGCCGCCTACCTCTGGATCTGCCTCGAGTACGGGATGTCGATGTTCGTCTCCGGCGAGACCGCGAGCGGCAAGACGACGACCTTAAACGCCCTCACGACCTTCCTCTCGCCCGAGAACAAGATCGTCACCATCGAGGATACCCCGGAACTGACGGTCCCCCACAGGAACTGGACCCGCGAGGTCGCGAAGGCCAAGGGGAAGGGGGAGGGCGAAGGTTCCGAGATCACGATGTTCGACCTCCTGAAAGCCGCCCTCCGTCAGCGTCCGAACCAGATCCTGGTCGGTGAGATCCGTGGAGTGGAAGGATCCGTCGCCTTCTCCGCCATGCAGACAGGCCACCCCGTGATGAGCACGTTCCACGCCGCATCGGTCGAGAAACTGATCCAGCGTCTCTGCGGCGACCCGATCAACATCCCGAAGACCTACGTCGACAACTTAAACCTGGTCATCATCCAGAGCGCCGTAAAACTCCCCCAGGGCGGGACGGTACGGCGGATGCTCAGCATCAACGAACTCGTGGGCTACGACCCCGAAACCCAGGGGTTCTCCTTCATGGCGGCGTTCGTCTGGGACCCTGCGACCGACACCTTCACCTTCACCGGGAAAGGGAGCAGTTACCTCCTCGAGAACAAGATCGCAATGATGCTCGGCATCCCCGAGAACCGGCGGGCCGACATCTACGACGAAGTCGACAAGCGCGCCAAAATTCTTGAGCGGCTCCACAAGGCCGGGTACACCCAGTTCTGGGACCTCTTCCACATGACCACGAAGATCAAGAAACAGGGGCTGCTCACCATCGAGGTGTGACGTGTTCGAGGATGTAGCCGACCGGGTGCGAGAGGCGAACCAGGGAAAGATTCCGTTTGAGGAGCAGGCTGCATCGCTCGACAACCTCCGGCTATCCATCCTCGAGAACAAGAAGATGGAGCAGGATCTGCTCCTCATGTACACCTACATGGCCGCGATCACCACCTCGGCCGTGACCCGGCCCGAGATCTTCCAGTACACCGCCGAACGGTTCGAGTACATCCCGTCGCGCTACATCGCGAAGGTGCAGCGCCTGGTCGCGGGGTGGGGCCAGAGTTATGCCGGGGCGCTCCGGGCGGTTGCCGAGCGGTGCAGGAACAAAACCCTCCAGAGCATGCTCAACCGCTACGCAAACTCCATCGACTCCGGCGTCCCGGACGACGACTTCATCGCCACGGAATTATCGAGCATCCGGAGCATCTACCGGAACACGTTCGAGCAGGGGATCGAACTCCTGAAGAAGTGGGGCGACGCCTACATTGCGATGCTCCTTTCCGGGGCGCTCGTCGCGATCATCATCATGATATCGGTGGCCATCTATGCCCCCGACGGGATCGAATCGGCGCTGAACTCCTCCTACATGATCATCCTGGCAATATCGGTCTTCGGCCTCGTGATCATGTACCGGGCCGTCCCCGACGACCCACGCACGCACGGGCTCCCCGGGGCCTGCTCCAAGGAGCAGGCTATCATCAGGAGACTGGAGCGCCCGGTCGTGCTGGTCGTCGCCATGATCGCACTGCTGCTCATCCTCGTCGGCGCCAACGCCGGCATCATCTTCCTGCTCGTCGGCCTGCTCCTGATGCCGCTCGGGGTCATCGGCTACATCGACGATGCCAACGTCATCAACCGGGACAACGACTTCTCCACGTTCATCCGGAGCCTCGGGTCGATAATGGGGGGGAAGGGCATCACCACCGGCGATGCGCTCCAGGAGGTGGACAGGAGGTCGCTGGTCCACCTTGAGCCGTTCATCAACTCGGTCTCGTCGAAGCTGAACCTCGGACTCGATGAAGCCGGGAGCTGGAGGAAGTTCATCGGGGAGAGCGGCAGTTACCTGATCTACAAGTACATGAACATCTTCCGGGATGCGGTGGCCCTCGGCGGGTCTCCCGACGAGATAGGAAAGATCGTCGGTTCGTCGATGCTCGAGCAGGTGCTGCTCCGGAGGAAGCGCGACATGATGGTGAAAGGGTTTGTCGTCCTGCTCGTGCCGATGCACGGAGCGATGATCGCCATCTTCGTCTTCCTCTTCGAGATCCTCCTCGCCATGTCACGTGCGGTGACGGAGGTGATGAGCCACTTCGAGGCGACCTCGGCGGCGCTCTCGGGAGGAACGTCTTCGATCGGCGGTTCCATGGGGACATCCTTAAACATCTTCGTAAACTTCCCGGAAGACACGATGCGAACCTACGTGGTGACGATCCTCTTAATGCTGACCGTTGCCAACATGCTTGCAGGAAAGATTGTCATGGGCGGCGACCGATACCTGTACTACTTCTTCGCAAGCCTGCTTGCCGTGACAACCGGCGTCATCTACATCATCGCTCCGATCGTCGTGAACGCATTCTTTACCATTCCAGCATTTATGGAGGTGTAACGTGAGAGATAACCTACGTCGTCCGCTTCTGTTCCTGATCACCGTCGGTACAGGCTCCCTGATCATCCTCGTCGACGCCCCCCTCGAGGTCATCGTCGCAGGCACCGTACTCGCGGGGTTTCTCGCGCTCGTCGTCACCGGGGCGCTCGACGTTGCAGAACTGAAACCGTCGAGGCTGCGGTCCGCGCTCGCGGAGCGAAAGGAGAAGAAGAAGCAGGCAGCTTCGGAAACAAAGAAACCGGAGAAAGCGGCAGAAAAACCGTCCCTCGTCCGGAAACGCCCTTTCGCCGGGATTGACCTCTCCGGCATGCTCGGGACCTTCGCGGCATCGATTCGGGAGACGATCGCCCACGCCCGTGCCCCTGAAGGTGAGAAGAAGAACCAGTTCGCAGAACTCGATGCCATGCTCGACCAGGCGGTCGAGGGCACGGTCCCCGAACCGTCCATAACCCCGGTCCCGCCGAAAGCCGGCAGGGGCGCTGCCGACCCCCTTGCCTCGCTTGCGGATCTTGACCTCGACGCGCTCGAGGGCATCGACCTCGACGGTGAAGGGTCCGGTCCCGGGACAAGGTTTGAGTCCGAGCAGATCTCTCTCCTCTCCGGGGAAGATGCGGACGCCATATCAGAGATTCTCAAGATACACCAGAGCGACCTCGACGATCTCGAACGCACATCCGACATGGATCTCGCCGGAGATACCGGCGAACCCGGCGCTGTCCTTCCGCCGATCGCCGCGGAGATCCCGGAGCTGCCCGGAGGTGACGACATGCCGGATATGGGCGCGCTGAGTGAGGAACTCTCCGCGCTTGACGACCTGGACCTCGACGAGATCAAGGACGAGATCACGATCGAGGGCGAGGAGGAAGAAGAGGTTGACGAGGAAGAGCCCGCCAGGGACGAGGGAATCCTTGAGGAACTCGAAGAGGAGACGAAAGAAGATTTCGACATGGTCTCCTTTGCGTCCGGCGGCGCGGTCGACGACGACCTGATCACCGAACTCAAGTCCGACACCAAGAAAAAGAAGTTTGTGGAGGACATCAGCCTGGTCCGCGACCTGAAAGGAGAAAAATACCAGGCAAAAGACCTTGTAGTGGAACTCGAGGATGTCCTCGCGGCGATGAAAGCACAACGATGATGGTATCCTGCGGGATAACAGTATAGAGGAGTGACGGAGGCGGAGATGAAATCGGTTCCGGTAAAGGTCGAGCACGAAGGCAGGTGGGTCCCGACGACGATGGGCATCGGTGAGGATCGTTTCCGCATCGAAGCCCCTCTCGAGAGGGAGATCGCATACAAAGCCGTGGTCGATCTCGAGGGGAAGAAGAACCAGGTGATGATCACCGCCGGTGCCGGGGGAGAGTTGGTCTGCCGTATCGCATCGGTCGAGAAGGTTCTCACGGTCTTAAAGAAGTTTATCATCACGCAGGCCAGCGCCTACCGGTTGAACGCGTTCTTCATGTCGCCCGCAATCCGCGGTGGGGTGCTCATCCAGGATGCCCGGTGGGAGAAAGGCGCGATCGCCGTCATGAAGACCGGCATCTGGTTCGTCAGCCAGGATACCCAGGTCTGCATCCCCCTTGAGGATGTAACCGGCATCGAACTCACCTCCCGCGAGATCCAGGAGAAGAATCTCGACGTCGTGAAGATCGATCACCTCAGCGAGAACGAGGTCGTGACGACTTTCGTCCTCTGCCCGATGACGACGCTCCAGGTCCTCTACAACTTCCTCAAAGAGGCGACGCACGGGACCGAGGTCAGCGAGGAGATCGACCCCCTGACCGGGCAGGTAGCCATGCTGGTCTACAGCGGGATGGATTCGAGCGCCATCGAGAATATGCTCAAACTCTCGCACAAAGATCTCGACGCCACCTACGAGAAGCTCCTCGGCATGGGGCTTGCCGAAGTACTCTACATAAGAAAGGAAGTACAATTAACCGCAAAAGGTGTCAGATATATCTCAGAGTCTGTAAAATCGCCATTGGATTAAATGTATTATTTCTTCAAAATACGAAAACATATATAGCGTTTTTTTCAAATAAACAGTGAGTGGTGTCCGATGGGGAGAATTCTGATCGTCGATGATACAATGTTTATGAGAACGCTGCTGAAGAACATCCTCTTTTCCGGCGGGCACGACATCGTCGGTGAGGCAGCAGACGGGGCGGAGGCCCTCGCCAGATACCGGGAACTCAAGCCCGACCTCGTCACGATGGACGTTGTCATGCCCAACGTGAACGGGATCGAGGCGCTCAAGGCCATCAAGGCCGCCGACCCGGCAGCAAAGGTCATCATGTGCACGGCAGTCGGCCAGGAGCAGATGGTCAAACTCGCCGTCAAGAGCGGTGCGAGGGGCTACATCGTCAAACCGTTCCAGGCTCCAAAAGTCCTTGAAGAAGTCAAAAACGTCCTCAGTGCGTAACCATGATACGGGTTCTGATCGTCGACGACTCGCTCTTTATCCGGACGATTCTACGGGATCTGCTCAAAGACAGCCCGGATATCGAGGTCGTCGGGACGGCGGTCAACGGCATCGACGCCCTCGGGAAGATATCGGAGCTGAAGCCCGACGTCGTCACCCTCGACATCGAGATGCCCCGGATGGGCGGTCTTGAGGTGCTTGAAGCGCTCAGGGAGGTGAGAGCGAAGCCGAAGGTGATCGTCCTGAGCACGTTGACATCAAAGCAGGCCGATATGACCCACCGGGCACTTCGGCTCGGGGCAGACGACTTCATGCTCAAACCGAGGGATGTCCCGAACGTCAGGGGCATCGAGAGGGAACTCGTCCAGAAGATCAGAAACCTTGTCGCGCTCCCGACGATTGTAAGACCCCCCGCGGTCCGCCTGAGCGAGGCGGATATAGTGGTGCTGATAGGCTCTTCTGCCGGAGGACCGCCGATGCTTGACGCGCTCCTCTCCGCGCTCCCGCCGGATCTGCCTGCAGCGGTCGTCGTCACCCAGCATATGCCCGAGGGGTTCACCGCATCGCTCGCCGAGCGGCTGAGCAGGATCTCGCCACTGCAGGTGAAAGAGACCGCCAACGGAGACACCCTGCAGGCCGGAACGGTTCTGGTCTCAAAGGCCGGGTTCCACTCCGTCATCTCGCGGGTTGTTTCGGGTGCCGGGAGAAACCATGGACGGGTCGTCCACTCGACCGCCCCCCGCATGCATGCGGTCCGGCCTGCCGTTGATGCGACCTTCACCTCCGCAGCGCACGTCTTCGGTCCGCGTACCGTCTCCGTGCTCCTCTCGGGGATGGGGAACGACGGCGGCGAGGGAACGCTCGCGGTGAAGACCGCGGGCGGCACCACGATGGTATGCGCTGAAGAAGACTGTCTCGTATACGGGATGGCGCGATCCGCCCTTGCCAGGAACTGCGTCGACCAGGTGGCTCCGCTCGGGAGTCTTGCGCATGAGATAGCGAGAGCAGTCAGTCGGCTTGAGGTGAATTATGTTTGATGAAGAGGGATACCGGAAGCTGTTCGTTGAGGAGTCGCGGGAGAACCACGAGAACATCGTGAACAATCTCCTTGCTCTCGAGAACGGGGAAGACCAGCAGACAGCCATCGATGAGATCTTCAGATCGGCACATACGCTCAAGGGGATGTCCGCATCGATGGGCTTTGATGCAATGGAGCACCTCTGTCACTCGATGGAAGACGTCTTCTCGCTCATCAGGAGCGGCCAGCGGGAGGTGACTGCAGCTCTCACGGACCTTCTGCTCACCTGCACCGACACGATCGAGGGGATGCTGGATGCCATCGAGGCAGGAGGAACTCCGTCCGGCGAGCAGTCCGGGAGCCTGGTGCAGGAACTCCGGGTATTTACCGAAGAAGAGGCCCCTGATGAGCCCGAAGCATCGCACGATGCGGCTTCCCCCGAACCGGCAGGAGAGGCCGACGGCTGTCCGCTCTACACGTTAACGGTCGCCGTCGACCCGTCCAGCACCATGAAGGATATCCGGGCCATGCTGCTCCTGCAGAACCTCCAGGAGATCGGGACGATTCTCTCGACCACCCCCTCGCAGGAACTCCTCGAGGATGGGAAATTCGAAGGACCGTTCGAGATTCTCATCGAAACCGGAGCAGGGGAGGATGCACTCAGGACCGTCGCTTCCGGCACCGAGATCTCCCTTCTTGCTCTCTCTTCCTCGCAACCGCGGCCGGCAATTTCCCCGGGGGCGAACGAGGGGGGCCGGAGATCCGAACCTGAGCCGCAGGCCGACCTGCCGTCGCCACAGGCGCAGAGGGGAGCAAAGAATGAGAAGACTCGGGAGATCAAGAACATCCGCGTAGATATCCAGCGGCTCGACCGGATGATGAACCTGGTGGAGGACCTGGTGATCAATCGCGGACGGCTGGAACTGATCGCGAAGAAGCACGGCATCAAGGAGTTCGACGAGGCGCTCTCCATGGTCGGCCGTTCGGTCTCCGACCTCCAGAACCTCATGATGGGAATCCGGATGATGCCGCTCGAGCGCATCTTCAACCGTCTTCCCCGGGTCGTGCGGGACGTTGCAAACCACGACGGGAAGGAGGTCGAGTTCTTCATCGAGGGCGGCGAGACCGAACTTGACAGGAGCATGATGGACGGGCTCTCCGACCCGCTCCTGCACATCATCAGGAACGCGGTGAACCACGGCATCGAGACCCCGGAGATCCGTGAAGCCTGTGGAAAACCGCCGAAAGGGTCGCTCCGGCTGACGGCAAGGAGGGATAAGGACAACGTCATCATCGAGATCGAGGACGACGGTGCCGGCATCGATCCCGAGAGGCTCCGGAAGAAGGCCATTGAGAAAGGTCTCATGACACCCGAGGCTGCGGCGGCCGCAACGAAAGACGACCTCGTCAACCTGCTCTTCGAGCCCGGCTTCAGCACGGCCGATACGATCACCGACATCAGCGGCAGGGGTGTCGGGCTCGATGTAGTCAAAAAGACGATCGCATCGCTGAAAGGAACGATCAGGGTCGAGACCAACGTAGGCACGGGGACGAAATTCGAGCTGGTGCTGCCTCCGACGATGGCGATCATCGACGTCATGATGGTGCATATCAACGGGATGCGGTGTGCAATCCCGATCAGCAACGTCGTCGAGGTGGCGCAGACGAGGGCGGAAGCAATCCACCGGATCGGCAACAGTGAAGCGATCCTGCTCCGGGACCAGACCCTCCCCATGCACCGCCTGGAGGATATGTTCGGCCGGGCACAGAGGAGCGACACGCTGGTCGTGCTGCAGAATAACGGCAGGAGATGCTGTATTGCCGTCGATACCGTGGATGGCCAGCAGGAGGTGGTGGTGAAACCGCTCTCAAGGATTGCAGGCAACTGTCGCGGGATCAGCGGGATCACCATCCCCGGAGACGGCGATGTCGTCCCGGTACTCGACGTGAATACAATGATTTAGGAGGGAGTTTTCATGGAACTAGATACCATTCAGAAAGACGCGCTGGCAGAGTTTGGGAATATCGGTGCGGCACATGCGGCGACGACTCTATCGCAGATGCTGATGAGCCCGATTGAGATGACGGTGCCGGAGGTGCAGGCCGTCGATATCGCCGAGCTGCACAACTATATCAGCAACGAGATATCGGCCGTGGTCGTCTTCCAGATCCAGGGAGAGGTCGCGGATGGGGGGTATATCGTCGTCAGCATGCCCCGGGAGACCGTCATCCAGCTGACGAACCGGATGCTCGGCACCACAGATGTCGATCGCGAGATCAACGAGATGGACCAGAGCGCCGCGATCGAGATCGGGAACATCATGATATCGGCGTTCCTCGATGCGACCGCCGAACTGCTGGATATCGTCATGCTGCCGTCTCCCCCGGCGCTGGCCATCGATATGGCGCATGCTGCCTTTGAATCCATCATCGCGCAGATGGCCGGCGACGTGAACGACGTCCTGATCTTCAACACCGAGCTCACGAGCGAGGCGCCGCCCGTCTACGGAGGCATCTACCTGCTGCCGAACGCCGAACTCATGCAACAGTTATTCCTCATGCTGAAACGCCTGATGGAACCACTCCCATAACCAGCCTTCGGGATATACCATGGAGAACAATTTTTTTGGTGAAGAGACGGCAGTAATCCTTGGTATGGGTGAACTCAGGGTCGGGACGTGTCCGATGGGGACAATCGGGCTCGGCTCCTGCATCGCGCTCATCCTGCACGACCAGCGGAAGTCTCTTGCGGGGCTCGCCCATATCATGCTCCCCGAAAGCCGCGGGAACACCGACCGGCCCGGTAAGTTTGCCGATACCGCCATAAGGGTCCTCCTCGAGGAGATGGAGAAATTCGGAAGCACGAAGTTCTCGATCGCCGCAATCGTCGTCGGGGGTGCGAAGATGTTTCAGTTCTCGGCCGACTCCTTAAATATCGGCGAGCGAAACGCTGCCGTGGTGAAGGACCTGCTGCAGAAACAGGGCATCAGGATCGAGCACGAGGAGATCGGCGGAAAGGTCGGGCGATCCGTGTACTACTGGCCGGAGAAGAAGGGTCGCCTCATCATCAAGAGGGCGGACGGGACATGCATCGCGCTCTGATACTCTTTGTGGCCGTGGCATCCCTCTTATTCCCTCTCTCATCAGCGATTTACATCGAAGTACCCGATTATAATTCAGGCATCGCATCCGCCGGCGTGAAGGAGGCGATCAACGGCCGGTACGGGGACGTCATCTTTGCGACCGACAGCGGCATCTCCGTGTATACGGCAAACGGCACCTGGTATTCGGTCAATGCGAGGCATCCGGGAGAAACGGCCTACGGCCGGCTCGCGCCCCTCGAAACCATGGTGACCGCGGTCGCCCTCGACGCGGAAGGTCACCTCTGGATAGGGTATCCGGGCGGGCTGCAGATCGGAGACGGGACGGGTTATCGGACCATCACGGACCTGCAGTTCCTCAAGAACCGCAACATCAACTGCATGACACGGTGGGGGGACGAGATGTGGATTGCCACCGGCCGGGCGGGCCTCCACCGATACCATGGCGATGACTGGACGTGGTACAAGCCGCTCGGGCCCGAAGGTCTCGGGTGCCATACCGTCGTGAGCATGGCGGTCGATGCCGCGAGCGATGCGCTCGTCATCGGGTCCGAGAACGATGGGATCCGGGTGCTCGGGGACAGGACCGGGGAGGTCCGCTTCGAGCAGGTCACCTACCGCGATGAACCGCTTCGCGGGATCTCCGAGGTGCGGGTCGACCCGTTCGGGGGCGTGTACCTCTTCAATCGCACGACGGTCCTCCGGTATACCCCTGACGGGGAAGTTTCCCCGGTCCTCGGCGCCGGGGACCTGAGCGCGTTTCCGGTCGCTATCAACGATGTCGCGGCAACGTCCGGGGGGATGCTGCTTATCGCATCCGATAACGGGATATACGGGTGGAACTCGTCGGGTGTCGCCCTGCATATCGCGTCGGGGGACGGCATCCGCGCTAACGTCGTCAAGAAACTCTTCATCGATGCAGACGGCCGGTGCTGGTTCGTCGTTCCCGGGAACGTGGGCTACATTCCGCCGATGACGGACTCCGCCACCCTCGATCTCTCCGCCGTTCCGGTACAGATACCGGATGTGCCGGAGACGCCCCTGCCTCAAACTCCGGCGGCGGAGGAGACATCCGGAGAGCCTGCCGGGCTGCTCGATGGAGTATGGGCTTTTTTTGAAGGGTGGATCGGCGCGGTGAGCCCCGGGTGAGCGGAGAGTTGCTGGGTTGAGACGAGTGAAGGAGACCGGTCAGTCGCACATCCCGGGCACGGATCCCTCTATGGCGATATTCGCACGGTCCACTGTACCGGGCTTTTTCCTCACTCTAAATTTTCATAAGTCTTGTCGAAAGAGACAGGTAGCGATCACAAAAACTTCGTGCCAGCCCTGAAGTCCCTAAAAACGGAATTACTTGGCCGCCCACTTCACGACTTCGAGATCTCCGCGTAGTAGTATTCCCCGGCCGCGACCTGTTCGCGGTCCAGGAACGACCCCGGTTTGTTGATCCGCGGCCGCCCGCTCTTGTCCCGCCGGAAGGTGATCCCGAGCGCCTCGAGGAACCGGTTCATGCCCGGCGCCATATCGAACGGCCCGGCGGCCTTGCCGTGCAGACCCGGCTCGCCCTCGAAGACCAGGATCCGGTCGCTGATCATGTCGATCACGTAGATGTCGTGGTCGATCACGAGCGTGCTCGCGTCCCGCCCTTCTGCGTGTTTCCTGATCATCCGGGAGATCTTCACCCGCTGCTCCACGTCGAGGTGAGCGCTTGGCTCGTCCAGGATGTAGAGGTCGGCGTCGCGCGAGAGGCAGACCGCGATGGCCACCCGCTGGAGTTCGCCGCCGGAAAGCGTGTTCACCGGCGCCTGGAGGAGCTGCGAGAGCGAGAGGGGCTCTAAGATCTCGTGCTGGTAGAACGAGGTGTCGAACTTCGTTGTCGTCTGCCGGAGGATCTCCTCGACGGTCGCCTCCGAGTCCCCTTTGAGGTACTGCGGCTTGTAGGAGATCCGCACCCGGGTGTCCATCGACCCGGTGTCGGGTTCGAGCACCCCGGCAAGGAGCTGGGCGAACGTGCTCTTCCCGATCCCGTTCGCCCCGAGGACCCCGAGGACCTCGCCGCTCCGGATCTCCCCGCCGTCGACGGTGAGCGAGAACTGCTCGAAACGCTTCGTCATCGACGGGAACAGAAGTAGCACCTCCCGGTCCGACTCGGAAGCGTGAGCCCGGGTATCGAACGTCACCGCATACGTCCTGAACCTGACGTTCTCCTCCGGGAGGAAGCCCTCCAGGTACTGGTTGATCCCCACCCGGACGCCTTTCGGGTGGGTGATGACGCCGAAGACCGCCGGTTCTCCGTAGGCGATATGCACGGTATCGGCAAGCATATCGAGGATGGCAAGGTCGTGCTCGACGATCACGACCGGCCGCTCCAGGGCGAGTTCCCGGATGAGATTCGCGGCGGCCATCCGCTGGTAGACGTCGAGGTAGGGCGTGATCTCATCGAGGAAGTAGAAGTCGGCGTCACGCGAAAGACAGGCGGTGATCGCCACCCGCTGCAGCTCGCCGCCGGAGAGGGTCGAAATAGGCCGGTCGATGACCGCCGCAAGCGATAACCGGTCGATGTAGTAGTCGAGTTTGCCGCGCTCGTCGGTGGTCGCGAGGAGGTCGCGCACCGACCCGGTAAAGACCTTCGGGATCTGGTCGATATACTGCGGCTTCACGGCGACCTTCACGTTCTTCTGCGAGAGCAACTGGAGGTAGTCGAAGAGCTCGGTTCCCTGGTAGAGGTCGAGGACTTCCTTCCACGAGACCTCGGCGTCGGTCCTCCCCAGGTTCGGGACGAGCGTGCCCGAGAGGATCTTCACCGACGTGCTCTTGCCGATACCGTTCGGACCCAGAATGCCGGTGACCTTCCCCTCAACGGGGATCGGAAGGCCGTAGAGGACGAAACCGTTCTGGCCGTAGCGGTGGATCGGCCGGTCGAGCTGTTCGGGAAGGTTGACGATGTCGAGGGCCTGAAACGGGCACTTCTTCACGCAGATGCCGCATCCGACACAGAGTTCCTCGGATATGACGGCTTTCTGGTCCTCGCCGATAACGACGGTCTCGTCGCCGGTCCGGACACGCGGGCAGTAGAGGATGCACTCGGTGCCGCACTTGACGGGGTGGCACCGATCACGGTGTACAACAGCAATACGCATGGGAGATCACAGGACGGTAGCGGTCAGGAGGATCGTCCAGGTCATGAACCAGAGCGCGAACGTCATGAAACTCTGGTAGAACCAGTCCTTGCCGGTCAGTTCCATGTAGTCGATCCCAAGGAGCATGAAGATGTGCTTCTGGAAGACGACGCCCCCCATCAGGAGGAGGAGGCCTATGATGGCGTTCGCCTGGAGGCCGGTGACCGGGTCCGGGGTGCCGGAGAGGTAGAACGAGAGTCCTCCGGCCAGGATGCCCATGAAACAGGCTATAAGCGTCCGCTTTATCCGATTTCTGTGCTCGACCTGTTTCTCGGCACGTGTCCGCGGCCGTGTCTTCTCAACCTCTTCTGCTACCGCATTCTCGCTCATCGTGACACCAGTGTTACGCCATTCCGGAAAGGGAAGTCTCTTCGGGATGGTGGCCCGGCAGAGAAAACAGGCTCCCGGCCACTCCCCGGATTGACGGAATTACTATATAATAGGGTGTTCTCCGGTTATAAAGGTAGCCAACTTCCGCCGAGCGGTCTCACTCGATCCTGTACCGCAGGAGCGCTGCAACGCCGCCGATTGCAGCGAGGCGCTCTCCCGGCTCGAACTCGGTGCTCATCACCACGACCGTTGCGTTGACCTGCTCGGCCTGTTCGATGATGCCCGTAGCCTCTTCGTCCCGGAGCAGGGTATCGGAGACCAGCACCGTCTCCGCCGCACCGTAGGCAATCGCCTTCCTGACCTCGTCGATGCCGTAGGCGACGGCGCCTTCGGTCGCGATCCGGAGCAGGACTTCGTCCATCATCCCGACCTCCCGCGCAAGGTGGAGGTCGCCGAGCAGCCGCTCGAGGATTCCCTGCCCGATGACCTCCTGTACGGCGCCTCGTCCTATGCGTCGTGTCTCGACGGCGACCATCCGTTCCGCGAGGTCGGGAGCACGGGCTTTCACGTAATTCGCGAACTCGTCCTTCACGAACCCCGGGCCCGCGACGACCAGGGGGCCGGTGACCGCGGCAAGCGTCTCAAGCGTCTTCTCGAAGAGCACCGACCGGGTGCCGGCGTCGGCACCCTTGCTGCTCCCGACCGCAACAGTGGTCACCCACTCCGGGCCGAACTGGCGCAGCCGGTAGACCTGCGCCTCTCCTTCCTCGACGCTCACGACGTGAACCACGCCGTATGCGGAGGCGTCGACCGCCCGCCGGATCCGCTCGCAGTCGACGGACCGCCACTGTTTGACGACCGAGATCTCGAACCCGGCTTCGACGTTTAAGGTGTGGTGCGCGGTGACGTCCACCCCGCTTTCGATGGTGCCGCCGATGCGGAGGCGGTTCGTGTGCTGGTGGAACTCCACCTTCTCGACCCGGATCCCGAGCCGGACCGGCCGCTTCTCGACCTTCTCCGGCCGGAGTTTGTCGGTTGCCGCCTCCACGCTCCGGAAGGTCGTCGCAAAGACGAGATCTCCCGGCCCGACCAGGTGGGAGAGGTGCCAGATGTCGTCGAGCGTCTCCGGGAAGAGACGTATCTCGCCGAACCGCTTCTTCATCTCCCGAACTTCAGCCTTCATGGTTCCACGATATCGGAGCCCCCCGGCGGGACGAATGCGGCGACCGCCTCGGTGTTCAGGGCGTTCTTGAGCCCTTTCCACTCGTCCTCCGAGAGTTTCTCCCTGAGTGTCCGGACTACCTTCTTCGCGGTGTCGTTCGGCTCGAACTGTCCGGGACGGAGTTCCACCCATACTTTCGCGCGTCCGGTGACGGCTCCGGGCGGCCCACCGATGACGGCGACCTCGGGCGCCATCGCAAGACCGATCGCCACCCCGAGCGGGACGTTCCGGAAGTACTGCCGCTCTCCGCGGACGATGAAAGCGCCTCTCGCCACGTACTCGCCGGACTCAGGTGTCTTGCTCACCTGGTCCGGGCGGGCGGCGTAGACGTCCGCCGTGAAGTGCCCGGCCTTCCAGGCGTTGGAGTAGGAGGCGGCAAACTGCACGGCCTCGTCCAGGCGTTCGGTCGCGCCCTTCACGATGACGACGCTCCCGCCGTGGACGTCGGCGTGAACGAAGAGGTCGCCCCCCTCCATGTACTTCTTGACAAGTTCCTCGTTCTGGGAGGCGTCCCGGCCGCCGATGACGAGGGTGCCGTCGGTGGTGGTGAACCAGCGGAACCGGTGATACCACCGCTTCTTCAAGAGGGCAAGGTTCTGCTTCTGCCGGGGCTTCTCGGGGACCATCCGCTCCATCGCCGCGAGTGCGCCCGTCTTCTTCTTCTTGAACTTCTTGATGAAATCGTAGTAGCGGCCGAGGTTCTGCTCCATCGTCTCGTGGACGTAGACCTTCACCCGCTCCTCTCCGAGGTCGAGCTCCACCGCCGCTTCGGCGGGGTGGACTGCGCGGACCATCTTTGCCGCCGCATTCCCGCTGTTCGACTTGAGGACCTGCTCGATCTCCTGCCACGAGCGATCTTTGCTTGCTTCGTCGAGCGTCGTTATGATCCCGGTGACTGCGGTGTAGTTCTCGTAGAGCACCTCTACGACCCGTTCGTACCGCTCGATCTTCTTCTCAAACCCCTTAATAGCCTCTGCCTGGCGCCGGCGGATCACCTCTGCCTGGGAGAGGCGGGGTTTCTCGGCTCCGGCCTCCTCCTTCTCGCCCGACACCCTCGGGTAGAATGCATCCAGGGCCTCGCTGAAGGTCGCAAACCGCTCGCGAACCTCCTCGCCGGCAAGCACCACCGGCCAGCACCCGGACGGCGTTATCACCGGCTCGCTGCGTCTCGCAACATCGGTCATCAGGCGATCGAACGCTTCCCGGACCGCCTCCGCGTCCACTTCCACGGCGGCGGCACTCTTCTCGACGCCCGCCGTCCTGCAGACCTCTTCGGCATACGCGCCGCCGAGCATGCACCCGACGGCGAGCGTCCGGACGATGTCGCGGTCGGACCCGGCAAGCATCTTCTGGAACTCAACAGGAGGGAGCGCCGAGCAGTCGGTCCCCTCGAAGGGGTAGACTACACCCGGAATAATCTCCCGGGTCTTGAACCGGTGGTGCCAGAGGGGTTTGATGATCGTGTACTCTTCGTCGCAGAGGACCGCGTTCCCCTCGTCGAAGAGTTCGAAGATGAGGTGATAGGTCGTATCCCTCTTCCCGACGTCGATGCTCACGGTGCGCTCGAGCCCGAGCTGGCGGATACCGAGCACCTTCCCGCCGTCGAGATGCTTCCGGAGCAGCATCGCATAACTCGGCGGGTTCTTCGGGGGAGTGGGAAACTCCGCGGTGAAGTGGGCACGTCGTCCCGTCTCGATGAGGAACAGATACTTTGCCCGGTCTTCCCCGTTTAACCTGATACCGAGGGTCTTCGCGTCGAACTGGTAGATCTTGCCGATCCAGAGCGGAAGGCGATCGGCGGCCTCCGCCACCAGCGCCCGAAGATCGACCCCGCTCATTCCCTGTAGTGTCGCCATTGATTCCAGAATACATTCGGCCCGGTACCTAAAGAAGGGTACTGCCGGCGCCAAACACTCTTCAAAAAAGCAAAATGTGAGAGCGGGAGAGATTACTCCTCGGACTCTTCTGTCTCTTCGATCTCAGGGAACTCGGGCGCATTCTCCTGCGTGGCCGGGCGCGAGATCGTCTCTTTCATGACGACGTTATTGATATCGGGATAGTTCTCGAAGATCTCGCGGACGAGGGTGCCCCGCCAGACCATCCATCGCCGGTCGTATGCGATCGCGGGGGGAAGCGCCAGTTCGGCCACCCCGTCGGCGATGCTGATCCCGATGTCGGTCCGGCCCGAGAAGAGCTTGATGAGACCCTGGATCTGTTCTACCGGGTCCTCGACCTTCTCGAGGATCGCGTAGGAGTAGGTCAGGGTCTTCCCGGCAAGCGGGTGGTTGAAGTCGACGACCGCACGCTTTCCGATGACGTCGATGACGACGCCCTCGCGGCCTTCGACCTCAATCCGGGTTCCCCGTTTCGGCTTCTCGCGGAACTGCGAGGTCGGGACGGACTTCATGCCCTCTTCCTCGTGTGCCCCGAACGCCTTCTCGGGCGGGACGTCGACCTCTCCCTCGGCGCCGACATCCTTGCCTATCAGTTCGTCCTCAAGGCCGATGATGACGTGGTGGCTCCCCAGGCGAACGGTGACCGGACCGTACTCCGCCCGCGGGTTGTAGATCCCTTCTTCCTTTGCGTTCTCCTCATCCGTGGTATCGAAGATATTCTCACCGACGCGGCCGGTGTATCTGAGCCTGATAAAATCTCCTTCCTGAAGTGCCATTCCATTCACCCTGGATAGCAGGCGCATTACGGCTCCGGTACGCCTTCCGTACCGGCCCGCCGCATGCCTGCATCTCGTTGTCCCACTTTATTTGGATGGAATGGTATTTATACTGTCCACCGGAACACCCCGGCGGGCAGTATCATGGTTGAGGTGCAGCAGCGGTCCGGGGGTGTATCGTATGCCCCCTCTCCCCCGGAGGAGTTCTGCGGCAGACAGGAGGAGCGTGAACGGCTTTCGGCCATTCTCTCGCGTGCAGGGGAACACGGGCAGGCGGTGATGATCTCCGGCCCGCCCGGCATCGGGAAGAGCTCTCTCTTAAATCGGCTCGCATACGAGGTGCAGGAACGTCCCGGCGGGCTGCAGTCTCCCGTCCTCAGGGGTGAGGTCTTCGACCTCCCGGGAATGATCTTCTCTGCGTTTCGGGAACTGTTGAAAGACCTGCAGCGCTCTGCCGCATCCGCAAGATTCGGGGACACCCTCGATGCGGAGCGCGTGAAAGAGGCGATCCGGTATGCCGACGATGTCTTCGAGAAATATGCCGCCCCGGTGGAGCCGGTCGGTCTGCTCTCGAGGACCGGCGAAGAGATCATCGGCATCTTCGCCCGGTCGCCCGGGGTCGGGTACGACCGGGTACACCAGGCGTTCGAGGAGCTGCTCGGGGAACTCGGGAGACTGATGGCCGGGACCGGCCGTGTTGCGGCGGTTCTGCTCGACGACGTCCATCTCGCCTCGAGCCTCGACCGCCGCCTCCTCCGGGATGTCATGCACGACCTCCCGCCCGGCATCCTCCTCGCCTTCACCTGCCGGACGGAAGATGGGGGTGGTTCCGGATACGCAACGATGCGGGAGGAACTGCGAGGTTCCGGAATACCGGAAGTGCCGCTCTCCGGGATGCAGCGGCACGAGATCCGCGAGATGGGGGAGAAGCGGTTTGATCTCTCCATCGACGATGCAGCCGCCGGCTTCCTCGAGGAGACCTCGGGCGACCCGTTCAGCCTCATGGCCTGCTTCAACGCCCTGCGCCACCGGGGTCTTGCACCATCCCGCGGGACCATCGCGGACGTGCTCGCCGGGGCAGGGGGTCCGGCAGGACTCGCTTTTACCACGCTCCCCGAATCGGGGAGGGCGTGGGCGGAGAATCTCTGCGCCTTAAATCCCCCGTTTCCGGTGCAGGTCATGGCCTGCATGCTCGATCTTCAGGGGGCGGACATGACGCTGATGACGGCCAGGATGCAGGAGAGCGGCATATTCCGGAGACTTCCGGCCGGAGATTACGCCTTCGCGCACCCCCTCCTGCAGGAGCACTGCAGGCACGGGCTCTCTGAAGACGCAAGAGTTGCGCTTAACGCCCGTGCGGCAGACTGCTTCGAACGTTCCATGCACCGTCTTTCCGGCAGGCTGCACGTCCTCCTCTCGCTTGCCTGCCACCTCTTCCACGCGCGGGAGCACGGGAAGGCGGCGGACCTGAACCTGGAGCTCGGGGTCCGGTTCTACCATCGTGAGGATTATGATACGGCTCTGGTGCTGACGGAGCGGGCGATCGTCTCTGCGGAGCGTCTCGGGGATGACACTCTCCTCGCCGCCGCACGGCAGCAGAGAGACCTGGTCCGGCAGAAGGTCTCCGGCCCGGTCCGGGCCGTGCAGTGAGGGTTTATCGTCGCTCGCGAGAGACGATCTGGTGCGACTGGCATGCTCGAAGTGGAAGCAAAGTTTGGGGTCAGAGACCCGGAGGCCGTCAGGACCCGGCTCGACCGGAAGGGAGTGCAGATGGCCCGGCGGCAGCGGGAACGCGATGTTTACTACAACGCCCCCCACCGTGATTTCGGGCAGACCGACGAGGCGTTGCGGGTCAGGTACGACGATACCGGGTTTACCGTGACCTACAAAGGGCCAAGGGTCCGGGTCGGGAGCGCAAAGGCCCGCGAGGAGTTCAACCTGAAGGTAGCCTCGGGGGAAGCCCTCGAGGGGATCCTCTCCCGTCTCGATTTCCGGCTTGCCGCCACGGTCTCCAAAATGCGGGAGTTCTACGAGATGGGGGATGTGACGGTCACGCTCGACGACGTCGAGGGGCTCGGGACGTTCGTCGAGATCGAGATACTGACAGAAGACGATAAAGAGGACGCTGCCGACCGGATCGGAGTGATTGCAAAAGAATTGGGTGTAGACGGTCCACCGATCTACACCTCGTATCTGGAGATGCTGCTGTCTAGACAGCAATAAGGTCGATATGGATATCTTTCGGCTCCTTCCCGAAGTGGATGATAGCGCCGTAGCCTTCTGAGGCAGGTCCGGGATTGACGACGGTGACCCCGTCGACCTCGGTTATGCCCCGTGCCTCGTGGATGTGGGCACAGCAGACCAGGTCGAACCGGGTCATGTGCTTCCTGATGCTCCGGCTCCCGACGTGATCCTCGCTGACGGAATCCAGCGCCTCGTACGGCGGGGCATGGCTGAGCAGGACGTTGTGGACGTTTTTGTCCATGTGATTGGCGATCCGGGTGAGTTCTTTGTCAATCTCTTCTTCCGTCAGCTCAAACGGCGTATTGAAGGGGGTCTTGTTCGAACCCCCGAGACCGGCGAGCGTTATCTTACCGAGGGCGATCCACGAGTTGTGCAGACAGACCGCATCCGAGCGCTCAAGCACGTCGATGATCTCGCGGGGATCGCAGTTGCCGGGGATTGCGAAACACGGTACTTCAAAGTTGGAGAGTACCGAATCTACAGGCTCAAGTGGACCAAAGTTGGTGATATCGCCTGCAATGATGACTGCATCGTAGTCGTAGCTGAGAAAAGCATCAAGCTTTCCGTAGTTACCGTGCAGATCTGCTAAGAGTAGCACATCCGTCATGCACTATAGGTGAGAAGTGCGTCTAAAAAACCTTATCTCATGATCCATCCATGAGCCGGTTATCCTGCCGCTGAGCGCCAGTTTGCCAAGAACCTTTTCTGTCTCCGGAAGAAGCCGGCGTGGGCGGCTGTTTCGGAGCGGGGTCCCGGGCAGCGGCATAAAATAGTGGATGTGTGCCTTCCCCGCCCGGGCGACCAGTTTCACGAGTTCGAGCGTTGCGCGCTGGTCGTCGTCGCTCTCGAACGGCAGCCCGAGAATGAAATCGACGATCGGGAAGAGCCCGTGCTCACGGCAGAGATCGACGGCACGGACGACGTCCTCCACGGTATGCCCCCGGTGCAGACGGCGGAGCACCGCATCGCTCCCCGACTGAGCCCCGAAGTGCAGGCGGGTGTTGGCGCAGTGGTCGAGGACGAGCTCGACGGACTGCCGCGAGACGCACTCCGGACGCACCTCACCGGGGAAGGTACCGAAGTAGATCCTTCCGGCGAGGCTCCGGAGGAGCCGCTCCACTCGATCAAGCCGGAGATGGATGCCGTCCGAGCCGTAGGCGAACGCGTTCGGGGTGACGAACCTGATATCCCGGTAACGCGATGCATAGCGAGCGATCTCGTCGACGGAGCGGTGGCGCATGCACCGCCCGAAGAGACGCGGCGTCTGGCAGTATCCGCAGGAGAACGGGCACCCACGGGTGATCTCGACGAACCCCTTGAACTGCGAGAAGGGCGGGTAACCGTCGAGGAGGACGGTGTGGCGGGCAGGCGTGTAGCCGGCGGCAGTGGCGACGCCGGGAGGCGGGTCCCTCCCCTCTTCGATGGCGGATAGAAGCGCCGGGAGCGTGTACTCGCCTTCCCCGACGACGACGTAGTCGGCATACTCCGCCACCTCGCGGTAGCAGGCGGAAGCATGGGGCCCCCCGGCGATCGTTATACAGTCCGCCCCCGCGATCTCGTCACGATAGAAACGTTCGTTGATGGAGTTCAGGCTGTAGATGGTGACGTCGGTACGCGGTTCGCCGGTGATCTCAAGGTGGTACCCGTAGCCCTCGCAGGCCGCGTAGAGGGCGGCGAGAGTGTTGTTCGCCTGGGATATGGATCGCCAGTTGACGTTCATGGGTGTAACGAAGATCTTCGTCTGCCGTCCCGTCGAGAGATTGGGGCTGGCAGGAGCAGTCCCTGTATTGGCCGTTCAGCGGAACCGGGGAACATTCGGCTCCCCGGAGCATTCGATATACCGTCTCTTCAAAGAAGAAGATTAATGTGACGCCGCCGACGAACTATTAGAAGGTACATGAAAATCACCGATTTCATGAAGATCTTTTCGAGTGAGCGCCGGATAGAGGTTCTGGACGCACTCCTGCGGCAAGAGTCCAAAGATGAGATTAAACAACATATCCCCTCTTCGACTTACGCTTTTACTGTCAATTACCTCAAGAAGGTGGGTTTTGTCAGGGAAGCCGACGGTGAGGTCTTGCTGACCGACAGGGGACACGCCAACCTCATCATCTTCGAACGGTTCAAAGAGAGCATTGAGACCCTCCGGATGCTCTATGAAGCCTTTCCGGACCATGTCATTACGTTCCCGGATGAGTTCGCTCTCCGTCTCTGTGAGATCCGCGATGCCAGGGTCATCGCCTCCGAGCCGTCCGACATCTTGAAACCGCATCGCATATTTACCGACTATCTGAGAAATACCCGGGAGATTTACGGCGTCTCCCCGATTCTCTTCCCCGATTACCCCGAGTTCTTCAAGGGCCTGGCGGAGAGCGTCGATACGATCTCTCTCGTGGTCACGCAGGAGGTCTTCGATATCATCTCGGCCTACCCGATCGGTGATTACGGCAATCTTGAGATCTACCTCGCTCCGGAACCCCCCGGGATCGCTGCCACCGTCACGAACACCTTCCTCTCGATCGGGTTCTTCTACAAATCGGGAAGTTATGACTTCACGCGGGACCTCATCGCAACGTCCCCCGAAGCGATAAAATTTGGAAAGGACCTCATTCACCATTATAGAACACAATCCCGGAGAATCGTATAACCTGTATAGAGAATCCATTCTCCATCGACGAGTGTGTTCCGAAACATCTCGAACCGGTTGCAGTAGGCGACGATGTAGAAGGTGCTGTGAATCGAACTGATGAGCAGAACGTCGATACCGGCGATAACGCCCGAGAAATATGCGCCGAAGACCGCCACGTGGGCGATCAGGCTGAGACCGAGCAGCAGGGTAGTGACCTGCATCCGGGAGAGGACTGTCGGGATCGTCAGGATACCCGCCGTTCTGTCCTTATCGACATCGCGAACGTCATAGATGACGGTATTGACAAAGCTTTTACAGAAGAAGAAAAGGCAGACCAGCATGACCGGCAGGCTGAAGGTACCGAGGAATATAAGGATGCCAAGCGACCAGGTGAGAGCGACGATGCAGTTTTTCATTCCCCTGCTCCCCTTCAGCCTGTACCCCCGGATGCCCTTCGCATACAGGTATGCGACGAGGAACGGCACGAGAAGGGCGGGGTTCGGGTAGAGAACGAATGCGCCGATTGTGGCGATGAGCGCCGTTACCAGGAGTGTTTGCCTGAACCGGTCACCTCGTTTCTCATCCTCCTTATTCTCCACACCCCGATCGAATGCATAGGCTGCATATGCGATGAGCGCCGCGGCGGCAAATTCGGTGATC
The DNA here is from genome assembly GCA_023436625.1 of Methanobacteriota archaeon. Lineage (GTDB taxonomy): Archaea > Halobacteriota > Methanomicrobia > Methanomicrobiales > Methanoculleaceae > Methanoculleus. The sequence goes on along the minus strand of JAEZIP010000077.1, from coordinate 55,660 downwards.
GGTACGTGGTTGCCGAGGAAACCATACGCGAATTGCAGTTTGAGGGCTCCCGAAAGCGTAACCACAAGTATCGAGATGATAAGATGCTGTGCTTCCATAATGTACACAATTGAGGAGAGGAAAATATTACATTCTGACCGAAATTGTACAGTACCATTGTAAAGTTCCAATCATGTTGTAATTTTACAAAAGACTTGTATTCTTTCGGCGAAACCGTAAGAAAGCCATTTATACCGGTTATTTTTAATGTATATTCCGGGGATCGAATGCATTACTCCGGGACGGCGAGTACGAACTGTCACAGAACCGGAAAGCAGAAATCAGAAAGAGAGCAGATAGCCGAGATGCTGCTTTACCGTAGCAGTTGCTGTGCACAGGACGCGTCGCGCGCTGCGGTATCCGCCCGGGATCTTCTGGTACTGCTGGTCGACCGTTGGGAGGATGGAATCGTGCTGGTCGCCCCGGATCAGACCATCGCCTGGATGAACGAAGCCATGGAGGGGCTCTTCAAAGTGAGCGGGTACGAAACGATCGGCATGAATGCCGTGGAATTCATCTCCCTCTGCATCTCCCCAAACCTCCTGGACGGCGAGAATTTAAAAGCGGATTTCATCGGCTCCTGTTTCTTCTGCGAAAATATTCCGGCAAGGAGATACTGCACATCCCGTACTCCGGCAGGAGGAGTCTGGGTGGAATATTCAAGCATCGTGATCCCCGGCGGACCGGCCCGGGGCGCGCGCCTGGACACCTACCACGTCAGCCGGGATGCCGGCCGGGCGGAGACAGGCCTCAAGGAGTACCGGCAACGATATGACTTCCTGACGGCCTTCTCTTCCGACCTGATCATATCCCTCGATCCAGGCCTCACGATAACGCTGGTGAGCCCCTCGGTGAAGGGGCTCCTCGGGCATAACCCGGAAGCTCTGGCAGGAAAACACCTCTCTTCCATAATGGCCCGGGATTCTATTGCAGAGTTCCAGAAAGCCTGCTTCCTGGATCGCGTCTCCAGAGGATCGACAGGGTGCTCCGATCCGGCCGTATCAGTGCGCTGGATGGAGACGACCCTCATGGACGCGCAGGATCAACCGGTTGCCGTGATCTTCGGGTTTTCACCGGTCGGCGACAGTGAGGGGAGCCCCACCGGGATCATCGCGGTTGCGCATCGGAAGATCGACGATCACCTTCGACAGGAGGTCGCTTCGCAGCTCGACCGGAACATCGAGCAACTCGCATGCCTTGGCGATCGCATCAGGAACCCGCTCGCCGTCATCGTCGGTCTTGCCGACCTGCAGGACGGCGAGGCTGCCCGGAGGATCTCCGAACAGGCACGAAGTATCGAAGGGGTCGTCATGGAACTGGACAGGGAGTACGTCGCGTCGCTGAGCGTCAGGCAATTCCTGAGGAAGCACTATGACCTGGAAGACGACGCCCGGTTGCAGATCCCGCCCTCCGGGTCCGGTTCGGCCGAGGGTATTTCGTGCCGGCCCGGTTCGTCCACGGACGCCTGAAACTTTTATAAACCGTTCAAGGCACTCCCGGGGCGCTGGAATAGGCGAGTGTATGGCGAATTATGCGGGTATCAAAGACCGGCCCTGCCGCGGGGGAGCTGCTGCCCGAGCACGAACGGAAGATCTCCCGTGAAGCGTTCAACAGCGGCCGGGACCGGCATGCCGACCTCCCGGAGCGGGGAAACCCGGGAATAGTCTCGCGATGAGTTGCCCGCAAGGTCGCCCGGGCGGCGGCGGGGCGGTCTACGAGAGGGGACCGAAGGCGAATAGAGGAGGAAAGAGGCGGGACAGCAGGTTGTGCTCTGCCTGTCCCGGAGAGCGACCAATTACATATTCAATTTATTATATTGTCACAAGAATTAAATACTGCCCGCCCTGTATTGACTCTCTTGCCGTGGAACGGCATGTTCCACAATCCAGGAGATGTGATTCAGATGAGAGGAGCTACCACGCAGGTGGGGACACGGAATATTATAAGGGGAAAGGATCTTGCGGACTATGCGGTCAGGAACCCGCGGGGCGAGGACCTCGGGAGCATCAAGGACGTCGTGATCGATACCAATGAAGGCTGCATTGCCTACGCTGCCCTCTCGTTCGGGGGTATCATGGGACTCGGCGATAAACTCTTCGCCATCCCCTGGGAGGCTCTTCAGTACAACGCGACCGACGACTCCTTCGTTCTGGACGTGCCCAAAGAGAGGCTGGAGAACGCGCCGGGCTTTGACAAGGATAACTGGCCGACGACCGCCCAGCGCGAGTGGCTCACCGGCATGTACAGCCACTACGGCTACACACCCTACTGGGAGCGCCGCCTGGAGCGGTGAGCCCGCTGCAAGAGCAGGAATCGAACCGGCCACGGGACCGCGTGCGGAACCGTGCCCGGTGACAATTTTTGAAGAACTGTTGCCCCGGGCAGCTGCGACGAACACTATATATGTCAATGCACGCATGCACTCCGACACCGTAATTCAGCGGGGAGCGGCCGGAAGAGAGCAGGAAGCCGGATAGGGAGGGGGCTTCTCCACGTACCCGGTCCCGGCACTCTGTGCCGTTCTCCGCTGCTCCGGGGGTATGCCGGTATGCAGAATGTGATATCAAGACGGAAGAAGACCGTCCGGGAGATCGATGTGAGGGGCAAGCGGGTGCTCGTCCGTGCCGACTTCAACGTGCCGCTCGACGAAGACGGTGCCATTGCCGACGATACCCGCATCCGGGCCAGCCTGCCGACAATACGCTACCTCTGCGAGCGGGACGCACGGGTCATCCTCTGCTCCCACCTGGGCCGGCCGAAAGGCGTGGTGGAAGAGCGGTTACGCCTGGTCCTCGTGGCAAACCGGCTCTCCGTGCTCCTCGACCAACCGGTCGTCGCGCTCCGGGACTGTATCGGGCCGGAGGTGGAGAGCGCGGTCGCGGCGATGAACGGCGGGGATGTCGTTCTCCTCGAGAACCTCCGGTTCCACCCGGAGGAGAAGAAAGACGACCCCGCCTTTGCGGAGAAACTCGCCCGCCTCGCTGAGATCTACGTCAACGATGCCTTCGGAGCCTCCCACCGGGCCCATGCGTCGGTCGTGGGCGTCCCGGAGCACCTGCCGGCGGTGGCCGGTCTCCTGCTGGAGAAGGAGATCGGAACGTTTGCGCGCATCCTGGAGGACCCTGAGAGGCCGTTTGCCGCCGTGATCGGCGGGGCCAAGGTGAGCGACAAACTGGAGGTCCTCGACAACATCATCTCCCGGGTGGAGATGCTCCTCATCGGGGGAGGCATGGCGGCGACGTTCCTTGCAAGCCGGGGGTACGGGGCCGGCGCGTCGTACGTCGAGACCGACCGCCTGGACGCCGTCAGAAGACTTGAGGAAAGGGCGACGGAACGCGGCGTCCGCCTCCTCCTGCCCCGGGACGTCGTCGTCGCGGAGAGGCTCGAGACGGGTGTCCCGACCCGGGTTGTGCCTGCCGCGGAGATCCCGGACGACCGTATCATCGCCGATATCGGGCCCGGGGCTGCCGACGAGTTCTCCCGGGAGCTTGCCGGTTCGCGAACCGTTGTCTGGAACGGGCCGATGGGGGTCTTTGAGATCCCGGAGTTTGCAGAAGGGACGCGCCGGGTCGCCGCGGCTCTCGCCAACCTCCGTGGTACCACGGTTATCGGCGGCGGTTCGACCACGGATGCGGTGGTGCGGTTCGGGCTTGCCGACCAGATGACCCACGTCTCGACGGGCGGCGGGGCCGCGCTGACGATGCTTGCGGGAAAGCCGCTCCCCGGCGTCACGGCGCTCGACGATGCAGGGACGCCATGAGGCGCATCGGCATCCTGACGAGCGGCGGTGACGCCCCGGGCATGAACGCCTGCATCCGGGCGGCGGTTCGAACCGCGCTCGCAAACGACCTTGCCGTCTTCGGGATACGCCGGGGGTATACCGGGCTGATCGCCGGCGACGCGGCCCCGCTCGACCGAAGAGCGATCCGAAACACCATCCACCTGGGCGGCACCATCCTCGAGACCTCCAGGAACCCGGACTTCTACACCAGGGAAGGGAGACTCCGGGCCGCAGCGGCCATCGATCGGATGGGGCTCGACGGCATCGTCCTGATCGGCGGCGAGGGGACGTTCCACGGCGCAAGCCTTCTTGCCGCCGATGCGGATACGGCGGCGCTCGTGGGAGTGCCGGGGAGCATCGACAACGACGTTTACGGGACCGACTACTGCATCGGGTTCGATACGGCGGCGAACTGTGCGGTCGAGGCGATCGACCGCATCCGCGACACGGCCCGCTCGCACGAGCGCCTCTTCTTCATCGAGGTGATGGGGCGCACGGCCGGATTCCTGGCGCTCGAGAGCGGCATCGCCGGCGGCGCCGAGGAACTGGTCATCCCGGAAGAAGAGGTTTCGATCGCACGGATCAGCGAGCGCATACGGGAAGGGTTCACCATCGGGAAGAAGAGCGCGATCGTGGTGGTGGCGGAGGGGAAGACGCCGGGAATCTCCTTTTCGATCGCCCGGGAGGTCGGTGAGCGCCTCAACTTCGACTCCCGGGTCGTCGTCCTCGGGCACCTCCAGCGGGGCGGGCCGCCAACGCTGCGCGACCGGGTGCTCGGGAGCCTCCTCGGTGTCGCCGCCGTCGAGGCGCTAGTGGAGGGGCGGAGCGGGTGCATGGTGGGAGAGGTCGGCGGAGACCTCGCATGCACGCCGCTCGATGATACCTGGCAGAAGAAGAAACCGCTCGACGAGAAATTACGGCGAATATTCCCGTTCCTCTCGGAGTAGGGGGAGAGCGGGAGAGCCCGTCCACGCGTGTCCTCCCAAAAAAAATCAGATGGACTTCTCCCACCCCTGCCCCATATCGATGAGGGGCCGTATTTCACTGACCTCGAACGTCACCGAGGCATGGATCATCGCCGCCGCGTCCTCGCCCGCGACCTCGGCGACCTGTCTCCGGTAGGTCTCCAGCGTCTCGCCGGAGGTCGCGTACTCCTTCATCTTCAGGTAGACCCGGAGCCCCTTCCAGTCCGCAAGCGTCGCTCCCAACTCCATGATCGTGTAGACGGCATTGGGATTCTCCCTCAGGTAGGCGAGCGTGCGGTTATTCCCGATCCCCATCACGACGGTCTTCTCGTTGACCATCATCGGCGACCCGAAGACCGCCGCATTGGTCTTGCCTTCTTTGTTCGCGGTGCTGAGCACGCCGAGCCTCGGCTGTTTGTTGAAGTAGTCCATCAGTTTAGATGCCATAGCAACATTCCTCCTCCGAATCAGAACTGATCGTTCCTTCCTAAATAAGTATGGGTATAGGCCGGATGCGCCCCCCGGGGCGCCAGGAGATCTTGTCTGGAGGGGATCGTATCCACCCGCGTTAGACCGCCAGGAACTCCCCGGGAACGAGGCTGGTGGCGAGCATGGCAGTGTCGATCTCCAGGTCGCGGCCTCCTGACACGTTAGCAGGCAACCGTTGCCCGAATATCGTTTCGCCGTATGTTCAACCGCGGCGCACCCGGCTATCAAAACACAATGGTTAAATCACCCTTCGGTGACAAAAACCATATGCGACGAAACGGACTGGCAATCGTGCTCATCATCCTTGCCGCAGTTGTTTTTGCCTGCGGGTGTACCGGAACACAGACCACTTCCGCCACGCAACAGGGCGACGTGCAGGAGATCGTCGTCGGAGTTCTGCTGCCGCTCTCCGGCAATTATGGAGAGGCCGGAGAGGCCTCCAACGCCGCCCTCTCGGTGGCCGCAGATGATCTCAACGACTACTATGCCTCGATCGAGTCGGACTACCGGGTACGGCTGGTCGTCGAGGATACGGCGACCGATCCTGCCGTTGCACTCGATAAACTGAAGGCGCTTGATGCGCAGGGGATCCAGATGGTCATCGGGGTAGGCTCCAGCGCCGAACTCGAGGCAATCCGGGCGTATGCCGACGAGCACGGGATCCTGATCGTCAGTACCACGAGCTCGGCGGCGTCCCTCGCGATCGAGGGCGACAACGTCTTCCGGTTTGTGCCGCCGGACACCCGCCAGGCCGATGCGATGGCATACTACCTGAAAGAGGACGACATAGCAGCGGTCGTGCCTATCTTCCGCGGCGACGTCTGGGGCGACGAACTCCGGAACCTGACGGCGGCGGCGTTCGAGGTCCGGAACGGCACCGTTCTCGACGGGGTCAGGTACACGCCGGACCAGGAGGACTACACCGCGCTGGTAGCCGACCTCGATCTACAGGTCGGCCGGGCCATTGCAGCACACGGGAAGGAGAAGGTCGGCGTCTACGCGGTCACCTTCAACGAGATCATGCCGATCATGACGGCGGCCGCAGGGACCGGGAACCTCACCGAGGTCAGGTGGTATGGGAGCGACGGCAACGTCCTTAAAACATTCGCGTCGCACGGTGATGCCGCCCGGTTCGCGGTGCAGACGAACTACACCGGCCCGACGTTCGGAGAGACCGCACTCGAACCGCGGAGTGAGGCCATCTACCAAACGATTCAGGACCGGATCGGGCGGCAGCCAGACGGTTACAGCATGGCATCCTACGATGCCCTCTGGGTTCTGGCACTGATCGGGTTGCAGACAGACTCGACGGATATCAACGCGTTGAAGGCCGCATACATGGAGACGGCGACGTCATACAGCCGTGCCCTGGCCGGGCCTGTGCAACCGGACGCCGCCGGTGACCCGTCGACTGCGCACTACTGCTTCTGGTCGGTCGAGGCCGACGGCGATGCATACCGGTGGGTGCCGGTTGCCCAGTACGACCTCTGGACGGCAGGTGAACCCCCGGAGTTCGAAGTGATCGGCGCCTGAGCGCCGGCACCCGGTTCCTCTTTTTCCAAACAGTCCTCGGGGTCCGCACTCGCACACCTTTCGGCCGGGGGCGTCCCCCCCTCTCACCGTGCGGGGCCCGGTCCGGGAACCATCCTCCCTCCGGACTCGGGTCGCGGGGGCTTGATCCCGAACTCCGGCAGGATGACGTCGTGCGCGAGGTTGATGAACTCCTGTTGCTCCGGGCCCACCTGGTGAATCAGGACGCTGTCGTAGCCCATATCGATGAATTTACCCACCTTCTCTATGATCTTCTGCGGGTCGGGGCCGCAGAGGACGTTCTTTGCGACATCGTCGGGCGTCACCATCTGCTGTAACTGCTCAAAGTGCGTCGGGGTGGGGACGATCCAGTTCAGTTCCCCCTTGTTCGCGGCTATGGGGAACCACTCGTATGCAGTTCGCTTCGCCTCCTCCTCGCTCCTGCCGTAGCAGACCACGGTCTCGATCATGCACGATTTTCCTTCGCCGCCTGAAGCGCGGAACGTCTCGATGACCTCCTCGGGTTTCTGCTCGAAGTGGATGAGCGCGTCGCCGATCTCGCCGGCAACCTCCGCCGAGATCGGCCCCTCTGCCGAGATGCGGATCTGCGGGAGCTCGCTCGGCAGTTCATAGATCCGGGCGTTGTCGAGGGTGTAGTAGACGCCGGAGTAGTCCTGCATGCCGCCCCTCCAGAGCGTCCGGATGATGTTCACCGCTTCCCGGAGCATATCGAGCCGCACCGGCTCGGATGTCGGAAAGACGCCGCTGACGACATGTTCGTTCAAACTCTCGCCCGTCCCGAGCCCGAGCTCGAACCTTCCCGGCATCATCGTGGCGGCGGTTGCGGCGGCCTGCGCGACGAAAGCCGGGTGGTAGCGCATCAGCGGGCAGGTCACGCCGGTGGTGACCCTGACCCGCGAGGTGCTCTGCGACACGCCGCCGATGGTGCACCAGGCAAACCCGGCGCGCCCGTGGTTCGAGATCCACGGGAGGTAATGATCGGTGATGCTCAGAAACGAGAACCCGGCGTCCTCGGCAAGTCTTGCGTTCTTCACCAGTTCGGGCGCACTGTGCGACTCGGTGAAGAGTTTGTAGCCAATCTCGACCATGCTTCCTCTCCCCTCTCAGGCTCCCCGGCACCTCATGCCCGGGTATGAGCGGTGGGAGAGATCGTCACCGGGCTTAAGCGTTATGTCGATCGGAAAAAGCGGGGTTGAGGGGGCGTTCAGTAGCCCGTTGCGTAGTAGTAACCGTCCTCCTCCCGGACGCGGACCGGGGCGCGGAAGAGGTCGCCGACGGCCCCGTCGGTCAGGACGTCCGCCTTCGGGCCGTCCTTTCGGACGGCGCCGTCCCGCATCAGGACGACCCGGGAGATCTCGGGGATGATGTCGTGGAGGTTGTGGGTCACCAGGATGATGCCGGTTCCCGACCGTGCGATCTTTCGGAGCGTCCTTCTGAACGTGTGGAGCGCGTGCAGGTCAAGGCTGTTCGTGGGCTCGTCGAGGACGAGCGTGCCGGGGTCGTGGACAAGCGCCCTCCCGATCAGGAGCCTGCGGGCCTCGCCCGAGGAGATGGCGGTCATCGGGCGGTCGGCAAGGTGGGCGACCTCGAGGAACTCGAGGATCTCATCGGCCTTTCGCTCCATTGCGGGGGTGACTTCGTGGGATAAAAAGAGCCCTATGCTCGAGAAGAACCCCGAGAGCACGACCTCGCGGCCCGATATGCCGCGGGTGAAGGTGTGCTGGAGGTCGCCGGAGACAAGCCCGATATGGGACCGGAGGTCGAAGGCGTCCCAGGTCTCCCGCCCCCTGAACCTGAAGACGACGTCCGGGCCCGGCGAGGAGGGGTAGTACTCGCGGGTGATCGCCCGGATGAGCGACGATTTCCCGGCACCGTTCGGGCCGAGGATGGCGATATGCTCTCCCTCCCGGATCGTGAGCGAGACCCGGTCGAGGAGTCTGTGGCCGTCCCGGACGACGCTGACGTTTCGGAACTCGACGAGCGGCGGGGGAGAGAGGTGGGCACTGTCGGTCATGCCGGCTGCTCCGTCTGGTAGGGTTTGCGATACGGGAGGTTCATTGAATCTTACCGTTCTGTATGTTGGACGGTTCTCTTCAAAAGGTATGCTCCGTCATCGCGGGGAACCGAGCAGCGCTGCAACCCTCTCCGGGTCGGCCGTGTAGACGTGGAGGAACCCGGCGGGTTCCAGCCTCACTCTGACGTAGCCGGGATACCGCAGGCTGACCAGGGCGCGGTAGAGCCACTCCAGCATAAATACCATCCAGCTGATTGCCAGAAGAACCTGAAAACCAAGATAGGGATCAGCGACCGAGTCGCCAGGATAGCGCATCAACCAGTTCCCTACGCCGGCAAAGAATATCGCTGCAGTCATGAGTACCAGGAGCAGTGCGGACGCCCAGCGGGGTATGGGCAGGTAGGGCTGCTTCACCTTGACCGACCTTACCGTATCCTTTCCAAAGACGAGGGGCCGGGTATGCGATCTCCGGACGATGACGGAGTTCCCGGAGAACTCTATCATGGTTCGGTAGGGATCGAAGTAGATGCGCCATGCGGCCCAAGCCAGAAGGGAGACGGCCAGGTAGGTAAAGGTGAGCCACGGCCAGAGGAAGGGGATCAGAACAGATAGCACGAAGAGGAAGAGGAAACCGAGGATGGCAAACGGTGTCAGTACAAAGAAGCGTGGGCTGATGTACTCCACGAAGACGTCCTCGATGACCTCCCGGCTGCCGCCCGCCGCCGCCCCGAGCCCGATATCGCCGGCCGGCTCGACATATCGCCGGCGGACGGGCCTGGCGGCGTCGGCGTTCGGGCACCAGCCGAGCTTCTTCCTGATATACTCCAGAAATACCATCATCAGGAGACCTCCAGTCCCCGGGCTACCCGTTCGGGGTCATCGGTGTAGATCACAGCAATCCTCTTCTTCGGTGTCGTTATCGTCAGGGCCTGCGGGTAGCGGGTCCGCACGTAGGTGCGGTAGATGATCACGGGGAAGAAGATTGCGCCGCCAAGCCCTAAGATAAACCGCATGGAGGTCGGGTTATCCCATCCAAGGTATATGCTGCCGGCCGCCGATACGAGAAGCGCCGCCAGTGCCGTCGCAAGGAGCCAGGAAGGGACGGGGAGTTTATTCTCTCCCACCCCCGCCTTCACGACGGCATCCTTCGGGATGACGATGGGCCGGAAGAGTGGTCGCCTGATAGTGATCGTGTCCGATGATATCTCGATGCGGGCTCTTCTCAGAACCCCGTATAACTCCACACCGGAGAAAGCCAGCATGATAGCCAGCAGGATAAAGCGCCCTGCAGGGGCTGTCACAGCGAGGCAGCCGATGAACAGAGCGCCGGCAACAATCAGAATGAGGTAGATCGCTGGAGTGCCGATCGGGCCGTAGTCAACCAGTGCACCCTCCACCACCTCCCGGCTGCCGTCCGCTGCCCGAGTCTCAACCTCACCACCTGGCACGGCATACCGCCGGGTGGTGCCGGTAGCGGCCGCGTTCGGGCACCAGCCCATCAGCCTCTGTATCGTCTCGGAAAATCTCATTGACATACAGGCTCCTCCTGCATCGCCGCATTCAGGGCGTACATCGACCCATTTTCCGCGATCAGGGTAGTGCGGTGCCACCGCTCCCAGAGGATTGTAACGCCGTACTGGGCCCAGCCGAAGAGGCTCAGAGCCAGCATGAACCTGACGATCCAGCCGGGCATACCGCTCAGGGCAAAATAACCAATAACGGCGACGAGAAGAATCGAGGCCATCGGCATGCTCAGGCGTCGGACGATGCGCTGTCTCCGGGTCATGTTGGCCCAGGTGAGCTCACCGGCGGCAATCCGTGCATACTGCTTCCGGCAACCGAGCAGGAAGCCGATGACCGCTCCTACCCCGATGCCGAGGCCCGTCCACATGGTCGGGTACCCCGGAGCATCCTCGATCAGGAGGAAGGCTGCCACTGCTGCCGCCGAGAAGGCTACCGCCGCGACGAGCAGCTGGTTGTGGTAGCGGTGCCACCATCCGGGTTCGACCCGGAGGGGGCCATCCTGTCCGCCCGCCGCTATGACCGTCGCCGGCCGCACCGCGAGATCCGGCCGCATCGATCCTGCCATGGGGCACCAGCCCATCCACCTCCGTATCGTCTCGGAGAACTTCATCATACGCGTTCACCCTCTGTTGCCGTATCCAGGGTATACACTGACCCCCACTCCGCGATCATGATCGCACGGTGCCGGCGCTCCCAGAGGATCGTGAGGCCATACCAGGTCCAGCAGATGAGACACATGCCCAGCACGATTCCGAGAATCCGGTCGAACATCCCGCCCAGAAAAAAATACGCCATACAGGTGGCGAGGAGAACGGAGGCCACCGGCACCCTCAGGTACTGGACAATACGCTGTCTCCGGGTCATGTTGTCCCTGTGGAACTCGGCGGCGGCAACCCGCGCATACCGGGAGCGGTAACTGAGCAGAGAGCCGAGGAGCGCTCCTATCGAGACGACAAGACCCGTCCACATGGCAAGGTGCCCTGAAGCATCCTCGAACAGGATAAAGAGCGCCGCTGTCGCCGCCGAGAAGGCTATTGCCGCGACCAGCAACTGGTTGTGGTGGAGTTGCCACCACCCGGGCTTGGTCCGGAAGAGGCCGTCCTGCCCGCCCGACGCCGCGATCGTCGCCGGCCGTACATTGAGATCCGTCCGCACCGACCCCATCATGGGGCACCAGCCCAGGTACGCCCGGATCGTCTCCATGAGCGGCATCATGCCATCTCCCGGAGTTTCGCAAAGAGTTCGTCGGCCAATCGGGTCGGATCGTCGGTTTTTTCAAGCGCGATCCCCAGTTCGTCCGCGTAGCCCCAGAGGAGCTCTATGCACCGGGCGTACCGGGGGCATGCGCCGCAGTCGCCCTCGTGCTCGTACCAGACCTGCACCCCGTGGTCTGCCGAGACGAAGACGATGGCCGCCGCGTCGAAGGGAACCGAGCGGCCGAAGAGGACGCCAATCTCTGCGTTCATACGCTCGACCTCGATCTGGTTCGCCTGCGCCATCTCGATGAGCGTCTCCTCGACTTTGCGGTCCATGGCAAGCAGCGCCTTCGAGACCGCCTGGCGGGATATCTTGAAGCGGTCCGCGATCTGGATGTTTAGAAGACCGTTCCGCCGGAGCCTCCAGAACGCAAACTGCCTGTCATTCAGGGGGAGTGGCATGCGTCAACAGTCGGAGGTTGACAATATATATCTTTCGATCTCCCCGCCGATCTGGCTCGTGCGCGGTTCCCCGCAGCCGGATAGCGCCCTGGCCACACTCCACTTCCCTGACAGGATGGTTATCGGCCGCCGGCCGTATGCTCCTCGACCAGGAGACAGATCAGAATATTAATCCCCGCCGCGTCAAAACAGGGCCGTATGGACACAGCACTGCGCGACGCCTACACGAGACTCCACGAGAAGTACTTCCCGGGGACGGAACTCCCGATCGCCTTCGAGGTAGGGGGCGCGACGGATGGGGTGGAGAAGGCCCCCGCCCCGAGGGGCTGGAGGTGCTTCATCTGCGACCTTACGAAGGTGAGGAACGGCAAAAGCCTCGCCTTTTCCGAAGAATCCATCGGGTGCCGCGGGGGGAGGTTCTATCTCGGCTACGACCCCGAACGGTTCCCCGACTTCCGCTACTTCCTCTCCTACGGGAAACCCGGCGAGATGGAGGGGGAGCGCTACAAGCAGACGCCGGAGATCGTCGACGAACTCGACCGGGGGACCGCCCGGATACCGACGAAAGGAAAGGAGATCGTCTTCAAGCGCTGGGACAACCTTACGGAGAGAGATAACCCGGACGCCGTCGTCTTCTTCGCCCGCCCGGAAGTGCTCTCCGGCCTCTTCACGCTTGCGAACTTCGACCAGTCCGACCCGAACGGGGTCATCGCTCCCTTCGGCGCCGGGTGCAGCTCGGTCTTTTACTTCCCGTGGCTCGAGCAGCAGAGCGAGAACCCAAAAGCGGTGCTCGGGATGTTCGACCCCTCAGCACGGCCCTGCGTCCCGCTTGACGTCCTGACGATGGCCTTTCCCATGAAGAAGTTTACCCGGGTGGTCGGCTTCATGGAGGAGAGTTTCCTCACCACGGGCTCCTGGGAGAAGGTGATGAAGAAGATAGATAGGAGCGACAGATTGCATTCACCTAAAAATTGACCGGGTAGTGGGGATCAGCCGAGCGTCCGGTCGAAAATGCTGCGCATTTTCTCCAGCTCCTGCTGGGCGCTTACGCGCCCACCAGTCGCTGGTTAAAGAACCCCACCATCTCCAGATAGGCGCTCTCTGCAACCGGACTCTCCACAAGCTGCCCGTCTTCGATCATGAACCCGTGCGGCTCGCCCTGGTAGACCTTGAGCTCGAAGTACTTCCCGGCCGCGTCGAGGTCGGTCGCATACCGGTAGATATCGGCCACCGGGCTCGCCTCATCCGCCGTGCCGTGGATGATCAGCATCGGGTCGGTGATGTTGTCGATGGACTCCGCCGGAGCAGTCCCGTTCGCCTGTCCGCCGGAGTAGGGGAAGCCGTACCAGGCGACACCCGAACTGAACTCCTCAATCTGCGGCAGGAAGAGCATCGTGTAGCGCCCGCCCGCGCAGAACCCCGTCAGGCCGATGCTGCTTGAGTTAACCTCGGGCCGCGTCCCGAGGTAGGCGACCGTATCCCGGACCAGCGCCTCCGTCACGTTGTCATCCGGCGACTCTTCGAAGGTCTGCCACTCCGGGGCGATGACGACGAACCCCTCTGTGGCCAGGCGGTCAACCATATCCTGGTAGCCGACTTCCAGGCCGTTGAAGGAGTGGAGCAGCACCACGGCCGGGTACTGCCCGGTGTCTTCGGGCGTCGTGATGTAGGCCGGATAATTCTGGCCGCCGCTCTGGATGTTCACCGTCGTTCCGTTCCGCATCCCGGCAGTGCCCACGTCGGCAGCGCCCACACTGCCGACGAGGAGGAGCAGGGATACAACCGCTGCAAGCAGGATCACATTTCTCATAGGTTTCCCCCCGTTCCAGGGTGCACCCCCATCCTGCTCACATCATATAACGGTGTCGCCCGGCAGGCACGCCCGGTAGAAAAAAGAGGTGATCAGATGAGTTCCCGAATCTCCGCAAACGTCGCATTCTTCGGGACCCACACACTGCTGCCGGTGTAGTTCAGCCCGCCGGCGGCGCGGAGTTCCTCAAGTGGGTAGACCCGCGGCCCGTACTGGTACCCGGTCTCGTTCAGCCACCATGCCGGATACCCGGGCTCCTCGACCGCCCCCGTCACGGGATCGGTGATGAGGCCGTTTGAATACATGACGATCAGCGTGCCCGTGAGACTGTGCCACTCATCGATGATCGCATCGCCCCGCGTGACCGTGACGTTCGTGAGGAGACGTGCCGCTCCTTCCCTGTCGCCGGCAGCGATGAGGTCGACCGCCTTTCTATCGGTCTCCTGCACGAGGACGATTGATTCGGCCTCGAGTTCGCTCTGCTTCGCAGTGATTTCGCCGATCATCGCGTCGTAGCGGAGCATGGCCCAGTTCGTTAGAAGGTCGAACGTCCAGTACGCGGTGTCGTAGTCGTATTTCGACCGGTCGCCGGTCGTGTATGCGGCGGATACGTCAGTAGAACCCGCATAGATCGGTGCGTAGACCGTTTCGTACGCGACCGCCGGACCAAACCAGAGCACGCCTCCAACCGGATCAGGGAGGGACGAACGCGCCTGGGCGACGTAACTGTAACTGCAGAAGACCGCCGAGACCGGCCGCGGGTTCACCCCGGCACGGACCTCCATGTATGATGCGTTCTGGAAATCCGTGTGGGCGTCGGCAGGCCCCAGGTACCGGTAGGGGTTCCCGAACGGTCCTGCTGCCTCGCCGGTCGAGAGGTCGAACTCGGTTCCCTCGTAGTGGTCCCGGAAGAGCGAGAACGCCCCGGTGAGGTTGACCTTCTCGTCGGGCGTGATGGTGAACGGGTACGCCTTTGTGTACGAGTCCTCGACGTACGGGCTCAGGTTGAGCGACGGGGCGACCCGGTCCTGGATGCGCCAGACCCGCATCAGCGAGTAGTAAGGATGTGAATACTCACCGTAGCTGACGATCTTGAGCCAGTCGATGGGGCCGTCCGCAGGGGACCACACGCCTGCCTTCTCCATCTTGCCGAAGAGATCTCCTGAGTACAGCATGTCCGGATCCCCCGTGACGACTTCACGGATCCTGAACTCGTTTGCCGCGACGAAGACCTCTCCGTCGGGGATCTTCTGTGCGACCCAGAGGCCTCCGCCGTCCGCCTCATCGAGGCTCGAGCACATCTCGATGACCCACGCCTCATCCGGGTCGGCGAAGATGAGCGTCTCGCCGGTTCCGTAGTAGCCGTAGGTGTCGATCAGGCCGCCGACAAGTTCGACCGCTTCCCGCGCTTTCGTGCACCGCTCCATCGCTATGTTCGAGAGCTCCGAGGAGTAAAAGATCCGCTTTCCTTCGACCGCATTGAGCTCGACTTTCGCGTAATCGGTGCATTCGCCGGAGAGGAGCTGGCGCTCGTTCATCATGCCGTACGACCCGGTGTAGTAGGCGTAGGTGTGCGGCACCTGGTCGATATACCCGAGAACCAGGCGCGAATCATCGTTACTCTCGCCTCCTGCCGCATCCGAACCGCTGTCCGGGTCGTAAACCACCGCTCTTTGCTCTCCGGGCGCATGATCGGCCGCGGGGACATAGAGAAGGCTTATGTCGTCGATGTTTCTCCAGTCTTTCCCGACGCCGTCGTTCGTGTGCCCGACGTACATCGACCCGTCTTCGGATGCACCGGGCGTTATCGCAAAGACGGTACATGCCGCTGCATTCGCCGACAGGAGCAGGAACGCAACGAACAGGCAGAGGCCGCTTCGTAAGAAAACAGTTATACCGACACGCTTTCGCATAAGGAAAAGAGACAAAACGGGTTTAAAAGGATGGCGAATTGTTTGTTGCCGTTTCGGCACGGCGGGACGGAAGGGCAAAGAATATAAGGCCCGCAGGGCTGCTTGTAAAACAATGGACCCTGACGCGCGTTTGAGTATGATGGAAGATTTCTTTGCCGCGTATGCCGCGGGCTTCAACAAGGCCCTTGCCGATACGCCGGAGATCGACGTCGAGGCCACGGCAGGAGCGTTTGCCGACTATTTCATAGCAGCGGACCCGAACGGTGTCGCCTGCGGGAAGAACGACGAGCAGTTCCGTGCTCAGATCCCGAAGGGTTTTGCATTCTATAGAAGCATCGGGACAAAATCCATGAAAGTCGCGTCGCTTGAGATCACACATCTCGACGACCACCACCTGATGGTAAAGGTGCACTGGGTATCGGTTTACCTGAAGTTGGACGGCAGCGATGAGCGGATCGATTTCGAGAACATCTACTTTGTCCAGACTATCGGCGAAAAACCCCGGATCTTCGGGTACATCACCGGGGACGAGCAGAAACTGCTGCGTGAGCGAGGGCTGATCCCGGGCTAGCGGGCTATCCCGGGACCTGCAGGATAACGGCGTATGGCCCCGCTTCATGGCCCCGGTTGATCGGCGACGGAGAAGGGCCAGCGCTGAAGAACCAGGTTCAGGCCTGCGGAAAAGAGTTATCTACCATTTCCGGGATACCTGATCCGTATGACATCGGTCGAAACAGCCCCCGGCAGCACCGGGCTCTCCAGGGGGAAGGCCTTCGGCATCGCGGTCGCGCTCTACCTGGTCTGGGTCTTCGCCACATGGCTGCTCGAGGGGAGAATCCTCCTGCTGCAGAACCCGGACCCGACGGGAAGACTGATCTACGCCGTCGTGGCGAACATCGTCATCGGGACCCTGATAACCCTCGTCGCCATCCGCTCCTTCCTCTCGGCCGGCGTAATCTCCCCGGACAGGACAGGATTCCGCACGGTTCCCTATGCGGTCGGTGCAATTGTTCTCGCAGGAGTTATCGGGGCGCTCATCTATGCTCTTGCCGGGTTCCCGACGACGGACCCGATCGTCTTTCTCAACGGATTCGCCCAGGTCTTCCCCACGTCCGTCGCGGAGGTCTTTGTCTGCTGGGCGGCCATCGGCATGGTGAGCGAATCCCTGGCGCAGCCGGCGGGGAAGTATCTCGCGCTCGTCACCGGGATCGTGACGGCAACGGTCTTCTTCGGGGTCTACCATATCGCCCACAGCCCGCCGTTCAACACCCCGATGATGATCGTCTTCCTGATGCTTCCGGGCCTTGCAACAAGCATCTTTTACTTTGCCGTTCGGGAGGTCTACTCGACGATCGTCTTCCAGAACCTCATGGGAACGCTCGGAGTGATTCAGAACACCGATCCGGCGGCGCTTGCCCGACCGAATCCCGGCGCGATAACGCTTGCCCTGGCCCTGGTCGCGGTGCTGATCGCTGCCGATTACCTGCTGGTCCGCAAACGGTTCGGTTCCCCGAAGCAGGAATGAAGCTGCGGACAACCCTCGTGGAAGAGCCGCGGGCATGCCCGGGCGGCACGTCCGGAGCGTGAGAGGAAGCTCCGCGGCCGGCTTGAATACGTCCTTTCGACAGTCCTCACCCGGCCACGGAGCATCCCAGAAATATCCGGAGACTGCAGAACTACCCGGAAGATGCGTCCCGATTCGCTGCATCGACGATACACGTCTCAAAAGAGTAACTATCCCAAAAAGCCAGTTTTCGGGCCTTCGAAGCCCGACAGATTCTCAAACTCCTGCCTTCATACCTCCGATGCCCATACGCTCTTCGATCTTCCCGAACGCCGGATGCCGCATACCGTCCAGGAGATCGACGAAGAGAACGTCCGGCATTCGAACCCGGGGGAGGGTTTATCGGGCATCTCTCCCCGGGCAGAATATTTTGGGATGGCCCCAAGGCCAAATGTTATTAGCAATTATCCGAAGATTCATACTTGTCAACTGAGTGAGATATTAGGATCGCGGTCGGGAAGATGGCCTGCACGAGAATACTCATTATCCGGCAGAAGGATCTGCCTACCGGGAGAGCGAACCCTCACGGGGCGCCGTGAGGGGGCAAAGACCGGGGTTACGCCGAACAGGATCGATGAGAAAGATAACAGGTGAAACATACCAGGAGATTGGTGCGGACTCCCGGAGACACCCGTCCGCTCGACGACGCATCTTATAAAGGAGAAACGGGATGCTGATATCCAACTACGAGTTACTCGAGAGACTGGCCGAAACGCCTCATGCTACCGTTTTCAGAGCGTACAACAAGAGAAACCCGGATAAACTGCTGACCCTCAAGGTCCTGAAGCAGAACGGCCTCTCCGAATACAAGTTGACCCGGTTCAGGCAGAAGGTCGAGCACCTCAGGGTCCTGGACGATCCCCGGTTGATTACGCCCCTATCGTTCAGCGATCTTGACGGGACCTGCTTTCTCACCCAGGAGTACTTCGACGGGATTACCCTCAGTTCGCTGATGGAAGCGCGCTCGCCGCTTTCTCTCTCCGACTTCCTCAACATAGCCTGTGCGCTCACGTCGACGCTTGAAAAAGTGCATGAAGCGGGGATCATCCACGGGGGCATCAAACCCAACAACATCCTCGTAGACGGGACGCTCACCGTGCGGCTGATCGACTTCGTCAGTGCCGTCGATGTGAGGGATGTCAGCCATTTCATCTACGACCGTTCTTTTGTCAGGGGGACGCTGGCCTATACTTCCCCGGAACAGACCGGCCGCATCAGCCACCAGGTGACCGTCGCCTCGGATCTGTACTCCCTCGGGGTCGTCTTCTACGAGATGCTGACAGGTCGTCTCCCCTTTATATCCGATGATCCCCTTGAATTGATACATTCCCACCTTGCACGGGAAGCGGTAGCGGCCCACGAAGTGAACCCCGAAGTCCCCGTCGTCGTATCGAGGATCGTCGCCAGGCTGATGCAGAAAGAGCCCGAGAAGCGCTACCGGAGCTGCAGTGGACTCCTTGCCGACCTTACGCAGTGCCGGGACGAGTACGCGGCAACCCGAATCGTCCGTGAATTCCCCCTGGAGCGGTACGTTCAGACCCACAGGGCAACTTTCGTATCGAAGATGGTCGGCCGGGACAGGGAGGCCGGGACCATCCTCGGCGAATACGAAGAGGTTGCCCGGGGCGAGTTCCGTGCGCTCTTCATCTCCGGGCTCTCCGGCATAGGAAAGACCCGCCTGATACAGGAACTGCAGAAGCCGATCGTGCGGCACGCGGGCTACTTCACGTCCGGGAAGTTCGATGTCTACCAGAGAAACATACCCTACAGTTCCCTGATAGCGGCGATACGAAATCTGCTGCGGACCTTCCTGACCGAGAGCGACGAGCGGGTCCTTCTCTGGGGGGAGAGGATCACGGAGGCCGTGAGTCAGAACGGGAAGGTCCTGACCGATGTCATCCCGGAACTGGAGATCCTTATCGGCCCGCAGCCCGAGGTCAGGCCTCTCCCTCCGGTCGAGTCGCTGAACCGGTTCCATGACGTCTTCGGCCGGTTTCTGGGCTGTCTCGCAAGCGAGGAGAACCCGCTGACCCTCTTCATCGACGACCTCCAGTGGTGCGACGGGGCATCCTTCGACTTCCTGGAGAACGTCTTCGCGAGCTCCGGGGATCACCCGTACCTCTTCCTGATCGGGGCCTACCGCCATAACGAGGTCGACCAGAGCCATCCCCTCTCAAGGCTCATCCGGAACGCAAAGGAGAACGGCAGGCCGTTGAAGGAGATCCGGCTCGAGCCCTTAAAGCCAGAACACTGCCACGAGATGGTCTCGTACATCCTCGACTCGCCCCTTGTGCAGACAGAGGCCCTGTCGGCGTTTATTTTTGCGCTGACCGAAGGCAACCCGCTCTTTGTCAGCGAGAGCCTCTCCTACCTGCACAACGAAGACCTGCTGTACCTCGACGACGACCGCCAGTGGCGGTGGGACCTTGAGAAGATCCAGAGGTCCCGCATGCCGACCACCATCGTCGCCCTCTTCGCCTCGAAGATCCGGAACCTCCCTCCGGACCTGATCACCCTGCTCGAATACTGTGCCTGCATGGGCAACACCTTCTCGCCTGCCGAGGTCTCGCAGATCCGGGGGATGACCCTGCTTGAGACGTTCGAGGTGCTGAAACCGGCTCTCGGGCAGGGACTGCTCGTCGAGAGCAAGAACCAGTTGCAGTTCATCCACGACAAAGTCCAGGAAGCGGCGCTATCCGCCATACCGGCAGAGAGGCGCCGGCAGATCCACTGGCAGGTGGGCAACCACCTCCTCCGTGCCGTTCCGGAGGAGGCACTTAGGGGGATGGAGAAGCTCGAAAACCTCTTCACCATCGTCTCCCACCTCAATCTGGGCCTGGAAGCGGAACCGGACCCGCAGACGGCATATTTCCTCTCGGATGTCAACTACCATGCCGGCAACAAGGCACTCGACTCTCTCGCCACACAGGCGGCTAACGATTACTTCAACCGGAGCAGGGAACTCCTGCCCGACGACTGCTGGGAGGAGAGCCACTACGAGCGCACGTTCAGGATATTCCAGAGAGCGGCAAAGACGGAGCTCATGTGCGGGAATTACGGGGACTCCGAGAGGCTGCTCAACCACCTCCTCGACCATGCCGGGACGGATCTCGACCGGGCGGAGTGTCTCGCGGAGCAGACCACGTCGCTCTCGTCCATAGGCAACTTCAACAAGGCTATCGAGACCGCGAACCGCGGCCTCGCCTACTTCGGCAGATCCATCCCGGACGATCCGGATGAAGCGGAGAGGAGACGAGAGGCCGTGATGGGCGAGATCGCCTCGATGGAGGTCGACGTATGGGATGCCATCCGGAAGATGCCGTTTACCACGGACAGGAAGAGTAAGATAGAACTCGCCTATTACAGCGAACTGATCCCCGACCTCTACATGTCCGGGCTGGTGCCGCAACTCTACCTCTCGGCTGCGCAGTCGACCCGGCACTGCCTCTCGGGGGGTATGGACGAGTCCGTCATCTACTCGTTCAGCATCATGGGGCTCATGCTCGGAGAACAGGAGGACTTCGCGTCGGCGTTCAGGTACGAGGACCTTGCCCGCGACCTCTCGGCAACATACCCCAATACCTTCGGCGCCACGCGCGGCATGAACGGGATCGTCTGGTGCAACATGCATTCGAGAAGTCATCCGCAGGAGATCGTGGATTACTGTCTCAAAGCGATCCAGAGCGGGAAGAACTGCGGCGACCTCTACAATGCAGGTCTCTCCTACGGGCCCCTGATGTGGAATCTGCAGGTCCAGGGAGCGGACTTCTCCATTATCGAAGAGTATGCCACCGAATGCCTTCAATTCTCCAACCGGTACCACCTCTCCTTCTCCGTCGGACTCGCCGAAGCGATGCAGGCGGGCTGGATCGAGCCCATGAAGAAGGGCTCCCAACCGGCGCCCATGGACGAAAAACTGATGCAGTGGGAGCAGGACAACCACATCGCTTCTGCCGGAAGTTACTTCGTCCACAGGGCTCTCGCGCACTACTACCTGGGAGAGCACGAAGAGGCCGGGCGATACCTTGCCGGTGTCCGGAAGTATCTCTCGGGCCTGACCGACAACGTGCTGAAGAGGGAGTGGTACGTCTTCAGGGTCTTGAACGCCCTGAAACTGCACGAGATGGGACTAGGGTTTGAGCGTGAAGAGGACCTGTTCGCGGAGATCCGGCCGATCGTCGCGAACCTTGAGACGTGGGCGAGCCTCGGACCTCTGCTGCGACCTTATCTCGCCTTTGTGCATGCCGAACTCGCGAGAGTCACCGGCGATCACCGGGAGGCGCGAAGCCTTTACCTCGATGCGATAGACGCCGCACACAGGGAGAACTACACGTTCCTCGCAGGGCACCTCAACGAATGCCTCGGGGAACTTCTCGGGCAGGCCGGAGGGGGCTCCGGAAGGGCGTTTATCACCGAGGCAGGGCGTCTGTACAGGAAATGCCGCGCAGAGCGAAAAGCGGTCAATCTTGTCGAACGCTATCCCGAATACTTTGAGGACGGGGTCGCTCCGTACCCGCGCTTCGATCCGGAGCATTCCGGCCGTATTCTTCCCGATCTCGACGTCGAATATCTCATGAAGTCCTCGCTCGCCATCTCCGCCGAGATCGAGCAGGAAGCCCTGCTCGAGAAGATCATGAACGTGGTCATCGAGAGCTCGGGGGCGGAGGCAGGGTATCTCCTGATGGAAGAGAACGGCAACCTGTTCATCCGCGCAGAGAGCCATGTCACCGACAGGGAAGCTGTGAAGACTTCCAATAAAAGATTGGAAGAGTCGTCCGGGCTCTGCAAGGCGATCGTCCGCTACGTGCACCGGACCGGGGAGACGCTGATCTTGAAGAACGCCGGGAAGGAAGGGCAGTTCATCGACAACCCGGAGGTCCAGGAGATGCATCTCCGCTCGGTGCTCTGTCTTCCGGTGATCAAGCAGTCGAAGATGATCGGGGTGCTGTACCTGGAAAATCGCCTGTCGGAGGGGGTGTTCACACCCGGAAAGACGGATATGGTGGAACTGCTGGTCTCCCAGGCGGCCATCTCTCTTGAGAACGCAACGCTCTTTGCCGAGCGCAGGCGGGCCGAGGAGGCCTTCCGGGAGACGAGCGATTACCTGGAGAGCCTGATAGACCATGCCAACGCACCCATCGTCGTCTGGGACACATCGAGGAGGATCACCAGGTTCAACCACGCCTTCGAACGGTTGACGGGCTATGCGGCACGCGATGTCCTGGGGAGACCCCTCGAACTTCTCTTCCCCGAGGAAGGCAAGCAGAAGTCCCTCGGACATATCAACCGGACCTCGTCGGGGGAGTACTGGAACGCCGTGGAGATCCCTATCCGGAGGAAGAGCGGGGCGGTGCGCACGGTGCTGTGGAACTCGGCCAATATCCACGACGAGGACGGGATCACCGTCATTGCCACCATCGCTCAGGGGCAGGACATCACCGACAGAAAACTTGCCGAAGGAGAACTGAAAAAGTATGCCGAAGATCTCAAACGGAGCAATCAAGACCTGGAGTGGTTCGCCTATATCTCCTCTCACGACCTCCAGGAGCCGCTCCGGGCAATCTCCGGCTTTGCTGAACTGCTCGAGAGACGGTATAAAGGTCAGATCGATGAACGAGCGGATAAATACATCCATTTCATCGTCGACGGCACCAGACAGATGCAGCAGATCATCCAGGATCTTCTCTCGTATTCCCGCGTGCAGACCAGAGCCCATGAGTTCGACCTCATCGACACGAACCGATCGCTCGACCAGGCGCTCCTGAATCTGCACGCGTCGATCAGGGATACACACGCCGTCATCACGAAGGACCCGCTCCCGGAGATCCTTGCCGACAACATCCAGATCACCCAGGTCTTCCAGAACCTCATAGGCAACGCATTGAAGTTTCATAAGCCGGAGACGGTCCCGGAAATCCACATCTCCGCTTCCCGGGATGGAGATGCCTGGGTATTCTCCGTGAAGGACAACGGGATCGGCATCGATCCTGCGCACACCGACCGCATCTTCAGGCTCTTCCAGCGCCTGCATGCGAAAGGCGAGTATGATGGTACAGGCATCGGCCTTACCATCTGCAAGAGGATCGTCGAACGACACGGCGGCGAGATCACCGTCCGGTCAGAGCCCGGGGCGGGATCGACATTCTCCTTCTCCCTCCCGTCCCATTCGGAGGTCACACCATGAACAAGCCCGACAAGAACCAGGAAACTCCAAAAGTGATTGAGATACTGCTCGTTGAAGACAGCCCCGCCGACATCGCCCTCACACAGGAAGCGCTGCTGGACAGCAAGCTCACGAACAACCTGCACGTGGTCACGGACGGGGACGAGGCCATGGCGTTCCTGCAGAAACGCGGCAGGTACGCGGCCGCACCGAAACCGGATCTCATCCTCCTCGACCTGAACCTCCCGAAGAAGAGCGGCCGTGAGGTCCTCGCGGAGATCAAAGCGAACGAGAGATTGAGTTCCATACCGGTCGTGGTCATGACCATTTCGCAGGACGAGCGGGATATCTGCGAATCGTACCGGCTCCATGCAAACTGCTACATCCGAAAACCGTTGAAGTTCGAGGAGTTCATCAAGATCGTCCAGTCTATCGAAGATTTCTGGTTCTCGATCGTGACGCTGCCGCCCCGGTGTGGAGAGTGAGCATGAGGATCCTGGTGGTCGAGGATAGCCCCGCAGATCTGGAATTGATACGGGAACTGCTCGCTGATTTCGAGGGGCTTGATCTCGGGATCGAATCCGCACAATATCTCTCGTCCGCGCTCTCCATCCTGCACGAGGGAGGGATCGATCTCATTCTTCTCGACCTCCATCTCCCGGACAGCCAGGGTATCGGAACGGTCGGGACCGTGAGGGGAAACGCGCCGGGTATTCCTATCGTGGTCCTGACCGGGCTTGACAACGAAGAGACCGGTCTTGCGGCACTCCAGAAAGGAGCGCAGGACTATCTCGTGAAGGGCCGGCTGACGGGTCAGTCGCTCGTGCGGTCGATACGCTACGCGCAGGAGCGCAACCGCATCGAACAGGAGCTGACCCGCAAGAACAGGGAGCTCAACGATGCCTACGAGGACCTGACGACGGTAGAGGAGGAACTGCGACAGAACCTGGACGAACTGGGCAGGAGCGAACATTCGCTCCGCGAAACGACCCAGTACCTTGAGAACCTGATCACGTACGCGAACGCCCCCATCATCGTCTGGGACGCAGGCCTCAGGATCACCAGGTTCAACAACGCCTTCGAGCGGCTGACGGGTCGAACCGCGGGTGCCGCGGGTCGTCGGTCGGTCCCCGGCAATGCTCTTCCCCGAAGCCCGGCGGGAAGAACTGATGGACCTCATCCGGAAGACGACGGCAGGGGAGCGGTGGGAGACCGTCGAGATTCCCATACTCACGGCGGACGGCAGTATCAGGACCGTCCTGTGGAACTCCGCCGCCATATACGGGAGCGATCGGGCAACGGTCTCATCGGTCATCGCCCAGGGCCAGGACATCACCGAGCGCAAGCGGGCCGAAGAGGCGCTGCAGAGAGCGAACGACGAACTGGAGAGGCGCGTTCTGGAGCGCACCCTCAAACTCCGGGAGGCGAACGAGGCCCTGCAGGCCGAGGTCGCCGAGCGCGCCCGGGCGGAGGAGGCGGTGAAGACAGAGCGGCAGCGTCTCTACGGCGTCCTGGAGACGCTGCCGGCGTACGTGATACTGCTGTCGCCGGACTATCATGTGCCTTTCGCGAACCGCTTCTTCCGGGAGCGGTTCGGCGAGTCCGGCGGCCGACGCTGCTTCGAGTACCTCTTCGGACTCACGGAGCCCTGCGAGAACTGCGAGTCCTACCGCGTCATGAAGACAAAGGCGCCCCACCACTGGGAGTGGACCGGTCCTGACAACCGCGATTACGATATCTTCGACTTCCCCTTCACCGAAGCGGACGGCTCGCCCCATATTCTGGAGGTGGGTATCGACATCACCAAGCGCAAGCGGGCCGAGGAAGCGTTGCAGAAGTTAAACGAGACGCTTGAGCAGCGTGTAATCGAACGCACGGACCAGCTCGCGAAGGCCAATGCCCTTCTCAACGCCATCTGCGAGAACACGCCGGCACCTATCTATGCTGTAGACCGGCAGAGCCGTTTTGTGATGTGCAACCCCGCCGTGCTCCAGATGTTCAGCAGACCGGCATCCGAGGTGCTCGGCAGATCGGCGATCGACCTCTTCGGGCCCGAGGGCGGCGGGTCCATCGTGGGCAATGAACAGAGCGTGATGGAGATCGGGATAACCGGGACCTTCGAGGAAGTGGTCGGCGACCGGATCTTCTACTCCACAAAGACACCCCTGCGGGATGCGCGGGGCGACATCACCGGAGTCATCGCCGTAGGAACGGAGATTACGGAGCTGAAGCGGGCGGAAGCGCAGAAGCAGGGACTCCTGGAACAGCTGCAGCAGTCCGCCGAAGAACTGGAGGTCCAGAACGAAGAACTGCAGTGCACCACCGAGCAGCTCCGGCAAAAAGGGGACGAACTGGTCCGTCTCAACCGGGCCCTGCAGGAGAGCGAGGTGCATTTCCGTTCTCTCATCGAGAACGCGTCCGACATCATCCTCCTCCTCGATACGAAAGGGCGCATCACCTACACGAGTCCTTCCGTGAAGCGGATCGGGAACTACGACCCTGATAACCTCATCGGCATGAACGTACTCGACCTTGTACATCCCGACGACACGCTGAAGGTAGCGGAAGCGATGAGGACCGGGACAGTCCAGCCTTCGGCGAGACTCACCTTCGAGATCAGAGTCCGGGACTCTGCCGGGCGGTGGATATTCCTCGACGTTACGGGTGCAAACCTGCTCCGGGAGGGGAGCGCCCGGGGGTTCATCGTGAACGCACGCGACATCACCGACCGAAAGCAGGCCGAGGAGGAGCGGATCAGGCTGATCACCAGTCTCGAGGAGGCGCACCGGGAGGCGAACCTCTACCTCGATATCATGACGCACGACATCAGGAACGCGAACAACGTCTCCAGTATCTACGCCGACCTCATGCTCGAACTGCTCGAGGGCACCGAGAGGGCCTACGCCCAAAAACTCCACGACGGCATCGCACGAAGCACCGAGATCCTCATGAACGTCGCGACAATCAGGCGGATCCATCTTGAATCGGCGGAATTTGCACCTGTGAACCTCAACACGATCATCGATGGAGAGATCGGAAATTTCCGCGAAGTATCGATTCGGCAGGAGGTTCCATCGCTCGATGTTCTGGCGGACAACCTCCTGCCGACGGTCTTTATGAACCTCATCGGCAACAGCGTCAAGTTCGGCGGCCCGGACGTGGAGATCGTCGTCCGGGCGGAGGAGCGGGACGGCGAGGTGCTGATCTCGGTGGAGGACGACGGGCCCGGCGTGCCCGACGACGTGAAAGAGAAACTCTTCCACCGGTTCGAGCGGGGGAAGGCCCGGGGGAAGGGCGACGGTCTCGGGCTCTTCATATGCAGGACGGTCATCGAGCGCTACGGAGGGAGGATCTGGATCGAGGACTGCGTGCCGGGGTGCCCGGACGAGGGGGCGGCATTCAGATTCACGCTCAAACGGGCGGAGCGGGATCGGGACTCAGGCTCGTGAGCGCAAGGGTGCCGCCGCCCGCGAGGAAAACTGATCACCTTCAACGCTGATACTCTGTGCATGAAAACCGTCGCCGTCGGCGTCTTTGCCCTCACGTTGCTTACAGGGGCGGTCATAATCGGAACGGGCGCAATAAGCTTCGTCTCTCCGCTGTACGCCCTGGCGTATCTCGCCGTCGCCGCCCTCCTCTGCGGGGCGGTCATCGCAGTCTTCTGCACGAAGTGCCCGATGCGGGGGGAGGGGTGCGTCCACTTCTTTCCCGGCAGGCTTGCCGCCCTTCTTCCGGCCCGGCGGGGGAAGTATACGGCCGTCGAGATCGCTGCAGTCTCGGTTGCACTCCTCCTTATCGCCGCGGTTCCCCAGTACTGGCTGCTCTCGCAGGTTCCACTCCTTGCACTCTTCTGGATACTTGCCGGCACGGGCATCTTCCTGGTCCTTCGCCGCGTCTGCCCGGGGTGCGGCAACAGATGCTGCCCGTTGCGGCCGAAGGAGTGAGCCGCCGAGACCGGTGGATTTCGCGTTCCATGCGGCCGCTTGTCCCTCTACGCACGATCTTCGTCGCCCAGTTCGGGAATCGGGGAGTCCGCGACAGGCCCTTTCCAAAATATCTTAATCCAAACAGCAAGCACATTCAGTATGCATCAGCCGGCCGGCAACGCCTCGCGGCAGCAGTATACTCTGCTCATGGTCTCGATCGCTCTTGCGATGTTCATGACGTCGCTTGACGGGACGATCGTGAACATCGCCCTCCCGACGATATCGACGATCTTCGACCTCCCCTCGACAACGGTCAGCTGGGTTGCAACGGCATACCTGCTGGTGCTGACGGGCTCTATCCTCGTCTTCGGCAAGGTGGGCGACCGGATCGGTTTCAAGACGGTGTTCCTCGCCGGATTCGGCGTCTTCACGGCTGGCTCGTTCTTCTGCGGCTTCTTCCCGGAGGTCTTTAACTCGTTCGAGATGTTGATCGCTTCAAGGGTGCTCCAGGCGATCGGCGGGGCGATGATCGCCGCCATCGCACCGGCCCTGGTCGCGGCATACCTCCCGATGAAGATGAAGGGGAAGGCGATGGGGATCGTGACGACGTTTGCAGCGTTCGGGACCGCGGCCGGCCCGGTCCTCGGGGGCATCCTGACGCAGTACCTCTCCTGGAACTGGATCTTTTACATCAACGTCCCCGTAGGCGCCGCGGCCATCCTGCTCGGGTCATACGCGATACCGGCAGGCGTCACGGCAGGCGGCACGCCCTCGCCGTTCGACCGGCTCGGCGCGGTTCTGGTATTCGCCGGGCTCGGATCGCTCATATATGCCGTCAGCGAAGGTTCCGCGCTCGGGTGGACGGACCCGACGATCCTTGCGGCACTCGCGGCCGCAGGCATCGCGCTCGGCTACCTCGTCCTCCACGAACAGAGGACGGCCGACCCGCTCCTCGACTTCCGGCTCTTTAGCAACCGCAACTTCCTCTACGTCAACCTCATGCTCGCCCTCGCCTACTTCCTCATGGGCGGCGTCAACTACCTCCTCCCGTTCTTCCTCGAACTGGTGAAGGGCTTCGACCCCTCGACTTCCGGGCTCGTCCTCACCGCGCTCTCGTTCGCCATGATGGCAAGCGGCTTCCTCTCCGGGATGCTCATAAACCGCATCGGGAACAGGCGACTCTGTATCGCAGGCGCGCTCGTCATCTCCGCCGGCTACCTGATGTTCCGGTCGTTCTCGGCGGAGAGCACGATATATTACATCAGCGGCGCGCTTGCCGTCGTGGGGTTCGGTCTCGGCCTCATGCTCTCCCCCGGCACGAATATGGTGATGAACATGGCCTCCCGCGACCGGCAGGGCATGGTCTCGAGCCTCATCTCCGTGGAGCGCACCGGCCCGATCACCCTCGGCATCTCCTTCATCAGCATGCTTTTTGTCCAGGCGATGCTCACGGTCGCGTCGCACCGCCACGTAACGACATCCTCTCTGGCTGAGATCCAGATAAGCGTGCTCGCCACGGGGTTCGACCTGGTCTTCGTCGCTGTCTTTGCGGTCTCGCTCGCCGTCGTTGTCCTTGCCGTCTTAAGTCGCGACGAGGTTCACGCCGACAACCTCGAAGAGGAGACCTCCGGGATTGCGGTCGCCGGGGCGTGATCCCCGGCCCCGGGTGTATCGGAAACCGGAGCGAATCCGAGCGCCTTCAGAAGAAGGGGCGGGGAGATTCGCCTCCCCGCCGCTTTTTTACGAATTCATCAGAAGACCACGAAGGCCTGGCTCGTCGCCTGGCACGTGTTCCCGTCGTCGAGCGTCACGACCAGCGTGACCGTATAGGTCCCTTCCGACGTGTAATCGTGGGTGACGTCCTGGCCGCTGCCGGTCGTTCCGTCGCCGAAGTCCCACGTCCAGCCGGTCACGGAGCAGTCGCCCTGGATATCGACGTCGCCGTGGAACGAGTTCCCGTCAGCCGTGATGCTTGCCGTACAGGAGCAGGGCTCCGGCGGAGCGGCCACCGTGACATCCGTCGTTGCCTGGCAGGTAGTGCCGTCGTCGAGCGTCGCCACCAGCGTAACCGTGTAGGTTCCCGCCGCGGCGTAGGCGTGGCTCGCGGTCTCCCCTTCACCGGTCGCTCCGTCGCCGAAGTCCCAGGTCCAGCCGGTCACGGAACAGTCCCCTTCGACCGTAGCCGAACCGGTAAAGGCAACCGGTTGCTCAGGGTCGGCCTGGTCGCGGTCTTTCGCGATGCTTGCCGTGCAGGAGCAGTTCTCCTCCGGTGGCGGCGAGACGGTGATGTCGCGAGACGTGTTGCATGCTGTGCCGTCATCGAGGGTCACGTTCAGCCTGACCGTGTAGGTTCCCTCCGCGGTGTAAGCGTGACCGGGGGTCTCGCCCTCACCGGTCGCCCCGTCGCCGAAACTCCACGCCCATGCCTGGATGGCGCAGTCCCCGTCGACCGACGTCTGGTCGGTGAAATCTACCGTGTCGTTGACGCCGGGGCTCTGCGGGCTCCAGGTGAAGTCTGCCGTGCAGGAGCAGTTGTCGGCGGGAAGCGGTGAGACGGTGATGTTCTCGGACGCATTGCATACCGTGCCGTCGTCGAGGGTCACGTTCAGCCTGACCGTGTAGGTTCCCTCCGCAGTGTAAGCGTGACCGGCGGTCTCACCGCCGCCGGTCGCCCCGTCACCGAAGTCCCAGGCCCATGTCTGGACGTTGCAGTCTCCCGAGACCGTGGCATTCCCGGTGAAGTTAACCGTAGCGTTGACGCCGGGGTTCTGCGGGTTCCAGGTGAAGTTCGCCATACAGGAGCAGTTGCCGGGCCCTGGCCCTGGCGTCTGAGTGGAAGTCGGAGTGGAGGTCGGCGGACAGACCACTCCCGCGGGACAGCCCGGCCGCCCCTCGTCGGGGCCCGTGCAGACCTGGTAGGCCGCACCGTCACCGTGGAGTTTGAGGAGAACGAGGTCCCACGACCCGGTGGAGTTGTCATACCAGGCGATCAGGTCGCAGGATATCGTGGGGTTCATCTGGTCGTAGGAGTCGTTCGTGAGCTGGTACTCCCTGCCCGAAGTGTGGTTGAACAGGAAGATGTCCCAGTTTCCGTTTCTATAATCGCTATAGACGATCCGATTGCCGGATATATCCGCATGTGAGAGGTTATTCGGGAAAACTTCAAGTGCTCTGGTGAGTCCGGGCATGCCCGGCTCGCCGCTGGTCAGGGTTCCAGCCTGAGGAGCTGCAGTGGCGATCACGGCAATCGAGATGACCGCCACAATGAAAACTACCAGATAGGTTACAGGTACTCGGGGTTTTCTCATACAATTCCCGAGGGGAGTAAACTCAACATAATATATAAACATTATTATAAAAGTGAAACATACCAGGTCGCACCCGGGCGGATCCCGGTGAAGATCCCGGGCAACTCTAAGTCAAAAAACGCCGGTGGTAGGCCGGATCGCTCCGGAGGTGTCCTCGTAGAGTTACGGCGATAGGGGCGCCCCGGCAGTGCCCTCCGTGGGATTCCGCTGCGGAAACGGTGCGGCGCAGGAGAGGGTTTTTGCCTCGTGCGGACACAGGAAGGCGCCAGGTTCGTGCATCACGCTTCGGGGGCGGAGATGTCCGCCGGCCCCTCCGCGCTGATGAGCCTGGCGCGGACCATCTCCGCCAGGTCGTCCGTCGTCAGGAGGAGGAGCGTGTCCCCGGCTTCGATGACCGTGCTGCCGCCCGGGACAAAGCGTTCGTCCCCTTTCTGCATCAGGATGATGAGGGCGCCTTTCGGCAACCCGAGGTCGACGACCTGCTTTCCCACCGCCGGGGCGTCGGGAGGGATGACCAGCTCGAGCAGCTCGCTCGGCGTGTCGGGGTCCACCTCGAACTCCCGGGAGAGTCTCCGCGTCTCCTCGAGCGGGGCGGCGAGACCGAGCCAGCGTGCGACGGAGGGGATCGACGTCCCGTGAACCAGCGCCGAGACGAGGACGATGAAGAAGACGAGGTTGAAGACCGCCTCCGCGTTCGGCACGCCCGCAACAAGCGGATAGGTCGCGAGGATGATCGGGACGGCACCCCGCAGCCCCACCCAGGAGACCAGGGCTTTCTCGTTCAGCGGCATCTTCCAGGGCAGCAGCGTGATCAGGACGGCAACCGGCCGGGCAACCAGGATCAGGAAGATGGCGGCGAGAAGGCCGGGAACGATCGCCGGTATGAGCTCCGAGGGGAAGACGAGCAGGCCGAGCGCGAGGAACATCAGGATCTGCATCAGCCACGCGATCCCGTCGTGGAACCGGATCAGGCTCTTTTTATGAACGACGATGCTGTTACCCATGACGAGCCCGGCGATATAGACCGCAATGAACCCATTTCCTCCGACGGTGGCGGTCAGCCCGTAGGTCAGCAGCACCATGGTGAGGGTGAGCACCGGGTACAGCCCCTCGGATTCCAGCTTGAGACGATTGATGAGATAGACAATCGCCCTACCCATCCCGTAGCCGAGAAGGCCACCGACTGCCATCTGCTGCACGAACATCGGGATGAGAGTGAAGATGGATGAGCCCGGGATGAGGATCAGGCCGATGATACCGGTGGTGAGAAGGATCGCCATGGGGTCGTTGCTGCCCGACTCAAACTCGAGGAACGGCCGCAGGTTTCCCTGAAGGCGCGCTCTTGCCGTTCTCAGGACCGAGAAGACCGCCGCCGCATCGGTGGACGAAACGACTGCGCCGAGGAGAAAGCCCGCAAGCGGGGGGAACCCGAGGACCAGGACGGCAAATGCGCCGAGCAGAATTGAGGTCAGGACAACGCCGAGCGTGGAGAGGGCGATACCCGGCCAGAGAACGGGCTGGATCTGCTCCCACCGGGTATCAAGACCGCCGGAGAAGAGGATGTATGCAAGGGCAATGATCCCGATGATCTGCGCAAGCGCCGGATCGTCGAACGGGATGCCGCCCGGACCTTCCGAGCCCGCCAGCATCCCGACGATGAGGAAGATGAGGAGTGCGGGAACGCCGAGCCGCTCCGAGAACTTGTTTGCAACGATACTTATCAGGAAGAGCAACGCTATGCCGACAAGCAGGAGTTCGAGGGTGAGTATCATCTATGAATACGAATCACGCTTGCAGCACTTTAATACCGACCCTCCGGTCATTCGGGCGGAGACTTTCCGCTGCCGGCCCTGCGAGACCTCATCGGCAACGGCACCGCCCGCAGCCTTTCGACGGTGGAGGGGATGTCCCCTCAATCCGTGCCGGCGTCCCGGCAGAACCCGGCGTGAGCAATCGAGAGGACGGGTGCCGAAGTCCGTCGGCGACGTCGTCCCGGCATCGGGGACGGCGACGCAGATAAAATGCGTCGACTGCCGGATCTGTCGGTCCGGCAACCTCCGTTGCATTTCGCCGCATTAATATACTTATCGCTAAAACACGTCACTCAGGATGGCAGACACTCCAATTCTCCCCCGGTCCGCGGGCACCGTACTCCTGCTGACGGCAGCAGTATTCCTCATCATCGGAATCCAGGCGATCGCATATATCATCACCATCATCGTCGTATCGTTGATCCTCGCCATGATCGCGTATCCCGCGACGAAAGCGCTCCGGTCGAGGGGTCTGCCGGAGATCGCCGCCGTCGGTGCGGTCACCGTCATCGCCTGCGTTGCAGTCCTGCTGATCTGTTACCTCGTCTTCTTCTCGTTTGAAAACCTGATATCGGCCCTCCCCCTCTACCAGCGGGAGTTGACCGCCAGGCTATCCGAGATCCTCACACTCCTGGACAGGTACGGGATCGATACGGGTTCGTTCTCCCCTTCCTCGGTTAACCTTCAGGGATTTGCCGGATTCCTCTCTTCGTCCGCCATAAGCATCGCGGACCTTCTCCTCTACCTCTTCTTCATAGCGGTAACGACAATCTTCACGCTCATCGAGGCACCGCGGATGCCCGAGCGCATAAAAAGGGTGACGAACAGACCGGAGAGTGTCGAGGGATTCTCCCGCATGAGCAGGTTCCTGATCGACTTCGTCATCGTCAGGACCGAGGCAAACCTCGTCCACGGCTTCCTCTTCGGCGCGTTCCTCTGGGTCGCGGGGGTACACGCAGCCGTACTCTGGGGAGTGCTGACGTTTCTGCTTGCTTACATCCCCTACATCGGCCTGATCGTCGCGGCACTCCCGGCGATCTTCTTTGCCTGGCTCCAGTTCGGGCTCTGGGGCGCTATCGCGGTGATTGCAGCAGTCGCAGTCCTGAACGCGCTGGTGGAGAACCCGATCTTCGCGCACTTCGCATCGAGGCGCTTCGACATCCCCGCCCTCGTGGTCATTCTCTCGGTCATCTTCTGGGGATGGGCTCTCGGCGTTGCCGGGATGATCTTCGCCGTTCCGCTCACCCTCATCGTCCTGATGATCCTCCAGTTCAGCGACGACTGGGGCTGGGTGAACACGATCCTGGGCGTCGACCACCTCTTTACGGGAGAGCAGACGCCTCCGGCGGAGGGCAGGGAAACCGAAGCTCCGTCGGTGAGGTAAGCAAGCGGCCCATGCCATACGTTGCGGCACTACCGTGCCGGAAGATTGATGCCCCCTCTTCACACCCTTTCTTCCGGGAACAGAAAATGCTGCATACACGTGAGATCATCCAGAAACTATGGGATGCACAGGGCTACGGGAACCTCGCCGTCTGGGGGGATGGAACGACCGCCGTCATCGCCCCGGGCGAGAACCCGGAGAGAGGAGGAAACGCACCGCTCGTGATCTTCAAGCCCATCCCCCTCGTGGCGGGTTTCTCGATGCTGGACTTCGCCATCCACGACACCGGTCTGCTGGAGCGGATCGAGACGACAATCCGGGAGGCCGGCGGCGAGATCGAACGGGGCTGAGGAGTTTCTCAGTTAAAACGCCTTTGATACCAACTGCAAAAAAGGGAGATTGAATGTTGAACTGCTCCGAAGGAAGAGTTACTCCGTCGGCTTTCCGTCGTAGTGCTCTTCCCATGCCATGGCCTCCTCGCGGGTCTTTCGCACGACCTTGTCCTGGTGCTCAGGTGGGGAGTAGATTGTATAGAGCTTGAGATCGGCGGTCTTTGACGTGTTCAGGACGTTGTGTTTCGCGCCGCTCGGCACGACCACGGCGTTGCCGTCCTTGACGGCATGCTTCACATCGTCGATCACGACAGCTCCTTCTCCTTCCTCGAACCGGAAGAACTGGTCGACATCGTCGTGCACCTCCTCGCCGATCTCCTCGCCGGGCTTCAGGCTCATCAGCACGAGCTGGCTGAACTTCCCCGTATAGAGGACTCTGCGGAAATCGGTGTTCTTTACCGTCTCAGTTTCGATATCTGCTACAAATCCTTTCTTCATATCCAAAACCTACCTGTGATTGGGGCTGATTACCGGATAGTGTTGCGTTTCAATGTGAAGCCCCACAAGTATTTATCTTTTAGGTCACTGCAGGGAAGCCCGTGATGAATTGCCCTGAGGGTGATTCCCGGCGGGCACGCAGGTCCCTCTACGCAACGAAATGCCTGCCTTAAGACCGGTCGCAGTTGAGCGGGTCCGTAAGGTCCAGGAAGAGCCTGGCGACGGCAATGATCATATGAAGACCTCGATGAACCCGGGAACCGGGACGACGGGCGGGTATCATGAGCTCATCCGCACATCGGGCGCCGGAGATCCCCGTCGACCTGTATTAGAGGATACGGCAACAGAATATGCGGGAAAAATGTTGAGAGGATACGCGGATCACCCCGACGATCACGGTGCCCGCCGGGCATCTACGCCTTTGCCCGGAGTTTCTCGATCTCCTCTTCGACCTCTTCCGCACCCCTCTGGTAGAACTCCTTCTCCCGGGGGTCCAGTTCGATGAGCAGGCGATAGAACTCGCCGACGTGTACCTTCTCTTCGTCTGCGATATCCCGCAGAACCTCGCGAGCCAGTTCATTGTCGGTTGCGTCGGCCATCTGGTTGTAGAGCTGAATGGCTTCGAACTCAGCGGCGATCGTGTAGCGCACGGCGCGGATGAGCTCGTTGTGGCTCATCATTCGGTCGATGTTGTTTCCGGCAAACGGTTGTGCAAATTCAGGCATGTAGTTACCTCACGAGAGTCGTCCGGCCGCTGTAGCGAGGCCGGCAATCACTTGTTTGCTCAGAGGAGATATATGCAAGTCGATTCGGGAATACGGTGTGATGAGAAAGGATATCCGACCCCGGCAGACGTGCCCGGCGGCACGATCTCACGGACAGGGAGCCCGACGCGGACCTGCGCGTGTGCATCAGGGTTGTGGAGGCCGCAGGGATACCGGCCCGGAGGCACCCATTCAGGGAGCGGTCTCTCCCGTCCGGAACCTTGATGGGCAGGCGGAAGAGACCTTGCAGGGAAGAGAAGACCGGAGTCGCCATGATCCTTCCACCCTCGTTCTACGAACGCGATACCGTGACCGTCGCAAAGGACCTGCTGGGGTGCCTGCTCGTGCACCGGGAGGGGACAGGAACAACGGCAGGCTGGATCGTCGAGGTCGAGGCCTACCTCCGGGGGGACCCGGCGGCCCACTCATACCGGGGAGAGACGAAGAGGAACAGCGTCATGTTCGGCCCGCCGGGCCATGCTTACGTCTACCTGATCTACGGCCTGCACACCTGCGTCAACATCGTGACCGGATCGGAAGGCGCGGGGGAGGCGGTCCTGATCCGGGCTCTCGAGCCGGCTATCGGGATCGATCTCATGCAGGAGAGGCGGGGGATGAACGACCCGGTCTCGCTCGCGAGCGGGCCGGGCAAGCTGACTCAGGCGCTCGACATCACCATGGACCTGAACGGGACCTCCCTGTACAACGGTCCCCTCCAGGTCGGATCGCCGGACAGCCTGCCCGGCCGCCGGCCTGAAGGATTCCCCGGGGAGATCGTGCAGACGACCCGGATCGGGATCACGAAGGCGGCGGACCTCCCCCTCCGGTTTTACCTGAAGGGGAGCCGGTACGTCTCGCGGCGGTGAGGTCGGACCCGTGACCGTGACCCATCCCGGACCCCCGTCGCCCGATCGTCCTCTCCCCCTCCTCCGCAACCCGCCCGCTGATCAGTATGGTATGCTCCTTCACCGGGATCTCCTTTTCCGAGCGTTTCAGGGCCTCGTCCACGACATATCGCACCCCGCTGCAGCAGGGCACTTCCATATGCAGGACCGTGATCGACCGGATCGCGTGCTGCGAGAATATCTCCGCAAGCTTCGTGACGTACCCCTCGACATCCGTATCCAGTTTCGGGCAGAACAGGATCACGATCTTATCGCGCAGAAAGTCACGGTGGAAATCCGCGTATGCAAAAGGAACGCAGTCCCCGGAGATGAGAAGATCTGCGTCGTCGAAGTACGAGGCTGCGGGGTTCAGGAGCTTCAACTGGATCGGCCACTGCCTCAGTTCCGACTCTATCCGCCCGGCACGCTCTCTCGCCGCAGTCTCCCCTCGCGGAAGGCTCACCGCGGCGGAACCCGGGCATGCAGCACGATCTGCCGCGGTGTCGTGTTGGGGGACCGGAATGTCGTTCGCGGTCAGGTACTCGATTGCCTCGCGGTACAGGTCCTCCTCCCCATGGCCGAGGAGGTGCTCGAGGTGCGCCCTGATGACCGCTTCCCCCTTGGGGACGATCTTTGCCATCACGGCCTTCTCGTCGTAGGGTCCGGCCTCCCGCTCGACGACGCAGATCGCCCCCTCCGGGCACGTCCCGATACAGGCGCCGAGCCCGTCGCAGAAGAGATCGCTCACGAGCCTTGCCTTCCCGTCGATGATCTGGAGCGCTCCTTCCGGGCAGTCCGGTATGCAGAGCCCGCACCCTGTGCATTTTTCCTCGTCGATGTCGATGATCTTTCGCTTCATCCGGGACCTCCCGCATCTATCTTCTAACCGCTTACCGCCCAAAAACGTTTGCGGCCCGGGGGTGAGCGGCAGCCCGCCGCACCCTTCATCCGGATAAGAGGGCGCAGCAGCAGCAACACCGGCTATTGAGCATATCACCCGAGATCACCACTTATAAGCATACAAATTGGTTATCAGGCCAATCAGACCTCTTTCAGGAGCCCGATACTGGAGAGGTCCCATGCCGGGGACTTCGCCAGACGTCTTCCGTTCCGTTGACGGCCCCGGGTATCCGGGACGAAAGCAGTTATCCCGGAACAGAGAGACAGTTAGTGTAATGCGCCCCTCCCCAATCCGCCATCCCGCGCCCGCCTTCGACGTCTTCAACGTCTATTTCGAGCGCATCTACGATCCGACGATGCACGTCGTCTTTACACTCGACGGCGAAGTCGACGTCGGGGCCATGAGGGAGGCGACGAAGAGGCTGATCGCGTCCGATCCTTACCTCCGGTCGAGGTACGCGGAGGTTGACGGCCGGCCCGCCTGGGAGGAGATCCCGAAAGAATTGTGGGAGGGAGCGTTCGTACTCGCCCCGGCCGGGGAGGCTGAGAACCTGCTCCCGCCGCCGCTCGACGTCCGCTCCGGGCCCCAGATGCGGGTCAGTCTCTACCGGCGGAGGGAGGGGGATATCGTGACCGTCACCTGCCACCACGGCTTCTGCGACGCCACCGGCGCCCTCACCCTTGCGCGGGACCTCTTTGCGGCCTACCGGGGGATCGTGGACGACCCGGACTTCCGGCCGGTCCCCCGTGACCCTTACGATCGGAGCACGGATCATATCCTTGCGCTCTACTCCGACGAAGAGCGGCAGCAGGCGCTCGAGGAGGAGGAGCCCTTCGTCGACCGGTGGCGCTTTCCGAGCGAGCAAACCGGGAGGGGGACGCCCCGGGCGGCCTTCCGGACGCTCTCTCCCGGGAGGCTCGGGCACATAAAGGCGTTCGGGAGAGAGCACGGGGCCACGGTGAACGACGTCCTCATCGCTGCGTTCTTCCTTGCGTTCCAGAAGATCCGGGACGACCGCTCCGACCGGGAGGGACCCCGCTCGTTCCTGACCTCGGCCGATCTGCGGAGGAGGTATCCCGGCCTCTGCGAGGACTCTCCGCTCACGAACCTCTCCATCGCCTACGAGGTCACCCTCTCCGCCGGGGAGGGGGCGCAGTTAGAGGATATCATCGGCCGGGTGACGACGATAACGGCCCGCAAAAAGGCAGGGAGCCTCGGCCTCGCGGCCATCCTCTTCTACGATGAGATCATGACGGGCGGGATGCCGGCGGTGCGGACGTTCTTCGACGACATGATCGAGCGGTACCGGACATCCGGCATGAAAAACCCGGTCTTCTCGAACCTCGGGGTCTTCGATCCCGGCGATTACCTTCCGGTCCCTGCGAAGGACGGTGCGGCGCTCGATATTCAGGATATCCAGTATCTTCCCTGCGTCTGCTGGCCGTACGGGTTTCTGGTGATCGTCTCCACGTTCCGCGACTGCCTGACCATCGCCACGGCCTACGAGGAAGGACCCTACTCGACGGCTGTCGTGGAGCGGTTCCTCGAGTACGTGGACGGGTATCTTCCGTAAGATCTTCTGTACAGGGGCGACGTCGAGAGACGCAAAGAACTCGTACAGGAGACCGGTGGTTCGTGCAACAATTCCATGATTCGCCGCGTATATCAGAATCGACACACGGTGTGCCGAAATCGAATAAAAATACTTTTCTTGCGGCCGGTGAATGAATAACTGTGGTTTCATGGACTGTAAGGCGACGCGAGAGGGAACTATCATAGTGATATCTGCAGTCGGGAGACTGGACGGATTCGGTGCGGAGAAAGTCAACGATCTGCTGCGCTCTTACATGCATGAAAACGACAGTGCAGTCGTCGTCGATATGGGCGGCGTGGACTTCATGAGCTCAGCGGGACTGCGATTCTTCCAGTCGCTCTATATGGTCATGAAGGAAAGGGACGGCAGGGTTGCCGTCGCCGGCCTCAGCGAGTACCCCCGCAAAATCTTCTCGATGGGCGGGTTTTTGAGGGTTATCGAGGAGTTCCCCGATCTCGATACGGCGCTCGCGGCTCTCCGGCCGGCCGGCGGCGGGGCGGAAGCGACGACCGTTTCTTTTACCGGGCGAGGAGGGGAGAGCGCGACCCTGCGCTACGCAGGCAGCCTCCGGGCAGCGTATCTCGGGCCGTTCACGAAAGTGAATATCACCGCGGTTCCCGCACCCGTCGGCGAATATATGATAGGTATCGGGGCAGCTGCCCCGAGTCTCGAAGCAGCCGCCCCGCTCGTCGGCGAGATGCTCGGTATCCGCGGCACATTCTATACCCTGCCGGCGGACGGAAACGAGACACCGGACTATCTCCTCCCCGGACACCTCGAGGGCGGCGGGATTACCCTCGCGAGCGCCTTTCATGCCTCTCTGGACGGCGAGTTCTCTACTCTCCTCTCTATAGCGGCGGACAGCCCCGAAGGTATCACTGTACAGGAGATCGTCAGGCAAACTAC
Source organism: Methanobacteriota archaeon (assembly GCA_023436625.1). Classification (GTDB taxonomy): domain Archaea; phylum Halobacteriota; class Methanomicrobia; order Methanomicrobiales; family Methanoculleaceae; genus Methanoculleus. Next base: position 15,881 of record JAEZIP010000077.1, on the reverse strand, counting down.
CGGTTACCTGAGCGAGAACAACCCCGAATACACCGGTGTCTTTTCGTTCCTTCTGCGAGGGACCGTCCGGGGCATCTGCAGTGCGGACATAAAATCCTCGCTGCTTTCGGCGCACCGTGCCGCCGCCGATGGAGAGAACCGGCAGCCGTCCGGCGAAAGGCATTCGATGTACTTCGGGAGGAGACCCGGCGCCCTCGTAGCCGACGACGTCATGGTCACAGAGATCGAGCCGAGGTACGACGGGGAGACGCTCATCGCGTTCGGTTACGCCATCGACCTTGAACGGGCAGGATCGACGTTCGACCCCGCACTGCTCGAACCGCTCTGCTACACGCGGCCCGGCGCTCCAGCGGCCCCGTGCTTCATCTACGCGACAGGAGCGGTGTATACCGGGGCTCCTTACGTGGGGCCGGGCGTCCTCGAAGAGGGGATCGCGACCACGCTCGATACGGGGAGGTTCGTTGCGCTCCACCATCTTCTCCCGATCTCGAAACTCCGGAACGCCACGGTCGGGATTGCACCGGTCACCCGGCTTGACCGGATCGCCTGACCGGGCAGGGCGGTCACGCACCGGATGAGGAGCGATGAAACCTGCAAACGACCTGAACAGGGGCCCCGAACGTCCCGTTCGCTCTATCCAGGCCATCCTTGCGGTCTCCACCGCCCTCATCATCATCACGGTCATCGTTCTCGCGCTGACGGTCTCGTACCTGCAGGCAAGCGAGGATGCCACCCGGGAGTACGATGCCCTCCGGGAGTATACCGAGCGAAACGGCGTCGAATCCGTCCGGCTTGTCGACAAGGGGCTCGGTCTCATCGACGACGATCTCACGCCCGCCATGAAGAAGGGGCTCCTGGAGTTTTCCCGGACGTACAGCGCGGCGGGCAACGACCCGTCTGCGGTCGACCTGGATGCTCTCAAAGACGAACTCGCACCCGGATTTCCGGGCGAATTGGACCTCTACATCATCGACGCCGACGGCATCATCCGTTATTCAACCGTCCCGGACGTGCTGGGGGTCGATTTCCGCCAGTACCCGGCATTCTATACCCGGCTGACCGCTGTCCGCGAGGGGGACGCGTTTGCCGCCGACCGCGTCGTCCGCTCGATCGAGGATACCAGCGACCTGAACGTCTCGGGGAGACTCCGGAAGTTCGCCTACCTTCCGTCGCCCGATCACCGGTTCGTCCTTGAACTCGGGATAGAGACCGCCGAGTTCTCCGACATCCGTTCTCAGTTCTCCTACACCGACGTCGTCCGGGTCCTGATGCAGAACAACCCGGATCTCGCCGGCGTCAGGATCGTCGATGTCTACGGCAACATCGTCGCCGGGAACGATACGGGGGAGATCGCGGACGCCGGGATCATGGGAGTTCTTGCAAACCGCACCCCGGCGACCGTCGAGGACCCTGCAGGCCGGACGACAAGCCGCCTGATCTATGTCGACCTCCGTGACCCGGCGACGGTGACCGACGGCAGCATGGTGCTCGCGCTGGTCTTCGACCGTTCCCGGCTCGATGCCGTCAGGGAGTACCTGCTGATCACCTACCTCCTCATCGGGCTTGCCGCCGCCCTGGTCGGGATCGGCCTCGCCTTCGGCCTTTCGCGCTACATCGGCACCGCCATCGGGGCCGTCATCGACGATGCCGACCGGATCGCCGGAGGCGACCTCGACCACGCCATACGGGGGATGAACACGGCGGAGTTCGTCCGGCTGGAGCGGAGCATTAATCGGATGGTTCAGCGGATCCGACATTACAGCGAAGAGATCGAGCGGAAGGAGTCGGAGCTCCGGATCGCCGCGGAGATCCAGACGTCGTTTCTGCCCCGCACGACCCCGGAGATCCGGGGGTGCGAGATCGCCGCGTTCACCCGCCCGGCGAAAGAGGTCGGAGGGGACTTTTACGATTTCGTCGACCTGGGCGAGGGGCGATACGCCCTCGTCATCGCCGACGTGGCCGGGAAGGGCGTGCCTGCCGCGCTCTACATGGCGCTCTCCCGCACAACAGTACGCACTATCGCCCGCGGGCGCGACGCCGCCTCGGAGACCGTCCGCCGTTCGAACGACACCATCATCGGGGATGCGGGATCCGTCAGTTTCGTCACCCTCCTGTATGCAGTCTTTGACGAGCGGGCACGCACCCTCACCTACGGCAACGCCGGCCACAACCCGCCCGTCCTCCGGCGGGGGGACGGGACGACAGAGACCCTGGAGCCGACCGGACCGGTGATCGGGTTCCTCGAGGACGTGGAGTTTGATGAAGTCACACTTCCGCTCCGGTCCGGCGACCTCCTCATCTTCTACACCGACGGGGTGACCGAGGCGGAGAACAGGGACGGCGGGATGTTCGGCGAGGGGCGTCTCTACGCCGTCATTGATGCTGCGGCCGGCCGCTCCGCCAACGAGGTTGCGGAAGCCATCCGGGATGCCGTCGCCGCGTTTGCCGGCGAAGCCCCGCAATTCGACGATATCACGGTCGTCGTGCTGCGGATCACGGGTTGAGGTCTGAACGGCCGAAGAGCGCGCACCCATCAATGACGTGCCCGACCGCGAGACCTATTACCCCCGGAAGGGAGTAACTCCCAGCCATGCCCGCAACGAGGATACTGGCGCTGAGCGATCTCGCGTGGGGGACGAGGGAGCGGGGCTCAACCGGCGGCCGGAAGGTCGACAAAACCTCGTTCCTCCGCCCGGTCGAGGAGACCGACCCGGCAATCGTCGTCTTCGCCGGCGACGCCGCTTACGACCGGTGCTCGCGCTCAAGACTCGACGAGACGGAACTCTTCCTCGGCCTCCTCAGAGAGATTGCATCGGCGGGGAGGCACTGCGTCGTCGTCGAGGGGAACAACGACGACACGATGGGCACCTACGCCCACGTCAGGGAGGCGGCAGAGGCGAACCCTTACATCCACGAGATCTCGGGGGAGGCGGAGACCGTCCTCGGCATACGCTTCCTCGGCGTCCCCACCGGGAAGGAGAGGTGGATGGCCCTCTCGGCCGAAGGGCCGGTCGATATCGTCGTGGCCCACGCACCTCTCGCGAACCGGGTCTGGCTCTTCGACCTTCCGGCGGCGTGCATCGTCACCGGCCACTACGGGATGATGGCATCCGTAGTCGCCGGGAAGGCGTATGTCGCCCTCGACTGCTCCCCGGCCTCCTATGCGGTGATCGACTGGGAGAAGGGGTGGCGGCGGATCGGGTACGTCGCCGGGTCGTGCCGGATCGATCTCCGCCGCGGAGAGGGGATCGCCGCGGCCGGGTGCGATCCGGCCCTCCTCCGGCGCCTGACGGAGGGGCGGGGAGAGATCCCGTACCGTGACGAGGTCGAGGCGCTGCGGAGGGCGAAGAGCGAGGTTGCCGCAGTCGGGCGGGAGGAGGTCTTCCGGCGCCTGCTCGGGGTGGGGATAAAAAAGACGCATGTTGAACGATATCTCGGGAGACAGGGGTTGCCGGGCCGCCGGACACGGTAGCGGATCGCTTATCACTCACCCCCGCGAAGGTATGGATACGATAGGCGAGGCTCATAGGAATGGAGTTCATCATACGGGAGATGACCGCCGCCGACCGGGAAGAGGTCCGCCGGATCTACCTCGAGGGGATCGCCACCGGCAACGCGACGTTTGAGTCGGAAGCACCTTCATGGGAGCGCTGGGACGCGGGCCATGTCAGGTCCTGCCGCCTCGTTGCGGCCAATGGCCGGAGGGTAGTTGGCTGGGCGGCGCTCAGTCCCTCTTCCGGGCGCCCGGTCTACGCCGGTGTCGCGGAGGTCAGCATCTACGTCGAGAACGACGCCCGGGAGCAGGGGGTCGGGAGCGCGCTTCTTGCCGAGCTCATCGCCGCATCGGAGCGGGAAGGGGTCTGGACGCTCCAGGCGGGTATCTTCCCGGAGAACGAAACGAGCCTCGCCCTCCATGCGAAGCACGGTTTCCGCGTCGTCGGCCGCCGCGAACGTCCGGGCCGGATGAAGGACGGGCGCTGGCGGGACGTGCTCCTCCTCGAGCGGAGGAGCAGGAAGGCAGGCCTCTGAACCGCGTCGGGACGTCCCCGATCCACCCGGAGCGTTTATCCGTCGCCCCTTCGTAAATCTCCACATGGACACGGTCGTCGAAGCGATACGGCAGGAGTTCGCGGCGCACGCAGACCCTGAGATCCGGGAGAGCGGTCAGCGGTTCTTCAAGGAGGAGGTCCGGTGCTACGGGATGAAGACGGCAACCGCAGTCTCGATCGCAAAGAAGTACTGGAAGGAGGTCAAAACCCGTGAGAAAAAGGAGATCTTCGCCCTCTGCGAGGAACTCTATTCGTCGGGGATGATGGAGGAGGCGTTCGTCGTCTCCCAGTGGGCCCGGCAACTCGCCGACCGCTACGAACCCGGCGACATCGCCGTCTTCCGGCACTGGATCGAGACCTACATCACCAACTGGGCCACCTGCGACGGCCTCTGCAACCACGCCGTCGGGGACTATATTCTCCGGTTCCCGGAGCAGGTTGCGGAGCTGAAACGCTGGACGCAGTCGGAGAACCGCTGGATGCGGCGGGCGGCGGCGGTATCGCTGATCGTGCCGGCGAAGCACGGGATGTTCCTCGCCGAAGCCCTCGCGATCGCCGATCTCCTCCTGACCGATACTGACGACATGGTCCAGAAGGGCTACGGCTGGCTCCTCAAGGAGGCGAGCCGGAAGCACACGGACGAGGTCTTCTCCTATATCATGGCGAACAAGAGGGATATGCCCCGGACAGCGCTCCGGTACGCCATCGAGCTGATGCCGAAGGACCTGAAGGCTGAGGCGATGAAGAAGGATTGGTAGGCCACCCCGGGTGATGAAGATGGTCCAGACAGTCTACCCGGACTCAGTCGGGATGTGCGGCGTGAACTGCGCTCTCGCCTCCTGCTTTCTCTCCGGGAGGTGCCGTGGATGCCGTTCCGATGACCCTCGCCAGAAGCGCACCTCAAAGTGGAAGTGCCGGATCCGGAGATGCGTCCGGGAGCGGCAACTTAACCACTGCGGCGAATGCCCGGAGTTCCCCTGCCTGACCCGGAGGTCTCTCGATAAACTTTATCGTGGCCGGTACCGGATCGACCTTGCGGAGAATATCAGAAGACTCACTGATCTCGGGCCCGAAGAATGGAGCCGGCAGCTGCAGGCCGATTACACGTGCCCTTCGTGCAGAGGATGCATCGACCCCTACCGGCGGACATGTTCCGCCTGCGGGAGAACGATGGACTGATCTTCGCGCTTCCGGCATCCCATAAAGGACGGGAGTGTTCCTCCCGCTCCAGGGCGCCTAGAACCTGACCCGCGGCGCTTCGGCTTCCCGCATGTTCTGTTCCAGCGTCCAGAAGTACGCCTCGCCGTGGGCCACGCGGAAGACGGCAAGCTTCGGGTCGTCCGCGCCCGAGACCCCGATCTGGAGGAGCCACGGCCGTTCTTTGACGAGCCGCTCTCTCAAGGCCGCGTCATCGAGGAACTCGACCGCTCCCGCGACCCGCATCATCGTTCCTTTACCTTCAGAATTGTAGAAGCAGAGCTCGACCTTCGGGTTTTTGGTGAGCTGCTGCCAGACGCTCTTCGGGGTTCCGGTGTGGTAATAGAACCCGGTCGAATCGGCAAACCACATGGCAAACGCCCGGACCCGGGGCTGGTCGCCGTCCATCGTCGCGATGTAGGTCACGGGGTTTTCGTTTGCAAATTTCACGCAGTCGGAAAAGTCCATTTTCCTTCCTCATCCATCAATACGGAGAGGAAGTAAAAAATGTTTCCGGGCCGCCTCAGGCGGAATCGGACGGGAATACCTCGCGGACCAGCCTCCGCGCCTCGTCGAGCCAGGCCCTGCGCTGCCTGTCGGTGCTCGTGACCACAACAGAGAACATCCGGCGGCGGACGACCGGGATCCCGCAGAACGCGCAGATACAGTCCTTCCAGAGCCGTTCGAGGGGATCGCCGAAGACCTCAAACTCCCTCTGACCAGGGGTGTTCGAGGTATTGAAGACGAGTGCCGCTTTCGCCCTGAGCAGGCCCACCGGAACCCCTTCCCCGGCGTCTCCCTCTAAAAACCGGTATGCGACGCCCGGGCGCAGGACCCGGTCGATCCAGCCTTTCAGGATTACGGGGGGCATCCCCCACCAGTCCGGGTGAACCACCACAAGACCGTCGGCGGCGGCAATCTCTACGCAGTGCGCGGCAATGGACGGAGGGAGCGGTGCGTCGCGGGGTATCTCGTCGTAGGGCAGCAGGGGGTCGAAGTTCTCAGCATAGAGGTCATGGAATGCAACGACATGCCCGCATTCCTCGAGGGCGGCGATGACCGTCTCCGCTATCGCATGGTTGAAACTTCCCCTGTGGGGGTGTGCGAGTACTACGGATATGAGCACTGGAAGCCTCCTTTCTGACCACGTTCTCCCCGTGGCCTTAAATACTGCAGGGTTGACGTCAGGTCCCTGCTTTTGCGTTCTCCCCATGCCAGTGCGCCATATGCTCCGCGTGGGTGCGCAGGTAGGCTCCTTCCTTGAAGAACCGGTCGTAGAACTCGAGATCGAGGTGATGGGCCTGCAGGTAGGTGAGCAGGAAGATCGAGGGCACGGTACCCGGGAACTTGCCGAATCGGTCGTAGACGTACTGCGCCATCGTCGAGACGCACTCGATGAACTCCTCGCCGTGCACCTCCGCGCTGCCCCGGACGCGTCCGCTCTCCTTCCAGGGGCCCGGGGTCCCGGGGTGGAACGGTCCCCCCTCCCCGAACTTCCGGCGGGAGAACGCCGTAACAGCGCCGTGCATATCCGGATAGTGGGGCGGGCAGAACCCCTCGAACACCCCGGCCAGGCCGGTCGGATTCGGCAACGGCCAGCGCTCATCGGTGTCATACCGGAACCCGAGCCCCGGAACCTCCGGATCGCCGCTTGCGCCGAGCACCGAGAACGGGTTCATACCGTCGAACATCCACCCCCCGAGCCCCATCGCCTGGAGCATCAGCGCACCCGCGTAGCACGATGTGGAGAGCTCGGCGGTCGCCTCGGCAACGGCAAACATCTCGATAAAGGAGAGAGGAAGAGGGTTATCGGTATCGACGAGGCGACTGAAGCGCTCGATTCCGGGAATGCTCTCGCGATGGATGTCGTCATAGATGCAGTAGCCGTTCTGGACGTAGTAGCAGAGGGTGGCGATGAGTTCCTGCGCGAGATTCGCGACCGGTATGACAAGCAGGCTTCCCGGGCGGTTGACACACCAGGTGTTGTGCCCCTCCATGTGCGGCTCGGCGGCCGGGATCTTCAGGCGGCCGTCGGCGAGCTTGCGGATGCGGGGACGCACTGCGGCCAGAAACGTCTCGATGTCGAACACTCCCCCCGGCGCAGGGATGCCGGAAGGCGAGGGCGCATCCCGGGTCGAGAGGAAGTAGACGCCGGTATCGTCGGTGAAGAAGAAGTCGCAGGTCTCGAACCCCGCCGGTGAAGGAAACGGCCGCCCGACCGCCGACCCGGAGTAGTTCGGGAGGTGCGGGGCGTACCGGGCGTTTCTCATAATCAGGTAGTTCCAGCCCGATACGCCTGCTACCGCAGAGAGGACGAGCGTCCGCTCGAGTTCGGTCAGCGGCACCGGATCTCTTTGCGAGGTGTAGGAAAAGACCCCGTCCGGGATGGAGGCACCAAGGGAAAAACGCCGGGAACGTCGCCCGAACAGCGCCTCGACAAGCGGAAAGTTCAGTGCCCCTTTAAGATGAGAGGGAAGATTCTGCATGATGCCCTGACTGCGAGGTCGACCCGATAAATGTTGTGGGGTAGCGGACTTTATCCGCGACCGGATTGACGGGCCGCCGGAGTTGGTTCCGGAACTGCGGAAGAGGGGAGAACTCTTCCGAAGGCGGTTTTTGGGGTGCCGGAAAAGCCAGAAAAGAAACGGATTTTCGCAACGCGTAAAAAATTATGCAGTAAAACCCCAATTATAGTGTAAAAAGTTTCCACACATTTAGAAACATTTAAATTTTCTTTCAAATATAGTCTCGAACGGAGTTGTGTTTTTTTGACGGAGCAATACGTTCTGATCAAACTAGCGGCCAGTACCATCGCCCTGATCCTCGTAATAGCAGGGCTTGTTTTTGTATCTTCGTCCGGAGGAAATGGCTTTTTCCCGGAAGAGACCACGCAGGACGAGTTGAAGGCCCTTGCAGCGAGTATTGCGGCCCGGATCGACGGTGACGCCCTCGCAGCACTCCAGCCGGGAGATGAAACTACCCCGGAGTTCATCGCCATTCGCGACCAGCTCAATGCCTTCCGGGCCGCCAACCCCGAGATCCTCTACATCTATACGATGCGTAAAGTCGGGAATGCCACCGAGTACATCGTGGATGCAGACTACGGTATCGACGACGGGGTCGCGATCGGTGAGGTCTACTATCCTACGGACCTGGACACCGATTTCCTCGCCGGGTTTGTGGAACCCTCGGCCGAACCTGAGTATTACACCGAACAATGGGGCAACGCCACAGCGACCATCATCTCCGGGTACGCTCCCGTGAAGGATTCGACCGGCACCATCGTCGGGCTGGTGGGCATCGATCTGGGGTACTCAGAGTGATCGGCCGGTAAAATCCCATCATCGCCTTCCCCGTTGCCGGAAGGTTCATCCACCCTTCTTGCGGACGGGAATGGCGTCGATGAAGCAAGCGGAAGAACTCGCGGCGGGGATCACCCGGGAGACCCCCGCCGCCCGAAGAGGTCTCGTAGTTGACAACCCGATCGATTTTTTTCCGATTATACAGCATAGGCCACGCCGATCCCCTAACGTTGCAGGAAGGCTTTGCTTAGACGGACCCCCCGCCAGAGCCCCGGGTCCGGGCCGGCATATGAATAGGTTTTAACATCTTCGAAGAGAACCTCGGTAAGAATGAAGAGCCCTTTCCATATCATGATCATACCCACGCTCGGTTGTCCGTCAAAATGCCATTACTGCTGGAGTTCTGATGAAGGGTCTCCGAAGATGAGTGTCGAAACGGTCCGGGCGGTAGCGGACTGGCTCAAAGACTACCGGTCCGACCAGGTTACCATCACCTTCCACGGGGGAGAGCCGCTCCTTGCAGGCGCGGATTTTTACCGGCAGGCCCTGCCGATCCTCTCCGAGGGCCTCGCCCATCTTGCACCGACGTTCGCCCTGCAGAGCAACCTCTGGAGGCTCACCCCGGAGATGGCCCGGATATTTGCAGAATACCATATTCCCATCGGTTCCAGCATCGACGGTCCCGAGGAGATCAACGACCTGCAGAGAGGGAAGGGCTACTTTGAAAAGACCATGCGGGGGTATGAGATCGCAACGGAGAACGGGCTTGAGGTCAGGTTCATCTGCACGTTCACCTGCCGGTCTGTCGAGCATAAGGAAGAGATCTTCAACTTCTTCCTGCAGAGCGGGTTCCCTCTCAAACTCCACCCGGCGCTGCCGTCTCTCCGGAGCGAGGACCCGAAAGAGTGGGCGCTCGAGCCTGAGGCGTACGGGGAGCTGCTGGTGTATCTCCTCGATAAGTACCTCGAGAACCTGGGGAAGGTCGAGATCATGAACATCAACGACCTCTGCAAATGCATCTTTACCCGGCGCGGCACCGTCTGCACGTTTGTGGACTGCATGGGAAACACCCTTGCCGTCGGGCCGGACGGGAGCATCTACCCCTGCTACCGCTTTGTCGGGATGCCGGAGTACGTTATGGGGAACGTCTATGACCGTCCCACAGCCGAAGACCTCGCCCGGTCGGACGCCTGGAAACTCATGCACGCGTTCAAGGAATACGTCGACCGCGAATGCGCCGGATGCTCCCACATCAAGTACTGCCGGGGCGGGTGCCCCTACAACGCGATAGCGCCCACGAACGGCGAGGTTCGGGGCGTCGATCCCCACTGCATCGCGTATAAGCGGATCTTCGATGAGATCACCGACCGGCTGAATAAGGAGCTGTACGAGTCCACGGATATGGAGATGGGCGGTTTCGGCTCGCCGTTCCGGAGGAAGGCAAAACCGGGGATTATGTCGATCCTGCAGGCGATGGCGACAAAATAGGTGCCCGGACTGCTCTTCCGTCCTGCGCCCGTTAACGCCGTTAACAGGGGTCCGGACACTCTCCGACGACCGGCATGATCGGGCGTGTGCAGGAACTATGAAGGAGGAGACTCCATCTATCCAGCATGCGCAGAATAGATCTCACGATCAGCAGCCGGACGATTGCAGGGGTGCTGCTCTTCCTGCTCCCGGCTCAGTTCATGACCGCCCTCATGGCCGGCGCGGCCATAGCACCCGGGTACAGCATCAGCGCAAACGCGATCAGCGATCTCGGCGTGATCGACGCGACGACATGGCTCTTCAACTCCTCCCTGTTCGTCGCAGGCCTCTTGAATATCATCGGCGGCTACTTCCTCTACCGCTCCTACGGCAAAAGCTGGATTTTCGCCGTCTTCATCCTTGCAGGTATCGGAGCACTGGGTGCCGCAACCTTTACGCTGGACATCCCCGGAATCCACGGTCTCTTTGCGCTTCTGGCCTTTATCTTCTTCAATATCCAGGCCATCGCAGGTGCCGCCCTGGTCCGGGGACCCTTAAAGGCGATCTCGATCATAGCCGGCGCTATCGGCCTCGTCTTCCTCGTGACGCATGCCGCGAGCGACTTCGGCATCCCGAACCTCTACGGCCCTATCGGCCACGGCGGGTCGGAGAGGATGATTGTGTACCCCGCACTGCTCTGGCTCGCGGCATTCGGGGGATACCTCATGGCGCCGTTTACGAAGAAGCGGTGAGCGGGGTCCCCCGCCCGTTATCTCCTTCCCACGGCCTTAAAAAACGTGTAGCAAAATACCCCGTCCGGTTCAGAGGTGCGGTAGAGGTCGCGTATTCCCTGCTCCCAGTCCTCCCGGCTTATCATGCCCCGGCCCACCGCGTCTTCCCCGACGCCCTCGACCATGGCGGTGAAGGTCAGTCTCGTGAACCCGCGGACAAGGTCCGGCCGGGACGCGTCCACGTAGACCATACGCGGGGAGACGCAGACGTCGCGGAATCCGGCGCCGGCGACGAGCGGGTAGAGTTCTCTCCCGATCAGGGCATTGCCGCCCATCTCCCGCTGGAGGTCGACGAGGCACCCGATCGCACGGCGGGCATAGGGACTGTCCGGGTGGAAGTACGCCGAGCCGTGATCCCCCTCGATCACCGTGATCGTCCCGCCCTCCCTGAGCAGCGGGCGAAGGCGTTCGAGCGCACGACGGGGCTCCCTCAGGTGTTCGAGAACGAAGCAGAGAAAGATATGGTCGAAACTCTCCGGCTCGTAGCGTAGATCGAAGATATCCCCTACTTCGAACGTGACGTTCGTGATGCCTTCGTCCCGCACGCGCACTTTTGCCTCCTCAAGCGAGACTTCGGAGATGTCGACCGACGTGATCAGCGCCTCCGGACTGTTGTGTGCCAGGATGACCGTCTGGGCGCCGGTGCCGCAACCGGCCTCGAGCACCCTTGAGCCTGCCGGGTACCGGGTGTCGTCGTGAAGGAGCCCGGTCAGGGTCTCTGCCTGGTCGCTCAATCGCTCCGCTTCCCGCTCTGTATACCCGTGGACATACTTGCCGCTCATTTCCGCTCCCCTGCCTGCAGGGATCTATAGCATGAGTCCGGTATTAAGAGCATCTGCGGTGGCCGGGCCCGGGGTGAACCCATGAGAGCGACAGGACGGGTCGCCGGTGCCGGGATCCTGCTGCACCCTCATAACCCTGCATGCCGGCCGTAATGTGATATCTGCAGCAGAACCGGAAAGCAAAACGTTTTCAGGAAACAGAACAGAGCCAATATATCCAGAACAGTTCTGTAACGAGCTCTCACGCTAACCGGGAACGAGACAGGATGGCCCGAGGAAAAACCGGATGACTCCGACTGCAAGGGTGTGAGCGGCCATGTCCGATACCTTCATGGTTCTCTTTCCGATCCTGGTTGGTTTCTGCGGTGTCTCGGCACTCATCACCTATGGCCTCGGGACGTATGTTTTTGCACAGAACCCCTCATCGGCAGTCAACCGCCTCTTCCTCGCGGTAACGCTCTCAGCAACCTACTGGGCGCTGGGCGAATTCCTCATCTGGCATTCGGTCACCTATGACGGTTGCCTCTTCTGGCTGAAGGCCAGTTCATTCTGGACCGTTGTCATCGCGCTCACCGTCCATTTCACGCTCGCCTTCACCGGCCACCCCCTCGTGAAGGAGAAGAAGCACGCTGTACTCTTCGTCGTCCTGTACCTGCCCGCCCTGCTCTTTGCCCTGATCGAGATCTCCACCGATCTGATCTATACGGTAACATTCCAGCCCGGAACGGGGTACGTCTACCTGCCGGCATCCACGGGTCCCGTCTTCCTGGCGGGGAGAGCCTATGTCGTCCTGGTGATGGCCTGGGCGGTATACGTCGGCATCTCGTCCTGGCGGAGAGCGCGCCCGGGGAGGGTCCGGCGCCAGAACCGGCTTGTCGGTATCGGCATCGCGACCGTTGTCGGCTTCGGTGCTCTCTCCGGCCTGGTCTTTCCGGCCTTCGGGGTATACACCCCCAATCTTGTCTTCATCGGGATCGTCGTTTTCTCGCTCCTCATCGCCTACGCCGTCCACCGGCACGGGCTGTTTACCCTGAGCCCCCAGACGGCGGTCCCGGATATCATCAGGACGATGCCCGACGGCCTGGTCCTTGCCGACATGGACGGCAGGATCATCGCGGCGAACGCATCGGCCGCGGAAGTCTTCGGCGTGACCGAAACGGATCTTCCCGGGCAGTCGGTCGGGAGGTTCATCCCCGAAGCGGCATATGCCTCGATCAGGACTGCCGTCGCAAAACAGGGAACGTTTTCGGACATGGAGGCGGTACCCGACGGCAAGAAGGACCGCGTCGTCAGTATCGCCGGAGCACTTGTCAGGGACCCGGATAGGGAGCCTGCCGGCATCGTCCTGATCGTCAGGGACATCACCGCCCGGAAAGCAGCCGAAACCGCCCTCCGGACGGCCAACCAGAAGCTATCCCTATTATCCCAGTTGACCTGCCACGACATCGGCAACGATGTCACGGGCCTCTCCTGGTACCTGCACCTTCTTTCGGAGGACAGAATGCATCCCAGCGCCGACGTGTACCTCTCGCGGTCGGTCGAAGCCGTAGAGAAGATCAAGAAGCATCTCCTGTTCTCCCGCGATTACCAGATGATCGGCGTGTATCAGCCGGTCTGGCAGCCGCTCGAACCGATGATAGCCCATGCCGCCAGCACCATCCCCAACTTCGGAGTTGCGATCTCCACCCGGGTAATCCCGGCGGAGATCTATGCCGACCCGCTTTCACCGAAAGCCATGTACAACCTGCTCGAGAACGCACTCCGGCACGGGGGAGAAGTCACCGCGATCCGTATAACGACCACAGAGCAGGCTGACGGGACGCTCGCTCTGGCATTCGAGGACAACGGCATGGGAGTCCGCGATGAGGAGAAGGAGAAGATCTTCGGCTACGGTTACGGGAAGAACACCGGTTTCGGGCTGGCGTTCTCCCGGGATATCCTGTCCGTAACCGATATCGGAATACGCGAGACCGGGACGGCAGGCAAGGGGGCCCGGTTCGAGATCCTTTTTCCTCCCCGGGCATGGCGGCCGGTTGCAGGGAGAGAGCCCGGCCCGGACCCGACGGATAGCCGGGGGCGGGGGCAGGAGAGCGTCGAGGAAGGCTGACCGCAGGCATGTGCGGGGGCGTTCCCGCTGTCCATCCTCGAGGGCAGATCTCCCGCACGCGGCACCGTCCTCACACCCCGTCATACCCCGGGGCCAGACAGACGAACCGGCTCCTGCGGCCGGATGACATACTCTTCGATGAGCCTCCAGGACCCGTCCTCCGTCATGATCTCGTTCATCCAGATGATTGCGTGCGGATCGGCCGCATCCCAGACGAAGCGCAAGGAGACCACCGGGTCCATGGACTCCATGATGAGCCGGTCGCCCTCGAGCCTCCCTCGAAACATCATGGAGATGCCGTTGCTGTCGACGGCCATGCCCCGGTACTCCTTCGCCCTCGCATCCCATCCCGCAATCCAGTGAGCCTTCCAGGTGACCACCAACTCTTCTGCGACGAACTGGTCCTGCTCGAACCTGCAGGAGCGCCAGAGGCCGTTTATGATCCACTCGCAGTCCGCCCTGCCTCTGGACTCCATCTCGGGCGACCCCGGACCCATGCCGCCCGCTTGCACCCTGCCCGTCCAGACTCCGTTCGGGTGAAACCGGGCAAGCGCCTCGGTTTCGGGTCCGGGTTTGCGCACCGTGGGCTCCCACCGGGCAGTTGTTTCCGCCGGAGTTTCTCTCTCGGTCATTCGTATCACCGCCCGGAGACGGGATCGTCCGCCCATATAAAGATCTGCCCGGACCCCGTGCCGCCGGAACTGACTTCTCTTCCTCGTGCCCCTTCCCCTGCTGAACGGTGGTTGCGGCATGCGGTCGGCAACCGCGACCGCAAAGCACTTGGCGCTTCGCATGCCACCCATTTTACGGAGTTTGATCATCATATGAGCCAGTCCACTTCCCGGTGCGGACACCAGCAGCCCTGTACGCTCAAAGACCTCGGGTGGACGGAAGAGCACGATGCGGCATTCTCGAAGTACGCCGGCCCCTATCTCCCCGGCCGCGTGGTCTGCCGGCAGAAGACCGTATGGGACGTGCTCATCGACGGCGGATCCGTCACGGCCGGGATCTCCGGAGCACTGCGAAGACTCGGCCGCTTTCCCGCGGTCGGGGACTTCGTCGTATTACTCCATCAACCGGAGGCCGGCGCCTCGACGATCGTCGACATCCTCCCGCAGAAGACCCGGTTTACACGGGGAACACCGGGACGCGACGGCGCCGACCAGGTCATCGCGGCGAATATCGATACGGTCTTCATCGTCACGGCAGCCGGCCGTGACCTCAACGCCCGCCGGATTGAACGCTTCCTCGCGATCGCCCACGCCTCCGGCGCCCGCCCGGTCATCGTCATCAACAAGTCCGACCTCGCGGACGACCCTGCAACGCTCGCCGACGAGATCGCTTCAGCCTCCCCCGGCATACCGGTGATTCCGATCAGCGCCGTGAGCGGGGAGGGAGTCGACCGGCTCGACCCGTATCTGTCGGCGGGAACGACGATCGCCCTCATCGGCTCGTCGGGTGTCGGCAAATCCACCCTGATCAACCGGCTCATGGGCAGTCCGGTGCAGGATACCTCGCATACCCGGGACTACGACGATAAAGGGCGGCACACCACGACCGTCCGCCAGCTCTTCGTCCTCGCCGGCGGGGCGCTCATGATAGACAACCCCGGCCTGCGGGAGGTCGGCATCGGTACGGCATCTGCCGGTATCGCCGATACGTTTCCCGAGATCCTCGAACTCGCCGAAGGCTGCAGGTTCTCGGACTGCCGGCACGAAGAGGAGCCGGGCTGTGCGGTCCGGGCGGCCGTCGCGGCCGGAACACTCTCTGCGGCACGGCTGGAGAGTTTTCAGAGGCTCGTGCAGGAGCTCGCGTTCGAACAGGATAAAGCGGAGATCGGGCTTGTCCGGCTCGAGAAGAAGCGCTGGAAAGCAATCGGCAAAATCCAGAGGGATATCGGGAAGACAAAGGGGAGGTAACGGCCGCTGGAGAGTAACCTCCCGGCCGGATCACTCCTTCTTTTGCAGAATGAAGAACTCGTAGCCGTACTCGCTGCCGTGCTCCCGGTGAACGGCGATCTCCCGCTCGGCGAACTCAATCTGCGCCTCCGCCTCGGGATTGCCGGCGACTTTCGGCCGCAGGTCTTCTATCCGCTTGAGGACCGGCACATAGTAATTCTCCCACCACGCGGACTTCGGGAGCGGGAAGGTCGCGACGACCTCGTAGCCGGCATCTTCGGCGATCGC
>JAEZIP010000057.1:0-111735 GCA_023436625.1 Methanobacteriota archaeon | reverse complement strand
GGTCCGGGCCGCCGCGGCGGGTGCCGACTACGTGGCGCTCAGCCCGACGTTCTCGACCGGATCGAAGGACGACGCGGGACCGGGCTGCGGGCTTGCCGCGCTCGAGGGGGTCCGTGCCGCGGTATCTCTCCCGCTCGTTGCGATCGGGGGGATCACCACGGAGAACGTCGGCGACGTCATCGCCGCGGGGGCGGACGGGGTCGCGGTAATCTCGGCGGTCGTCGGGCAGGAAGACGTCACCGCCGCCGCACGCGACCTACGGAGCCGGATCGCCGCTGCGAAGGCAGGCCGGCGTTAATCCACCTGTCCGGTCGCCGGAGAAGCAGGTGTCCGCTGGTGGAAGGCCGCCCGCCACCGGCCGCCGATCCGGGCATACACGGTCGATGCGAAGAGCATCTGCCCGCCGAAGGAGACGGTGTAGACGAGGACGGCGCCCTCCTCCCCGAGGGGAACGACCCTCGGGTCCGTGATGACGTACGTCGGAAATTCGTTGGGGTTCTCCACGAGATCGCGGAGGATCCCTTCCCGGTCCAGAATGCCCCAGGGGCTGACGACAAGGGCTTCCGGCGCGAGATAATCACGGTAGAACTCCACGTCCCGGGTGTCGGCAGCCTTCCAGGCCTGTTTCTCGGCATCCAGCAGAACCGCTAACAGATCATCCATAGAGAGCACGTGAACGCATGGGACGATAATAATCGTTTCCCATGGTCTGTCCGGGTGGCTGGCCGCGGCCACGGAAGTCCCCGCACCGTGCGCCCGGACGGCAGGTTCTGCTGCCTGCCGGAGCATTTATCCGGGTCACGGCCGCAGGGGCGATCGATGGAGACCGGCGAAATCCGGGAAGAACTCGCCTTTGCCGCCCGGGAGGCCGCCCTCGCCGACCGGTTCGGCATACCGGCCGATGCCCTCGTCCCCCTCCTCTTCTCGCTCCGCTACGGGGGTGACTGGAGCTACGCCGCGGAGGGTCTCACCGCCATCTCGACCGTCACGAAGACCACAGTCTACGACGAAGAGAGCCGGACCGGCTACTCCCTCGAGGAGATCTACCTCTTCGTCGACCCGGTCATCCTGCACCGGGCAGGAACGGTCCACCGGCTCGAGAAGTGCGGCAGCGCTCCCGCACGACTGCTTGTCGCGCGGCCCTACCGGGTACGACTCGGCGCCCGCCGGGCGATCAAAATGACCGTCCACCCGCTTGAACGAACAATCCTGACCGAAGATCTCGGTGCCGCGGAGATGGAATTCTCGGGCTCCGCTGCCTACGGGATCGACCACGAGATGGAGCACCTCTGCGGGAGGGAGATCCACGGGGAGGGGCTCAGGGTCTTCCAGTTCGGGTGAGGGAACTTGTGCAGCCGGGAGAATAGAACACTATACACCGTTCTCGTGAGGGGACACACCCCTAAAAGAGAAGATTTGTAGTGGGGGGCCAGCCCGAACCCGCCCCTTACACCTTCCGAAACAGGTTCTTCTCCGCACCGCACCGGGAGCATGCCCAGTTCTCGGGCAGGTCTCCAAACTCCGTGCGGGGCTCGATACCGTGGCCGGGCTCGCCGGCCCTGGGGTTGTAGACGTAGCCGCAGAGTCCGCACCGGTATGAATCCATCATCTCTTCACCTCACCTCACCGCCCCGACCGGCCGCAACGTCGACAGGGGCACGGCACCCATGTATCCTCGTGGGGATAAGTACTCCGGTCAGGAGATCGGGGGATGGAGTTCCCGGCGAGCTCGCCCTCCGGGGACGAAGGAAACCGCCTCCTTCGCCTTCCGGAGGAAAAACGCCGGCGTAGCGGATGCTCTCACCGTCACGTCAGAGAGAAGATGATACAGGTCCGGAAGTGTCCACCACTCTCAGACCTTCACAAACCGGCTCTTCGCCGCGCCGCACCGGGGGCATTTCCAGGTGTCGGGCAGGTCCTCAAACGCAGTTCCAGGCTTGACGCCGTGGTCGGTGTCGCCAATTGCCGGGAAGTAGACGTAGCCGCAGAGGCTGCATCGGTATGAATCCATAACTTGTTCACCTCTCCGCCCACCGGCCGCGAGGGCGGCAGGGCATGAGATCTCCTGTACTCCCGCGTGAGGATAAGTACTCCGGTCACGATGTCGGGAAGAGAAGTTCCTTCCCCGTGCAGCCGTCGAGGACGATCGAGCGTTCTCCGCGGTCCGATGCGAACCGGATCATGTAGACCGGGTAGTAGATCGTATCGAACCCGACGATCTCCGCCGTCGGCTCAAGCCCCTTCAGGATGGTCCGGAGAGAAGATTCCGTGACCTTCGCCTCGAGAGGCTCCTCCCGGAGGGACTCCATCGGGAGGTCGGCCCCCGGCCGGAGGGCAGAAAACGCCGGAACCTCGTCTGCCAGCAGGGGCACGTAGACCCTCGTGTCGCCCACCGTCTTCATCTCCGTGATGAGTTTCGCCTCCGCAAGGCTCTTTATCGCCTTCTTCACCACTGCAGGCGAAAGATGGGTGTCGGCCTCGATCTCGACCAGTGTCGAGCCGCCGTTCGCGAGCCCTGCAACGATCTTCACCGCGGCCTCGTCGAGCCCCAGGAGCTCCGAGAACCCCGGCCTGACCTTCAGCCCCCGGTCCACCTCGACGATGCAGCCGGTAAGCGCGTCAATGACGAACGACGCCGTCTTCGTCGCTTTGCGGATGAGCCCGCCGATGTAGCGGATCTCCACCCGGTGAAGCGGCCGGTAGACCCGCTCTCCCGAGACGATCCGCTCTTCAGGCTCCAGGATCAGGAACCGGCGTTTTCGTTTGGCCTTCGCGATATCGAGCGCCTCCTCGCGGAGCAGTACCGGGATCACTGCACTCGCAGCATCTGCGGCATCCGGGGTATCCGGGGTATTCGCGGCATCCGTAGCGGCGGGCGGCACTACCGGCCCTTCCCGGGCGGCGCCGCCGCACGGCTCTGCCCGGGTCGGTTCGGCCGGCCTGACCGGCTGCGCGGGCACGAGTTTGGGCGTCAACCCCCGGTGCTCGCAGAGCCGGGCCCCAAAGCGCATCTTCGTCATCTCCCCCGAGAGTTTACCCATCACGAAGAACTCCCCGGGCTCAAGATCCGCGAGTTCTCCGGCCTCTTTCCTGGACGGAAAGAAGAGGCTGACCGCTTTTAAGTCGTTCTCGATCGAGAGTTTCCCGAGGATCTGGCTGTTGCATTGCGAGAGGACGTTCTTTGTCACGAGTGACGGTCGCTGGGTCGCGACTAAGAGGCCGAGCCCGCGTTTGCGCCCCCGGCGGGAGATCTCCTCGATCTTTTTGATGGATTCCCCCGACTGGGGAATGAACTTGTCCGCCTCCTCCACGATCAGCAGGAACGGCTGCTTTAACTCGCTCGCAAGGTCGTAGAGAACTTCCGCGAGGTAGGACACCCGTTCCTGCATATTGACTTCCGAGACGTCGAAGATCACCGCCGTCCGGGAGCAGATCGCGTTCTGCATCAGTTCCCGGAGGTTCGCCTGCCCGATATCCACGTCGCAGTCGTCGCTGGAGCCGATCCAGAGGAGGGGGAACCGGTCCCTGAGCGACGAGTACTCCCCCTCCGTATCGATGAGGCAGAACCCCACCCGCGCCTGCAGGAGCTGCTCGCAGAGAACCGCGATTCCCCAGCTCTTCCCGGCACCCGACTGCGCGATGACACAGGTCCTGCCCGTGACGAGTTCCTGGGCATCGACGGCGACGTCGCGGTCGCCGTCTTTTCCGATCACCAGTTCCATCAGTTCAAAGAGATCACAGGATGCCCGGAGTTTTAACGCTTCCTCTTCGTTCCAGGGGGGTTATTTCGGGAAGCCCGGGGCCTTCCGTCAACATCTGTTCCTGCGGAGCGATAAGAAGACGCCAAATACCGAGAAGACCGCAAAGGCGAGGAAGATCAGCCGCACGCTCACGAGGAACTCCGGGAATATCGCCGGCGTGACGGTCGTCGATCCCATAATGACTGCAAAGACCACGAGGACCGCCCCCATGCTCAGCATCATTCCGAGCGACCGCATCATCGCCACCATCGCCGATGCGCTTCCGAAGAATTGCTTCTCCACGCAGCCCATGATGGCGGTGGTGTTCGGGGATGAGAAAAGCCCGAGTCCCACGCCCAGCAGGACCAGGAGGCCGAGGATCACGGCGATAGGTGTAGTCTCGCCGAGCATGGAGAAGCCGAAGAGTGCCGCGGCCGAGAGCGCCATCCCCACCGAGGCGACGTGCCCGGGCTGCATCCGGTCGGCGAGGCGGCCCGCCACCGGGGCGACGAAGACCTGGATGATCGGCTGGACCAGAAGCAGGGTGCCTGCAGCGACGGGTTCGTAGCCCCGGATGTACTGGAGGTAGAGAGAGAGGAGGAACCCGACCGCGAACGTAGCGCTGTAGTTTATCAGGGCGGCGCCGTTCGAGGCGGCAAAGACCCTGTTCTTCTCGAGGAGCGAGACCGGGAGGAGGGGGCAGGGCTGCCGCCGCTCCACCAGGAAGAAGGCCGCCCCGAGCAGGAGGGATGCCGCAAGGAGTACCGCGCCGGTCGGGGTGGTCGCCGAGGCCAGGCCCAGGAAGAGGCAGAAGATCAGGGCGGAGGAGAGGACCAGCCCCGCGACGTCGAAGTGCTCGCGCTGCCGCTCGTTCAAGAACGCCGGGAACTTTCCGGCGTAGAGGAGGACCGGGACGGCGAGGAGCGCGGTCACGATGAAGATGCTCCGCCAGCCGAGGAACTGGGTCAGGGCGCCCCCGAGGAACGGCCCGAGCGAGAGCCCGGCGTAGACCGCCGTCGTATTCAGCCCGATGGCATAGCCCCGCTCGCCGGGCGGGTAGAGATGGGTGATCAGGGCCACGCTGTTTGCGTAGATCATAGCGCCGCCCATCCCCTGCAGGAAGCGGAAGAGGAGGAGGAGACCTATCGTGGGCGTGAAGATGGTGAGGACGGCGCCGGCGGTGTAGACCACGATCCCGATCACGAAGACGGTGACCTTTCCCCGGGAGTCGCCGAGCCTTCCGGCGGGGAGGAGGAAGATGACCGACGAGAGGAGGTAGGCGCTGGAGATCCAGGCAAGCGTGGCGGCGTCTGCGGAGAATTCGGCCCCGATGGCGGGGAGGGCGAGGTTGATCGCGGAGCCCGTGAACGGGTTTAAGAACGTGGCGACGGTGACCAGTATAAGAATGAATCTGCGCGAATACGACCGGCTGTCCTCCTGCTCCACAGGTATCCCTCGTGCCTCCCCAAACGGCCCGATCCCGTTCCGGGGGTGTGCTTAAGAAGGTATTCGCGGCGAGCGCAAATAAGGGCACTGCTGCCGTCCGTGCAGTACTTAATGAGAACGGTCCTCTAAGACCACGGGGAGCATGCCCGATCCCTCTCCGGAAAACCGGCAGGATGTTCGCGACCTCTCGGTTCGGCTCATCCTGCTGCTCGGCGCGGCAAGCCTCATGGGGAGCCTGGTCTCGAACGGCGCCCGGAGCGTCACCGGCCCCTACCTCCTACTCCTCGGGGGGAGTGCGGCCGTCGTCGGGCTGGTCGCCGGCTCCGGCGAACTCATAGGATACGCGCTGCGGTCCGCCACCGGCGCCTACGTCGGCCAGAGCCACCGCTACTGGAAGGTGGCGATGACCGGCTACGGCCTGCTCGCCGCCATCCCGCTCCTTGCCGTCGCCGGCCGGTGGGAGACCGCGGCGGTCCTCCTCATCGCGGAGCGGATAGGGAAAGCCGTCCGGACACCGGCGCGGGACACGATCCTCTCCCACGCGACGACGACCGTCGGGAGGGGATGGGGGTTCGGGGTTCACAAGGCGCTCGATCAGGTAGGTGCGGTCATCGGCCCGCTGGTCATGGTCGCCGCCCTGGCCCTCACCGGCGGATACGCTCCGGGCTTTCTCCTGCTCGGCATCCCTCTCGCCGGCGTTGCCGTGGTCCTCTTCCTCGCCCAATCGGAGGTGCCGAAGCCGGGACGCCTGGAGGCAAACGGCGGGACCAGGGAGAATACTGGCGATCCGCCCGGGATCATGCCGTATGCAGCGTTCATCTTCCTCGGCATGGCCGGGTTCGTCAACTTCCCGCTCATCTCCTTCCACTTAAAAGCCCAATCGATCATCCCCGATGCCGCCATCCCCCTCTTCTACGCATCCGCGATGGTGGTCTCGGTCATGGTGGCGCTGCTCGTCGGGCGGGCCTTCGACCGCATCGGCACCCACGTTCTCCTCACCATCCCGGTCCTCAGCACCGTGACGATCCTGCTTGCCTTCTCGCCTGACCCGGGCGTGGCGATCGCAGGATCGCTCGTCTGGGGGGCCGGGATCGGGATCTTCGAAACCGTGCTCCGGGCGTCGATCGCGGAGTCCACGGCGGCAGACCGGAGAGGGAAGGTCTACGGCGCCGTGAGCGCGGTCTTCGGGACGGCGTGGTTCGCAGGAGGCGTCGCGATGGGTCTCCTTTACGACGTTTCGATCGGGCATATCGTCGCGTACGTCGCCATCGTCGAGACCGCGGCGGTGATCTCCTACCTCTGGATGTACCGCTGCCGTATCGCAGTACGGCTCCAGGAGGGGATCGGGGACCTCATTCCGTAACCATCCGGCGCGACATCATCCACGCTTTCAGCGCCCCGCCGATAGCACCGCCGACGGCACCGAGGATCCCGAAGTAGAGGGCGAGAGCAAAGAGAAGGACAGCGATCCCGAGGCCGATGAGAGTGCCGACGGGGCCAAGAAACGCCGTCCCCCCGACGACGGCGACGACCGAGAATACCGCGGCGACGATGAGTCCGTCCAGGAGCCCGCCGAGAGCGCCCCTGATCGCCCCGGGGGGCCCGAGGTAACCGCCGACGATCCCCCCGACGATCGGGCCCGCCACCGGGAAGAACGGGCTGATGAAGAGCATGAAGATGATCCCCACAAGCGCGGAGAGCCAGTATGAACCCCTGTCCTCTGTCAATCCTGCCTCCGGTCGAGAAGAGCCGGGGAGGAACGCCCTCCCCGAGTTTGCTTCGCGCTACCGTTTTACCGCCGGATCGCTCCGGCGATGGCGCCGCCGATCAGGGAGAGAAGCCCCTGATAGACGAACGCCGCCACGATGATGACGAGCGACGTCCCGAGACCCGCGATGAACCCGAACGCCCCGAGGAGAAGCGTGCCGCCGAGAAGAAGCAGCACCGCGATGACGATGGCACCGAGGATGCCGGCAAACAGCCCGGCCTTTGCGCCGTTTCCTATTCCGCCCCGGACCATCCAGCCGGCGACGAACCCGCCGATCAGCGGTCCGATGACCGGCAGCAGGAAGCCGAGAATGAGCCCCACGAGCCACCCGACGATGACACCCGTCCAGAAGTTATCCGCCATATTCTTTCATCACCGCCGGGAGTTCGGGAATGTAGTATATAAGTGTTGGGGCGGAGAACCGGTTACGGGCGGATCCGGGTCCCGGCCAGGCCGGCGAGGGCCCTCGAGGCCTGTTCGAGCGATGCGATGGTTACCCGCCCCCCTCCTGTGTCGAGGAACCGGACGGCCGCCTCGATCTTCGGCCCCATCGTCCCGGGAGGGAACTGCCCCGCCGCAAGATGCTCCCGTGCTTCGAGGACCGTCATCTCGTCGATATCCCGCTGGTCCGGCCGCCCGTAGTTCAGGGCAACGCGCTCGACGTCGGTCAGGATCAGGAGATCGCCGGCGCCGACGAGCCGGGCGAGGAGCGCCGCGGTGTAGTCCTTGTCCACCACCGCCTCGACGCCCCGGAGGGGGCCGCCTGAATCCGCGACCACCGGGATGCCTCCGCCGCCCGCGGCGATCACGACCGTCCCGGCCGAAAAAAGCCTGAATATCGCCTGCTCCTCCACGAGGGCAACCGGGCGCGGCGAGGGAACCACACGCCGGTAGCCCTGCCCCGGGATCTGCACCATCCGCCAGCCCTGCTCTTCCTGGAGCCGTCTCGCCTGCATCGCCGTATAAAACGGCCCGATGGGTTTCTCCGGGTTCCCGAATGCCGGATCGTCGCCGTCCACCAGGGTCCGGGTGAGCACCGTCGCGACCGGACAGTCGAGCCCGGCCTCGCCGAGGGCCTCCTGCATCGACTGCTGGAGCAGGTAGCCGATCATCCCCTGGGTCTCCGCCCCGCAGACATCAAGCGGCATCGGCGGAAGGGTATCCTTCGCGATCTCGTTCCGGAGGAGGATATCCCCCACCTGGGGGCCGTTCCCGTGGGTGATGACGACAGCGTAGCCTTCGCCTGCAATCTCTGCAATGTGCCGCGATGCCTTCCTGACGTTCGCGAACTGCTCTTCGGCCGTCCCCGTCTCCCGGTGCCGCAGGATGGCGTTCCCGCCAAGCGCGACAACCACGGCCTTCCCCGTCATCCCGTCACCCCCGCTCCAGCGTGCAGGTCATGCAGTGGGGGCCGCCGTAGCCCCCCGTCAGGTTCTCGAGGTGGAGCGGACAGACCTCGATGCCGTGCCGGGAGAACTCCCCTCTGTGCGGGAAGAAATTTCCGGCGTTAACGATCCGGCGGTAGTCCTCCTCAGCATGGCGTAGAAGCCTCCCGTAGCGTTGCGGATCGCGTGCGGCCTTCCGCTCCAGATTCAGGAGCACCGTCTGCATCACCCGCTCCCCCTCCACCGCGAGGATGCTCCCGTCCCGGACGCAGAGGACATTTGCGGCGTAGGAGAGCTGCTCCAGGATCGAGAGATCGATCACCGCAAATCCTCTGGACCGGATATAATCGTAGAGGCTCGCAACCTCGCCCGACACCTCGTAGCCCCCGCCCGTCCGGCAATAGACGTCGACCTGCGCCCTCCGGAGGAGGACTTCGGAGCCGATCACCACTCCGCTTCCCGCGACGTTGAAGTAGGTGTCCAGGTGCATATCGACCATCGGGTCGGGCCGGTCGCCCGGGATGAGCGGGTGGCCCGGCTGGCGGACCACGCCGATCTCGTCGAAGCCCGGAGTGAAGCCGAGAAACTGGTGTAGTCCGGCACGATTCGTCCGGTCTCCGGTGCCGACGAGAGCGAACTCCCCCATCGGCATGAAGTCCCCGCCCTCGAACGTCCCCGGCTCCCGGATTGTCCCGGCGATGGGGATGCCGAGGATCTCCCAGAGGAACCGGGTGATCTCGGGCTCCCGGGCACGCTGCCGCTTTGCCGGCCGTGCGACGACGAGGCTACCGTCGGTCACCGCCTGCTGGTCGCGCATGAAATAGAGGTTTGCGAGCGGCTGGCGCTCCAGGATGTGGACATCCACCCCGCCGCCGGCGCGCCCCCGCCCCACGTCGATGACCGGATTTAAGAGGAGGAGAGTGAAGAAGTGCTGCGAGTCCAGGGCGTCGGTGTTCTGCTCCATGCTCCGGCGGGCCGCCGCCACCTCTCTTCTGCCGCCCCGGAGGGTGACGGTCTCGTGCGCCCAATCGACCAGCCGCCGGCGTACCGCCGGGTCGCGGTCGGCGGCATCGAGGATCGTCTCCTTGAGCCGCAACACCCGGACCCCGAACTCCTCCCGGAGAGTGCGCTCGAGGTGATCGTGTTCCCGGCGTGCCTCATAGCGGCTGAACGCCCGTTCGTAGAGCGCTGCATACGGCTCCAGCAGCCCGAAGAACATCTCGATCCCCGGCCGGTGTACGGCAATCCTCCGGAGCCGCTCCCACTCTGCCCTCACCCCTGCCGCCATCCCGCTCACTTCCCCCGCCGGAGAGCAGCAAAGAAGTATGCGATCATCACCCCGGCGGCCGTCGCTATCCCGAGCGCCCAGTTCACCCGCCCGCCGACGGCGAAACTGACCCCGGCAAAGACGGCGAATGCCAGCAAGCCATAGAGGAGGAGTTTTGCGTATCGATGCATCGACAGGGTGGCTCCTCGCCCGGAGAACGGATAAACCTGTCGCGGCCCGGGTTCCCGTGGGCCGGGGGCTATCCGCACCTGATCCCGGAGTGACGCATCCCCGTCGATTGCCTGCTCCGGAGCGGCTGTCCCCGCCCCCCCTCCGGAGAGCGAAACCGCAATAATTATTATTCAGGGGAACAACCGACACTCAGGAAATAACAGCCCACACCCGGGAAATAATATCTACCCGGCACGAGGAGGTGTTCACATGAGGATCAGACGTTACAAATCTCCTATCTCGACGACCGCGAAACCGTTCAGGATAGTGCGGCGACTGCAGTGCAACCCGACCTACACCCCGCTCAGAACCGGGCCGCTGGTGAACGCCGCGGTGCTCGCGGCCCTCTCGGCGACATCCTCCATGTCGGGGCTGACCCTCGGGTTCTGCATGCGCCTCGTCGGACTATGAGGCCGGCAACAACTCTTTTTTGATCCCGTCATAGCCCGATGATATCCATCACCCGGAGCCCGAACCGGACCATCTCCGACCGCAACATGCCGAGGAGAGTGTTGCCTTCGAGCGTGACCGTGCCGTTCCGCATCGCCTCCCGGAACGTGTCGAACGGTCGGTCGGAGACCATAACCCCCTCCACCGTCCCGGAATCGGTGGTCACCGTGACGATCGGGTCCGGGCAGCCTTTCGCATCGAACTGGACGACCTTCCTGTCATGAAAGGTGATCCCGATGACCAGCACGCCGTCGGGAGACGTGACATAGAGGTTGACCTTCTCGTCCTCGAAGGGGCCGGTCACCCATCCCGGCAGCCGGTCGGCATACTCGTTGTAGGTCAGGGTATACTCCCGCATCGCAAAGAGGAGCTTCACCTCTGCCGGGGTCAGGTCGGCGTTGTCGACCACGAGCCCGCCTGCCGCCGTCACAAACGTCAGCGCTACGAGGAGGAGGGCGAGGACCGCCCGGAGGAGCGGGGTCACGGCCACCCTCCCGCACGCTCCCCGGGTTCCGGCGCGCCGGTGCCGGGAGTGATGCAATACCCGGATCGAGCCCTCAGATCGCCTCCGCAGGCGAGCAAACAGCAGCCCCACATGCCGTCTCTGTGGATGGATGGGGGAGTTCTGGTATTTCAGAATATCTATTCCGGGCCGGCCGCGGGAGGAACGCCGGAGTGCATTTACCAACCGGACCCGCACCCCGGAATGCGACGGGGAGAGGAGACCACGAATCGCGCGCCCCTCCGGGCAGACCGCCGTGTCCGGGGAGGGAAAGGGAGATATGACGGCACCGTGCATGGGGGTGCAAGATCGCAGGGAGCGGATGGTGATCGATGGAAGGGGATGATGTCATCGAAGTGCGGGACCTCGAACATACCTTCGACGGTTTTGCGGCGGTGCGCGGCATCAGTTTCACCGTCCGGAGAGGTGAGATCTTCTCCTTCCTCGGCCCCAACGGTGCGGGAAAGAGCACCACCATCAACATCTTAACAACGCTCCTTCCGCTCCAGAAGGGTGCTGTGCGGGTGGCCGGTTACGATGTCGCACGAGAGCCCGGGAGGGTCAGGGAGGCCATCGGCATCGTCTTCCAGGAAGACGTGCTCGACCGTGACCTCACCGTCTGGGAGACGATGGAGTTCCACGGACGGCTCTACGCCATCCCCCGGGACGAACGCCGGCGGCGGATCGACGATCTGCTCAGGGTCGTGGAACTCGGCTCTAAACGGGACGAGCGGACGAAGAACCTCTCCGGAGGCATGAAACGGCGGCTCCAGATCGCCCGGGGGCTGATGACGCGGCCGGAGGTCCTGTTTCTCGACGAGCCGACACAGGGGCTCGATCCCCAGACCCGGATGCGGATGTGGGAGTACGTCCGGCAGGTGAACGAGGCCGGGACGACGATATTCCTGACGACCCACTACATGGAGGAGGCCGATATGCTCTCCGACCGGATCAGCATCATCGACGGCGGGAAGATCATTGTCTCCGGCACCCCGGGGGAACTGAAGAACGCACTCGGCGAGGACGTTGTTTACCTGGAGACCGAGGACGACAGGAGAGCGCGCGAGTCCCTCCGGGGGATCGGGGAGATCCGGTCGATCATCACGTCCCCCCGCGGCCTCTCGATCACGATCTCGGCCGACGGGAGTCACTGTCTCCCGCGGATCGTCGATGCGGTGCGTGGCGCCGGGATCGGGATCTCGAGCGTGAACCTGAAAAAACCGACGATGGACGATGTCTTCGTCCACTACACGGGGAGAGAACTGCGGGATACGGGAGCGTGAACGGAAGGTGGCATGGGAGTTTCTCACCGTCTACTGGCGGGAGATGATCCGGTTCGTCCGGTTCAGGACGCAGCTGTTTGCATCGCTCCTGCAGCCGGCGCTCTGGATGGCGTTCTTCGGCGTCGCGATGTCCTCGAACTTCGACCGGTTCGCCTCCGCCATCCCGGTCCCGGCGGGCGTCGTCCCGGTCGACTACCTCACCTTCATGGCCGCCGGGGTGATCGCGATGACGACCCTCTTTACGAGTCTTTTTGGCGGGATCAGCCTCCTCTTCGATAAGAACTGGGGCCTGATGCGGGAGATGCTTGCGAGCCCCATGCCCCGGACCCACATCATGCTGGGGGTCAGCCTCTCGGGGATGACGAAGTCGTTTATCCAGGTGACGATCATCATGGCGTTCGGGCTCCTCCTCGGGGTCCGGTTCTTCGCCGGGTTTTCCACCGCCCGGATCGCCCTCTCGGTCCTCGGCATATTCGCATTCGTCGGCGTCTTCTCGCTCGGATTCCTCCTCTTCTCCTCCACCATCTCGATGCGCCTCGAGAGCCCGGAAGGTCTGCAGGGGGTCATCACGCTCCTCACCCTGCCGCTCTTCTTCGTCTCGAACGCCCTCTACCCGATCCAGGCGTTCCCGCCGCTCTTACAGGCTCTCTCGATCTACAACCCGCTCACCCACCTGGTCAACGGGGTCCGCTACTTCGCCCTCGGAAGCGACTTCTTCGCCGTCGGTGCCCGCTACTCCTCCACCACGACCGACGTCCTCGCATCGTTCGCCTACCTCGTGGTCTTTGCGGCGGTGATGTACCTCCTCGCCCGCCGGACGTTCCAGAAGGCGATAGTTACATAACGGGCGGCCACAGAGAGGGACAACCATGCAGGGAACCGTATATGCGCTGCTGGCACTGCTGATCGCTTTCGCCGTTCTCCCCGGGTGCGTCGGGGTGCCGGGGCTTGAGTCGACGGAGGAGTTCGACCGGACGGTCACGGTTGAGCCGGAGAGCGGTGTCGTCGTGATCAACCACAACGGGGGCGTGAACGTGAACGTCCAGGAGGGAGACACCGTCGCCGTCAGTGCGGTCAAACGGTCCGTCTACGGCCAGGGCGAACTCGCGAAGGCCCGGATAGAGGTGACGGAGGGCGATCCTCTCCGGATCGAGACGGTGCATACCGCGTTCAACCCCCAGGTGAGCGTGGACTACACGATACACCTGCCGCCCACCGTCGTCCTGCAACGGGTCGAGAGTTCGAACGGTCCCATCGATCTCTCTGGAGTACTGGTAAACGGAACGGAGCTCCGGACATCGAACGGCCCCGTGCGGGTTGACGGCGCTCCCGGCGGCGATATCGCGGCAGCCTCCTCGAACGGCGGGATCGAGGTGCGGGGCGCCGAAGGTTACGTCACCGCAAGAACCAGCAACGCCCCCATCACGGTGGAGGGGTCCGGAGGGATCGCAGAGTTGCGAACCTCGAACGGCCCGATATCTGCCGAGATTCCTGCCGTCAGGGGGGACGTGACGGTTTCGTCGAGCAACGGCGCCGT
The DNA here is from genome assembly GCA_023436625.1 of Methanobacteriota archaeon. GTDB lineage: Archaea > Halobacteriota > Methanomicrobia > Methanomicrobiales > Methanoculleaceae > Methanoculleus. The sequence goes on along the minus strand of JAEZIP010000057.1, from coordinate 98,126 downwards.
CACGCTCCGGCTCGCAGAGAGCCTGGATGCCCGGGTGGTCGCCACCACCTCGAACGGCAGGATCGCGGCAAGCGACCTCCCGCTCCTGCTTGACGAGTCGTCGGGAACCCGGGTCTCTGGCACGCTCGGCGAAGGGGGGCCGACGATCACCGTCACCACCTCGAATGGGGGGATCGAACTCACCCGGCTCTGACCGGCGGGCCCCCGTAACCTTTTATCCGCTCCTGACCAACCTTCGAGCATCCGGTGATCCGCCATGACACACCTTCTGTCCTTCACCGTTGAGGGGATAGCCTGCGCGCTCCCTCTTGCCGAGACCCGGCAGGTCGTCGGCATGGTGGAACTCCGGCCCGAAGCAGGCAACCGCAGGGGAGAAGCGGGGACCATGAACCTGCACGGCAGGACCGTCCCGGTCTACTCGCTCCGGCTGCTTCTCGGGCTCCCCGACCGCCCTCCCCTCCCCACCGACGCCCTCATCATCGCGCATCCCGGTCCCGACTGCGTAGCCCTCTGGGTGGACAGGGTGAAGGGGGTGCAGGAGAGCACGGTGCCGCTCCCGCTCGACGGCGACACCTCCTCATCTCCGGGCGTTCTGGTGACGGACGACGGAACGGTTCTCATCTACGATCTCTCCGCATTCCTTGCGGCGGAAGAGAACGGGCAGTTTTCCCTCCCGGGCACGGTCGGAACCGGCGGGGAGGAGCCGCCTCCCGATCCCGGGAGAGCCGGGGCCATCCTCGCAGCCCGGGCGCGAGCGTTCGCGCAGCCGGAGGAAGACCCACCTGAAACCTCGTTCTCGGAGATCCTCACGTTCCGCCTCGCCAACCGGGAGTACGCCATCAAGACACAATACATCCGGGAAGTCTTCATCATCCGCGAGATCACCCCGGTTCCCGGGGTGCCCGATTTCATTGCCGGAATCTGTACTGTCAGGGGGGAGATCATCTCCATCGTCGATCTCCGCACGCTTTTTTCGATCCCGAAGCATGGGCTGACAGACCTCAACCGGGTCATCGTTCTGACCGACGGAACGGTAACCTTCGGAATCCTTGCAGACTATATCACGGATATCGGCATCAGGCCGACCGACCAGTTCTCCCCCGTAGACCCCGGCATGACGCCTATTGAGCAGCGTTACCTGTTGGGCGCTACAGACGGATCGGTGATCGTCCTTGACGCGGCGGCGATCCTTGCCGATCCCGCGATGGTGATAAACGAAACCAGGAAGTAACGCCACTTTATCCGGTCGTTATGCAGAAAGCTCGCCAGGAATCGTCCTTTTACGGACGGATCATTATTTAACCCGAAGTGCAGATCAATCTATTCAGGCGTACAAGAGCGAGTGGAACGGAAGTAGTATGTTCACATTTTTTTCAGACATGAAAGTCGGGACGAAGATCCTGGTCATCTGCCTGTTTCTGGCGATCATCCCGACGCTTATGCTCGGCATAGTAGCGTATACCAGTTCGAGCGGCGTGATCAACGACCAGATCGAGACGTTGCTCGAGACGCAGGTGCACGACGCAAGGGGATGGACCAACGATGTCTACAAACTCACGCGCAATAAGGTGAACAGCGACCTCAACGTCCTCCGGGAGAACTTTTACGCCCGGGGCACCCCCGAGATCATCGACGGGAAACTGACGCTGGTGAACGACGGCGGCGATCCGTACGTCATCAACGATAACTTCGAGATCGTCGATCAGGTGCAGTCCCTGGTCGGCGGCGCAGCGACGGTCTTCCAGGTGTATGACGACCATGCCGTCCGGGTATCCACGAACGTCATCGGGACCGACGGCACCCGGGCGGTCGGAACCGAACTGACCCAGAACGTCTACGATGTCGTGGTGAACCAGGGGGAGACCTATTACGGGAGCAGAGACCTCTTCGGCAAGCGCTACGTCACCGCATACGAACCGATAAAGGACAGCAGCGGCACGACGGTAGGGGTTCTCTTCGTCGGAACCGAGGAGGAGGAGACGCTCGACGTCGTCAAGGCAAGCCTCCGGGAGACAGTCATCGGCAAAAACGGCTACATGTTCGTCATCGACAGCAACGGCCAGCTGCTCGTGCATCCGTCCCTCGAAGGAGAGAACTGGTCCGACGAGGACTTCGTCCAGGAGATGCTCGAGAATAAGGTCGGGGTCATCCGCCACGAGATCGACGGCACCGACATCATCGACGCCTATACCTACTTCGAGCCGCTCGACTGGCACATCGTCTCGCGTGCCGAACTCTCCGACTTCACCGGACCGATAGATACCATAAGGAATACGATCATCGTCGTCGTCCTCGCATCCATCGCCATCGGTGTCGCCATAGCCATCCTCTTCGGCCGTTCGATCTCTGAGCCCCTGCAGCAGGTCGTGCTGATGCTCAAAGAGCTCAGGAACGGGCATCTCTCCGCCCGGCTCAACATCAAGCGGCAGGACGAGATCGGGGTCATGGCTAAAACGATGGATGAGTTTGCCGGCGACCTCCAGACGAACGTCGTCGGGAACTTGAAGAAGATCGCCCTCGGCGAGTATGTCCAGGAGTTCCCGGTCACCGATGAAGGCGACGAGATCCGCCCCGCGCTCGCGCTGATGGTCCAGTCCCTCGACCATCTCCATAAAGAGACGCTCAAACTCACGGACGCCGCCCGCGCAGGCGACCTCTCCATTCGCGGGGATGAGAAGGCGTTCCGCGGCGGGTACCGGATGATCATCGCCGGGTTCAACAAGACCCTCGAATCGATAACGGAACCGGTGAACGAGGCGATGCGTCTCGCCCGATTCTATGCCTCCGGCGACTTTACCGCCCGGTTCGACGAGAATATCCCGGTTGCCGGGGAGTTTGTCGCCTACCGCGACGCCCTCAATACCATCGGGATCGAACTCTCGCGGCTGATGAAACTGATCAGCGAGGAGCTCTACGAAGGGGTCTCGGTGCTCTCTCTGGCATCGAACGAGATCCTGGCGGTCACGACCCAGCTCTCCGCGGCCAGTTCGCAGACCGCCGCAACGGTGAACGAGACCTCGGATTCGGTCGAGAGCGTCCGGAAGAAGACCGAACTGGTGAACCAGAAGACGAAAGGCGTCTCCGAGAAGGCAATGCGGGCGCTCGACGTCTCAAAGGACGGCCAGAAGTCCGTGCGCGAGATCCTGGAAGGTATGAACCAGATCCAGCGGCAGATGGATATCGTCCGGATGAACGTCATCCGGCTCTCGGAACAGAGCCAGGCCGTCGGCGAGATCATCGCGACCGTGACCGATATCTCCGAACAGTCCAACCTGCTCGCGGTGAACGCCTCTATCGAAGCCGCAAAGGCCGGGGAGTTCGGGAAAGGGTTTGCAGTCGTCGCGAACGAGATTCACAACCTTGCCGAGCAATCGAAGAAGGCGACCTCAAACATCCGTGTCATCCTCACCGACATCCAGCAGGGGGTCTCCTCGACTGCGGTCTCGACCGAGCAGGGGATACGGTCCGTCGCGGATGCAGCCCGGCTGACGAGCAACGCCCAGGAAGCGATCGAAGTGCTCGCCCGGTCGATAGCAGACACCTCGCAGGAGGTCATCGAGATCGCCGCCTCGATCCAGACGCAGGCATCGGGAGTCGACCAGATCTCCCGCGCGATGGAGAATATTCGCGACGCGGCACAGAAGAACCTTGAAACCACCCACAAGGCGGAGAAGACTGCCGGAGACCTGCACGAGCTCGGTGACCGCTTGAAGAGGATCACCCAGCAGTACCGGGTCTAACACGACTTGCCATGACCGGATCGGACGATGTATTCCGTGCCCGCCTCCTCGAGACGTTCCGCGAGGAGGCGGACGAGTACCTTGAAGCAATCACCGAAGGGCTGATCGAACTTGAGAAGGCGGGGCCGGAGCCCGAACTGGTTGAGTCGGTCTACCGCAGGATCCACAGCCTGAAGGGCGCAGCACGTGCGGTTAACCTCCGTGAGATCGAGTCCGTCTGCCAGAATCTCGAGACCGTCTTCTCCCTGGTGAAACGGGGTGAGTACACGCCCGGCGTAGACGACTTCGATCTCTTTCACCGGACACTTGCGGTCGTGAAGGCGCTCCTCCGCGGAGAGAGACCCGGCATCTCACCGGCGGAGATCAACGGGGCGCTCCGGGCCCTTCCCGGCAGGAAGAGGCCGGCCGAAGAGAGCCATGACGACAGGGCTCCCGGGAATGGTCCCCCGGACGACCGGCGGGAAGAACCGGGCCCCGCCTTCCGGGAGAGCCACGCCCCCGACACGGCAGGAATCCGTAACGGTGCCGAGCCGGCCGGGCCGGGACCGGACGGGGGCACGGTGCGGATTGCGGCCCATAAACTCGACCGGCTCACCACCGGGGCCGACAATCTCCTCACGACACGGCTCTTCATCACGCAGCGAATACGCGAACTTGAGGAGATGACTGCCCGTTTTGCCCTCTGGCAGTGGAACCACTCACAGGCTTTCAACGACCTGTACCTGATCCGCAGGAAGGTGTTCGGCGAGGAGAAGGCAGCGATCCCACCCGACCTTGTCCTGCCGCTCCAGCGGGCGGTCGAGTTCCTGGAGTACAACCGGGAGTTCGTGACCTACCTGCAGCACGACCTCGCCACGCATCTCCGTGCCATGGAGATCGACCAGTCGGCACTCAAGACGAGCACCTCCGAGATCTCCGACCTGATCCACGATGCCGCGCTGCTCCCGGCCTCAAGCATGCTCACACCGTTCTCCGCGTTCGTGAGAGAATTCTCCCGAACCTCGGGAAAATCGGTCGACCTTACCATCGAGGGGGGGGAGATCGAGGTGGACCGGCGCATTCTCGATGCGCTGAAAGAGCCCGTCACGCACCTTATCCGCAACAGTATCGACCACGGCATCGAGGATCCACAGATCCGGATAGCCCGGAAGAAACCGGTCATTGGTTCCGTGCGGATCCGGGTCTTTCCCCGCTCCGGCAGCAGGGTCGGCATCGAGGTGGCCGATGACGGTGCCGGCATCGACAGCAGCGCGATACGGAGAACCGCCGTCGAGAACGGGGTGATCACGGAGGATGAGGACGCTGCCCTCACGGACAGCGAGGCGATCTGGCTCATCTTCAGGTCGGGGATGACGACGAGCCGGATCGTCACCGACCTCTCGGGGAGGGGGCTTGGGCTTGCAATCGTGGAGGATACCGTATCCCGTCTCGGGGGAGAGGTGACGGTCTCCTCGGCTGTCGGACGAGGGACCTCCATCACCTTCTTCGTTCCGGTCAGGATGGCCACCCTCCGCGGGCTGCTCGTCCGCTCCGGGAAGCAGGTGTATGTCCTTCCGATGCAGCAGGTCAAGCAGGTCCTCCGGGTTCGCCCCGACTCCCTGGTCCTTTCCAGAGGCCGACCGACGATCCGGCTTTCAGGGGAGACGATCGAGGTCATCCAGCTCACCGATGCCCTGGGTATCCCCCCATCCGGCTCTCATGGCGCTGACGAACGAGGAGCAACCGCTCCCGCCCACCGCGAGTCGCACCTTCGGTGCTCCCACTCCGGGCGCGCCGCCCACCGTGAGTCGCACCTTCGGTGCTCCCGCTCCGGCTCTTACGACCCTGAAGAACGAGGGGCAACAACTCCCACCGACCGTGAGTCGCACCTTCGGTGCTCCCGCTCCGGCTCTTACGACCCGTCGCGCCCAACACCCCTCGTCATCATCGCATACGGGGCAGGGCAGATCGGATGCATGGTCGACGAGGTGATCCGGGTGCAGGAGATCGTCGTCCGGCCGCTCGGGAGCCAGCTCCGCTCCGTCCGAAGGATCGAGGGGGCCGTGATCCTCGGGGACGGGAGCGTGGCGCTCGTTCTCGACCCCCTCGAGCTGATCCAGGACGCGATGCAGGCGGGCCGGTCGGCACCTCTCCCTGCACCCCCGGGAGAGGCAGGGCGGCGTATCCTCGTCGTGGAGGACTCGGTTACGTCCCGGGTCCTGCTGCAGACGGTTCTTGAGGGGGCCGGATATCAGGTAGAGACTGCCGTCGACGGCATCGATGCATTCGCAAGGCTTAAGCAGAATGAGTTTGATATGGTCGTTTCGGATGTAGATATGCCCCGGATGAACGGTTTTACGCTCACCGAGAAGATACGTGCCGAAGGCCGGCAGCTTGCCGGGCTTCGGGTGGCGCTGGTCACTTCACTCGACTCGCCCGAGGACCGGGAGCGGGGGAAAGCGGTCGGGGCGGACGCCTATATCGTCAAGAGCAGTTTCGAGACGGAGGACTTTCTCGAGATGATCCACCGCCTGATGCGTCGCCGCTGACGGAGAGGAGGGCAGATATGGGAGATAAGCACGATACAACGGCAATGAGCATTCTGGTGGTGGAGGATAGCCGGACGCAGGCCGAACTCCTCCGTCACATGCTTGAGACGGAAGGCTACGATGTTGCCCTGGCGGCGGACGGCACCGAGGCGATACGGCGGATAGGGGCCGGCCGACCCGACATCGTTCTGACCGACGTCATGATGCCCGGGATGGACGGATACGAGCTCTGCCGCCGGATCAAGCAGGACTTCCCGGACATCCCGGTCATCCTGGTCACCAATCTCTACGACCCTGCCGACGTGATGCGAGGGCTTGCATCCGGGGCCGACAGTTTCATCGTCAAACCCGTCGACCCGGGACACGTCCGCTCCCAGATCGACGCCGTCCTGCGGACGCGAGAGATGCCCGACCCGGACGGTTCTCCCGCAGGGCTGGAGGTTCCTTTCTCCGGCAGCACCTATACCATCGCTGCCGGAAGGCGCAAGATCCTGAACACGCTCCTCTCAACATATACCGTCGCAGTGACGAAGAACGCCGAGCTCCAGGAAGCGCAGGAACAGTTGCACTCCTTGAACGATCAGCTCAGGGAGGCCGTCGAGGATCTCTCCCGCAGCAACGAGAGTCTTGCGGCGGAGAACCAGGAACGGAGACGCGTGGAGAAGGCGCTCGCGGACGCCAACAGAAAACTCCAGCTCATGGCGAGCATCACCCGCCACGACCTCTTGAACCAGCTCTCGGCGCTCTGGGGGTATCTCGACCTGGCCCGGACGCTGCGCGAGAGGGAGCCGGCGAATGCATGGCACCATGTCGAGAGCGCCGGCGAGATGGTGAACCGGATCAGCAATACCCTCCAGTTTACGGCCGAATACCAGAAGGTGGGGGCGGCATCCCCCCTCTGGCAGGAGGTCCGAACGCTTGTGGATCGATCGAAGAAGTACGTCTCGGTGGGCACGGTAACCCTTGAGAACGCCGTTCCGGCAGGGGTGGAGATCTACGCCGACCCGCTCATCGAGAAGGTATTCTCGAACCTCATCGAGAACGCACTGCGCTACGGGGAGAAGGTCACCACCATCACCTTCAGCCTCAAACGGGAGGGGGACGCATATGTCATCCTCTGCGAAGATGACGGAGTGGGGATACCTCCCGACGAGAAGGAGAAGATCTTTTCCTACGCGCACGGCATGAACACCGGCCTCGGCCTCTTCCTCGCACGGGAGATCCTCGCCATCACCGGGATCACCATCCGGGAGACGGGTGAGACGGGGAGGGGAGCACGGTTCGAACTCCTCTGTCCGGCGGAGGTGATCCGTGCCGGCGGCCAGCACACGGAATGAACACAGGCACCGCCGGCCGGGAGCGAACTCCCGCTCCAGGGCGAAACCACAGCCGCAGGTCTTCCCATGAACGTCGGAAACTCCCTCACCACGTTCCTCCCCGATGCGCGTAACCGGATCGCGCTCATCGCAGTGCTGACCGTGCTGACCCTCGGCGGGAACCTGCTCGGCCTGGTCCTCGGCGCCCCGGAAGGTCTCCTCCCTCTCCCCGCCCTCCCGCTCAGCATCCCGATCATCCTCGCGAGCTACTGGTATCCACGGCGCGGCATCATCTTCTCCGTGTGCCTCGCGGCGGCCTACGCCGTCACGGTCTTCCTCCTCTCCCCGTCCGCTCCGCTGTTTGCTCTCACCATCCTCCCTCGTGCGGTCTTCCTCGTCCTCGTCGGCGGCGTGGTCGCGCTCCTCTCAACGAGACTCCGGGAGTCCGAACAGCAGATGAACGAGATCATCGAGTTTCTGCCCGACGCGACCTTTGCCATCGACCGCGAGGGGAGGGTCATCGCCTGGAACCACGCGATCGAAGCGATGACGGGGGTGAAGAAGGATGCCATGCTCGGCCGGGGGGACTATGATTACGCACTGCCCTTCTACGGCGAGCGACGGGCGCTGCTCGCAGACCGGATCCTCCGTGGCGACCCCGAGGCAGGGTACCCTTCGATCAGGAGAGAGGGAAACACCCTCGTCTCGGAGGCCCTCGCCCCCTGTCTCCGGAACGGGCGGGGGGCACACATCAGGTTCGCAGCGACCGCGCTTCTCGACCGGAGCGGCAAGGTCGCCGGAGCCATCGAGTCCATCCGGGACGTCAGCGACGAGGTCATGACGGAGGCTGCGCTTCAGAACGCCAGCCGCCAGCTCAACACCCTCTCGGGAATCCTTCGCACCGACCTCTCGAACCGGCTTGCGATCCTGTACGGGCATCTCTCGGTGGGCGTGATGAAGTTCGACGACCCCGAGATCCTCTCCTTCATCGACGACTTAAACGATGCTGCAAACGGTATCCGGCGGCAGATCGAGATCTCACGCGAGTTCCGCGATATCGGGACATCGCCGCCGGCATGGATCCCCGTGCAGAAGACCCTCCGGAACGCGGCCGAGGGCCTCTCCTTTGGCGCCGTCTCCCTCCAGGCATGGACGGAGCGGCTCGAGGTCTTCGCCGACCCCCATCTGGAGACGGTCTTTACCCACATCTTTGAGAACGCCCTGGATCCGGCGACGAGGGCGACCCGGATCGTCGTCACCTATCAACTGCGCCCGGCAGGCTGTGCAATCATCGTCGAGGACGACGGGACCGGCATCCCCGACGCGGAGAAGGAGGGGCTCTTCATCCAGAACCCGGACGGGTACGGACACGGACTCTTCCTCGCCCATGAGATACTTGCCATAACCGGGATCGCAATTCGCGAGACCGGAACATTCGGATCAGGAGCGAAGTTTGAGATCCTCGTGCCGTCCGAAGGATACAGGATTGTCTGAGGTGCTTGGAATGATAACTGCTGTTCTTTCAGGAATTGAGATCAGGGCGGCCGGCATCGGGCCGGAGGTCCGTGAACTCAGGAGCGTGGAGTTCTCCGCTGCGGATGAGGCCTGGCGGGATTACCACGGTACGGTAGGCGACCCCGACCGGGACAGGGTCTTTGCAGTCTCCCTTGCAGGGACGATCGTCTCTCTCGCCCGGTGCAGGAGACACCCCGACGGCAGTATGGAGGTGGACGGCGTCTTCACGCCCGAATCCTGTCGCGGCAGGGGGTATGCCCGCATGGCGGTGAACGCTCTGGTCGTGGCATGCCACAACGACGACCTCTTTATGTACGCAGTCGAGAGTCTGGCCGGATTTTACGCGGAGTTCGGGTTCATCTCGATACCGGAACGCGACCTCCCGCCCGGTACCCGCGAACGTTACACCTGGGCGGCGGGGAACCTGGAGGGCGCGGAGGTTCGGCCGATGCGCCGGAGAGCCGGGCTGTAGACCCTGCCGTTACCCCCCATCGCAGAGTTGCCGGTGCAGAAGCGGCCGGGCTTCCAGCAACCCGGAGGGGAGGAGTGCAGGCACAATCATTATCTTCCGGCGAGAGAGTACCCCAGAGGGAGCAGATAGCGATGGCAGACGTCTATTTCGCGAATCTCAGGGCGAGAAGCCACCACGAGAGCAAAGTACAGAAGATCCGCCGCCTCTTCGATGCAGCCGGGTTTGCGGAGGTGATCCGGCCGGGGGACCTTGCGGCCATCAAACTGCACGCCGGGGAGCGTGGGTGCGACACCTACCTGCACCCGGTCTTTGCCCGGCAGGTGGTCGATAAGGTGAAGGAGCGACGGGCGCACCCGTTCATCACCGATACCGGCACCCTCTATGCGGGCAGCAGGGCCGACGCCGTCAGGCATACCGTCACTGCCATCGAGCACGGGTTCGACTACGCCGTGGTCGGCGCCCCGGTGATCGTCGCCGACGGGTTGCGGGGCGGGTACTGGGGAGAAGTCGCCATCGATGCCGGCCATTTCCAGAGTGTCCGTATAGCCGGGAACATCCTCGACGCCGACAGTATGATCGTCCTCTCGCATGTCAAAGGCCACGACCTCGCCGGGTTTGGGGGGGCGATCAAGAACCTGGCGATGGGTTGTGCCCCGCCCTCCGGGAAGGCGGAGCAGCACGCCGGCCGGCCGCTCCTGGAGAGCGAGAACTGCATCGGATGCGGCAGGTGCACCCAGGTCTGCCCGCAGGCGGCGATGACCATCGTTGACGGGCGGGCGCAGTTCAACCCGGAGCACTGCGTCGGGTGCGGCGATTGCATGCGATCCTGCGAGGCGGGAGCGATCGAGTTCGACTGGACGACAGAGATCCGGCCGTTCCTTGAAAGGCTCTGTGAATACGCTCTCGGTGCTGTCCGCGGTAAACCCGGGAGGGTGGGCTACATCAATTTCCTCCTCAACATCACCCCCGACTGCGACTGCGTCCCCTGGAGCGACGCGGCGATCGTCCCCGACATCGGAATCCTCGCCTCCACCGACCCGGTCGCGATCGACCACGCGAGCCTCGACCTCGTCAACAGCGAGGCCGGGTTTGCCCGGACACTGCTTGCGGAGAACCTCGCTCCCGGGGAAGACAAGTTTAAGGGGGTCTGGGACTACACGGACGGCGGGTACCAGATCGCCTACGCTGCCCGGATCGGGCTTGGCGATGCCTCTTACCGGCTGATCGAGGTGTAAGATGACGAACGGAAAAGTATTGCTCCTCTGCGGGAGTCCCCGGCTCGAGGGGAACACCGCACAGGTGCTCAGGGAGTGTGCAAAGGTTCTCGAGCGCGAGGGTATTGAGACCGAGACCGTACTGCTTGCGGAGATGCGCATCCTCTCCTGCACCGCCTGCGGGCTCTGCACCGGGGGGGAGTGCGCCCTCGATGACGGCTTAAACGAGATCATCGCGAAGATCCGGGAGGCTGACGGGTTCATCGTCGGCGCCCCGGTCTACTTCGGGACTGCACGGGGCGACGTCATGTCGGCGCTGCAACGGATCGGGATGGTCTCGATGTCGTCGGACTCGTTCCTCTCCCGGAAGGTGGGCGGCCCGATCGCCGTGGCGCGGCGGGGCGGGCATACCGCCACGCTCCAGGAGATGCTGATGTTTTACCTGATCAACGACATGATCGTGCCGGGCTCGACCTACTGGAACATGGTCTTCGGGCGAGCGCCGGGAGAAGCCTTAAACGACGAAGAAGGGATGAGGACGGTCCGGCGGTTCGCCGAGAACGTGGCGTTCCTGATCGGGAAACTGCACTGAAGCCCGGCGGACCTTCTGCCGGAACCACAGGCGACCCGGGGGGGAACGGCAGCGTCTCCCCGGGCCCCGCTGAAGAAGAACCTTTTTCACCCTGCCCGGAGAGGGATCACCATGGATCTTTCGTCTGAGGCGATCAGCCCGGATGTCGCGGATACGGCACCGCTGACCCGGCGGGAGATCGCCGACCTCGCATCGGAGGTCCCGGACTGGTCGATCGAAGGCGGGCGTCTCTGTGCCCGGTTTGCCTGTAAGGAGTTCTGCGACGCCGTGGCGTTCCTCCGCGAGGTCGCTGTCTTCTCCGCGCGGGAGAACCATCTCCCGGATATCGGCATCCACGAAGGCAGGTTCGTGTATGTCGCCTGGTACACCTACGCCATCGGCGGGCTCTCCCGGAACGACTTTATCATGGCCGCACGGCTCTCCGGGTGGCTCAGGTCCCGGCAGGGGGCGAACCTTTAGCCGATACCGAAGGCCCGCATGACCCTTGCTTTGATGGCCTCTTTCGGGAGCGCACCGACCACCCGGTCGACCAGCATGCCGTTCGCGAAGAACAGGAGCGTCGGTATCGCGGTGATGCTGAAACCCGCTGCGATGGCAGGGTTCTGGTCGACGTTGCACTTGCCGAAGGTCACCCTGCCGGAGAGATCACGCGCAAGGTCCTCGATAGCCGGGGCCACCATCCGGCAGGGACCGCACCATTCCGCCCAGACATCGACGACCAGCGAAGGATGCTTTTGTAGAGTCTCCCGGAACGTGTCGTCAACGACCTCGATGACACCGCCCGGGGTGCCCTGGATCCGCGCTTCGAGTTCCCGGAGGCGTTCTTCCCGGAGACGCTGCAGGTCGTCGTCCACCGGCCTTTCTTCTTCCATACAGCGGAATTATGCTGTCCGCTCGTATTAAATGATTGGAGTAACGACGCTCCGAAGGAGCGGAGTTCGAGAAAACGCGAAGCGTTTTCGAGTGACGACGGGCCGAAGGGTGCGGTGTTCTGGAGAACGACTGTCCGTAGGACAGGAGTTCGAGAAAACGCGAAGCGTTTTCGAGTAACGACGGGCCGAAGGACAGGTGCTTGAGAAGCCATCAGGCTTCAAGTTGCGACTTCCCGCAAAGGGCCGGAGTTCGAACACCAGAGAAACAAGTTGCGCCGATTCGGCCCGCGGAAAGGTATATATCCTCTTGAAAACAATGGTATATACCTCACAGATGGGAAGCGAGGTGGGGTAGTCAGGAAATCCCGGCGGGCTCATAACCCGTAGATCGATGGTTCAAATCCATCCCTCGCTATGTTCGGTTCTCTGATGGTTTCGCGCTTTTTTCATTCTGCATTCGTCTTCTGCTCCACAATGCCATTTTCCTGCACGCTCTGCGTCAATGTGCCCGAAAACGGCCTCCAACCGCGCGCGCAGGTTCTGTAGGCGGGTGGCCCCGATGTGAGTGAGCGGAGCAACCGGTTCTTCGCGAGATCCGCGGATTCGGCGGTGCTTGAGGGCCTCGGTGAGAAACGCGCTCGGTCCCGGAGATTAAAAAAAAGGGGGGGAGAACCACAGCCGGGAGAAGTCGCTTAGGTCCGTTCCTTCCCGGTCCTGAAGGTCGAGAGGTCGGACTGGTGGGTTCCGGCCACGTAGTCCACGATTGAGTGGCAGCTCTTCTCCCCGTTGATATCCACCGGGTAGCACCCGGTCAGGCACCCGATACAGAGGTTCCGTTCGCCGCACCCGATCGCCTCCACCAGGTCGTCGAGCGGGATGTAAGTGAGCGACGTCGCACCGACGCTCGCCCGCACCGCCTCGATCTCTTTGCCGCTCGCGATCAGTTCCGCGCGGGTGGGCATATCCACCCCGAGGTAGCAGGGGGCAACGATAGGCGGGGAACCGACCCGGAGATGGATCTCTTCCGCCCCCGCGTCCCGGATCATGTTTACGATCCGGCGGGACGTCGTCCCCCGGACGATGCTGTCGTCGATGAGAATCACCCTTTTGTCCTTCAGGTTTCCCCTGACGGTGTTGAGTTTGATCCGGACTGCCCGCTCCCGCTGCTGCTGGGTCGGCATGATGAACGTCCGGCCCATGTAGCGGTTCTTCATCAGCCCCTCGACGAATGGGATCCCGGACCGCTCGGCGTAACCGGCGGCGTACGCGATGCCGGAGTCGGGGACCGGACAGACCGTATCCGCTTCGACGGGGTTCGCATCGTAGAGTTTCTGCCCGATCCGGCGCCGCACGTCATAGACCAGCGTCCCGTCCATGACCGAGTCGGCGCGGGCGAAGTAGATGTACTCGAAGATGCAGTGCGCCCTCCTGTTCGCGGTCGCGACCTGGACGGACGAGAGCCCGTTCGCATCGATACGGATGAGTTCTCCCGGCAGCACGTCCCGGATGAACGTGCCGTCCAGTGCATCGATCGCCACGCTCTCCGATGCGACGATGTAGCCGTGGTCGAGCCTCCCGATACAGAGCGGTTTGATGCCGAGCGGGTCGCGGAAGGCGTAGATGGTATCGTTCAAGAGCGCGACGGTGGCGTAGGAGCCCCGCAGCCGCCGCATGCAGAGCCGGACGGCATCCTCCATGCTCTTTGAGGTCCGGAGCGCATCGGCGATGATGTTCCCGATAATCTCGGTATCGGTCGTGGTGCAGAAGATCTGCCCCCGGCGCTCGTACTCCTCCCGGAGTTCGTCCGTGTTGACCAGGTTGCCGTTATGGGCGATCGAGAGGTCGAGCCCCCGGTACCTGAAGTTGAACGGCTGAACGTTCTCCGGGACCTTCGACCCGGTCGTCGGGTAGCGGACGTGTCCGATTCCGGCGTTGCCCCGCAGTTCCTGCAGGGTCTGGCTGTTAAAGACCTCGGCAACGAGCCCCTGGTCCTTATGCGTGTACAGGGTCGTGCCTTCAAAAGTAGAGATCCCTGCGCTCTCCTGCCCCCTGTGCTGGAGAGCGTACAGGGCATAATACAACGGAAACGAGACACCGCCAGCATCGACGATGCCAACGATACCACACATGATACAACTCTAATGCGTCGGTACCTTTGCTTTCTTCTCTGTCCAGCGGTAACTGCGGATTCTCCGGCTTCTGCCAAAGCCACAGGCCGCACAGACTTTGTGCTGTGCGTGGAACGAGATCTTGCCGCAACGCCTGCAGGCGATGTGGGTGCGCTTCTGCCGCTTGCCCATTGAGGGTGTGCCTTTTGACATTCTCTCTCACCTAACGTTATTCAACTGAAGGGGTAATGTAGATCACATTGTCACCGCGGACGATCAACGTGCCGAGTTTCTGCGCCGCGCCGTCCACTTCTTCTTCTGCCTTATCCAATACCAGATTCATGTGAACGTCGTATCCCTGGAGGATCCCCCGGATCTCCCTCCCACCTTTCAGGCTGATGATGACGGGCTGACGATTCAGTACCTGATCTAAAATATCCAACGGTCTTGGCGTCATATGATTACCCTGTGCCGTCCTTTCTGGAGTAATATATTTGAGTGAGGAAGCTACTTAAATATAACCGCGTTGTTGCGCTCCCTCGAGGTCTCGATTACATGCCCAAGATTACCGTAAAAAAACGTCACGTCATCCGGAAGTCACAGATCGCCGATCTCCTGGGTCAGCTTGCCGACGAGATCGGAGCGTCGGCCGACCTCTTTCGATCCGACCGGATCGAGCGGGTGGAGACGGATGCTTCCGTCGGGATCTACCTCGTCGATAAAAAGCCGCTCCTGATAACCTCCGGGGACTGGGCCTTTCCCAGCCTGCGGGGCCTCATCGAGCACCCGATCCCCGAGCGGCGGGTGGTGGTCGACGCCGGTGCGGTCAGGTTCGTCGCCAACGGCGCGGATGCCATGCGCCCCGGGATCGTCTCGATCTCGCCGGATATCCGTGCGGGGCACCCCGTGCAGGTCGTCGAGGAGCGTTACGGCAAACCGCTCGCAATCGGGATTGCGCTCTTTGATGCCGCCGATATGGAGCGGCAGGAGAAGGGCAAGTCGGTCAAAAGCGTCCACTATGTCGGGGACGATATCTGGAATCTTGAGATATAACGGAGAAATTAAAAGATACTATTAAATAAAATTCATTCCTCACTTTTTCTATGGTTAAAAAGCTCTTTGACAGCATCCTCGGTAAAAGTCCCGCAAAAAATGAAGAGGACTACATGGAACTCGACCTCGCCTCCTACGAGGGATCGAACGAAGAGGCTCCGGCATCCATGTACATCAAGATCGCCACCATCGCCGACCTCAAGGACACCCCCCGCGTCAAAGACGAGGTCTACAACGGCAACATCGTCATCGTCGATATCGGGCGGCTGAAGATGGACAAGGTGACGTTCGAGCGGGTCTTAAAGGACCTTCGCGACGTGGCAAAGGACGTGAACGGCGACATCGTCGGGCTCGGCGAGCAGAAGTACGTCCTCATCACGCCCATGTCCGTCAAGGTCTCCCGTGAGAAGATCGGCGGTGGCATCTAGTGCGGGATTCCTATCAGGGAACCTGCCCCGCGTGCGGGGGCGAGATCCGGATCGTCTACCACCGCCTGGAGATCCCCCACTTCTCCGACCTCCTGCTCGTCGCAATCGCCTGCGACGCATGCGGCTACCGGCATGCCGACACCATCATCCTCGGGGAGGGCGACCCGGTCCGGTGGACGGTGCGGGTCGAGACGCCCGACGACCTCGCCATCCGGGTGGCGCGGAGCACGACGGGGACGATCGAGATCCCGGAACTCGGCCTCGCGGTCGAGCCCGGCACCGCCTGCGAAGGGTTCGTCACCAACATCGAGGGGGTTCTCTCCCGCTTCGAGCAGGCGTTGGAGACGATCCTCGCGAACCCCGAGAGCGACGACGAGCGGACGGCCGCACTCCGGGTGCAGGAGACGATCGGCGCTGCACGGGAGGTGGCCTTCCCGTTCACGGTGATCCTCGAGGACCCCGCCGGGAACAGCGCGCTCGTCAGTGAAAAAGCCGAAAAGATGCTCCTCGATCGGGAAGAAGCCTGATACCTTTCTTTTTTGCCCCTCAGGGGTTAATCTAAAGTAGGACCTCCTCCCATACGCGACGCCCTGAGGTGAATGCAAATGGCACGAACGATATCTGTGCTGAAATGGGAGAGCGAAGAGGAGGTCGAGAACGCCGTCCACGATATCAAGGCGGAGATGGACCAGCGGGGCGAACTCACCAAGGAGACGGAGCGGGCGATGCAGCACTCGCTCAGGATAGCCGACCCCGACCTTACAAACCACTTCCTCCAGCGAGTCCGGGAACAGGTCCCCGAGGCGCTGCACTACTTCGAGGAGGCAGGCGGCGGGGCGTGAGTTTGAGAATACCGCAGGTCTGAAGGCGAAGTGAAAGCGGGCCCGGGGATTTCGAGCACGGTATCGAAGGGGGGAGGGTGGCGGAGCCTCCACGACAGGGGTCGGTAGGACGAGTCATGAGAGGCTCACCCTTCGCGTGAGATCGTATGTTGCAGGAGGGTGCGGCCGGAGGATGGGGAGCGCCGTGAACCTGCGAACAACACAACACGGACACCGGAACTAAAAAACGGAGGATAAAGAATCCTTCACTGGATCTCGACACCCATCAACCGCACTCCCGGCTCTTCCGTCACCTCGCCGACCACCCGGGCGTCGGGGATGACCGCCTGAATTGCGGCCACGCTCTCCTCCGGGGCGATGAAAGCGTAGCCCATGCCCATGTTGAACGTACGGTACATCTCCATCTCGCTGATGCCGCCGGTCTCCTGCAGCCAGCGGAAGATGACGGGGACCGCGAGGGGATCGGTGATGGAGAACCCGTACTCCGTGAGCCGCTGGAAGTTCAGGAGGCCCCCGCCGGTGATGTGGCACATCCCGTGGACGGTGCAGGCCTCCGTCACCCGGAGCACCTCGTGGTAGATCCGGGTCGGGGTCAGGAGTTCCTCGCCGAGTGTCTTCCCGTTCGGGAGAAGGGTGTCGTAGGAGGCGCAGTCCTCGACGACCTTGCGGGCGAGCGTCAGCCCGTTGCTGTGGACGCCGCTTGAGGGAACACCGACGATCAGATCGCCGGGGACGATCCCCTCGCCGGTGACGACCTTCTCCTTCTCCTGGACCCCGAGGCAGGTCCCCGCGAGGTCGAGGCCGTTCACGAGCCCCTTGAGGGTCGCGGTTTCGCCGCCGACGATGTTCATGTTCGCGAGCCTCGCTCCCTCGTTTAAGCCCTCGCCGATCTGGGCCATCTTCCCGGGCGAGAGCGCGTCGGTCGCAATGTAGTCGACGAACGCCACGGGCTCGAGGTTCATCACGTAGAGGTCGTTGACGTTCATCGCAATGCAGTCGATCCCGACGGTATGCCAGTCGCAGAGCGCGTCCGCGACGAGCATCTTGGTGCCGACGCCGTCGACCGCGAGCGCGAGGACATAGGGGCCGCAGTCGATCAGCCCCGCAAAGTGGCCGACCTTCCCGAGCATCGGGAAGGCACCGGTTCGCCGGTAGGTGAGGCTGTCGATCAGCGCCCGGACCGCCCGGGCCTCGAGATCGATATCGACCCCGGCTTCACGGTAGGTATGTTCTTTATCAGCACGGCACAACCCTCCAGGTTGTGCCTGGCAGGAAGATGCGAAGGCATCTTCCGTGTCATCCGAATTCTCCGAGAGACGGAATTCGTCGTGCAGCACCTGCAGGGCCCGTTTGCCGTCCCCGGCCTTCACGACGAACGAGACGTTCACCTCGCTTGAGCCCTGCGAGATCATCATGGTGTTGATAGAGGCCCGGCCGAGCGCGGAGAAGATCCGGCCTCCCGTCCCCGGGGTGCCGGCCATCCCCGCACCCACGACGGCGACCGCGGCGACGTCCCGGTCGTAGGTGGCCTCACGCACGACGCCCTGCTTCACGATCGGGGTGAGGGCGGCGATCGCGGCCTCCAGGTGAGTCTCGTCGATGATGAGGGAGATGTTGGCCTCGCTTGAGCCCTGCGAGATCATCATGACGTTCACCTCCCGCTCCGCGAGTGCGGAGAAGATCGTCCTTGCGACGCCGGGGCGGCCGATCATCTGCGCACCGTTGACGTTGACCAGCGCCACCTTCTCGATCAGGGCGACGGCCTTGACCACCCGCTTCTCCTGGTGCTTGTCCCGGAGGATGAGGGTGCCGGGGTAGTCGGGCCTGAAGGAGTTCTTGACCCGGATCGGGATGTCCTTCTGCATCGCGGGTTCGACCGACCGCGGGTGGAGGACCTTTGCGCCGAAGAAGGAGAGTTCCATCACCTCGAGGTAGGAGATGTCGTCGAGGACCCGGGCATCCTTGATGATCCGGGGATCGGAGGTCATCACCCCGTCGACGTCGGTCCAGATCCAGATCTCGTCGGCATCGATCCCGGCGCCGACGACGGCGGCCGAGTAGTCGGAACCGCTCCGCCCGAGCGTGGTGATGACACCCTGCTCGGTCGCTCCCATGAAGCCCATGATAACCGGGACGGCATCGACGAGCAGCGGGGCGACCCGGCTCCGGATGCTCGTCTCGCTCACGGGGAGGGCGCGGGCGTCCCCGTGGTTCGCCGTCGTGACGATCCCGGCCTCGGCGCCGTCGAGGACGACCGAGGAGATGCCGTGCTGCCGGAGGGCGGCGCTCACGATCGGGGCGGAGAGCCGCTCCCCGAAGGAGATGATGTAGTCGCGGGACCGGGGAGTCAGTTCCTTCAAGGTGTGTACCGCGGTGAGGATGTTCTGCAGCCGGGTGAGCCGGTCGTCGATGACCGCCGTCACCTCGTCGACGTAGTCGGGGGCCGTCTCGGCAAGAAGCCGGGTGTGCCGGGTCCGCATCGCCGACAGAAGCGTCCCGATCGGGGGCTGCTCCTTGCTCGTTATGACCTCATCGGCCACCGCGATGATCTGGTCGGTGATCCCCGAGCATGCCGATACGACCACGGCGACCTCGTCGCCTGCTGCACGGTATGATTCCACAATGTCTGCGACCCGCCGGATACAGTCTGCCTCACCGACGGAGGTGCCGCCAAATTTCATTAAAAGCCTCATTCTGGCTCACTCGTCCCCTGCAATTACTTTATGGTATTATACAACGCACCGACTAATAAGATGCTTGTAGACGAGATTGTGGACGCGCACGTGCTGGTTATCGGAAGTGGCGGCGCCGGGGTACGGGCTGCCGTCGAGGCCTCCCGGTACGGCGGCGTGGTCCTGGTCTCCAAGACCATCGCCGGCAAGGGCGGGTGCACGACGATGGCGGAAGGCGGGTTTAACGCCGTGTTGCGCGATCGGGATTCCGTCGAGGCTCATCGCGAGGATACGCTGAAGGGCGGGGCGTACCTCAACGACCCGGCGCTCGTGGATGCACTGACCCGTGAGGCGCCGGAGCGGATGGCGGACCTCGTCCGGTGGGGTGCGGTCTTCGACGTCACGGAAGATCGAATGGTCGCGCAGCGGCCGTTCGGCGGGCAGCGGTTCCCCCGGACCTGCTACGCCGGGGACCGGACCGGCCATGAGATGATCATGACTCTCCTCGACCGCCTCGACGCAACCGATACACACCTCTACCAGGAGGTCTCGGTCGTCGACCTCGTAAAAGACGAGAACGGTTCGGTCGCCGGCGCCGTTGCTCTCGACCGGGACGGGAACCCCATGCTCTTCCGGGCAGACGCCACGGTGCTTGCGACCGGCGGAGGGACGCAGGCCTACGATATATCCACGAACTCCGCCGCCGGAACCGGCGACGGGTTCGCCATGGCCTACCGGGCGGGTGCGGAACTGATCGACATGGAGATGGTCCAGTTCCACCCGACCGGCGCTGTCTACCCCTACGATGCCCGCGGTCGCCTGGTGACGGAGGCGGTCCGGGGCGAGGGGGGGATCCTCCTGAACGCGCGGCGGGAGCGGTTCATGGAGCGCTACGACCCCGAGCGGATGGAACTCTCCACCCGGGACGTGGTTGCGAGAGCGATCGCGACCGAGGTGCTGGAGGGCCGGGGAACGAACCGCGGCGGGGTCTACCTGGACGTGACCCACCTCCCGAGAGAGAGGATCGAGGCCCGGCTCCCGGTGATGCTCGAGCAGTTCCTCGCGTTCGGCGTGGATATCCGGCGGGAGCCGATGGAGGTGGCGCCCACCGCCCACCACATCATGGGCGGGCTCCGGATCACCCCTGAGTGCCGGACGACCATCCCCGGCCTCTTCGCCTGCGGGGAGGTGACCGGCG
The DNA here is from genome assembly GCA_023436625.1 of Methanobacteriota archaeon. Taxonomy (GTDB): domain Archaea; phylum Halobacteriota; class Methanomicrobia; order Methanomicrobiales; family Methanoculleaceae; genus Methanoculleus. Next base: position 77,576 of record JAEZIP010000057.1, on the reverse strand, counting down.
GGGTGCACGGCGCAAACCGCCTCGGCGGGAATGCGCTCGCGGATACGCAGGTCTTCGGGAAGCGGGCCGGGGAGTTCGCGGGGAAGGCGCCGGAACGGAGCGGCCGGATCGATCCCGCCCGGGTCGATGAGGTGACCCGGATGCTCGATGGGTTCTTCGAGGGAGCGATAAGCCCCGCGGAGGTCAGGAAGGATCTGAAACTCACGATGTGGAACCAGGCCGGGATCTTCCGAAACGCCCCCGACCTCCGGACGGCGCTCGGGCATGTCCGGCGACTGGCGGACAAGCGGCTCTGCGCCGCCTCGACCGCGAACCTCCTCGAGTGCTGCACGATCCGGAACATGTGCACCACGGCATCCCTGATCGTCCGGTGCGCCCTGTTGCGGCCCGAGAACCGGGGGGCTCATGTCCGGCTGGATGCGGAGACAGCCACCACGGACCCGGCGAATTCACCGTTCGGCCACACCTACGTCTCGCTCGCCCGCGAGGGGATCGAACGGCGAGAGGTGCCGGCATGAAGGAGATCACGCTCCGGGTCTCCCGCTACGATCCGGCCACGGACGCGGAGCCGCATTTTGAGGAGTATACGGTCCGGATCAACGAGGGCGCCCGGGTGCTCCACGCCCTCCACGTGATCCGCGACGAGCACGACCCGACGCTCTCCTACCGCTACTGCTGCGGGTCCGGGCAGTGCGGGAGCTGCGCCGTCCAGGTGGACGGGAAGCCCGTCCTCGCCTGCATGGCGGAGGCCCGCGACGGGATGACGGTCGAGCCGCTCGACCTCCCGGTCGTGAAGGACCTGACGGTGGATATGGAGCCGGTCATCGCGAAGATCGCCCGGATCTGCCCGGCACCGGACGCGGGACTCCCGGCACCGGAGGAGATCGAGGCGATCAAGCCGCTCCGGGACTGTATCGAGTGCCTCTCCTGCGTCTCGGCCTGTCCGGCGCTCCAGGTGACGGACTTCGCGGGGCCGACGGTGCTCCGGCAGGAGATGCGCCTCGCCCTCGATCCCAGGGACTCGGGGGACCGGATCGGCGACGCGATCTCAAAGGGGCTCTTCTACTGCACGACCTGCAAGCGGTGCACGGAGGTCTGCCCGAAGAAGATCGACGTTCCGGGTAAGGCCATCGAGAAGCTCAGGGAGCTCGCGAACCGGCGCGGGCTGACCCTCCCCCGCCACCAGGAGGTGGCACGGCTGGTGCAGGAGACGGGACGGAGCGTCGAGCGGACGCAGCCGACCTTCCTCGAGCAGGTGCCCGAGGTGATCGAGCCCGACGGCCCCGTTCGCGGCGAGGTGGGGTTCTTTGTCGGGTGCATGTTCAACGGCCGGGTGCCGCAGACGGCCCTCGACGCGATGGAGGTCATGAAGCGCAATGGGATCCGGGTGATCGTTCCCCACGACCAGGTCTGCTGCGGCTCGCCGCTGATCCGGACGGGGCAGACGTCGAACGTTTCCGACCTGAAGCGCAAAAACATCGAGGCCTTCGCCCGCCGGGGTATCAAGACCGTGATGACGATCTGCGCCGGGTGCGGGGCGACGCTGAAGAACGACTACGACACCCCGTTCGAGGTCAAAGACGTCACCGAGATCCTCACTGAGTACGGGATCGAGCCCCCGGCGAAGCTCGACATCCGGGCGACCTACCACGACCCCTGCCACCTCCTCCGGGGCCAGGGGATCAGCGAGCAGCCGCGGGTGTTTCTGCGCGAGGCCGTCCGGGAGTTCGTGGAGATGCCCTCGCAGTGCTGCGGCGCCGGCGGCGGCGTCCGGTCGGGGGTGCCGGAGGAGGCGAAGGCGCTCGGGGCGAAGCGCGACGAGGCCGTGAAGGCGACCGGCGCGGACGTGGTGGTGACGGTCTGCCCGTTCTGCGAGTTCCATATCGCCGATTGTACGGACGTGCCCGTCAAGAACCTGACGACGATCCTGCTCGAGGGCTACAGGAAGAAGGACGCAGAGCGGAAGGGATCTGCGTAAACGCCAGAAAACTCTCTTTTTACCGACCCAGCGACCGGTACCACACGTTCATGCTCTCGAATCCGCCGTAGATGTTGGTGTTGTTGACAAGGGTCCCGGCCCAGGTATACCCCACCCAGGCAAACGTGGCGCTGATCGGATACGAGAGCGCCCGGGCGATGATGAAGGCGCGGTCTTCATTCCGGCAGTCCACATCTCATCCTCCATCCGGGAGAGGAGATAGCCCGAGAGGTTCTGACCGCGGAAATCCAAAAAGAGCCCTATGACTTGGGATCTACGGACGGAGCTCCGTGCCCCGGAGGGCGTCAGTCCGGTCCTTCGCCGCGTTTCAAGAGCATCATGCTCGTGAAGATGCCGGAGAAGACGACCTGCATCCCGGCGAGGAAGAGGGCCAGCGCCCAGACGGCGTTCGCAATCTGGAAGAGCGGGCCGAACCCTGTGGCGGCCCAGTCCCGGAGGATGCCGAACCCGACGAGGCCGCCGCCGGCCATCAGCAGGATGCCGGCGAGGAGTTCCCGCTCGAGGTTGTGGTAGTTCATGAGCCGGGAGACGAACGGGCCCGCCTCGCCGTAGCCCTGGACGGCCGAGTAGACGGCGATATTGATCCCCGCAAAGAGCGCCTGGAGCCCGCCGACGAAGAAGAGGGCTGCGAGGATGAAGGAGTGGATGAACGAGGTCTCGACATCGCCCCTGAAGGCAAAGATGACCATCAAAAAGAAGCCGAATACCGTGAAGAGCAGCCCGGGGACGGTGATGAAGGGGATCGGCCGGTAGAGGAGCATGAACCGGACGTGCCGCCAGCCGTCGGAGAAGCTCTGCAGTTTCGAGGGCGCGACCCGGGCGGAGTAGGTGATCGGAACTTCTTCAATCCGGAGCCCGGCCTTCGCCGCCTCGATGATCATCTCGCTTGCGAACTCCATCCCCCCGGTCTTCAAGTTCATCCGTTCGAGCGCCTCCCGCCGGAACGCCCGGAGGCCCGTGTGCGCATCCGAGATCCGGATGCCGAATACCCTGTTCAGGAGCCGGGTTAAGAGGGGGTTACCCACATACTGGTGGAGGGCAGGCATGGCCCCGGGCCTGATCTCTCCCCGGAGCCGGGAGCCGAGAACCATATCGGCCCCGGCATCGAGCGGTGCGAGGAGTTTCGGTATCTCGAGGAAGTCGTAGGTGTTGTCCGCGTCCCCGATGACGATGCACTCCCCCCGGGCGCACGAGAGCCCTGCAAGGTAGGCGTTGCCGTAGCCCCGCTTCTCCGGCCGGACGACCGTGGCCCCGAGGTCCCGTGCGATCACCGCCGTCCGGTCGTCGGATGAGTCGGCGATGATGATCTCGCCGTCGATCGAGAGATCGGCAAAGACGTTCCGGATCTTTTTGATACACTCACCGATGGTGGCTTCCTCGTTGAGCGCGGGAAGGACGACGGAGAGGGCGGGGGTATCCATGGGATTTTCTGAATAATATCGGGCTTTGGCAGTATAGAGTGTATCGATTGTTTTCGAACGGGGCAGGGGTTCCAGCGAGTTGGATCTTATGGCAGCGACCATAGGGGGGTGACCGATCGGGTATCTTCCCGCAGTCCTCTTGTTTCCAGCGGCTGTGCTCAGTTCACACGGGGAAAAGGCAGCCGTCCGGGCAGGGCCTCCCCGCAGATCACATGCCTTTTAACCCCAAAGGGCCCAAACTCTCGCACGGAACCGGAGGATTACGGAACGATGCGGATAACTGTCGTCGGCGGGGGATACGTCGGCCTGGTCACGGGGGCCTGCTTTGCCGAGCTCGGGCATACGGTCGGTATCGTCGAGATCGATGCGGAGAAAGCGGCTACGATCAACGCCGGACGTGCCCCGATCCACGAGCGCGGTCTCGATGTGCTCCTCACGAAGCACGCAGGCGTTCGGCTCAACGCGGGAACGGACTACGATCCGGTCGCTCGAGCGGACCTCTCCTTCATCTGCGTCGGCACCCCGCCGGCGGCCGACGGGAGTGCCGACCTCTCGATGGTCGCCGCCGCGAGCCGGTCGATCGGAGAGGCGCTCCGCGACGGGAAGGACCCGCATACCGTCGTGGTGAAGAGCACCGTGCCGCCGGGAACGACGAAGAACCTGGTCGTCCCCACTGTCGGCAAATACTCCTGCAGGGCCGATATCGGGTTTGCGATGAACCCGGAATTCCTCCGGGAGGGGCTCGCGGTGGAGGACTTCCTGCACCCGGACCGGATCGTGATCGGAAGCCGGGACGACCGCTCCGGCAACGCCGTCGCCGCCGTCTACCGGGGGCTTTCGGCCCCGGTGGTGCGGTGCGGGCTCACCGCCGCGGAGATGATCAAGTACGCCTCGAACGCCCTCCTCGCGACGAAGATATCGTTTGCAAACGAGGTCGGGAACGTCTGCAAGCGCCTCGGGATCGACGTCTACGAGGTGATGCAGGGCGTCGGGATGGACCACCGGGTCTCCCCGCACTTTCTAGCCGCCGGGGCAGGGTTCGGCGGGAGCTGCTTTCCAAAAGACGTCGCGGCCCTCGTCCGCCTCGCAGAAGCGCTCGGGGAAGAGCCGTCACTCCTCCGGTCGGTGCTCGACGTCAACGACCGCCAGCCGCTCCGCATGGTCCGGCTGCTTGAGGAGAGGATCGGCGACCTCGTGGGGAAGCGGATCGCCGTCCTCGGCCTCGCCTTCAAGGAGAACACCGACGATATCCGGGAGTCCCGGGCGATCCCGGTCATCGCGGAACTCCTCCGGCAGGGGGCGGTGGTCGCCGCATACGACCCCCTCGCAGCGGCTTCGATGCGGCGGGTCTTCCCCGGGATCGACTACGCCGCCTCGGCGGCCGACGCACTCCGGGGAGCCGACGCCTGCCTGGTGATGACGGAGTGGCCGGAGTTCTCCGGCCTCAACGGGGAGTTCGACCTGATGAAGTCCCGGGTTGTCATCGAGGGGCGCCGGGTCCTCTCCTGCGACGACAAAGAGGGGATCTGCTGGTGAAGGGCCGTAGGATGGCCTCCCGGCCGCAAACCGGTATCCAGCAATGCTCCAAGATCGCCTCCTCCCGGAGTAACGGCTCCGCGGCGGCTGCCACCTTCATTTCCTCCTGAATATCAACGAAATCGTTCAATATCCCAGCAACCGAAAGAGAACCGTTAATATTGCCGGGCATCAAGACTCTTAGTGAGTAACCATGATCGCGTCCCCGTCCAGCAGCCGGATCATCACCCTCTCCGGGGGTGGTCTATGCCGGTGAGGCAGGGGCTGATCCCCGCCGCGGGCTCGGGGTCACGGCTCGGGCCGTTCACGAACGCGATCCCCAAAGAACTCCTCCCCGTGGGCGAGAAAGCGGTGATCGAGCACGTCGTCGAGGCGATGCACCTTGCCGGGATCACCGACATCGTCATCGTCGTCTCCCCGCACAAGCACGGCCTCTCCGACTACCTGGGCTCGGGGAAGCGTTTCGGCGTCGACTTCACCTACGTGGTCCAGGACGAGCGGCTCGGCCTCGCGAACGCCGTCGCCGCCGGCGAGCACGTCATCGACGGCACCTTCGCCGTCGTCCTCGGCGACAACTTCTTCTCGCCGAAGACGTTTCTCTCCGACCTCATCGACTACCACGCCGCCCAACGCCCCGAGACCACCGTCGGCGTCGCCCGGGTGGAGGACGTCACCCGCCACGGGATCATCCTCCCCGACGGCGACCGGGTCGTCGACATGGTCGAGAAGCCGCAGCCGACGGCCGCCCCGAGCGACCTCGGCGCCCTCGGGGCCTACGTCTTCGAGACGAGCATCTTCGACGCCATCGCCCGGACCCCGCCCGGCCACAAGGGCGAGTACCAGCTCCCCGACGCGTTCCGGCTCGAGATCGGCGAGGGCCGGGACGTCCGCTACCGCGTCATCGACGGCATCCACATCGACGTCGGGACACCGCGGGATCTGATGCGGGCGAATGAGTGGTATCTGAGGGAGAATGGGCACGCCGAACCGGATCATAACACCGCCACCGGGAGGGACGGAACATTCGGGTACTAGTCACCGGCGGGGCCGGGTTCATCGGCTCCCATATCATCGAGCGGCTGCTCGGTGACGGACACGAGGTCGTCTGTCTGGACAACTTCGACCCCTACTACGACCCGGAGATAAAAAGGAGCAATATCCAGCCGTTTTTAGCGTACAAGAACTTCAACCTCGAAGTCGGCGACATCCGGGACAGGGTGACCCTCACCAGACTCCTCAAGGGCACGGACTATGTCTTTCACGAGGCGGCTCAGGCAGGCGTCCGCATCTCGGTCGACGACCCCGTAAAACCTCACGAGGTGAACGCGACCGGGACCCTCAATCTCCTCGAAGCGGCTCGGGACTCCGATGTAGAGAAGATCATCAACGCATCCTCCTCGTCAGTCTACGGAAACGTGGAATACCTGCCCTTCGACGAGGATCACCCCCGGCGGCCGGTCTCCCCCTACGGCGTCTCGAAACTCGCGGCCGAGGAGTACTGCCGCGTATTTTCGGAGATTTACGGATTGAGGACAGTGTCTCTCCGCTACTTCACCGTCTACGGGCCGCGGATGCGGCCGGATCTTGCGATCAGCATCTTCACCCGGAAAGCCCTCGCAGACGAGCCGATCACGATCTTCGGCGACGGGACGAAGACCCGGGACTTCACCAACATCGAGGACGTCGTCCGGGCAAACCTCATCGCCATGCGAAAAGGTGAAGGGGCCTACAACATCGGCGGGGGGCACCGGGTCTCCATCCGGACGCTCGCCAGGACGATCATCGAGATCACCGGGAGTGCTTCCGAGATCAGGTATGCGGATGCGGTGAAGGGCGATGCAGAGCACACCTTTGCCGATACGAAGGCGGCAGAGCGGGATCTCGGGTGGCGCCCGCAGGTGTCGCTTGAAGAAGGGTTACGGGGGTATGCGGCATGGGTGTCGAGTTATCAGTAGTGATTCCAGCATACAACGAGGAAGAGAGCGTCGGCCCGCTCTATGAGGAGTTACACGAGGTGTTCTCCGCGTCGGGTAGGAGTTACGAGATCATCTTCGTGGACGACGGTTCGACCGATGCGACGTTCGAGCGGCTCAGCGCCCTTCACGACCAGGACCCTGTCGTCAGGGTCGTCAAGTTCCGGAGCAACTTCGGCCAGAGCGCCGCGATGAAGGCAGGGTTCGACCATGCCGGGGGGGAGGTCGTCGTCACGATGGACGCGGATCTCCAGAACGACCCGCACGATATTCCGAAACTCCTTGAAACAATGGAGACCGATGATCTCGACGTTGTCTGCGGCTGGCGCTACAACCGCCAGGACCCGTTCTCCAAGAAGGTCTTCTCGAAGGTTGCAAACGCTTTGCGAAAAACCCTCACCCATGAGACGATCCACGACTCCGGATGCACGCTCCGGGCCTACCGGAGAGAGTGCGTCAAAGACCTGGAACTCTACGGCGAACTGCACCGCTACATCCCGGCGATGCTCCTCTGGAAGGGCTACCACGTAGGGGAACTGCAGACCAATCACCGGGACCGCTCCTTTGGGGAGAGTAAATACAGATGGGCCCGCCTGGCCAAGGGATTCCTCGACCTCCTCGTAATCACCTTCTGGCAGCGGTACTCGGTCAGACCGATGCATGTGTTCGGGGGAGCGGGGCTGGTGATGTCAGGAGTCGGGCTTGCCCTCGCTCTGTACCTGGGTTTTTCCCGGCTCTTCCTTGGTACCGGGCTCACAGATCGCCCTCTGTTCCTGGTCGCGCTGGTTCTCCTGGTCGTCGGCGTCCAGTTCGTGGCCCTCGGGATCCTCGCAGACATTCTGCTGAAAGTTTACCACGGGCAGAACGGAAGGAAACCTTACCTTAGTGAGACTGTGCTGAAACGCTAAACGGGGGGTCCGTGTAACCATGAGAGTGAGGAACCGCATTACATCCCATATTGTAAATGAATTGGACTTTTTCATCCGCTTTCTCTACTGTAGATTGACATTCCTGAAGAAACTGGTGTTCTGGAACGTATACTCAAGTGATTTCGAACAATTGGACAGATCTTTCGAAATAATGAGAAGCGTTTTCGAGCGGCACGGCATCAGTATTAAGGGCAAGACAATTCTAGAAATTGGTCCGGGAAACTCTAAAATAACTGGATATAATCTCATCAATCACGGTGCTAAAGAAGTAGTTTTGCTGGACAAGTTTCCAAGATTTCAAAATTCCAAAAGACAGAGAAAGTTTCAAGACGATGAATTAGAATTCATCTCGAGGAAATATAACCTCTCCAAGCAGAATTTCTCTAATGGGCTATTACGTTCAGGGAATATACGGTTTTTGCCGTGCGATTTATGTGACTCTGATCTGGTCAACGTTGATATTATCATTTCCAAAAGCGTTTTAGAGCACGTAAAGGACATTGAGGCAACAATCGAGTGTATGTCAAAGATTCTGGGGAGGGGAGGGTATATGTACCACAATATTGACTTGCGCGACCACTATAACTTTGAGTCCCCGTTTCTCTTTTATAAATATGAAGAAGACATATGGAACAAATATTTGACAAAAGAAGGCGTTTCCTACACAAACAGACTTCGATACGACGAGTATATGGATCTATTTAAGAAACACTCCTTTGAGGTCGTTTCAGAGGATATCGTCTCTCAGGATCTTGGTTCAGTCAGGTTAAGCCCGCATTTTGCGCATAAACGAAAAGGCGATCTTGAGGTATGCACGTTGAGAGTGTTGCTGAGGAAACCATGCAGCAGTTAACCGTGCTCGGTGCCGTCCAGCCTGCTGCCCGCGGGAGCATCGCAGAGATCCTGCTGAATATCAACTGCGGGCAGAACTGGGGAAAACCGTATCTTGTGAGGCATGTGGTTGGATGAGAATTCTGATGCTGAACTATGAGTACCCACCGCTGGGGGGCGGGGCGGGGAACGCCTGTTACCACATGCTCAAAGAATATGCACTGGTACCCGGCATCTCGATCGATCTCATAACTTCATCCGCAAACAACCGGTTGGAGATAGAACAATTTTCAGGCAACATTCGAATCTATAAAGTTCGGGTCAACAAAAAGAATCTCCATCACTGGAAAATGTCCGAGATCCTTGTCTGGAGCACAGCAGCATTCCTGTTGATGAATCGACTTGTGCGGGAAAACCACTACGATCTCTGTCATTGCTGGTTCGGCTGGCCATCCGGTATACTCGGGTACGTCTTCAGGAAGAGAATACCTTATATCGTAGCATTGCGGGGAAGCGATATTCCCGGGTACAATCCACGGCTACGGATACTGGATCCACTCCTCTTTACGCATATCTCAAAGATAGTATGGAAACATGCACGCAGGGTCACTGTATTAAGCAAGGATTCCCGCAAGATGGCCAAACACACCCTCGACCGTGACTATGATGTAATATACAATGGAGTCGACACTGGTGCATTTTATCCTGCTGACCGCAACACGCGCGAATTAAAGATTCTTTTCGTCGGAAGGTTGATTGAAAGGAAAGGTATCGAGCATATCATTCAGGCTGTCGCAGATCTCCGGGGAAAATACCCGGAAGACGCAATTCGGGCAACGATCGTCGGAAGCGGCAACCGGGAGCAAGAATTAAGGGCCTTAGCCCGGCAGCTGCACCTCACGGCTCAGGTTTCGTTTCTTGGCGCAATAGAACACGAAAAAATTCCGGACATATACCGTGAGCACGACATTTTCATTTTACCATCGGTTAATGAAGCTCTTGGCAACGCGACCCAGGAAGCAATTGCATCAGGCCTCGCTTTGCTCACAACAGAGACCGGTGCTGCGGAATTGCTGGACGATAACGGCTTCCTCATTGAGAAAGGGGACCATGCGGACATTAGTGAAAAGATATCCGTTTTTCTCCAGAATCCGGACATTTTAACGCGCTGTAAGCGACGATCATCGGAGATCGCCCGGGGTATGTCGTGGAGAAGTTGCGCCCGTTCGTATGTTCAATTATACGAGTCAACAATCGGAGAACGGGAGTGATATCGATTAACTGGAGAAAACCGGCTATCCTTGTTGCACTCCATTTGAGCGGGAGTAAAATACCCCGGTACCTGAAAGAGATCGAACGGGTATCGCAGTTCTCACGGGCAGAGATTGTCGAATACCAGCAGGCAACGCTTGAGCGCCTGTTGATGCACGCCTATGAAAATGTGCCGTATTATCATAGAATTCTGCCCGAAGCAGGCGTAATCTCCGGGGGAAAGGTATACCTTGAACATTTCGGCAATATTCCCATTCTAACGAAAGACATCATCCGGAGAGAGGGAAAGAACCTTTATTCAACGGATTACGCCAACCGAGAGCCATACGAAAATACATCGGGCGGCTCAACCGGAGAGCCGGTCTGGTTCATTCAGGACCGGGAGTATGAAGAATGGAATATTGCAACGAAAATTTATTTCAACCAGGTCTTCGGAAAACAGATCGGGGAGAGAGAGGTCAAACTCTGGGGGTCGGACAGAGACATAATCGAAGGTACAATCGGGATTAAGAACAAAATCCGCAATTTCATCTATAATAGAAAATTCATCAATAGTTTTAAGCTGAGTTCCCAGCAACTGGAGAGTATCGTTTATCACCTGGATACTTACAGGCCTTCGGTCGTATGGAGTTATGTTACCTCTTCATTTGAACTGGCAAGATACCTGAACCGGAACGGCAGAACCCTCCTGCATCCGCCTGATGCCTTCATTGTCACGGCGGGCATGCTTTCAGAGCCCGTCAGAACATATCTCGAAGAGACGTTGGGGACACGCGTGTACAACCAGTACGGATCAAGAGAGGTGGGTCCCATTGCATGCGAATGCCGAAGACAAGAAGGGCTGCACATCTTCGACTTTCTCCAGTATATCGAAGTACCTGAAACCGACAGTACGGGAGCGGGTGAAGTGGTCGTTACAAATTTACGCAACTTCTCGATGCCGCTCATACGGTACCGGATCGGAGACACCGCCCGATTAAGACCGGCACCCTGCTCCTGTGGAAGAGAGTCCCACATGCTTGAAAGCATTACCGGAAGGACAACCGATCATTTTGTCCTGGAGGACGGGACGAAGATCAGTGGAGGTTACTTTTCTCACCTGTTGGTTTTTAAAAAATGGGTTAAAAAATTTCAGATCCTCCAGAAGGGCTACAGTCTCATACAGTGCAAGATCGTTGTTGATGGAGAGATCAACCACCGCGAGATCAAGGATATCGAGGCAAAAATGCAACTCTTGATGGGTGATTCTTGCAGGGTTCGCTTCGATTTCGTGGAAGAGATCGAGCCCTCAGAGAGCGGCAAGTTCAGGTATGTCATATGCGAGGTCCCGGAAACGGAATAGAGATTGGCATTCTTGAGACGGGTTCCACTTGTGAGGGCATAACGGGTACGGCAGCAGGCGGGGTCTGAAGATACTGCACCTTCAAAACGAGTTGCTTTAAGTGTCCCGTAATAAAACGTTAATTATGCTCTCCAAATCTGTCGGCCAGCGGTTTCCCGGGGCAAAAAAACATGCATTCTGGGTTTTTCCGCGAGTCTGGAAGTATTTTGTGCGGGCAAAATACCGCAACGAGATCAGGCTCCTCTCCCGGAAAAATACAGATCTGCCTCTCCGTCCGAACTCCGCCTATGCCAATCGTATCGACTCTTTCTGGAAGGCACACTACGGAAAGAGAGTGAATACGGCATGGCATGCCGTCTGTGCCGGTGCGAACGGGCTGGAAGATGAGCGTTATATACCTAAGGACCTCTGTTTCTCGGAAATTTACCCCTGGCTGAACCGCCAGGATCTGGCTGATGCATATATCGATAAAAACAGCTCCGATGTATTTTTAGAGGGAGTTGTCGCGCCCACGACGATCCTGAGAAAGATTAACGGAAATTTCTATCTCGATAAACGACACCCGACCTCCCGCGAGGCCGCCTCCGATCACCTCCTGGCACATGAAGGAACTGTGTTCATCAAACCCAGCTTCACGTGTTGTGGAAGAGACGTCAGATCGCTCGTCATCCGGGAAAATACAATCCATATGCAGAACAGACCGGTTGCTTTTAGGGAACTCGATGCAAAATACGGTCGTGACTATATCATCCAGGCCAGGATCGAGCAGCACCCTCTTATGCAGGAGATTTATCCCGGTTCGGTAAACACGCTTCGGATGGTTACATTTCGCTTTAGAGGGAAAATTCATTTGCTGTTGGCATTCGCCAGATTTGGGGATAACTCCAGTATCGTCGACAACCTCGCAGCCGGAGGGGTGGCATGCGGGATCGCTAAAGATGGCCGCCTGAACGAGTTTGCTTTCGATAAATACGCACGTAAATATGAGAAACACCCGTTTACCGGATATGTATTTAAGGACGGCATTATCCCACATTTTGATGCTTTTTCCGACCAGGCCATCGCATTACATCGCCAGCTCCCGTACTTTGACCTCGTGTCGTGGGATATCGCCGTCGGACCGCATGCCGAGCCAATATTGGTTGAACTTAATCTTGCCGGCGATACCACAATTTATCAGATAGTTCACGGACCATTGTTCGGCTCTTTCACAGAAGCGCTGCTTGAAAATATCCGGGAAAGTCGATGAATGACCTGTGCGTTCTCAAAACGATCTGCAGCGGTACACTCGACTGAGACAGCCTATAGACATGTGTAATCGACCGGCCGGGGCCATGGTTAGAGTTTTTAAATATTTGCACTAAAAGATATTGTTATAGGAGAATTCCATATCATGCTTTGCCTTTTTTCGGCAACTGTGCCCGGCACATGCTATTGCCCGCGAGGGCATCCCACCTCCAGGAACGCGTGATCGAGTGAGAATCCTGATGCTGAACTACGAGTACCCACCGTTGGGTGGGGGAGCAGCGCCGGTAACGAAATCGCTGTCTGAAGAACTCGTACGTCGGGGGCACGAGGTAGACATTGTCACGATGGGGTATGATGGGCTACCTGAGGAGGAAAACGTTAATGGGGTACAGGTATACCGGGTTCCGAGCATCCGGAAAAGACTCGAGATGTGCACATTCCACGAAATGCTTTCATATTGTATCTCCGCAGGCCGCTTTTTACCGAAATTACTGAGAGAGAACGATTATGATATAAATCATACACATTTCATTATTCCTACGGGTGCCGTTTCAAGCCTTTATCACAAAAAAGTCCCTTTTCTCGTGACAACACACGGCAGTGATGTTCCCGGATATAACCCGGATCGGTTCCAGTTCCAGCACGCTCTGTTCAGACCATTCTCAATCCGAATATTGAACAAAGCAAGTTGTATAACATCTCCCTCGGGTTACCTGAAGGGCGAAATTATCAGAATTTTCGGAGATCGGAAGATAACCGTCATCCCAAACGGCATCGCTGTTGATGCATACTGCCCACAAAGTAAGGAGAAAAAGATCCTTACCGTGAGCAGACTTTTCGAAAGGAAAGGCATTCAGTACATCATCGAAGCGATGAAGGATGTTGAAGGGTATGAATACGTCGTCTGCGGGGCCGGCCCCTACCGGCCGCAATTAGAAACTCTGGTCGAACAGTTACACCTCGAGCATAAGGTGAAGTTGCGGGGATATCTCGAACCGGAACAGGTGAAAACGGAGTACGAATCAGCGGCAATTTTTATACTGCCCTCAGTCTCTGAAAATTTTCCTGTCGTTCTATTGGAGGCCATGTCTGCGGGATGCGCGATCATTACGTCCAACACCACCGGCTGTGCGGAGGCCGTCGGCGATGCTGCGTTACTCGTGCCGCCGAAAGACCCGGAGGCAATTAAAGAGCGGTTACTTACCCTGATCAATAATGAGAACCTGTATCGAGGTCTCGGAGCACAGGGAAGAGCACGGGTTGAACGCGAATTTGCCTGGAGTACAGTTGCAAAGAAATATCTCAGTCTCTACGAGAAGGTACTGAGGGAGAACTGTTCACTTTGATCCCAGCAATTATATGAACGAGACCCGAAGTTAAAGGTTCTCTGTTGAGAATCGAACTGAGCGGACCCATTGTAGAGGACAATCCAGTTTGGGCACGATGCACGACTCATGAGCATTAAACGATGCGTTATGGATGCGAGAATAAAAATTTGCATAATTTCCAGTCAGATCCTGAACATCGATAAGATAGGTGGGTTCGGGAGTATGACAAAATGTCTTGCAGATACGCTGGCCTCGCAGGGCCACGACGTCTCGATTGTCGTACCAAAGAAAGAGGGACAGCGGAGTAAACAGACCGTTAACGGTGTGACGATTTATGGGGTAGATCTCCGTGATTTATTGCAATCGGGATCCTTTTTCTCGGAAATCGATGCCGACATATATCACAGCCAGAACCCAAATTTTTTAACATTTTTAGCGCTTCGGGCTCAGCCGCAGAAAAAGCATGTCATTACCTGCCGCGATCCCAGAGAGACCCGTGACTGGGTTATTGAAACTATCCACGCAACCTGGAAAAGAAGAATTAAAACTCCTTTCGTGTATTTATTCGAGAACGGCCCGTTAATCTCATACGCGGTAAAAAGAGCCGATGTCGTCGGTTGTCCGGCGCATTTTCTAAAAGCGAAAATTGCTCGTATGTACGGCAGGAAAGATGCAATCCTCCTACCAAACCTGGAGAAGATCCCGGACGCCATACCCAAAAAGGCAGCAGAGCCGACAGTCTGCTATGTAGGAAGATTGGATCGCCGCAAGAGACCGGAACTGGTATTTCACCTGGCCGAAAAATTTTCGAACGTGAGATTTTTAATTGTCGGTAAAGCTGAAGATCCAGGTCGACAGGCGGAGATGGAGAGATGTGCACGGAGCTTACCGAACGTGGAGATGCTAGGGTACGTTGATAAGTTCCAATCGAATCAGCTCGAAGAAATATACGCCCGATCGTGGATCCTCGTGAATACCTCGGCCAGGGAGGGATTGCCGATGACTTTTATCGAGGCTGCCGGCCAGGGCTGCGCAATCTTAAGCACAGTTAACCCGGATAATTTTGCCTCGCATTTTGGCTATTTTGTCCCTTCGGTTGAGATGTTATCAGAGGGGATGCAAACGTTGTTACACAATGATCTCTGGAAAGTGAGGGGGAAGGCGGCTTTCGAGTATGTATCTTCAACATATAAGGAAGATGACGCAGCACGAATCCATATGGAAGTGTATAACAGGCTATATTATGGACAAATTAGCTCGTGAAGACCCAGGTTGAGTTGATCAGCATATGAGAAGAAAAAAGCAGATCTGAAACTTTGAAAATATGTATGGCAGGCACCTGGTTAAGCAGTAGTAACGTAGGTGACAACACTGTGGGGTACTTGACCCCTTGAATAACTATTGTAAGGCCGATCTGACGGTATTTACATCAAACCCTGATAGAGTCGGTGACATATCACCTTAACGCCTATGCCCCAAAAAACAGCCATTAAAAGTATTAACAACTCTAAAGCAGACAAATCTTTTTTTTGTTTACTGGAGGAACGCCGCTCCAGGTACATCCGGTAATCAGGACAAAGAGAATCCCGTTGGCTTTGGCACGATGATCTGTTCGAGGTCGCCTGATATGCGGTTTCTGCGGAGGGAGATGCGGTTCGGCATTGTCCGGGGTCCATCTAAAGCAGTATGGAAAGCTGAAACCGCGATCTTCGCTATTGGAGGTTAGAAGAGTTCTTATCCGCAGGCCAAATGTGTTTATTCGTCAATTCCAGTTCATCACAATGGCCTGACACTCACTCCCATACTTTTGCAACTTGTTCGTATAAAGTATATGCAATTATATGGATTGGAGCTCATTGTTGAGAGAATAGAGCTCCGGAATCACAAAGAAACCGGCCCACATGCAGAAGAACAGGTAAGCGACATATGCTTGATGTCAGGTCCAATTATCTCCGGATTCTTCAGAATAAACTACTAAAAGAGACATTCTGGAGTTTTGCAACAAAAGGATCCGGATTTTTTCTGTTCATCGCCCTCAACGTTTTTTTAGCACGATCGCTCGGTGTTGAGAGGTTTGGACAGTGGTCGTTTATTCTATCGATCATCACCGTTACGTTCCTGCTATCGTATCTCGGCATCAACAGATCGACGAGGAAGTATGTGGCGCAATACAACAAGACGGATCTGCTCGGTTCGGTGCTGATCTCATCTTTTAGGTTGAGGATTGTTTTCAGCCTTCTTTTCTCTCTGATACTGCTCGCCCTGTATAAACCTTTAGCCGCTTTCATGGGATGGTCCGGGTTCGAAACGATATTCTTCTATGCGATCCCCCTTGTTTTCTTCTCCGGGTTTGTCGAGTACTTTAAGGATGTATTCCAGGGTCTCCACAGACTGAAATACAACTTCATTATTACCAGTCTGGAATACGGGTTGAAACTTGTTCTTGCGATCGGATTTCTGAGTTGCTGGCATAGTCTGACGTCGATAGTCAACTCTTTCACGTTAGCCCTGCTTCTTACGTCGATAGTCGGATTCTACATACTGTATACCAGATACTATTGCCGTCCGGCAGAGCCTCATCGGGACTTTACGAGCGACATCTTCAGATATAGTATTCCGCTCATCGTCATCAGCATCGGGTTTCTCATCGCAACGGAGGTCGATACGATCATGCTTGGCCTGCTTTCTACAGAGTCGGAGGTTGGGTTTTATTCGGTAGCAAAGCAGGTGGTAGTAAAATTCCCCCATATCAGCCTTGCAATCGCAATGGGGGCCATGCCCGTCTTTGCAAAGTTGAATGAATCCAATAAAACGGAATTAAAAAATCTGTTCAGCAAAATGCTCCGTTTTAATCTGTTGTTATTACTCGTCATCGTTGCAGGCGTACTCCTGCTTTCCGGCTACCTCGTCCCACTCGTTTTCGGCAGCGAATACAGTGCTTCTGTGCTGCCTCTGCAGATATTGACGATTTATGTCGTCGGTAACTCGATGGCAATACTGTTCGGCTCGTTTCTGGATTTCCAGGGATTGGCGACGAAAAGGGGCATAAATATTGTAGCCACAATCGTCTTCAACATCGTGCTGAATGCGGTATTAATACCCGTCTATGGGGCTGTCGGAGCTGCGATCGCGACATCGGTCTCCTACCTGCCCTATGTCTTCTTAAACTGGCTCGAAGTGAGGAAGGTTTTCCGCTGATCGACAGACCCGCCTCTCGAAACCATCTCCATACCTACCACCGGTAGACGTACCACCCATCGGTTCGCCCAAGGAACGTAACCTTCTTTCCGCCGATCTCCAGATCACGCGCGGGGAACCCCTCTGTCCAGTACCCGTTCCTCCGGGCATCAATGATCATCCATCCTTCATTCCTCTGCCCGATAACCTCTTCGACGTAGGCAAATCTGCCCTCATCGACGTAGTTGTATCTGAAGAGATTCCGTGCAGCAACATCAAGACCGAAGTTCCAGGTGACCGCCCGTTGCATGCTCGTAATAACGGTTGAGGAGTTATCTATCCGGTCGCCGTACTGCTGGACGAGCCCCGACATCCTGTCGTGATACTCATCCGTCATCGGAACGTATCCATGGCCTTCGTAGCGGACAGCATAGATTGCATTCGCAGGATTGAATATGGCAAGCCCGAACGCCACGCAGAAGAGGACGGTCGCCCACCTCCACACCGTTGTCGGAAATACCCGCGAGAGACGAACATAGATCGAGTATGCCCCCGCACTCAACAGGATAGCATAGAACGGCAGGATGTAGAAGAGGTATCTCGGCCGGACGTATCTGTCGAAGTGGAACGAATAGAAATACAGTATGAAGGCAAAAATCAGCAGTATACAGAGGTATGCGCTGTTTCCCGTCCGATATGCATACAGTAGCCCCGCACCCAGGATCAGCGGGAGAGCAACTACGTGGAGGCCGCTTCCGTAATACCACTGCATGAGATTGGCGTTCGGGCTGAGGAGCAGATTCACCCAATACGCATTGAAATGTGGAAAAACAGCGGCATGCGACGTCCAGAGGAGGAGGGCAACGAGTGTCCCCCCCACTCCTGCTGCGAATAGAATCGCGCAATAGAGTCTTCTTCTCCTGCCGGCATCCGTAACCTCCTGAAACCTGTAGAGGGAGTACAGGAAGAGCGGAACCGTGACGAGGAAGATGAACTTGAACGAGGAGAGGGGATCGAATACCGCCGCGTAGACAAAGAAAGACGGGATCAGCGAGAGAATCGCGATATCTACAACTTTTATTCGCGATTTTCCATTTACGATATCGACGAACCGGTCGATCGCGTACAGCACGAACAGCACAAACACAAGGAACAGCAGAGGGAAGATTGCATACTCCCTTACAGTCCTGCTCACCCCAATAGCCCACGGTGATGTCGCCCAGAGCAGCACGGCGATGATCCCGACCGGCTCCGACACCTTTCTGGCAAGGAGATACAGTGGGATCACGGTTAGCCCACCGGCTATCGCTCCGGGCAGTCTCGCAACATACAAACTCCGGTCGAAGAGATCGAAGAGGAGGTGCACGACATAGGTGAGCGGATATGCCCGTGTGTAATCGGTACACCCAAGAAGACCGAGCTCCAGCGCCCCGACAAGGTGATAATACTCGTCGGTGTAGGGGTCCAGTTGTGTCAGATTGTATAACCGCAACGCTACTGCAAGTACTACCGTTAAAGCAACGATGCAGGGATAGAAGTACCTGTCCCGGGAGAGCAGGGCCACGTACCGTGAGTACCGGCCCTCTTCGGGAGATTCCTCCGGGAACGAACCGGCAAGAAGGTACCACGAGAAGACGAAGAGGAGCACGGGCGGGGCGAAAGCTATGGAGCTTGAAAAGGACGCTGCCAGCCCGGATGCAATGAGTGTCCCATATGCGGCAATACCCAGTATTCTAACTTTCCCGCAGGAGAGTCGCATTCCGTACATTATAGTGGCGGAATACCGTAAGAAGACTTTGATTCTCGATTAACGGCGCCGCCGACAACATTGAGCGAGGGAGAACTCCAGAAACGCGGTATTTCCGGCACCTGCCTGACGGACGTTGCTCCACATGGGGAAAAGGTTTCCGAGCAACTCGTCAGCGTTAAATAATCTGAAACAAGAGTCAATACATGGATTTTCGGCAGAGGTACGTAATCTTTCCGTTATCTGCCTTTATTCTTCTATGTCTTCTTACCCTCATCATTTCCCCCCTCAACTTCTGGGTCGATGAAACATTCCATGTCTTTGCAGCACAGGGCATCCTCACGACAGGACTGCCCACACTTCCATCAGGTCTTCTCTACGATCGCTCCCTGATCACGACGCTTCTCGTTGTGGGATCCTTCCAGGTTTTCGGGATATCGGAGTTTGCCGCACGGCTGCCGTTCATTTTTATTGGAGCGGGTGTAATCTTTGCCAGTTACTTCCTCGCAAAGGAGATCTTCGACCGACGTGTCGCGCTTGTCACCGCCCTGCTGCTCGCCATCGCCCCCTGGCAGGTCTACTGGTCGACAACTGCACGGATGTACATCCTGCTTCAACTGGTGTATGTGATCTTTCTCTACGTCGTGTGCCGCGCCTGGAGCGAATGGAGAGGTGACGGCAATCGTGTCCGGCTCTGTCTCCTCGCCGGGGCGTCGCTCGTGATGACAGGCCTCGCTTTTCTGGTGGACCGGTTCGGCATCCTGTTTGCCACAGTCGGGGTTGCGTTCTTTGCTTCCCTGTTCTGGGAACGAATTGTAGAAAACCGTCCGTTTTTTAAAGGGGTCAATCCTGTAATCCTCTTCATCGTCTTCGTGACGGGTGTCGCAATTCTGGCGTATCTGATCAATCCTTTTGGAATATTCACGGCGAAATTCATTCCGATCGGGATGAGGCTCGGGGAATGGTTCTACCTGTTGTTCTTCGGGAGGTACTTCCCGATATTCGGACTCTTTGCAGTCGTGGGGCTTCTACCGATGCTCTGGCGGCGGTCGGAAAGAGAGTCGATCCTGCTCCTGGGATTCTTTATCCCGTTTCTCTTGCTCTCGCTGTTCCTGGATCAGAAAAACTCGCGGTATATCTTCTTTACATTCCCGCTGCTCGTCATGATCGCCTCACGCGGCATCTGCATCGCCTGGGACTGGTACCGGGAAAATATAGCCTCCCTTTGGTCACGAACCGTCCCGGCCTGCATCGGGCTCCTCCTGCTCCTGACGGGCATCGGCCTCATCGGTGCGGTTACAGACCCCTATCAGCCCCTCCCTTACGAAGACCCCCACCCCCACTGGAAAGATGCAGCGGCATATGTACAGGCCCACCTCCGGGACGGCGACGTCATACTGAGCACCATGCCGATATGCACGCTCCACTACCTCGGGACAACGGATTACTGGATGCGGCAGAACGAGTACTACGCCTACACCGATGCACAGGGCGTTCTCAGAGATCGCTACACCGGGGCGGTCATTCTCAAAGATTACGAGACGGTTGTAGCCGAATTGAAAGGCAAAGAAGGCTGGCTCATCGCCGACAGAAAACTGGATTCGTATTTCACCGACTCAGACGTTCTCGCGTACGTAAAGGAGCACATGGTACTCCAGCCCGACGGATCCGATCATACCATTCGCGTCTACAGGTTCGAAAAGGGATTCTATGGAGATTTCTGAGCGGAATACCCGTGCCACGCGTTACGCACTCATCGGCAGAGGAATCTCTGCCGCTCTTCTCTTCCTCCTCTCGATCCTTGTGGCCCCTTACCTGGGACCCGAATCCTTCGGCGAACTCTCGCTGGTCATGACGATTGTTGCGTTCCTTGCAGTAATTGCAGACGGCGGCCTGAACCGGTCTGCACAGGTGCACATCTCCCGCCACCTGCGTGACGACCCCGGCGCTGTCAGAACCACTTACAGGCGAGTCCTCGCCATAAAAGTCCTTGTTGCCTGTACTGCATTCCTGCTTGCATACTTTGCAGCGCCATGGGTCGGGCAGGCGTACGGCATACCCTCACTCGAGCCCCTGATGAAAGCAGGAGCCGTCCTCCTGGCCGCACTCATCGTCTTTGAGTACCAGATCGCAGTCGTTCAGGGGTACGAGTCCTTCAGGTTGCTGTCCGTGACCACGATTCTCGACACGGGATTCCGGCTCATCGTGGTGATAACGATCATCATGCTCGGCCTCGGGGCGGTCGGGGTCATGACCGGGTATGCATCGGCAGCCATGGCTGTTACGGTTCTCCTGACATTTCTCGCCCTGAAGATCGTCAGGTCACGGTCTGCAGAGCGAGCGGACACGGGGGATCAGGTGGCGGATATCCTGCGTTACAGCCCACCGATCCTTCTGTCCGCTCTTTTCTTTATCATCTATACGAAATTCGATATCCTGGCACTGGGCTATCTCGGGATTGCATCCGACGTCGGACATTACACTCTTGCAGTCGGGCTCATCGATAATCTGATCATTCCCCTGGTGGCGATCGAGACCGCGATCATGCCCATCGTGGCATCCGTGCATGGAAGAACTTCAGAAAAGGCGGACTTAAGCCGCATATTCAACCAGGCACTTACGATGGGTTTCCTCTTCATGATGCCGGTGATCGCGGGCGTGATAGTGGTTGCCCGGGCCTTCGTGACGACGGTCTACGGCATGGCATTCGAGGACACCGCGCTTATCCTGATGGGACTGACCCCCTATATTCTCACGAAGACCCTCGGGGTGCTGAACGGGACGTACCTGGTCGCAGCGGGGGAGGCCAGACGATTCATGTGGTACATGTTCGGGGCGGTCATAGTCGATATCTCACTGCTGTTCACACTCATCCCGGTACTCGGGACATTCGGGGCAATCCTTGCAAAGATAGCATCTCAGGCACTCCTGACCGTCGTCATGCTTGCTTATGTGGTGAGACGGTTCGATATTCAGGTTGAACGGGGGTCGCTCGCCAGAACCGCAAAGATATGCCTTTGTGCACTCTCAATGGGCCTTGTTTGTTACGGGGTTCTGCTCATCGGCCCCGATGGGATACCCGGCCTGTTCCTGACCATTCTCCTGGGTATATCGATCTACTCCACCCTGCTTCATGCATCCGGCACACTCTCTCTTCGGGAGATGGCGGAGTTTGCCAGAGGGAGGAGCGGGCTAGAGTTGTAGACCGAGTCCCGCTTCGACCTGTGATGTAAAGGTCCGCATCGTCTCATCCAGGGAGAACGTGTTCGCATGGCGACGGGCATTCCGGGAATACTCCGCGTATGCTGTTTCCGAGTCGAGTGTCTCGATCCCCTTCACCCACTCGTCCACATTCTCAATATCCTCAACCAGGATCCCCCCGTCCCCCACAACCTCGGGGATACCTCCGATCCTGCTTGCAACACAGGGGACCCCGAGGGATGCAGCCTCGGCACAGACCCTTCCGAACGGTTCGGGCCAGACCGAGGGGACCAGCAAGATCCGGGTCAGGGAGTAGACGCTGGAGATGTCATTCGCCCAGGGGATGCAGGTAACATTATCGGTTACGGGGAGATTGGCACCAGCGGAGGAACCGACGACCAGGAACTTTCTTTCCGGAAGCAGCCTCGCAAGCTTGAGAACGGTCTCAATCCCTTTGTGTTTCGAGGGGTTAATGAAGGTGATATACATGGGATCGTAAGATAATGTCCGGAACGGCTGGACGAACGGATAAACAACGGTGGAATCGAGATCCAGCCAGTCCTT
Source organism: Methanobacteriota archaeon (assembly GCA_023436625.1). Classification (GTDB taxonomy): domain Archaea; phylum Halobacteriota; class Methanomicrobia; order Methanomicrobiales; family Methanoculleaceae; genus Methanoculleus. Next base: position 55,008 of record JAEZIP010000057.1, on the reverse strand, counting down.
CACGACGCCCCTCATGTAAGTGCTGTTGGAAACCAGCAGTGACGCCTCCGCGAGCCAGTGCTTCTCGTATGCAAATACCGTATCCACACAGTGCCGGTACGGATTGCAACGCCCGTACCCATAACACTCAGAGCACCGTCGGTCGCACTTCCGTTCCGGATTGCTGCACAGGCAGAAATGCTCGTAGTTCCTGATGAACGCGACGGACGGCACCCCTGCACGGGATGCTGCTTTGAGGGTGGGTGCGGCGAAGCCCTGTTGCGTTAAGACGATATCCGGGGAGATCTGCTCGATGTATCTCCCGATCTGCCGTTCAACCTGTTTGAACACCAGGTATTTGCTCAGCATATAGGTTCGCGGCATCTCGAATACGGGTAGGCCTGAAGCCGGAAAACCGGTATGGACGGGCTCCGGGACTTGCTTTCCGAACGAAAAAACGTCGTGCCTCTCCGAAAGTTTCCCCAGGAGTGTCCGAAAAGAGAGTTCTCCGCCCCCCCGCGGGCGGAGGAGGTTTTCTTCGACTGCGAGGATCTTCATGCTTCTCACAAACGGTTGGTCGGCGGTTGCAGCGGCAATCTCTTTTCGGGCGATACAGGAAGGTTGCCCTTTCAAACCCATAAAACCGACCCTGATCGTGCCGGAATCGTAAGGCAGGTGCCGCCGCTAGACTGCCAGCAAGCCTTTCTGCTGGCGAACCGCCCCGACGGGGATCGCGGGGTTCCGGCTCGCGGGGGAAAACCGGGTGGCCGAAAGAGGATCGTTAATATTGCCGGATGTCAAGTCTTTAGAAAGTAGCCATGATCGCGCCCCCGTCCGCCAGCCGGGCCATCTTCCTCCCGGTGAGACGGGGGCCAGTCCCCGCCACGGGCCGTTCGCTACTTCGTCATTGACGGCATCCACCTCGACGTCGAGACGCCCCGGGATTTGATGCGGGCGAGCGAGTAGTATCTGAGGGGAACGGGCACACGGAGGCCGAACATCACCAGTCAACATCATACGTCTCAGGCTCTGCAAAGGAACTGAAATAATGACGCCCGATATCTCCATAGCCATCCCAGTCTATAACGAGGCAGAAAATGTATCCCAGCTCCACCAGAAACGAAGGAGGGGAGGGTACAGCCGGATCGGGTCGATATCTATCGGCGAAGTAAAGTCCAACTAACTGTTATTTGGGACTGCTCAAAGTCCAGAGTGAGGGTATATCCTAGAGGAACTAACTGTGTAACTACATCCCATAAAGTAGCCGATTCGCAAGCGGTAAATATTATGGATCGTCAACAATTTAATTAATTAGTCGTCAGGTGATCATGTTGCAGTTAAAGCTCCTTTTACTAGTTCTCATTGCGCTGATCGTCATTCCCCAATCGGTTTCCGCATATCTGGATCCAGGTGTGGGAAGCATGATCTGGCAGCTACTGGTCGCAGTCGGGTTGGGCGCATTGTTTACATTAAAGATGTACTGGCAGAAACTCAAGGATCGATTCAGCCCTAAATCCGCTAACCATGAAGACTAAACCCAGGGTTCTTCCCAGTTCCTTCAGAGACCCCGGCGGCTTTCTCTTTCGGCACGACGGCGTATTGTACCGGCAGATCAACGACTCCTGCCGTGAGAACTATGACTGCCTCATGCAGTCCGGCCTGTACGATAAACTTGTCTCCAGACAGGCTCTGATTCCTCACACAGAGGTAGATATCCCTCCAGAACAACCCGAAAACGCGTACATTGTCATCCAGCCCGAAGAGATTCCCTTCATCTCGTATCCCTACGAATGGTCGTTTGGCCAGCTCAAAGAAGCTGCACTGGTCACCCTGACTGTCGAGCGGATAGCGCTGGAGCATGGAATGACCCTCAAAGACGCCAGTGCTTACAACATCCAGTTCCACAGGGGGAGAGCGCTCTTCATCGATACCCTCTCATTCGAACGCTACCGGGAAGGGGACCCCTGGGTGGCATACCGGCAGTTCTGCCAGCACTTCCTTGCACCGCTGGCGCTCATGGCCCACCGGGATATCCGGCTCGGCCAGTTGCTGAGGGTCTACATCGACGGCACCCCCCTGGATCTCGCGAGTTCTCTCCTCCCGGGGCGCACCAGGCTCAAACCGGGCCTCGCCATGCACATCCACATGCACGCGAAGAGCCAGGCAAAGTATGCGGATATCCATGAGACCATCGAGCGCCCGAACCTGGCCAGAAACGCACTGCTGGGTCTGCTCGACAGTCTGTCCAACGCCGTCAAGGGTCTGGACTGGCGGCCCGCCGGGACCGAGTGGGTCGACTACTACACCGAGACAAACTACTCAGCGGCCGGGTTAGAGCACAAGAAGAGGCTTGTCGGCGAGTTCCTGGACACGGCCCAACCTCGAACGGTCTGGGATCTCGGAGCAAACGTCGGGGTCTTCTCCCGCCTTGCAAGCGAACGCGGCATCCCCACAGTGGCGTTCGACATCGACCCCGCCTGTGTGGAGTTAAACGCCCTCGATATCCGGAAGGACAATGAGCAGAACCTTCTCCCCCTCATACTCGATCTCACGAACCCGAGCCCGGGGATTGGCTGGCAGAATGCAGAACGGGATTCGTTGATCGGACGGGGGCCCGTGGACATGGTCTTTGCGCTTGCCCTGATCCACCACCTCGCCATCTCCAACAACGTCCCGTTCGAAAGGATTGCCGGGTTCTTCGCAGAGATCGCGGACCATCTTGTGGTCGAGTTCGTGCCGAAAGAGGATTCGCAGGTCCGGAAGTTGCTCGCGAACCGCGAAGATGTGTTTGTGGATTACTCGCAAGATGTGTTCGAGGAGAGGTTCGGGGAACTGTTCACTATCATCAGGAAAGAAACTATCGAGGACTCGTCGCGGGTCCTCTACCATATGAAGATTAAATAATCCCAGGAGATTCAGAGAGCCAAAACTCCCTATTTCCCTTACGAGGCATGTTCAATGACAATAAAAGAGAGATTTCACGCCTTCGGACAGTCACTGAGAAGGATTCCCATTGGCTGGATACTCCCCATCTTGGTCGCCAGTTACCCCATAATCTATCTCTATTCGCAGAACGTTCAGATCGTATCCAGTTCGCAACTCATCTTTCCGTTGAGCATCGCCTGGGCGGGCAGCCTTATACTCTGGGCAGTATTCAGCCTGATCACAAAAGATACCCAAAAAGGGGGGATTATCTCCGCTGTATTCGTGGTAGTTTTCTTTGCATATGGACACATGTTCGATTGGGTGACAGCCGTCAGTGCTCTTGAACTACGACACAGACATTTTCTCCCGATCATCCTCTTTATCGCCGGATACATCGGCTATTTCATTGCAATAGCAAAGAAGCCCGAACTCTTCAAGAACGTCTTCAAGATATCATGCGTAGCGGTTGCGTTTTTGTTAGTCGTGAACATTGCGCCAATCATCCCTGTAGAATTACAGAAAAGCCAGATGTGTATACATCAGAGCAGTAACGCTTCCGGATCAACTCCCGGGACGATAGGTTCAGTAGCGGATTACCCCGATATTTACTATATTGTACTGGATGAATACGCCAGTTTCGAGACTCAAGAAACGGTATGGGGATATAACAACAGCGGGTTTAAAGACTTCTTGGAATCTAGAGGGTTTTTTGTCGCTGAACAGAGCAGAACGCACAGCATAAGTACGATAGTTGTTGTGCCCAGCATCTTAAATTTGAGAGCCATCACCGATTTGGATTATAATGATGATCGTTTAGAATTGATCGCACGTATAAACGACAATCAAGCGATGAGATTTTTTCCAACAAAGGGTTATACAACAGTTGCAATCGGAGTCCATACCATCAGTTCTGATATTAATATACAGTCGGACTATGCATTCAAGTTGCAGGATGCTCGAGAAAGTATTGCCATTGATGAGTTTCATTGGCTATTGCTTGATATGACAATGTTTAGACCATTTTCCTTCATCTTCGAACCTACAATCATTGATAATCTGGATCTGGAACGATACTCTAGACTTTACGATTTTAATAAAATAACCCACCTGTCCGATATCTCTTCACCGAAATTAATATATGCACATATTATGCTACCCCATCAACCATTTTTTTTTGACAGGAACGGAAATGAAATAGACCATAATGATAGGGCGAATTATAAAAACAAGAAAATATATTTAGAGCAATTAATATTTACAACGAGAAAATTAGAGGAGACGATAGATTCTTTACTTAAGCAATATCCGGAATCAGAGCCACCAATAATAATTATTCAATCTGATCACGGGTTAAGGACTCACCATGATGGTGTATCGGAGTATATGCCTAAAGATGAACCATATAAGGTTTTAAATGCATTTTTACTCCCAGACTATGACTATACGATCTTGGAAAATAATATACCGCCCACTGATGTGTTACCACTAGTCATTGATTGTTATATTAATCACGCGAGACTTAATTAGGTGAATGACATGGATTTACGGAAACGGCAGTATCTACGATATTCAGTACACGTTTTGATAGTGTTTATCTTATTAATGTACTTAATTTCAGCCAATTACATCTTTTGTTGCTTGCTCAAAGTTGATGGAGAAGCACAGATCTGCAGTATCAATATTCCAGAAGAAACTGGTAATATGATATACGCCTTCGATACCGTTGAGAAGCACCAAATTGATTGGAAAGAGATAATAACGATTAGAGGGTGGAGTTTTATCGAGGGGAAAGATGCCTGTAATTGTAGTACTTACGTCGTGATAAAAACAGAAACTGAGGAATATACATTTGATACCAGGATGGAAACGAGACCTGACGTTACTCAGCATTTTGCAAATCTGCAGTTAGACCTGGATGAATCGGGATTTCATTCAAACATTCCTCTTGAACGTGTACCAGATGGAATACATCAGATTGGGATAATGATCTCCCAGAATGATGCTGATAACACATCCTACATCCTCACTAATACCTATGTTCTAAAAAGAGGGAAAAACATTGAAATGGAACGAAGATAACTTAGCAACCAATGTGACATATCGAGCGCCATCGCGCACCTTGTAATACGACGCATCCACAAAGAGGTATGGGATAGTATGTTCAATCGGCCGCAGGAGGAATGCCTGAACCTGATTGTCGAGGTCCTTGATCATCCGGGAGACCGGGAACCGGAGAGAGTGGGTCGATGCCCAGATGAGCAACGATATCCTAGACACCCTGAAGGTATGGCTCCGCAATCGCGTTCACAACGCCCGTCTCCACCTGTATACCGTCCGAAAACCTGCGTCTCGAACAGGAACTCCCGAAATTGTGGTTTCTGAAGAGCGATATCACCCTCCATGAGGGATTGATCCTTGTAGCCGTTCTGATGCGCCTTCCGCATATTGACTCGTTCGTACGGATTGACCACCACTCGTTTGGGCTTTTCTTCAACACCACACGGGCCTTTAACCAGACGATGGGGTTCTCCGTGCAGTTCTCATAATCGAAAAAATAATCCCTGATAAACTCGAAATGATATAACGTCTCATTTCTCCTTTGCTGAAAATCCAAGCTGATGCAAAATGGTAAATGCATACAAAAGGTTCGTCACACTGCCTAGGGGGTATTTATGCGAAAGTTCCTGAATTCCGTAAAAACGAAGTTGAGGTCGACTTCGAGTTCACCAGTAGGGTCCAGTACGGACGACTATGCAAATGAATCGAATCCCTCTGCAAAACCTGTGCATATGATCGATCAAAATGTTTCTCAAATTCGTAGCTGCGTCCTCAACCAATATGTAAAATCTGCCCCACGTCCTCAGAACGCAATTGACATTTTCAAAGGGGAATGGACTTCGAAACTTCCTACACCATATGAAGACCTAGAGGTGGGATCTATTCAGCTTTTTGAAGATCCTCGCATCTTATGGGCCGTGGAGCAATTCGGGGGGGTAAAAGATAAAACGATATTGGAGCTTGGCCCACTGGAAGGTGGACACACATATATGCTCGAACATTTAGGTGCAGGGCCAATTCTTTCGATTGAAGGAAACACCCGTGCATATCTGAGGTGCTTGATTGTCAAAGAGATTTTGGGGCTAAAACGAGCGCATTTTATGTGTGGCGATTTTATCGAATACTTGAGAAATACCAATACCAAGTTTAACGTTGCAATCGCCTCTGGGGTGCTCTATCATATGAGGAATCCTGTCGAATTAATCGCTATGTTATCTAAGGTTTCAGATGAGATGTTCATTTGGACACATTACTACGATCAGAAGATCATATCTCAGAATTCATTGATCCCTGCGAATAAATTCGGAAATTGCACGATATCCGAGTACGGCGGTTTCAAACATGAATTGCATAGATACGAATATGACACGGCTCTCGATTGGACTGGCTTTTGCGGCGGCAATAATGTATTCAGCAATTGGATGACTCGCGAGGAAATTTTAGCCTGCGTTGAATATTTCGGATTCACCGATATTCAAGTTGGTTTTGATCAGCCGCAACACCCCAACGGGCCAGCATTCGCATTATCAGCAACCCGACGATGAAAACGGATCTTTAACTGAAGAAAAGGATTGAAACAGCACTCGCATCTAGCCCAAGCATCATACTCACTATTTCGTAGGTTAATAATTAAGAAGTGGTTCCAAAACACCTTTGCGGGGTATGGGCTCCTTCTTTAATTCAGACTGGAAACATAACTATGGCATTGTCGATGTCGATATGGGAATGTCGCCTCAGTTATCAACTGCTAAGATACAGAACGACGTGCCTATCAAATAGCGTAACAAAACGTCTGTGAATGTAAAAAGGCCCCTGATAAAACCCCATTTTTAGAAAGGAGAATCAGAGCCACGGATATTCCCAGGTGTTTATCATAGCTTTTCTTTCCGAACCAGAGAGCGGTATGAAGAATCCCATCACCTAGTTCCTCAATCAGGTGATGCCTGCGGAAGCACACACATACCTCTTCGCATAATTGAGTACAACCCCCAGACCGTTGCCGAAATACGGCAGAAACCGGGGTGATTTGTCCTGGTGACAAGCGACCTGCAACTCTCACCTGATGAACTTCCGGCGAACTATATTAGAGTGGGGTATAGTGAACGGGGATTCCGGTTCCTCACGGATCCCTTGTTCCGAGTGGCGGGGATCTATCTCAAGAAACCCTCCCAGATCCAGACGCTGGCGATGATCATGGTGCTCTGTCTCTTCCTCTATGCGATAAACGAGTTCCGACCCCGCCGGGGCCTGCAGGAAGCCGACAAAATGGCAACCGGCCAGCTCAAGAGGCAGACGCAAAAATTAACCCCAAAAAGGGGTGTTTTCCGCTTCCGCGGGCCAGAGGAACTCCGGGGGAGTTCCAGAGAGAGGCACCAGGAGAGATGCTCTCTCCCGGCGCAGAAATTCGGGACAAACTTAATGATACAGGAGTGACTCCTTTGGAACGAACACACACTTATAATACATCCAGATAACTCAGAAACGATTCTTTAAATCCTTTGAGCAGGTATGCATCAGAATCGCCAAACCGTTCGGCATTCAAAGCCCATTTGATAAGGGAACTTGAATTACCCATGCTAAAATCAGGGAAAGCCTTCCTCAAATCTTTTCTATCATCATATAATGCGGATAATATTCTCATCCCCCCATCAATATCGTCTTTTGATACTGTCTTCTTGATCACTGCGAAATATTCAAGTTTATTCAACTCTCCCGGAGATTCAACGAGAATAAGTGCATTTAATCGATTTTCTTGAATGATTCGGCTTAAGTGTCCTCTGAAACTATGTGAATCCCAAACATGTGCGTGCTCAGATCGTAATCTGAAGGCGTACAACGCATTAATTAATGCGTCCTTACTATCGAAAACGTGAGGGTGGATATGCTGCAAAGCTTCAATATAATGCTCATCGCTAACCTCATGCACATCTAAGTAGTATTCCGCTAGTAAATGTTCATATGGAGTCAGGAGGCGATCTTTATCAAAAGTATAATTCTTATCGGGAATTGAAAGAACCAAATATCCGTTATCTTCCAAGCCAGCCCATATGTTCATAACGGCTTTTATCGGATTCGGAACGTGTTCGAGCACATGATTCGCTATGATAAAATTGAATTTTCTCTTTGTCAGTTCAACTACTGAATTATGCGCGATGTTACCGATGTAATCTGGTTTGATAATGTCTGAGCCATTGATCTCGGGGAATAACGTTACAAGATCATCTTTCTGCATGATATCCAAATAACTTACCTTACAGGTGGCTGGAACCGTAAATGGCTGATGCAATGCGCCAATTTCCAGACCTTCACCAACTAGGATATAAGAACATATATGCCGATGCCGAAAATCTGGCCGCTGTATAAAGATCACACTATAGTTGGAGATGAGATCAAACTTAAATATTCGCAGAAAAATCTTCTCTTTCCAAAGTCAAATTAGGATTATAATAAGGATCTCCAGTGTCAATGACGCCCCCCCATTTTTCTCGGACATACCGAACTTCCTTCAAAAACCGTGCCTGTTTCTCGGGATTATCTTCGTATCCTCTGCTCAACGACTCATAGTGGTAAAGTTTGGCATAGGGCGTATAAACAATAAGGTACCCTCTATCACGAATTTTTAGACAAAAGTCAACATCATTGAAGGCAACAACCAGATCTTCCTCAAGTCCTCCAACTTGCTCATAGACATCCCTCCTTACCATCATGCACGCTGCAGTAACCGCGCTCACATTTCCAATAATATGGGGTCGTAAGAAATACCCAAGCGCACGATCTGAAAGATGCTTATGAGAGTGACCAGCAACACCTTTTTCGCCGGGACTACCCGTTATTCCGAGAACAACGCCCGCATGCTGAATGGTATTATTATAATACAGGAGTTTTGCCCCGACCGCACCCACCTCCTCTCGCTGTGCGTGTTCGAGCATCGCAGTCAGCCACTCTTCAGCGACAATTTCCGTATCGTTATTTAGAAGAACGAGATACTCCCCATCAGCGTGCGCTACTGCGAAATTATTGATGGCAGAGAAATTAAAGGGGCTATCATATTCAAGAACCTTTACGTGCGGATTATTCTTGATCCGCTGATAGTAATCGTGGGTTTCCGGTTCGCGGCTCTGGTTATCAACAATGACAACCTCATAATTCTCATAATCAGTCATCTCGAGAATAGAGTTGACACAGGTCTGCAGTACGCCCACCTTGTCTTTTGTAGGGATGATTATTGAAACCTTGGGGTTGCCTGTAATCTCATACCGAACCCTATATGAACTGAGGTATGGTCCATCCAACACAGAAGCCTTTATGCCACGCCGATAAAGTGCATTGGCCAGAGCTTTTTTCGCGGCTACAATTGCATAAGGTTTAGCCTCTACGTTATCTGCAGCAGAACCCTGAATTGTTCTCCAATGATAGAGGATCTTTGGGATATGCGCAATTTCCCTTTCATCGAGTGTTTCGGTGACCCGCAAGAAGAGGTCGTAATCCTGGGACCCATCATATCCTTCCCGAAAGCCTCCAACCCTCTGAACGAGTTCTCGTTTGATAACTGAGAAGTGACAGATATAGTTGTGCGAAAAGAATGTGTCCGGGGACCAATCCGGCTTAAAGAATGGATTATTCCGCCTCCTCTTTTCATCGATTTTATCCTCATCCGAATAGATAAAACTCACATGTCTCTTTTTATTCAGAAGTTTTACAACCTCGCACAGTGCGAAGGGAGCCAGTTCATCGTCATGGTCAAGAAGCCCGATGAAATCCCCCGCTGCTAGCGAAAGAGCTTCGTTGGAGTTCCCAGAAATCCCCTTGTTCTCATCCAGAGATTTCACCTTAATTCGTGAGTCTTTTTCGGCGTACTCTTTAAGTACCCTCTCTACAGATTCCCTTGTGGAACCTCCGTCAGCAATACAGAGTTCCCAGTTGTCGTATGTCTGCTCAAGGACCGACTCAATAGCACGCCGTAACCATCTCTCATCCGTATTCCATACCGGCGTTACGATACTGATCTTCGGCCGGTAAGAAAAGGTTACACACTCTTTCCGCATCTGCTCAAGCTGGGCCTCCGAAGGATCGTTTTGCAGGATCCAGAGTCTGTATGGATCCCGGATTGCTTCCTTTGTGAAACACTGAAACCCTATTTGACCATTGATCTCGTTTCCATCTCTGAAAAGTTGCAGTTTCTCATTGAGAGGAGTCGAATTATACCAGACCGCAGCTGATGGAGACCCTGTAGATTCAATCTGGAAATAGTACACTTTCTCCTTACTATCGGGAATGGGTTTAAACCCCCACCAACTGTATCCATTGTTTATAATCCTGCTGCCTTTGAGCAGCGCCTCGCGGACGACCCGCCCCTCAGGCGAACCTTCCCTGATAGATAACCGCAGGTCTGCATTACGCCTTTCATATGTCTCGGTCAGGACTTCAATGGCATGTAACTCATTTGTTGGTGAAATAAAGCGCCCCATTAACGGATTGTCTAGTGGTAGCGGGACATTCCCATCATACGCCTCTAAAGAGATCCTTAATACTGGTTCTTTGAGATTTAACAACCTTAATCGAAATTTATTCCCCAACCTCCTTTTCCCATGCATCCAGAGACTTCCTGGCCCTTCGTGTATGAGGACCCTTAATCCCACTAACCCAAGAGTGTATAACTTCCTTCTGCGGGTATTTTGTGGAAGAATCCTCTCAACAAATCCACTATGAAATTTCATCAACAACTGCCACACAACGCTTTGCTTCATACTGGCAAGCTCATTGGATAAGTGCACTAACTGGACTGCCTGCTGCTGAGTCTGCTCATCGAGCGAAGCAATCTGTGCATCGCGATCAGCAAGAACCTTTTTCAGAGACCGAAGTATCTCATCTGACAGAGTAATCTGCTCATTGAGCGAAGCAACCTGCGCATCACGCTCTGCGATAGCCTTCTGCAGTGACTCGGATTTCCCTATCAACTGCTTGATCTGCTCATCGAATGAGGCTATGCGTACTTCGTATGCACTAAGTTCCTCTAACAACGGTTTGGTCTCAGCCTGAATACTCCCCTCAATGGCCCCGCGAAACAGACCCTCGAGATCAGGTGCAGGAGCCGCCTCCACCGCCCCTGGGCCCGGAGAAGGACTCGCTGTAAAGACATACTGATAAACACTCGAATTTGGAAGAGACTTCACGAAGTTGGCGAGATCCTCCGGAACAAGTCCAGGATCGACTCTCTGCTCGGTGCCCCCGACAGGCAGCACCGTCGTACGAATATCGGTTATTGAATATCCACAACGGCTAAAGAGATCGATGATATTCCTGAGCCCGAAGAAACGCAGATGGGTGGCATCTAAAAGCCCCATCGAGGTATACTTGAAGTCACCCATGAATAGGTTTAAGATTACATCCCCATGGCAGACGTTCGGTAGAGAAATGGCCAGGAATCCGTCCGGCCGGAGGTACTTCTTCACCTTCCTGAGTACATCCTCCGGGGAGACCAAGTGCTCCAGAACATCCCCGAATATGATCACGTCGAAGGAGGAAGGAGCAAGGTAGGCATCAAGGTCCAGTTTCTCGATATCCCCGATGAACATCGAGTCGCAGTGCTGTCCGGCAATCTCGCCTGCTCCCGGGTCGATCTCGATGCCGGTGACGGTATTCCCCCGTTCTTTGAGGATTCGGCTGACGTAGCCGGTGGACGTGCCGACCTCAAGGATGTTTTTCCCCGCCCCTATTAGTTCGATCAAGAGGACCTGGCTATTGTTTTTGTTCTCCAGGTCGATGACCGGGGGTTCATACCTCGTTGAACGATGATCTTCGTAAATCGGACTCATTTGCCTACCTTCTCTGTAAATACCTACACCAAAAAACCATCACGCCTACGACCCCGCCGCCGAAACCCGCAGATACTCCTCGACCACCCTGCCGGTCTCCCCCGACGAGATAACCCTGCCGCCCTTCAGCAGCATACACCGCTCGCACAGCTCCTGCACCGTCCCGAGGGCATGCGAGACCACGATGATCGTCTTCCCCTCGCGTCGGATCTCCTCGATCTTCGCGTTGCACTTGCGCTGGAAAGCCTCGTCGCCGACGGCAAGCACCTCGTCCACCAGCAGGATATCGGGGTCCGTCTGGATCGCCGTCGCAAACGCAAGCCGGACCGCCATCCCCGACGAGAAGTTCTTGAGCTTCATGTTCTCGAAACGCCGCAGCTCGGAGAAGTCGAGGATCTCGTCGTAACGTTTCCCGATCTCCTTCCGGGTCAGGCCCATGATCGAGCCGTAGAGGTAGATGTTCTCCCTGGCCGTGAGGTCCGGCTGGAACCCGACCCCGAGTTCGAGGAAGGGAGCAATCTTGCCGTTCACCCGGACATTCCCGGAGTCGGGGTAGAGCACCCCGGCAAGGATCTTTAAAAGCGTGCTCTTCCCGCTTCCGTTCGGCCCGATGACCCCGAAGGTCTCTCCGCGTCGGACCGTGAAGGAGACGTCGTCCAGAGCCGAGAACCGGTCGTAGGAGTACTTTCTACCCTTGAGGAGCCCGACGATATGCTCGTACACGGTGACCTTGCGGTCGTGGGGGATCCGGAACTCCTTACTGAGGTGCTCGACCACGATCGCTTCGTCGCTGTTCATTCAGATCTCCTCCGCAAACCGGCGCTCGAGCCGACTGAAGACCAGGATCCCCGCGGCGACCAGCACGGTCCCAACCATGAGGAGAGCGAGGAGGGTTGCCGGGGAAGGCGTCACCCCGTAGAGCAGGAACTCCCGGTAGGTCTCAATGAGTGCGGTCATCGGGTTGAGCATGTAGTAGCCGAGGAACGCCGCCGGGATGACGCTGACGGGGTAGACGATCGGCGATAAGAAGAACCCCGCCTGGAGAACCACGTCCCAGACCTGGTTTAAGTCCCGGAAGTAGACAAAGAGCGAGGCGAGGACCAGGGATACGCCGTAGACGATCAGGAAGTAGATCCCGTGCACGACCGGGAAGAAGAGGATGTTCGGCGTCACCTTCGCACCCAGGATAAAGAGCAGCGGGATCAGCACCGCGAACTCGAGGATGGAACTGATGAAACTCGAGAGTACGGAGCTCATCACCAGGATCTGGCGGGGGATGTAGAGTTTGGTCACGAGGCCCGGTCTGCCGACGATCGAGCCCATCGCCGTCATGGTCCCGTTGGCAAGGAACCGCCAGACAATGATCCCGATGAGGAGGTAGAGCGCAAAGTTCTCCTGCTCGAACCGAAAGATGTTCATAAAGACAGCGTAGAGGACCAGCATCATCAGGAGCGGGTTCAAGAGCGACCAGGCAAATCCGAGCACCGAACTCTGGTACCTGACCTTCAGGTCGCTGATCGTAAGGTTCCAGATGAGATCTCTGTAATCAACAAGCCACATGTGAAGGTCTCCCGATACTGCACCAGGTGTGTATGAATCGCCTGATCTCACTCTCCGGCACCTTCCGCCTGATCTTCGAGCGCTTGCGAAGCATCCGGGGAATACCGCACACGGCATCGACCTTGGACCGGACGACTGCACGCCCCCGCCCCTTCGTCGCGTAGTAGGGCACGACAATGAGGTTCCTCACCAGAATCCAGGGGATCGAGGTGACGAGCAGTCGCGAAGGGAAGTTCTTTACAACGTACCAGACGCAGTTCCGGTTCCCGTAGTAGACGGCGAGGTCGGTCCCGACGCCCGCGGTGCCGCCGTGGTGGTGGTAGACCTTCGCCTCCGGGACATAGCGGCACGCCCAGCCCGCAAGGCGGGCCCGAAAAGCCAGATCGACATCATCCATGTAGAGGAAGAAGTCCTCGTCGAAGAGCCCGATCTCCTCGAGCATCTCCCGCCGATAGAGTGCGGCGCCGGCGCAGGGGCCGAAGACCTCTTCGGAACAGTCATACTGTCCGTGATCCGGCTCATACATTCCCCGGTCCCAGGCAGCGCCGCTCCGCGAGATGCAGATCCCGGTTGAGTTTATCGAACCATTCGGAAAGAGCATCTTTGCAGCGCACATCCCCGTAGCGGTGTCGACGTCCATGGCGTCCCTGAGGTGCTCCAGAAAACCGGGGTCGGCCCGCGTATCGTTGTTCAGGGTGAGGACGTACTCCCCCCGGGCGGCACGGATACCGGCGTTCGTTCCCCCGGCGAATCCCAGGTTCTCCCGGTTCCGGACGATCCTGACCTCCAGGTAGTTCTCCTCGACAAACTCCACGCTGCCGTCGGTTGAAGCGTTATCGACCACGATCGTCTCGAAATCCCGGTAAGTCTGTGCTGCAAGAGAAGAAAGGCAGTCCGCCAGGTACTTCCGGCCGTTATAGTTCGTGACGACGACGCTGATCATCCGGTTGCTCTCCTCGCCCCGTTACCGCCGGGCAGGCCGACTCCGCCTGCCTCTTCCGGTGCCGTTGGACCATCACGCTTGCCCGCATCAGGCTGTCGAACGTTCCGGCATCGCTCCAGAAGCCCGGGAGAATGCTGTACTTCAGCTCGCCATCCCGGACGTAGGCGTTATTCACGTCGGTGATCTCGAGCTCGCCCCTACCGGAAGGCTTGAGCGTCTGGATGATCTCAAAGACCCGTGCGTCATAGAGATACAGGCCCGTGACGGCAAGGTTCGACCTGGGCGCCTGCGGCTTCTCCTCGATCGAGAGGATCCGGCTGCCGTCGACCTCGGCCACCCCGAACCGCTGCGGGTCGGAGACCTCCTTTAAGAAGACCTTCGCTCCCCTATCGAACGAGTCGATCTCGTCCCGGAAGTCGTCCTCGAAGATGTTGTCGCCGAGGATGACCGCGATGTTGCCGGTCCCGGCCCACTTCCGGGCAAGACCGAGCGCCTGGGCAATCCCCCCGGTATTTTCCTGGATCTCGTAGGTGATGCTGACGCCGAACTCCGAGCCTGAGCCGAGCAGTTCAAGGAAATGCCCCACGTGCCCCCGGCCGGAGACGATCATGATCTCCTCGACGCCGGCACCGATCAACTTCTCCAGAGGGTAACAGATCATCGGTTTATCGTACACGGGCAGCAGGTGCTTGTTCGTCACCTTCGTCAGGGGATACAGGCGGGATCCGGTACCCCCGGCAAGAATTACGCCTTTCAATGAGATTCACCTTTTAAGTTCAAATAATCGGCAAGCGCACCGCTCCAGTGCCGGAGCGGGGCCGTCTTTGTGTTCATCAGCACCGAATATGCCGGACGTTTCGCCTTCCGGGGGAACTCTGCGCTCGAGCAGGGCACCACGTTCTTGATAATCGCACGCGCAAACTCGTACCACGAGCAGACGCCGTCGTTCGTGACGTGGTAGATCCCGGGAGGACATCCGACGATCTCCGGCGTCTTCCGGGCAAGGTCGACCGTGTACGTCGGCTTCCCGACCTGGTCGTCCACCACCCGGACCGGGTCCATCTGCCCCGAGAGGTGAAGCATGGTCTCGACGAAGTTCCTCCCGTGTCGCCCAAAAAGCCAGGACGTGCGGATGATCCGGTAGTCGTCCATGTTCTTTGCGATATTCTGCTCGCCGAGGAATTTGGAGGCCCCGTAGACGTTGATGGGGTTCGGCACGTCGGACTCGGTATATTCCGTCTTCGAGCCGTCAAAGACGTAATCCGTGCTGTAGTGGACGAGCGTGGCCCCCACGTCCGAGCAGGCGGAGGCGATGTATGCGAGCGCCTCCCCGTTGACGGCGAACGCCAGATCCCGGTTATCCTCGCACCCATCGACGTCGGTATAGGCAGCAGCATTGACGACCAGATCGGGAGAGAGGCCGCGGATGCACGCAGAAACCGCCTTCCCGTCGGTGATATCCAGTTCACGACCGTGGAGGACCGCTCCAGGAAAAACTGCTGCGAGGTCGTGGCCGAGCATCCCGTATGCACCGAAGATTACCGTTTTAACCGCCGCCACCACCACTCATTCTCAGTATACCATTGGATAGTCGCCCGTAAGGCGGTTTCGAAAGCGAATCCGGGCTTCCAACCCATCGCCCGGAGCTTCGAGGAGTCGAGCGAGTACCGCCAGTCGTGCCCCGGCCGGTCGGGAACGTACTCGATCATCGACTCGTCCTTTCCGAGGGTCTTTAGGATCCCTTCGGTGATCTCGAGGTTGCTCTTCTCGTTGCCGCCCCCGATGTTGTAGATCTCCCCCGGCTCCCCGTGGCGGAGGATGAAATCGACCGCCCGGCAGTGATCGGCCACATAGATCCAGTCGCGGACGTTCTGACCGGTGCCGTAAACGGGGACCTTCTTTCCCTCAAGGAGGTTGGTGACAAAG
Organism: Methanobacteriota archaeon; assembly: GCA_023436625.1. Taxonomy (GTDB): domain Archaea; phylum Halobacteriota; class Methanomicrobia; order Methanomicrobiales; family Methanoculleaceae; genus Methanoculleus. Next base: position 38,802 of record JAEZIP010000057.1, on the reverse strand, counting down.
AGCGGAATGAGTTTCTCCGGGTACTGGTAGGGTCCGAAGTTGTTCGTGCAGCGGGTGACGATGACGCCGAGATCGTGGGTGATATAGTACGACCGCGCAAGAAGGTCGGAGGCTGCCTTGCTCGCCGAGTAGGGGCTCGAGGGGTTCAGGTTGTCCGTCTCCCGGAAGGATCCTGACCGGATGCTCCCGTAGACCTCGTCGGTCGAGACGTGGATAAACCGCTTAACACCGTGGCTCAGCGCCCCTTCGAGCAGCACGTGGGCGCCGAGGACGTTCGTTCTGACAAAGACGGAGGCGTCCTCTATCGACCGGTCGACATGACTCTCCGCCGCGAAATGGACGACGGCATCGACCGGGTGTTCCCGGAAGACGGAGCCGACGATCTCCGGGTCGCAGATATCGCCCCGGATAAACGTATACCGTGGATTCCCGGCGATATTCTTCAGGTTTTCCGGGTTTCCGGCGTAGGTGATCTTATCCAGGTTTACGACGGTGTCGTCGGGGTGCTCCTCAAGCATCTGCCGAATAAAGTTGCTCCCGATGAACCCGAGCCCGCCGGTTACGAGAATCCGCATAGAGTCACCCGTGTTTCAGCCCGGGCGCAAGGCCCCAGTCGTAGGGGATCTCGCCCGTGTCGGGCGGAAGCCGGAACTCGTCCGGATCGTCGTAGTTGTACGGCAGGGTCGGGATGCTCACGAAGAACGCGGTCTCGGTGCCGATCCCCTTGAACCCGTGATAGACGCCGGGCGGGACGCTGATGAGGATCGAGTTCTTCTCCCCGACGAAGAACTCCATGAGGTTTCCCCGGGTGGGCGAATTCTCACGTGCATCGTAGAGCGCGACCTTCATCATCCCGTGGATGCAGGTGAAGTTGTCGGTCTGTTTCTTATGATAATGCCAGGCTTTCACAACCCCGGGGTAGGCCGTCGTGCAGTAGACCTGCCCGAATTTCTCGAAAATAGCGTCGTCACACCGGAGGATCTCCATGAGCCATCCCCGCTCGTCCGGAATGAGACGTAAGTTTTTAACAGCCACCCCGTCGATGGTCGTTTTCATGACAGAGTAATGGTTATTTAGCCCGTATAATGTTTCTGGATTGATATTAATCCGGATATATTTATACAGTCGAATCACCCCGCCAGGTTTCCCCGTGTAAGATGGGTTTCCCGTGACCACATGGTCACCCCAAAATAGTTTGCAATACAGGGATCCGTTCGAGTTTGAGCCGTGGTCCGGTTCTTCGACGTGTCCCCAAATATTGACTTCTCCTCCAATCTGGAGATTCAGATTACCCCACAGGAGGCTCTGAGAGGAGCTCTCTCCAGGCAAAGAGGTTTTGAGATGGCCTCCCCGCAGAACTATCCAATCGGACCGGGTGATGTCCTACAACTCCTGCACTGGCTGGACAAGAGCTCGTAATCTCTCCTCGAAAACCGATATGTCAAAGAACTTTGATCGTTTGATGCATGCATCTCTGTATCTCTCCGGATCCCCGGAGATCACGTCGATCGCCGCTGCGAGGTCTGATGGATCGGCTTTAACAAGCATCCCCGTATCCGCCGTCATCGTCTCGCAAAACCCACCCTCGTTCACCGCAACCACCGGCTTCCCGGCGGCCATCGCCTCCACCGGTGTCAGGCCGAAGTCCTCGTCCAGTGCCGTGCAGACATGCCCCCTGCACCGGGCGTAGAGGTCGATCAGCTCCTCTTCAGTGACCTCCCCCCGGACCTCGACGTTCTCCGGGAGGTCTTCCATGAGCCGGGCCACGTAACGGCCCGAGTGGTCTCCGGCGGCGTATCCGCCGACGATGACCAGGTGCTCGTCCGGCATCGACCGGAAGGCTTCGATCTGCAGTTCAATCCGTTTCTCCGGGTAGAGGCGGTTCACCGAGAGCCAGAAGTCCCCGTACTCTTTGCAGAAATATCTTGAAGTATCGACAGGGGGATAGGTTATGGTCGAATCTCGACCGTAGTATTTCTGAATTCTCCTCTGCGTGTTTTGAGAATTTGTGACGATCCGATCCAGATCCTTTACCGCGTTCTGGTCGAATTTGCGGTGGGCAGTCACCCATATCCTGTAAAATTGCCTCTGGATGAGGCTCTGTCTCTGTAGAAACGTACCATAGAGATCATAAAACGCCCTCACGGGCGTATGGCAGTACCACAGATTGGGATGGTGCTTTTTAGCCGCATAATGGGCCCAGTTACCACTGAAAACGAAAAAATCATACTCGTCAGAATAATCACATGAAGAAAATTTCAGCGTTGCCGAGAGTTGTTTGAAAGGTGGTGTTTTAATTGTAGGTCCGAGGCTGGTCACCTGTACTGCGGAATCAATCCTTGCCACTGCATCGACGTCCGTCGTGATGATGTCCGCATCTAACGCCTGTGCAAGGGCTATAACAACCTTTTCTCCGCCCCCGATGGCCCCGAAATAGTCGTGAAATATTGCTATCTTCATGCTGCAGCTGCACATATTCTGTCTGCATCGGACATGAAAACTCCTATTCGGTTTCCATTATGGGTTAGTGCCCCCTGGAGAAGAAGGTCGAGGGCCTCCTGATATTGCGGAGAGGGAGAACCGGCAGCAGATTCAATCACTCCCCGACCAAACCCCAGCTGCAAAATGGCAGTCGAACAGCACCGTAAGGGTCGAAGGGTCACTACAGAATGTCAACCCGGGACCAGTCTATCAGGCCAGATGATGCTCAGGCATCTGCCGTTCCCCCAGCGGTTTCTCACCCCCGGGAGGGTGGAGAGGCGTGATCTCGGGCGGAGTCGTATAGATCCAGGTACCTGTCCGCCACGCTCGACCAGGAGTAGCCGCCTTTCACGGTTCTTTCACCGCATTTGCCCAGGTTATCCCGCAGTTGCGCATCCCGGGCGAGGAGATGCACCGCGTCTGAGAGACCCCCGGGATCACCGGGGCGAACGATCAGGGCATTCTCCCTGTCGTTACAGAGGTAAGGAATATCCCCAACAGAGGTCACAATTGCAGGAAGACCTGCCGCCCACGCTTCCAGAAGGGTCAGCGGCATGCCCTCCCAGATGGACGGCAGGATAAAGACATCGCACGAGTGATACCATCCCTTCAACTCCTCCAGACCAACCCGGTCGAGGATCCGGATCCGATTGCTTAAACCCGCCTCCGTGATCATCCGGGTCAGTTCGTCGCGCCGGGAGCCTTCTCCGACGATGGTGAGGCTGTAATCCGGAATATCCTGCGAAAGCTGCTTTGACGCCTGGATGAGATGCTTCAGGCCCTTCTGCTCCTCCAGTCTGCCTACGAAGAGGCAGCGAATGCCTGAAGTCTGTGAGTCCCTCGGTTCTCTCCTCGCAAAATCTTCGATGCTGACCCCGTTAGGGATATATCTGACGCCTTTGATAGCACGCCCGGCAAAGAACGGGAGGCTGCTTCTGTCAACGGTCACAATCTCCTTGAACTTCCCGTATTTCAAAAAGAATGTTTCAACACGGCGTTTCATCGGTGAGAACTGTTCATAGGAGAAGGTGACGCCGTGGCACGTATTCACCACCGGGATACGAAAGATCGCTGCCTGGAGAGAGACGATATATCCGATCTCCGGGGAATGGGTATGGATAATATCCGGTTTCAGGCGGTGCAGGAGGAAGAAACCGGTGACGGACAGCATCAGGAGCGAGAGGATTCTTCTGAACGTAATCATATCCAGACTGGCTGCCCTGTCGTTGAACCCGAACCGGAAAACATTCTCTTTCCGCACAATCTCCGGGCAGTTGGCTGTCAGAATGAATACCTCATGACCCCTGCGCTGCTGTTCCTGCTCCAGATGGGAGACAACCCGGGCGTCCCCACCGATCGCGTTCAGGTATTTTTTAGTGGCATGAAGTATTCTCATAGTGACACTCCGTCGCGAACGTCGGGGATCTACCCTGCTGAAGTCTTCCAAGATATTTGGGAGCCTACAACAATTGTTACCATCTCAACGTCCCCGTACGGTTTTCCCGGAAGCTTACCGAACGATAGACAAGTACCGCTGTTCGAGCGCTTCAACGATGCGGTTCCAGTCGTAAGACTCTGCCAGCGTCACACACATGCTGCCGTCGATACCCGGAGAACCGATCGCCTTCAGGATCTTCTCCCCCATCTCCCCCGCCGAGAGGTCACAACAGAACCCGTTCACCCCCGGCACGACGAGATCCCCCGCCGCGTTCCCGGGATGGTCCGTCGTCACCACCGGCAACCCGCAGGCCATCGCCTCCAGCGCCGCGATCCCGAAACCCTCGCGGGTCGAGGGGAGGACGAAGACCCTTGAAGCCTTCATCGCGGCGATGACCGAGTCATGGTCGGGGAGAAAGCCGGTGAAGGTCACCGCCCCGTCAAGCCCGAGGTCGCGCGCGAGGGCTTCGAGCGCCGGCCGCTCCGGGCCGTCGCCGACGATCAGGGCCCCGAGATCGGGAACCTCCTCCCGGAGCGGCACGAGCGCCCGGAGGAGGAGGTCGACGTTCTTCTCCCGGATCAGCCGGCCGGTGAAGATGACGTCGGATCCCTCCGCCGCCGGGGCGACGGTCGCGATCTCCGCAAGATCGATCCCGTTCGGGACGACCGGGACCGGTCCTCGCACCGCGAGGCCCTCGAGGGCCCGGGCCGTCGAGGGCGAGACCGCGATGTGATGGGGGGTGAGCCCGGCGGTCAGCCGCTCGACGGCCTTCCCGAACGCTCCCCGCCGTCCGAGATAGTCGTACCAGTAGTCGCCCCAGACCTCGTGCCAGGTGACGACGAGCGGGAATCCCCGCCGCACCGACGCTGCCTTCGCCGCAAAGCAGGAGAAGTAGGGGAAGTTCTGGCAGTCGACGACGTCGGCGCCGGAGGAGAGAAGCGGCCGGAGCACCGAAGAGCCGAACCGGAGCGCCTGCGGGACCGTCCGCCTACCGTCCGAATAGAGGGGCTCCACCGGACATACACCGTGGAGCACCACCCCGTCGCGCTCGATCGTCGTCGGACCGTCCCAGGAACGCATCCCGTAGACGTGGACCTCATGTCCCCGGTCGGCAAGCCGGACCGAGACCTCGCGGATGCGCTTCTCGACCCCGCCCTTCACCCAGGGGTAGACGGCATCGTAGACATAGGCGATCTTCATGGCTGCAGGCGGGGGGTGCCCTCCTGTGGATAGGTTGCCGGAGGAGGGGGAAATAAGTATTCGTTCGGGGATGCCGTCCCCAGCAGTACCCCTTAATTACCGGCCGCCCCCAAGATCAACGTACGACCTATGGCTCCCGCTGCACTAAAAGAACATAAAACCGTCCTCACCGCCGCCGTGCTGCTCCTCTTCATGATCGTGGCGGTCCTCCTCCGGGCAATCCCCCACGCCGCGCTCGTCGACGGCTCATTCACCAGCCTCATCGGCACCGACGCCTGGTACAACCTCCGCCAGGTCGAGGTGATCGCGGCGAACTACCCCGGCTACGCCTGGTTCGACCCCATGACCGCCTACCCGACAGGCAAAGAGATCGCCTGGGGACCGCTCTTCCCGCTCATCACCGCCACCCTCTGCATCGCCGCCGGGGCGGCCGCCCGGCCCGAGATTGTTTACGTCGCCGCGTGGGTCCCCCCGCTCCTCGCGGCCGCCGTCGTCCCGGCGGTCTACCTCACCGGAAAGACCCTCGCCGACAGAACAACCGGGCTCGTCGCCGCCGGGCTCATCACGATCGTCTCGGCATCGTTCTTCGCGCGGTCGATCTTCGGGTTCGTCGACCATCACGTCGCCGAGACTCTCTTCTCCACCCTCTTCTCCCTCGCCTACATCGCCGCGCTCGCGTACGCCGCCCGGCACCCGGTAACGCTCGCGGAGACGAAAACCATCCTCCCCGTCGCCCTCCTCGCCCTCGGCGCCGGGGTTGCCTACCTCCTCGGCCTCCTTGTCATGCCGACGATGATCCTCTTCGCGCTCATCGCCGGAGTCTTCACGATCCTCCAGGCCGTCCGGAACCACCTCGACGGCACCGGGCCGGAGGGGCTCCTCATCGTCAACGCCGTCGCCTTCGCTGTTCCCGCGGTCGTCCTGCCCATATCCGGGTTCATGGTCGACGGGATGTCGCTCTCGCTCTACTCCGTCGGCCACGTCTACGCCTACCTCCTCCTGATCGCCGCGACCGCCCTCCTCTCCGGCATCTCGCTGGCGCTCAAAGGAAGACGGAACGAATACCTCGGCGCACTTGCCGCGCTCGGGATCGCCGCCGTCGCCTTCCTCGGGCTCACCGATATCGGGAGGACGATGACCGACGGTCTTATAACGTTCTTCGGCCGGGACATGTCGGCCACCGCCATCCGGGAGATGGCACCGTGGGATGCCTCCCTCGCGTGGCAGAGCTTCAACGTCGGCCTCCTTCTCATACCCGCCGGGCTCGCCGTGCTCGCCCTCCGGGTCCGGCGCGAGAACCGGCCCGAACTCCTCTTTACTATCGTCTGGTCGGTCGTCATCCTGATTGCGACCATCCAGCACCTGCGGTTCGAGTACTACCTCGCCGTGAACCTCGCGCTCCTTGCGGCGGTCGTCATCGCGTGGGCACTCGGTTACGGGCTCCCCAAGACGGTCGCGTTCCTCCGGGAACCGGAAGGCAGGAAAAAGAAGAAAACGCTCCCCACCGCAGAAGTCGCGTCCGTCGTGCTCGCCGTCCTCCTCGCCGTCCTTCTCGTCGGGGCATCGGCCTCCGAAAATATCGGCTACGCCACAAACGGCGTCCCCCGCACCATCCTCGCCGACGACTGGCGCGGCGCGCTTGAGTGGATGAACGCTCATACCCCCGACCCCGGCGTGGACTACTACGCGATCTTCGAGAAGAATGGCTTCACCTATCCAGAAGAGTCCTACGGTGTCATGTCCTGGTGGGACTACGGCCACTGGATCACCTTCATCGCGCAGCGGATACCGAACACCAACCCATTCCAGGACCACGTTCCCCGGGCCACCGGGTTCTTCCTCGCCACCACGGAGGAAAGGGCCGGGACAACCCTCGCAGCGGCGGGTTCCCGCTACATCGTCACCGACGGCAGGATGGCCGCCGAGGGGTTCCCGTCCATCGCCTACTGGCACAATGCGACGGCGAGGACCGCACCCTACGCGACGGCACTCCTCGTGCCGGTGCCGGGAAGAGAGAACGCCTACAGCATCGAATCGTTCTACAAGGAGGCCTACTATGAGACGATGGCGGTGCGGCTGCAGGCCCTTGATGGGACGCTCGTAGAGCCGGAGAACGCACTCTACGTCGAGTACGACACCAGGTCGATCCCGGAGACCGGGTATCCGCTCCTTACCGAGAGCCGGGAGATGAGACCGGCCGAGGCGCAGGCCGCGGTCGAGGCCTATACGGGACCGGGTAAGGCCGCGGTCTTCGGGAGCGACGCCGCGAGTCCGCCCGCGACCCTCCCGGCGCTCAAGCACTACCGGCTCGTCTACGAGTCCTCGCCGGACCCTGCAACAAGCGTAAAGATCTTCGAGCACGTCGAGGGCGCCGTGATCGCGGGCGAGGGCGTCATCGAGGCCACGGTCGTCACCAACACCGGGCGGGAGTTCGTCTACCGGCAGGTAAGCGAGAACGGGACCTTCATCGTCCCCTACTCCACGACCGGCAACCCCTACGACGTGAAGACCGCCGGGAACTACCGGATCGTCGGCAGCATGGAAGAGTTCACGGCGACCGAGGAGGCCGTGACGGGGAGAGCGTAGCCCCCCGGACGCAGAGGAGCCGCCTGATTGCGGTGGCGTTCGTCGCGACCGCGAGGATGACGAGCGCAGGAAGGATGAAACCCGTCACCAGCCCGGCGATGATGACCGCGATCCGCTCCGGCCGGGCGAAGAGCCCGGCCCGGCACTCGACCCCGAGCCCTTCGGCCCGGGCCCGGGCGTAACTGACCATCAGCGACCCGACTGCGGCGGCAAACGCGGCCTCGACGCCCCAGGGCGTCCCCGCCCCCGCGTAATAAACGAGCAGCCCGGCGTAGACCGCCGCCTCCGCGTAGCGGTCCAGGAACGAGTCGAAGAACGCGCCAAAGAGCGAAGCGGCACCGGTCACCCGGGCGAGCGCCCCGTCGAGTGCGTCGAAGGCGCAGGATGCGGCGACCACGAGCCCGGCGAAGAAGAACGATCCTCCGGCGCAGAGGATCCCCGCGGCCGCCATCCCGAGGAACCCGAGCAGGGTGAGGGTGTTCGGGGTCGCCCCCGTCCGGGCGACGAGGACCGCGATCCCCGTGAGCGCCCCGTTCGTCCGTGCCCGGAGCCGCTCCTCGATCACCGGCCCGTCACCCCGGAGAGTTGATCCGCGACCGCCTCCGACCGTACCATGGCAGGGGATCGTCGCTCCCGGGAGATAAGGGTGTCTCTCCCGGTGGGGAGCAGGGCCAACCGGGTACCTGGACATTAAAAATGAGAAGACCCTAGCACGTCCCGCCGCAACCGCAGCCACAGCCGGCCGGTTTTCTGGCGCCGACCCTGACGCTCACGATGCTCTTTTCGATCGACGCCCTCTCGGCCTCGCTGAGAGAGAACTCCCCGAGGAGCGCGGCAAGTTCCGGCTCGCTCACGATGAGATCGAGTGGGAAGACCGTCTCTCCCTGGACCGTGATCTCCGTAAAGCCCGCACCGGCGATACTGCCGAGGTACTCCTCCTTCACCAGCGCTCCCGCGACGCAGCTGCTGTAGAGAAGCGCCGATTCGGCGAGCGGTGCCGGGAGGGGCGCCGTCAGCACGATGTCGGAGACCATGAGCCTGCCGCCGGGGCGGAGAACCCGGAACGCCTCTTTAAACACCTGCGGTTTATCGGTGGAGAGGTTGATGACGCAGTTTGAGAGGATCACGTCGACCGAACTGTCCGCCACCGGCAGGTGCTCGATCTCGCCGAGACGGAACTCCACGTTCGTCCGCCCGCTCTTCTTTGCGTTTTCCCGCGCTTTATCAAGCATCTCGGGCGTCATGTCGACGCCGATGACGCGGCCCGTCGGGCCGACACGCTCCGCCGCAAGGAAGGTGTCGAACCCCGCCCCCGACCCCAGGTCAAGGACGATTTCGCCTTCCCGGAGCGAAGCGAGGGCCACGGGGTTGCCGCACCCGAGCCCCAGGTTCGCACCCTCCGGCGCCTGTTCGAGGTCTTCCTCCGAGTAGCCGATGCCGAGGCTCACCGATTCGACCGATCGCCCCGTGCCGCAGCACCCGGTGCCGCACCCGCATCCGCCCTGCCGGGCGGCCACCTGCCCGTATGCATTCCGTACCTGCTTGTGAATATCTTCTTTCTTCATCGCGATAACTCCTGGTCAGTTTGTTCTCCTCTGCCTGCGATCTCCTCCGTCATGGGAGAGAGCAGCGCCGTCACCATACCGTTGAAACAGCTCGCCTTGATCAGCGTGATGCAGCAGACGTCTCCTTCCTTCCCCCGGAAGACGACCGCAAGCCGGTCGCCGGGAGCGATCCCTGCCCGTTCGCGGATATCTTTCGGAAGCACCACCTGCCCCCGTGCGTCAACGCTCACGACCGCCTCGATCGTGCAGGCACCGGAACAGGAGGAACTCCGCTCGTCTTTCGGGGCATCTTCCATATGACTCACCGGATCAGAGTGGTCTGCAGAAGCACATAAATATTCCGAATATTCTGAATATTCTGAAAAATGTTAATTTGCCGGAGGGCGCTGGCCAGGGAGCGAACCGGCCCGGGTCCCCTCCCGGGGGGATTTCCATGGGGGAGTGATCTCAACCGGGTAGTGGCCGGCGGTCTCCGCGAGCGGCACCATAAAGCCGGGCAGCGGCCATCCTCAGCCCGACCGATTGCCCGGTTGAGCCGTTACGAAACGTCCGCCGAAACGGTCCGGAGGGAGAGCCTGTTCACCCCCCTGGACTCCGGCCGAAGGCGTCCGGATATAGGCCGGCCTCACGTGGCGACGACCCGCTCTTTCGCCTGCTTGCTCATGAGACGCTCGAAATACTCGTGCGCCTCGAGCGCCGCCTTCGCCCCATCACCGGCGGCGACGATGATCTGCTTGGCCTTGACGCAGGTCGCGTCCCCGGCCGCGAAGATCCCGGGAACGCTCGTGTGGCCGTTCTCGTCGATATCGATCTCGCCCCGCTCGTTCAGCTTCACCAGGTCCCCGAGGAACCCCGTATTCGGCACGAGCCCGATCGCGAGGAAGAGTCCCTCCACGTCGAGGACCGTCTCCTTCCCGGTCTGGCGGTCGCGGATCGTGATCCCGGTCAGGGTCTGGTCGCCGTGGAGTTGCGTCACCTCGTGGTGGAGGAAGATCCGCACGCCCACCTCCTCTGCCCGGGGGACGTAGATCTCATCGCACCGGAGGGTGCTCCGGACGATCAGGGCCACGGAACTCGCGATCCTGGTCAACTCGATGGCGGTCTGGATCGCCGCGTTTCCTCCGCCGACGACGGCGACCGGTCTGCCGTGGAAGAACGGGGCGTCGCAGGTCGAGCAGACGGAGACCCCCCTCCCCATCAGCCGGTCCTCACCCGGGAGATCCAGGGTGCGGGGCTGCTTTCCGGAGGCAAGGATGACCGTCCGGCAGTGGTAAGTGTTCCCGGAGGCCGTCCTGACGAGGAAGACGTCCCCCTCTTTTTTGATGCTCTCGACGCTGTCAAGTTCGAGACTGACGTTAAGCCCCCGGACCTGCTCCTCGAACTTTCCGACGAGGTCCTCTCCCGTGATCACCCGAAAGCCCATGTAGTTCTCGATCGCCCAGCTCCAGGCCGCCTGGCCGCCGATGTTCTCCGAGACGACGACGGTCTTCATGAGTTTCCTGCCACAGTAGACCGCAGCCGTCATCCCGGCCGGCCCGGCGCCCACGACGACCACATCGTCTATCTCATCCGTCACCGGCGTCCCGAAGAGTTCCCGGAGCCTCTTTGCATCGAACCCGATGATCATCTCGTCGCCGGAGACCGTGACCGGCACCCCCCGCTGCCCCGAGACCCGGATCATCTCCCGGGCCGCCTCGCGATCCTTCCCGACGTCGACGATCTCGTATTCGACGCCGTTCTTCTTGAGGAACGCCTGGACCATCCGGCAGTAGGGGCAGTTCTCCGTCGTGTAGACCTTCACACCTGCCATGGGGTGGAATATCTCAGGAGCCCTATTTAACTTGTGAGGGTAGGCGGTTCGCCAAACCCGGGCACGGCTGTGCCGGACCAAAAAGTGAGATTATTGAATTTCGCGGAACATCCGCGCAGGAACCCCGCAGATCGGACACTTCTCCGGCGCCGTCCCGAGTTCGACGTTGCCGCAGACCGGACAGAGGTAGACCTTCTCCGTATCGAGATCTTTTCCCTCCCGGACGGCCTCGAGTGCCTGGAGGTAGAGGTTCGCGTGCACCTCTTCCGCCTTCATCGCGTGGGTAAAGACGATCGATGCCTCGTTCTTCCGCTCCTCCTTCGCCTCGGCGACGAACGCGGGATACATCTCCATGAACTCGTAATTCTCCCCCTCCATTGCACCTTTGAGGTTCTCTTCGGTGCTCCCGACGGCGTTCATGATGAAGAGAAGGCGTTTCGCATGAACGGCTTCCGCTTCGCTTGCCGCCCGGAAGAGTTTTGCCACGGTTGGATAACCTTCGGCGGCTGCCTTCTCTGCAAAGACCGAGTACTTCCTGTTCGCCTGGGACTCCCCGGCGTACGCATTCTGAGCGTTCTCATCAGTCGGCATGGATGAATCATTGCGGGACGCCCTTATTAAATCTTTCACCTTCTCCCCCCGGAAACGCTATCCCGCCGGAGCACCACCACCTGCCGCATGGAGGAGGATGCGACGGGCGTGAGCACCATCAGGTGCGAACGCCCGGAGCTTGAGAAGACCGAAGGTCTTCGAGTGCGACGGGCCGAAGGGTGCAACGGGCCGAAGGGTGAGACGTTCCGTAGGAACGGAGCGCGAGCACCGAAGGTGCGGGGTGCGACGGACAGCGTCCGGAGCTTGAGAAGCCACCAGGCTTCGAGCCGGAGCGCGAGCACCGGAGGTGCGGGTCGCGACTGCCGGAACGGCCGGAGCTGGAGCACCGGAGGTGCGAGTCGCGATGGTTCGTAGAGCCGGATCTCGAGCACCGGAGGCGCGAATCGCGACTGCCGGAACGGCCGGAGCGCGAGCACCGAAGGTGCGAGTCCGGGTGCAGCGGATCTTCATCTTTGTCCTCGCCTTAAACCTCTCCGTCGCACTCGCAAAAGCGATCTTCGGCCTCCTTGCCGGGTCGGTGAGCATGGTAGCGGACGCTTTCCACTCGGGGTTCGACTCCTTCTCGAACGTCGTCGGCATAGTCGCCCTCTACTTCGCAGGGAAGCCCCCCGACCCGGAGCATCCCTACGGCCACGGCAAGATCGAGACGCTCGGCACCCTGGTCATCGGGGCGATGCTCCTCCTGACCGCCGCCGGGATCCTCTACGAAGGCTACCGGCGGCTCGTCGAACCCGTCGTCCCCGATATCACCGCGGTCACCGTCGGCGTCATGGTCGGGACGCTCGTCGTTAACCTCGCCGTCTCCACCTACGAGCGGAGGAAGGGCGAGGAGTACCGGAGCCAGATCCTGGTTGCCGATTCCCAGCACACCAGAAGTGACGTCTTCGTCTCCCTGGCCGTCCTCGGGGGGTTTCTCGCCGTCAGGCTCGGCTACCCCGAGGCCGACCCTATCATCGCATTTGCCATCGGCCTCCTCATCGCGAGGATGGGGATCAGGGTTCTCTACGACGCCGCCCGGGTTCTCACCGACACGATGAACCTCCCCTGCGACATTGAACTCATCCGGGCGGTGGTGATGGATACCCCGGGGGTGACCGGGTACCACAACTTCCGGTGCCGGGGAAAACCGGACGAGATCCTTGCCGACATCCACATCACCGTCGACCCTGCCCTCCCGGTCTCCCGGGCTCACGAGATCTCCGACGAGGTCGAGCGGCGACTCAAAGAGACGGTGCCGGGACTCGCCGAGGTCGTCGTCCACATCGAGCCCGAAGAATCACCCTGACAGTTTTCCGAGTTCGTAGCCCTTCCGGTATGCCGCCTCCATCATCTCCGGCCGCGTCCGGATGTCCCGGATTGTGTCCATGTCGTTCTGGAGCACCTCGTCCCAGAGGGGGCAGTCGATAATCTCCCCGAACGCCTGCATGGTCATCCTGATCCCGTCAAAGACGTTCGGTATATTCATACCCGCGATCGATATAAAGAGCATCTTGCGTTTTTTCCGGTGTTCAGGAGAGATAAGAGACCGGCCCCGGTGGTATTTTGCCATGTAAAAGACCTGGAACCGGTCGATGAAGGATTTGAGCCTCCCGGGGACGCCCATCGTCATCACCGGGGTCGCGACGATCAGGCCGTCCAGCTCCCGGAACTTCCGAAAGATCCCCTCCATCTCGTCCTGGATCAGGCAGGTTTCACTCCCCATGCACTGGAAAAACTCCATGCAGGGCAGAACGTCCATGTGCGCGACCTCAAGCTTCTCGACCTCGCACCCGGCATCCTTTGCGCCCCGTATGGCCTCGTCGAGGAGGCGGGCGGTGTTCCCGTCGAGAACGGGGCTCCCGAGCAGCGCGACAATCTTCTTCTGCATGGTGCTGGATAGTACACAACCCTATTAATAGGATACGGGCTTCCCCGGTTAACCGGATACCCCGGCCGGACCGGTTCCCACCGGAAGGACAACTGCTAAATACCTTGAAAGGATATTACCGCCCTGGTGAATTTCTGTGGTTGAATCTGGAACAAAGAAAACAGCGAAAGCCGGTGAGAAGCCGGGTCCCGGCCGGTTCATCTGTATCGACTGCGGCCGGGAAGTCCGGATCGACAGCACCGATGCGGACCTCGTCAAATGTCCGACCTGCGCCTGTGAGATGTACAACTGCCTCCCGATGACCCACATCAGACCCGATATCAAAACACCGGAGGATGTCCTGCATCCTCCCGAGAGGAAGAAGAAACCGGAGAACCACTGAGGTGAGAGGAATGGTGAACGTATCGGCAAAAGGGCAGGTCTACCACTGCGAGATCTGCGGAAACGTGGTCCAGGTGCTGGAAGCCGGCGGCGGCGAACTGGTCTGCTGCGGCGAACCCATGGTGCTCGAGGAGTGAACTGCAATGGAAGAGAAGCACCTGGAAGAGAAGATCGGGAAGGTTCCCGTGATCTTCAAGGAACTCAAGGAGACGGACCCCGACCTCTACGCCAGTGTCATGGGGCTCGACCAGATGATCTGGGCCGACGGCGCCCTCTCGAAGCAGACGAAGAAGATCATTGCGATCGCGATTGCCGCCGCCCTCCGGGACGGACACGCCGTCCGGGCGCAGATGGCCGGCGCCGGGAACCTCGGCGTATCGAAGGAGGAGATCGAGGAGGGGCTCCGGGTCGCGTTCCTGCTCGCGGGGATGCCGGCCTACGTCCACGGCAAGACCGCCCTCGAGGAGTACCTGGGCAACCGCCCGCGGAAGTGAAGCATGGAATCTGTAGAACCGCTCCAGATGCCGGTCATCGGTGAGAGAGCGCCCGAGTTCGATGCGCTGACCACCCATGGCCCCCTGAAACTCTCCGACCTGAAAGGAAAGTGGGTCATCCTCTTCTCTCACCCGGCCGACTTCACGCCGGTCTGTACCACGGAGTTCATGGCGTTCGCCGCGATCGCCGACGAACTCAAGGAGCTGAACGTCCAGCTCATCGGCCTCTCGATCGACAGCGTCCACTCGCACCTTGCGTGGGTTCGAAACATCAAGGAGAAGATGGGCGTCGAGATCCCGTTCCCCATCATCGCCGACCTCGACATGAAGGTCGCCCGGCGCTACGGGATGCTCCACCCCGGGCAGAGCAGCACCTCGACCATCAGGACGGTCTTCTTCATCGATGATAAGGGCATCATGCGTGCCATGCTCTACTACCCGATGTCCAACGGCCGGTCCATGCCCGAGATCCTCAGGCTGACGAAAGCCCTCCAGACCTCCGATAAGCACGGCATCGCGACGCCGGCGAACTGGGAGCCGGGTGAGAAGGTCATCGTCCCGGCGCCGAAGACCCCCGAAGAGATCGAGAAGCGGATGAAGGAAGGCTACGAGTGCAAAGACTGGTACCTCTGCTTCAAGAAAATCTAAACCCGGCACTTTTTTTGCCTCCGGCCGGACAATACTCCTTGTATGACCCTTGACGTCCTCGCGTTTTCAACCTCTCCCCGCCGCCACGGCAACTCCGAGACCCTCCTCGACTGGGTGCTCGCGGCGATGGAGGAGGAAGGGGCCGCGGTCGAGAAGATCGTCGTCCCCGAGGTGGATATCAGGCCCTGCCGCGGGTGCAACCTCTGTGAGACGCTCAACCGGTGCGTCCAGCGGGACTACATGGACTACGTCCACGACCGGATCGTCGCGGCCGACTGCATCATTCTCGCGTCTCCCATCTACTGCATGGGGCTCGCCGCGCAGGCGAAGGCGCTGGTCGACCGGGCCCAGGTCTTCCGCTCCCGGAAGTACGTCCTCCGCCTCCCGGTCGTCCCGCCCGAGCGGAAGGGAAAACGGATGGGCATCTTCCTCTCGACAGCCGGGCAGAACTGGGATTACGTCTTCGACGCGGCAATCCCGTCGGTGAAATGCTTCTTCCACGTCGTCGACATCGGAAACAAGGATCTCAGGTACCTGATGGTGAACGGCGGCGACGAGAAGGGCGCGATCGAGCGCCACCCCACCGCGAGAGCCGACGCAGAGGTCCTGGCAAAAGAAACCGTCGCACGACTGCAGGAGCTCCGGGCGGCATGACCGAACCGGTAAGAGTCCTCGGCATCTCCGGCAGCCCCCGGCGGCACGGGAACACCGAGACCCTGCTCGACGCCGTGCTCGAGGGCACCCGGGAGGCGGGGGGCGATGTGGAGAAGGTCGTCCTCCGGCCGCTCGATTACGCCTCGTGCCGTGGATGCAACGCCTGCCACAAAACAGGGGTCTGCGTCATCAAAGACGATCTCACAGGGGTGTTTGAGAAGATCGCCGCCGCCGACGTCCTCGTCCTCGCATCCCCCATCTACTCGATGGGGATCACGGCGGAGGCGAAGGGGCTGATCGATCGAGCCCAGTTCCTCTGGGCGCGTAAGTTTATCCTGAAGAACCTCTACTTCACCGCCGAGCACACCCGGCGTCACAAGGGGATCTTCGTATCGACCGCGGGGCTCGGATGGGAGAACGTCTTCGACGCGGCGTTTCCGGCGATCACCGCCTTCTTCAACACCACCGGGTTCGAGTACTGGGACAATGTCATAGCAAACGATCTCGACCGCTACGGCGGGATTGCGGGGCATCCCACCGCACTCGCGGAAGGGCGGGAGAAAGGGCAGGACGTGGTCGGCCTCCTCCGGAAAATGCAGGCGAAGACCTGATTTTTCCCCGGAATACAGGAGTGAAAAATATTTCCGGAGTCGCCGTTTCTGGCGGGAATATCGTCACCCGGGGCCGGCTGCCCGGAACAATAATTTTTCCCGTCGGCTCACAAACCGGAACAAATTAATATGTTTTGGTAACCTCCATCTTCTGTAAGCACTTCAGGGGTGCTTTCCAGGACCACGGAAGGACTTATACGTGACCCCCGCCGAGCCTCCGGACCACATTTACGCCGCGCAGCCGGACTACCGGATACTTGAGGGTTTGGAAGATGCGGTTCTCGTGGTCGACGAGGGCGCCGGCATAATCTGGGCAAACGCAGCCTGCCGCCGGATGCTCGGAGTGCCCGGGAACGAGCCCGGACGGATTGCCGAAGCGCTCGGGGCGATGAGCAATCTTGCGGACGGGGACAGGATCCCGGAGTTCGAGTGCCGGCTCCCGGGACCGGGCGGAGAGCGGCGGTATCGTTGCTCGGGCAGAAGGACGCCGTCCGGGAAGGGGTGGATGCTCCGGCTCCGGGAAGCCCCTGACGCCGGGGATTACGAGGCGATCGTCGAGTATACCGGGACGGCGACGATCCTCATCGAGGGCGACGGCACCATCTCGGTGGCGAACACGGAGTTCGAGCGGCTCTCCGGGTGCTCGCGCGCCGAGATTGTCGGAAAAAAGCAGCTGATTGATTTCATTGCCGATGCAGATGACCAGCGGCGGCTCATGGGGTACCACGCCCTCCGGCGGAGGACTCCCGGGGCTGCGCCGAAGAACTATTCCTTCACGTTTATCGATTGCTCCGGCACCCTTCACGCCGTCGAGGTCACCATCGGCCTGATCCCGGGGACGGCCCGCTCGGTGATGTCGCTCCTCGACGTGACCGAGCAGAGGCGTGCGGAGCAGGCGCTGCAGGAGAGCGAAGAACGGCTGAACCTCGCGCTTTCGGCGGCAAACGACGGGCTGGTCGACTGGGACGTCAGAACCGGCACGATCTTTTACAGTCAGCGGACCTTCACAATGCTCGGCTACGAGCCGAAAGCATTCGTGCCCACGCTTCCTGCGATCCTCTCACTCGTCCACCCGGAGGACCGCGGCCGCGTGGGGGCAGTTTTCACCGATATGGCCGCCGGAAAACGCGATCACTGCGAGATGGAGTTCCGGATGAGGTCGGCATCGGGGGAGTGGGTCTACATCCTCGACCGGCTCCGGGTGGTCCGCCGCGACGGCGACGGGAAACCACTCCGGATCGCGGGGACACATTCCGATATTACGGAGCGTAAACAGGCGGAGAAGGAGCTCCTGATCCAGGGGATGGCGATCGAGTCGTCGTTTGCCGCTATCGCCATCGCCGACCTCGACGGATACATCACGTACGCCAACCGGGCGCTGCTCGCGATGGGCGGGGTTACCGAACCCGACAGGGTCATCGGGCGGCATCTCACGGAGTTCTGGGTAGACCAGGGTAAGGTCGCGAGAGTTCTTGCAACGTTTGCGGAGCGGGGCAGGTCTACCGGAGAACTGGTCGGCCGCAGGGCCGATGGAACGGAGTTTATCGCCCACGTGACCGCGAACGCTGTCACCGACGAATCCGGAAACCCGGTCTGCATCCTCGCTACCGCCGTCGATATCACCGAGGAGAGACGCATGGCGCAGGCGCTCCGGGAGAGCGAGGAGCGCTACCGGATGCTTGCGGAGCTGGCGCCGGATGTCATCTTCCTCATCAATGTAGAAGGGGATGTCCTCTACGTGAACAGTGCCGGCACCCACCTGCTCGGCACGGAACTGAAGGGTCTCCGGGGAAAGAACATCAGGAAACTGTTTCCGCCTGTCGTTGCGGATCGATGGCTCATGATGATCCGGACCGCAGCGAAGTCACCCGGGGAGATCCTCACCGAGGAGACCCTGATACCCGGGGACGATGGGGGCGTCTGGCTTGAGGCGCGTCTCATCCCGATGGCTGAAGCCGACGGCACCGTCAGGCGCCTGCTCGGAATCAGCCGCGACGTCACCGGGCGGAAGCGGACGGAAGAACGGCTCCGGTTTCAGGCCCGGGTGCTCTCGCAGGTGGAGGATGCCGTTATCGCGGCCGACACGGAGGGGCGGATCACCTACATGAACCGGGCCGCAGAAAAACTCTACGGCGTTCCTTCAGGTGAGGGCCTCGGCCGGCCTGAGGCGGAACTCTTCACCAACCAGTGGATCGGCCCGGAAGAAAAACGAGAGGCACGGGATGCCCTCCGGGCTTCCGGGTCCTGGCGCGGCGTCACCGTCCACAGGAAGAGGGATGGAGAGACCATGTTCGTCGATATGACCGTCAGCACCTTGAACGACGAGCACGGGAACGTCACCGGGACACTCTGCTCCATCCGCGACATCACCGAGCAGAAACGTGCCGAGCTCGAACTCCGGATCAAGGATATGGCGATAGCCTCGGCACGCGAAGGCATCTCTCTCTCCGATCTCGACATGAAGGTCATCTACGTCAACCGCGCCTTCCTCGCCATGCACGGGTGGGAGCAGGAGGAGATCGTCGGGCAGCCGATCTCGGTGCTCTGGGCCGACCGGGAGGAGATGAACCGGGTCAGAAAGGATTTCCTCCGGAACGGCGCCTGGTCCGGTGAGGTGAAAGCGCGGCGAAAAGACGGATCGACCTTCCCCATGCAGCTTGCCCTCTCCGTCGTCACCGACGAAGCGGGCAGGCGGATCTGCACGATGGGCTCGGGGGTCGACATCACCGAACGCAAGCAGGCCGAGCAGGAACTCCGGATCCGGGAGATGGCGATAGCATCGTCGTCAAGTGCGTTCACCATCGCCAATCTCGACGGCCGCCTGACCTACGTCAACCAGGCGCTCCTCTCCATGTGGGGCTACGGATCCTCCGCCGAGGTGATCGGGAAGCCGGTCAAGGAACTCTGGCAGGACGAGGAGGAGGCAGTGGAAACGTTCCGGGAGCTCATCAGCAGCGGCAGGTGTACCGGTGAGCGGATCGGCAGGAGACAGGATGGGACGGCATTTTACGTCATGTTTTCCGGGAATCTGGTCACTGACGGCGACGGAACGCCCATCTGTATCGCGGCTTCGTTCACCGACATCACCAGCCAGAAACAGGCCGAGGCAGAAATCCAGGCCCATAATCGCGAGCTCTCGGTGTTAAACCGGATCATCGGCGCATCGGCATCCGCAACGGACATCGATGAAGCCCTGGAGAGGGTGCTCGCGGTAACCCTCGACCTTCTCGATCTTTTGGGCGGCGGCATCTACCTGATCGAGCCGAAAAAGCAGAGAGCACGGCTCGTCTGCACGCAGGGCCTCCCCAGAGGCTTTCCTGCGCAGCCATGCATCCCGGACATCACCGGGCAGCCCTACGCAGGGGTGCTGGTGGCAGGGGAGCCCCGCTTCTTCGACGACTACCCCGATCTCCGCTACCCGGGGGAGAGCGGAGGAACACCGCACCCGTGCGCCAGCATTCCGATTATGGCGCACGGGAGGGTCATCGGGGCCCTGAACGTGGTGTCCGGGAGAGGCAGCCCGTTCACCGACGCCGACCGCTCCCTCCTTACGGCCATCGGGAGGGAGGTCGGCACCTCCGTCGAGCGCACCATGCTGATCCGAAAGCTCGGGATGGCCGAGCAGGTGGCAAACCTCTACCTCGATATCCTCAGCCACGACATCAGGAACGCCGAGAACGTCTCGGGCCTCTACACCGACCTCCTCATCGATATGCTCGATGGGGAGACGAAGGGCTACGCACAGAAACTCCAGGCCAGCATCCGAAAGAGCATCGAGATTTTAAGGAACGTCTCGACGATCCGCCGGATTCACCAGGAATCGGCAGCGCTCGTGCCGGTCGACCTTGATATGGTGATCCGGGACGAGATCAGGACCTTCTCCGGGAGCCGGATCCACTACGGCGGCACGGATCTTGCGGTCACAGCCGACGCGCTTCTCCCCGAGGTCTTCACGAACCTGATCGGGAACGCCATCAAGTTCGGGGGGCCGGCGGTCGAGGTGGCCATCCGGGTCGAGGAGCACGGTGATGAAGTTCTGGTCTCGGTCGAGGACACCGGGCCGGGGGTTCCCGACGAAAAGAAAGAGATCGTGTTCATGCGGTTCGGGCAGAACAGGCACCACAAGAGCGGCCAGGGCCTCGGCCTCTACATCACCCGTATGCTCGTCGAACGTTACGGCGGCAGGGTCCGGGTCGACGATCGGGTGCCGGGCTGTCCTGAATGCGGCGCCGCGTTCCGGTTCACCCTGAAGCGGGCCTGAAAAAAGAAAGGGCCTCAGAGGAGCGACCAGATGAGGAGCCCGGCGGAGGCAGCCATGAGCACGGCAAAGACGGCCGGGTTCCAGGCGAGAACCTTGCGCCCGTCGAGAACGCTGATCGGGAGCATGTTGAAGGCGGCGATCATCGCGTTGATCCGGAGCCCGACGAGGCCCACGACAGCGAGGAGCCCGCCTCCCCCAAAGAGCATGAGGGCCGCGAACGGTATGCAGAGGAGAAGGTTCGTGATCGGACCTGCCGCCGATATCCGCCCGTTCTCGGTCCGGTTCGCGTTCCCGTAGACGTAGGTCGCCCCCGGTGCCGCAAAGACGACTCCGACGAGCGCTGCCATCACAACGGCGACGAGGAGCATCTGGTTGTCCTTCTTGAACTCTGCCCAGTAGCCGTAGCGCATGGCGGAGAACTTGTGCGCCAGTTCGTGGAGGACGAAGGCGACCCCCACCGTGACGAGAGACATCGCGAAGAAGAAGACGAACCCGATGGGGTCTATCCCGCCCCGGATGTAGATCAGAGTGAAGGCGACCGAGATGGCAAGCCACGCGATCAGGAGGTCACGGCGCTCGCGTGGCGGTATTCGTTCCAGCATCCGGTACCTGGTTTGTGCCGGCACGATAATATCCTTCGCTTCCCCGGGGGCCAACCCATCAGATTTATTCCCCGGCCGGAGCCAATCATGTAGTATGTCCCTTGATGCCGTCAGGAACGAAGTCCGGAAGATAGATGAACGGATCATCGACCTTGTTGCAGAGCGGCAGAGACTGGCGGCGCAGATCGCCCGCCTCAAGCAGGAGAACGATCTTCCCATCCGCGACGAGGAGCAGCGGAGGATGGTCCTCGACCGGGTCTTCACCTACGCCGTCGAGAGCCGGATCGACCCGGTCGCTGTCCGGAGGGTCTTTGAGATCCTGATCGAGATGAACGAAGAGCGGCAGCGGGAATGCAGCGGCGACGGCAACCTGCCATAGAGGTCATCCCAAAACGCCCCGGGGACCGTACCGGCCGGAGCGTTTGCGACGACCACATAAAAAAAAAGTTATTGAGAAAGCATCGTCCCGACGCCCTCGTCGGTGAAGAGCTCGAGGAGCAGGTTGTGCTCCCGGTTGCCGTTCACAACGTGGGCGCTTACGACGCCGTTCCTGACCGCTTTCATACACCCTTCGAGCTTCGGGATCATTCCGCCGGCGATGATCCCTTCACCGATCATTGCCTCCGCCTCGGGGAGCGTCAGCCGGTGGTAGACCATCGTCCGGTCGGGGTTCATCACACCGTCCACGTCTGTGAGGTTGATCAGTTTGAAGGCCCGAAGAGCGATCGCGATCTCGGCCGCCGCGGTATCGGCGTTGATGTTCAGGCTCCGGCCCTGCCGGTCGATGGCGATCGGGGCCACCACCGGGATGTAGTTCTGGGCAAGGAGGCAGTGGAGCACTTCGGGATCGACCTCCTCGATCTCGCCGACCTGGCCGAGATCCACCTCCTGCATGACCTCCCCCACTTTCACCCGCTGGGGGTCCATCTTCCGGGCGATGAGGAGGTTGCCGTCGTTGCCGGAGATCCCGACCGCACGGGTGCCGCAGTTCGCGATGAGAGAGACTATTCCATCGTTGATCTTTCCCACGAGGACCATCTGGGCGATCTCGAGGGTCTCGGGATCGGTGATCCGCAGGCCGCCGACGAACCTGGGCTCCTTGCCCATCGCCTGCATCTTCGTGGTGATCTCGGGGCCGCCGCCGTGGACCAGGACGACCTTCATCCCCACGTAGCGGAGGAGGACGGCGTCCCGGATCACCGTCTCGAGGATGTTCTGGTCGACCATCGCGTGGCCGCCGAGCTTGATCACGATCGTTTTGCCGTGGAACTTCTGGATGTAGGGGAGTGCCTCCATCAGCACATCTTCTCGTTTCATGTCGTATACTTCCCGTTGATCTCTACGTACTTCTCA
Organism: Methanobacteriota archaeon; assembly: GCA_023436625.1. Lineage (GTDB taxonomy): Archaea > Halobacteriota > Methanomicrobia > Methanomicrobiales > Methanoculleaceae > Methanoculleus. Next base: position 16,239 of record JAEZIP010000057.1, on the reverse strand, counting down.
GTGAGGTCGCACCCCCACGCCGTCGCCTTCCCCTCGCCTGCGGCAAGGTCGAGGTCGAACGTGACGGTATCACCGTGCATCGCGGCCTTCGCCTTCGAAAGATCCGCGACGATCTCTCCGCGGAGGACGAGCGGCGTCCGCCCGGCACCCTCGCCGACAGAGAGCGAGACCGCGTAGGGGTCGAACTCCGCGCCCGACCGGCCGGCGGCCGCGACCACCCGGCCCCAGTTCGGGTCCTCGCCGTAGATGGCGGTCTTGACGAGCGGTGAGGCGACGATCGTCCGCGCCACGGCGGCGGCAGCGTCCTCGTCGGCGGCGCCGCGAACCGTGACCGCGAGGAGTTTCGTCGCCCCCTCGCCGTCGCGGGCGATCTGGATCGCGAGGTCGCGGCAGACGGCCTCGACCGCTCTCGCAAGTTCGCCACGGTCGACCCGGCCGGCGGCGCCGGTCGCGGTGCAGAGGGCCACGTCGTTCGTGCTCGTGTCGCCGTCGACCACGACCCGGTTGAAGGACCGCCGGGCCGCCTGGCGGAGGATCTCCTGGAGGACCGGGGCCTCGACCTCCGCGTCGGTGTAGAGGAACGCGAGCATCGTCCCCATGTTCGGGGCGATCATCCCGCTCCCCTTGGTGATCCCGCCGACGGCAAACGATTCAGTCTCGACGAGGGCGTGTTTTGGGAAGGTGTCGGTGGTCATGATCGCCCTCGCCGCCGCGTCCTCGGCGTCGCCGCTCCGGGCGAGGAGCGGCGCGACCCGGCCGCACTGGTCCCGGATGAGGGGGAGGTCGAGGTAGCGCCCGATCACCCCGGTGCTCGCGACGCCGACCGACTCGGGGTCGAGGTCGAGGGCGCCGGCCGCAATCTCGCACATCTCGACGGCGTCACGGTATCCCCGCTCGCCGGTGTAGGCGTTCGCGCACCCGCTGTTCACGACGATGGCGTCGAGGGTGCCCCGGCGCATCCGGTCCACCATCACTTCGACCGGGGCCGCCCGCATCCTGTTCGAGGTGAAGACGCCGGCCGCGGTCCCGCTCGCCCGGATCAGGGCAAGCCCGAACTTCCTCTCCTTGATCCCCGAGGCCGCTACGCCCTTGACCGCGCAGATGCTCTTCACGACTCCTCCTCCCGGGAAGACGCCCCGAGGCCCTGGACGATGTCTGCCCGGGTGACGATCCCGACCAGTTTTCCGTCGCGGAGCACCGGGAGGCGTGCGATACCTTCGTGGAGCATCTGGGCGGCGGCATCGGCGATATCCGAATCCTCGTCGATGGCAATAACCGGGCTGCTCATCACCCGCCGAATCTCCATATCGCCGATATCGGTGAGTGCACGCTTCGTCTTCTCCCAGTTGATGAACTCCCTGACCGGGACCTCGATCACCTCGAGCGGCGACGGGAGCCAGAGGTCGTCGGAGAGGTCGCCGACGTCGAGGAGCGAGAGGATATCGGTCTCGGTGACGATTCCCGCCACCCGCTCCCCGTCCATCACGGGAAGGCCGCCGATATGGTATTTCCGGAGCAATCCTGCCGCCTCACGCACCGGTGAGTCGACCCGGACGGTCACGGGGTCCGGTGTCATAATATCCCTGACAAGCATCTTCGTCACCTCAGGGGAGCATCCCGGCGTTGCGGAGACCGTCGTCTTCCGCAAACCCGCACATCAGGTTCATGTTCTGGATCGCCTGGCCGCTTGCGCCCTTGACCAGGTTGTCGATCGCGGAGACCGCGACGACCCGGTCGCCCTCGCTCTCGACCGCCACGTCGCAGAAGTTCGTGCCTCGCACGGATGCGAGAGTCGGTCTCTGGTAGCGGACGAAGAACTCGTTCGCGTAGAACTTCCGGTAGAGCGCCTCCGCCTCTTCCTGCTCCATCGGCTCGCGGAGGAGGATGTGGGCCGTCGTGAGGATCCCCCGGTTCACCGGGAGGAGGTGCGGCGTGAAGTAGCACCGGGCGTCTGAGCCGAGCCGGGCGGCCTCCTGCTTCATCTCCGCGAGGTGCCGGTGGGTCGTCCACTTGTAGGCGCTGAAATTGTCGCCGACGTTTCCGTAGTGGGTGGTCGCGGACGGGGTGTTCCCGGCCCCGGAGACCCCGGTCTTCGAGTCGTAGATGATGGTGTGGGCGAACGTCGCAAGCGGTGCCGCCGCAAGCGTCGCCCCGGTCGGGAAGCAGCCCGGGTTCGCGACGAAGGTGGCCCCCCTGACCTCGTCCCGGTGGAGTTCGGGCAGGCCGTAGGGCGCCTCGAAGTAAGCCTCGTGGGGCACGCCGTAGGTCTTCTCGTATACATCCTTCGCGAGCCGGTAGTCGGCCGAGAGGTCGACGGTCCTGATCCCCCGTTCCACCAGCGTCCCGGCCACCTTCATCGCTGCCGTGTGCGGTACGGCGAGGAAGGCGAAATCGGCATCGATATCGCCGGCTTCGGTGTTCCGGAAGACGAGATCGGTCAGTCCCCGGAGGTGGGGATGGACCGAGGCGACGGGGGTGCCGTCCAGCTTCCGGGACGTCGCAGCGACGACATCCGCGGACGAGTGGTGCAGCAGGAGCCGCATTAACTCGCCGCCGGTGTATCCGGATGCACCGATAATCGCAATTTCCATAAGAAAGAGGTGTCTTTTATAGAATCTTAAGGCTTTGTGGTGTATCGCTCGTAGAGCCGGGCAGCCGTCGACTCGATCTCGTCTCTTCCTTCGAGCCCTTCGAGGAGAACCTGCGGCAATGCAGTTTTCCCGTAGGTCGCGCCCGCGTAGGCCCCGCAGATGAGCGCGATGGTGTCGGTGTTCCCCCCGACATGTGCGGCGGTGGTGAGGAGAGCCATGACGTCCTTGATGCGGTTGATCAGGAAGAACGCGAGCGGAACGGTCTGGTAAACGGTCACGTCGTTGCCTATCACCGATAACGCGCTCTCAAGACTGATACCCTCGTTTGCCAGGCGGACAGCGTCGCGGATCTTGTTGCCGAGGGCGACGTCCTCGAGGGTGGCATGCTTCGCGGCAAGAGCGAGGGCGTCCGGACGGCCGCGGACGGCGTGGTGGACGAGCATCGCGACGGTGACCGCTCCCGCATGCGCCGCCGGGTGGGTATGGGTGACGCTGCAGGCCTGGACCACCCGTTCGGTCACGTCGATGGGGTCGCCGTAGAGGAGGCCGAACGGGACGGCGATGCCGGTGCAGCCGGCGGTATTGGAGGCGACGCCGCCCGGTTTGCCGCCGGCGAGGAGCAGGTGCCGGCACGCGGCGTCCACGGCCCCGTCGGGGAACCGGAGCTCCTCGTTCATGTACATCCGGGCAAGGGCGGCCGCATATGCCTGCTCGGAGAATGTGCCGTCGGCGAGCATCCCGGCGACAAGGAGCATCATCTGGGTGTCGTCGGTGAACTGCCCGGGTTTCAGCCCGGCGTTCGGGTGCCCCCGCCACGCCCGGCGGTAGCCCTCGTGGAGGCGCTGGAAGTCGGGCGGCGTGCTCTCCCGGGCCATGCCGAGCGCGTCCCCGATGGCGGCCCCGAGGAGGCAGCCCTTGAACTGATCGAGCATCTTAGGTAGTATCTCTCGTAAGGTTGCTCTTAAGGGTTGTTGTTCTGCGCGTGGGGGAGACTCCTCCCGGGATCCAGTGGAACCGGTCCCTCTCCCCGGCATCAGTACTTCATGTACATCCCAAGCACCGCCGACCCGCCATCTGCCGTCGGGATGAGGGCCTCGACCCTGCTGTACTCGTCGAGCCGCTGCGTCGATGTCCAGGACGCGGCTCCGTCCTCATCGAACCTCTCCATCCGGAGCAGGGCACCGCCGTAGTCGTTTTCGGCAAGGGCCGCCGAGAGGTATCCGCCGTCAGGGGCCCAGGTCACCGGAGATGAGGCATTGATCGCGCTCCGCCGGAGGATGCTCCCGTCCTCGTCGAGCGAGACCTCCAGAACTCCCGCTGGTTCCGCACCCGTGACCCCGGCAAGCAGGCTGTAACCGCCGGCCGGGTCCTGCCGCGCCGCCGAGAGGAGGTACCGCTCTCCGGGGCCGCCCCGGATCGTTATATTCCAGACCGGTGCGCCCCGGTCGTCGAACTTCGCCGCTGTGATGGCTCCAGGCATCCCTGCAGCCTCTCCGGCGACGAGGAACCCTCCCGCCGGGTCCGAAACGATAATCGGGATCGAATCCGGACTCACGCCCCCGGCCGGGTCCTGCAAGGTGACGCTGCCGTTAGCGTCGATCCTCGAAACCCGGTCGTCACCAGCCGCGATCCAGCTCCCGGCACCCGAGGGTGCGATCGCCCAGTACTCCCCCTCCGCGGCAAGGTCCGTGCGGTGCCGCTCGCTCCCGTCCCCATCCGTCAGGATGAGGAGGCCGCGGGAAGCCACGACGGCGAACCCTCCTGTACCGGCAGACGCGATCCCCGTCCCGCGGCGGTCTTCAAGCGTCGGATAGGTCGTATCCCATATGAGCGACCCTTCCCGATCCAGGAGGATTACCCGTGGCGCAGGGTGGAACTCGCCTGCATCCGAGACCGAACCGGCAATTGCGTAACCGCCGGGAACCTCGACGATGGAGAACGCTTCGTCGAACCTCCCGCTGTCGATGACGGTGAACCATTCCCGGTCCCCGGCATCGTCCAGTTTCAGCACCCAGACGTCCCCCTCCAGCGTGCGGTGGCCCGGCGTCAGCGGCCGGTCGAGGCATCCGGTAGCGGTGGTTAGCAGGATGAACGCGGCAACCGCCGCGAGGGTCTGGAGGTTTCTTTTAGTTGGTATCATCGGTTCGTGCTCCCCGGTGAGTTGTAAAAATGTTTGATACGGAGTATAGCGCTCAGAAATCATATACGCTCCCAAGGACAGCAAATCCGTCGTCCGACGTCCGAATGATCGAGACGACCGATCTATCATCCCCGATGTCGTACGATGCATCCCACGCGATCATTCCCTCGCCATCGAGTCTGATGACGTGAAGGGAAGAGCCCGGATAGCTCAGCGGTTGGAGTCCGATAAACTCGGGAACAATAAAACCGGCATATGCATATCCGCCGTCCTCCGTCGTGACGATGACCCGGGAGGCGTTCAATGGTCTTTCCCCGATCAACCTGCCGTCCACCGCGGCAAGAGAGGCTTCGATCGTCTCCGTAAACCGCCCGTCAGCTGTTTCATTCCCTGCATCCAGGACGATGCCATAGACGAGATCGTAGGTTCCGGCAGGAGAGATGCGGACAACGTAGAGGTCATCGCGCGATCGGCTCCCGAGCGTCTCGTCCCAGACGGTATTTCCCTCGGCATCGAGTCTCGCGACCCATACATCCGCTCCGGCAGTCCCTCCTGCGACGAAACCTCCCGAGAGTATCGCGGCGATCGTACCAACGTTCCGGTCGGTTTCAAACGCTGCAGTCCATGCGATCTCCCCGTCCTCGCCTACCCTGACGATCCTGGCATCCCCGGCTGCGGCATACCCCCCGTCCTGCGCCCAGACGACCTTCCACCAGTCGCTCCCCCCGCCGAGCGGCGTGCTCCAGAGGGCGTTCCCATTTTCATCCACCCGTGTTAGAAACCCAGAATACATGGCAACGACGTATCCGCCGTCCGGTGCCTCGACCAGCGAGCTGCCGTAATCCGGCGACGTACCGAAGGTCATGGTTGATATGACATTCCCGTCTCCGTCGAGAGTAACGATGCGGGGGACCGGGCCGTTCCCATCGGCGTTCGTTCCCGTGCCCGTGATTGCGTACCCGCCGTCGCGGGTCTGAATCATCGCCTGCCCTCTGCCGTTTGGGTCGCCGTCAATGATCGCAGTCCACTGGAGGGATCCGTCCGAATCGGTCTTGAGGACCCATGTGTCCAGAGTGAGGTCTCTATGCCCCCTGTCAATGCATCCGGCAAAGAACGGTATGGTTAGCGCTAAAAGAAGAATGAGTATTGCATACATTGCACTTCTTCGGGGATAGTGAAAGGTTGTGGTCTCCATAATTACAGCCTGTTTTCCCAATTTCTCATTCACTCAAACTAAAAAAGAGATTACTGTTGAATGTAGGGTACCGACATGACAAGCTGCCCGATATTCGGGTTGCTGTTGTAAGTGTCGATATCATGGTTCCAGATATTGCTGGTGTAGATCACGGAGGTCTTGGGCCTGTACTGATACCCATGAATCCCGTAGAGCCAAGCATACGTGTAACCATCATTCCAACAATAATTGAAGTAGATCTGAGAGCCCGTTACATCAAACAAGGCACGATCTTCAAGAGTTCCGTAGTATAAAAGCCTGAATGCATCGTACTCGATATCCGTCACCGGGCTCGGGTGGTCTTCGTCATAATAGCGCAGCTGATATGTGGTCGGGCTGCCAGGCCAGACACCCACTTCATAGAGGTTATTGCCTCCATTTACTGAGTAAGGTAGATTTGCACCGTCAAGTCCGGTTCCGCCGTACACATCCGGCGAGCACTGGGCCAGGATGAACGTATCCCACCTGTCTGTTTCTGCAAGCATCTTGTCCATATCTTCCTGACAATCCGCAACACCAAGGATCTGCGGCTGGACGATCAGAGCGTCCTCCTCCCGAAGATCACGCTGTTCCATCAGTATTTCGTCACACACTCGTCTGAAATGCTCACCGACAATCACTTCCTTCAGAACGGTTCGGTCCTTCTCGTCAGGTTGAACATCTGTGGTCTTCTCCAGAATGGAGATAATGCCCTCAAGGTTTTGGTCATATTTCTCCATGATTTCCGATAACAATTCAGAACATCTCACTGAACTCGCACGATCGGACACCATTAAATCCTCTGCGGTAATCACACGGATGTTTTCGTCGATAGGTTTGAATAACCCCTGGATTTTGGCTTGATCTTCGATACAGATCGGATCGTTTTCCGTCCAGGCACTCACTGCAGGCACCACCACACTCACCAGCATTACCACCAAGAGCGTGGAGAATGCCCGCAGTCCAATTTTTCCGTTCATATGTTTTTCCTCCGGTTTTTCCCCAGAGGCGGACAGAGCACACCTTCAAGTAGAGAGACTGCGTACACCTCATTGCCTCCGGGCTTGCGGGGTTCTTCATCCAGGGCGTCAACCGGGGATGGGTGCCCCCGCACACAAACGGGTACCGCACGCGGCACCCAACGCGATTTTGAGTCGTTATAACATATAAAATCGGCAGCCATCGTTCGGTTTTTTCCGAACTCATCATAAATCTTCTTATTGCAGGGGATCACCCCGGACTGTATGTCCCTGTCGCCCGGAGAGGGATCAGCACGACGCGCCGCCGATCCGTCATCGGACGCCCAGAGTGATAGCCATGAACCTGCTATAGCCAAACCCCCTCCCGGAGTCGGGCACCGTCGCAGTTGTTCCCGGCAAGGACCGCTGAGAGTTAGCCCCCCAGGAGGCCGGGTAACTGAAGCTGGGGCGTGGATCGGATGCTGCCAATCGGATGGGTCTGTTTTGAACAGACGAGGTGCATTTACATGTCAGAACACAGCCGAATCGCCAGATACGGGTCGGTCAGAACCCGGAGTTTTCCCCGGTCACGTGAAGCGTCCCGGACCCCGCAACCGCCCCCCCAACCGCGTGACAATCATAGTCTCCAGCTTCACCGGTATTCAGCAATAGTTACCCGACAACCCTCAGCAAAGCAATCACTATTTGTCCGGGACCTCACCCGATATTGAGGTACCATTTTACGTGGCGGGCACCGCATAGTTGCTCGTAATCATGAGAGCCTGGATATCGCACTCCGTCCGGACGGAGATTGCAAGAGAGTGGCAACGCGCGATGGAAAACGTAAAGACCTCCGGATCTTCACCGTCGACCGAAATTTCAAAGTGGTACTCCCTCCCGTCATTCTTGATGGACGATCCGTCATTCTTGATAGACGATGTTACATCCCCATCCGCCTCAAGTCGATATACTTCCGAACAGACAGGAACACGAATGCGAGTGGCATTGGCATCAAACACCGTTACGTTAACTTCGTGCGGCACATCATCGGTGTTAAAGACATGAAAAAGGTGTGGACTGCAGGACGGAGTACCCTGCTGTTCCGGTCCTGTTCCGCAGAGAATGACCGTACCGGCCACAATCATAATACCGACCACAGCAAGAACCGTCATCACCACTGCTACCCGCATCTCCGTTTCACCTCATCACTGGTATCCGGCGACGATCCCCTTCGTCTCACTGATCCTCCGGGCATGCGGGGCGCGTCATCCGGGGCGCAACCGGAGATGGGCGGCTCCCGCACACAAACGGGTACCGCACGCGGCACCTGATGCGATTCTGGGTCTTCAGAACATATAAAATCAGCAGTCATCGTTCGGTTTTGGCCGAACGCTACAAAACCGTTTCTATAGGACGACCACCCACAGATTGGCCGCTCACCCGGTGGGGGTGTATCCCGGGCGAGTCCGCTTCGTGATCGCGGGCAAACAATATCCCCGCAATACCGGGCTTCCCGGGTAACTTAACGAAAGTACTGGTATCAGGTCAGGAAATTCAAGAGCAAATTAATCATCCATAACCTGACGAAGACCGTTCAGGTGGCCGGGTTTATTGTTATAAAGGATGTATTCAACAGATCCTTCTATTCTAGGGGTAACATTGATCTCGCACTGCGGGAAGAGTTGAAATTAGAGATTTAATCCACGTAGATGGTCCCAACCCTATAATAATGCCCTTCATATTCGAAATACCTCTTCTTACCGGTCGTATTGTCAATAACATATGTATCGATGGTCCGTTGCGTTATTTTTTCGGGGTACTCCACCTCACCCACACGGCGTAGGTCTCCTTCTTTGTATGATGGTCCCGACGGGTACGGTTCGCTCACCAGCAACACTTCTTCAAGTACGGGAAATTCCTGAATGTTCTGTTCATCAAGATAGATAATCGTGCCCCCCAGGGCCTTCTGCTCTGTAATTTCGTGCACCTCAAGCCGATCGGGCGGGACGGTCAGAGAGAGGAAATAGGGAAAGCCGACGATACAGATCAACGGGAGAACAATCAACAGACCCAACAATACGACAACTAACCTGTAGCGGCGCACTACCGCAGAAAGTGATTGTACCATTCTTAAACCTCCATAAAAATTTGTAGGGATCGGATCACACATAACCTGCAACCAACGCTTTTGCTTCACGAATGGCTCTTGCGTTGTCATGAGTGGCATCCCCATGATAATCGTCGGATGAAAACTCATAGCAATTAAGATGTTCGAAGAAATAACTCCACATCACTGTATGAGTAAGGCCGCCGTTAAATGCATACGCCTGATTATATCCGCCCGTGCCCTCATGATGAGCATCGAAGTTATGGCCAATCTCGTGAATGCTTACACACCTGCGGCCATGAGCCGTACCCCAATAACACAGATCGTAAAAATCCGTCACCATCTGTGCCCATGAGTGCCTTCCATCGTTTGTAAATCCATCTGCCAGTCCAATTGGAGTGCCGGTCATATCGTAACCGCCCAGGTATAAACCGAGGTCCGATGACCACAGGTCAAGATCGGAAGTTGGATACACAGCTTTGAACGCGCCAAGAGGATTTGATATGACTTCGGGACGGCTTGAGAGTTGGTATCGCCTAGAATCATGATAATCCATGACACAAAGAGCGACCTGAATATCGTCCCTCCCAAATTGTTGATTTGCTGTTGCGATTATGTCCTGTGCTGTCGCCTTCCAGTTTGTTTCATCTTGATAAAACTGGTTGTCAGTTACTACAAGGATATTGGCAGTGTAATACTGGTCAGTACCCTCAACCTGCAGCCCGGCCCATCGGTCAGGATCACTTGCCGAACCATTGTTCCCGGGTAATACAGGCCCATAGTCAATCAAAGCAGGTTTTTCCTGACACTTGACGTCTTCGGAGCTGTAGATGATATGCAGAGGCGACAGTGACTTTTCCGCACGTGCTCGCGGTTCGACCGGTGTGATCCAGAAGGTCTTGCTGCCCAGCGTTATACTTCCGACAAGGACATTTTCCCCGGTCGTGAGAAGGACACTGCTCTCTTCCACACCCGGTATCGACCCTTCGTATGAATCGATTCCATCGTCGAGATTTTCGAACGTCATTCGATTCAAAGCCACACTGTAATCTTTCCCGTGGATCTGGATGGAGAGTACACCCTGCATCTCCCTGTTCAATGCAGCGTGATCAAACGTCACGAGATCGTACCGAGTAATAATTTCAGGGATCTTAAGATCTTCAGGTTCAACAATTCCGGAAGACTCCAAGTCAGATACAGATGTAGCGTCCTTAACGAGAACATTCATGCATTCTCCGATGATAACAGCGGGCCTATTGACACTCTCAGCACTTTCCATCGCGTCTTGAGCGCTGACACCCGGGATAATCAGCATTACTGCGATCAGGCATGTCAGGAGATAGCCCCAGTAATTTAGTCTGGTTCTCATTTTGTTTTCCTCCAAGATACTCCCGGAGGCCAGGAGAGGCACACGTATAAGTACGCAGAACGCTTACGTTCCCTTTGCCTCCGGGCATGCGGGGTTCTTCATCCGGTCGTCAACCGGGGATGGGCGACCCCCGCACACAAACGGGCACCGCACACGGCACCCGATGCGATTCTGGGTCGTTAGAACATATAAAATCAGCAGGCATCGTTCGGTTTTTTCCGAATCTTGGAAAAATGTTTCTATAGTATGACAGTTCGCAGATCCGCTGCTTGCCCGGAACTGAATCGCAAGGTTTAAGATTTGTTCGGCCAGAACCGAACGACGACAGCGGGCTTTATAAGATTCCCCCTCGAATTCGGGTTTAGTTCCGGGTGCAGGGACGCCCGGGCGCACCTTGAGGGATACTTATGAAACAATGGTTATTCATGCTGGCAGCACTCTTCCTGCTCGCGGCTCTGCCTGCTGCCGCCAGCGCCGCACCACTCACGCACAACTATGACTGTTCGGATACGACGCCGACAGCCTACGACGCACGGGTGGATCAGGCTGCGCTATACTACTCCAGCTCGTCGTCCACGAATGCACATGCGTCGACGGCTTACAGTCAGTTCAGGTCGGACGCTGTATTCTTCTTCAACGGTCACGGCCTCTACTACGACGACTCGCATAAAGGCGGTGGGATAAAGTTCTCCTCGGAATCCTGGATACTTGCCGACACCGACGGTCATTACCCGGGAACCGACCGGTACTACATTCGGGATTATGGAACCGACATCAGGGATGTCCTGCTCGCAGTCTACCTCGCCTGCCATTCGTCCCATTACAACCCTTACAACGGAGATCTTCTCCAACAGACCATGAACAAAGGCGCAGACATCTGCCTGGGGTTCGACGGCGAGGTCGAGGTCGAAAACGGAAAGTGCTGGTCCGGGAGCTTCTGGGACCGGTTGCGAAACGGGGAGACCGTTGCAAGCGCCGCAAGCAATGCAAAGGACGACTGCTACTTGCACTGGCCGTTCGGTTACCACGGAGTGGACACCTACGAGATCTCCGGCAGTTACAACAGTTGTCTCACTCCCGCTCGCTACGGAGTCTATTAATGAGGTGATTCAATCATGAAACGGATATACGTTGTTGCAATGCTATGCCTCGTCGTCGCGGTCTCGGTCGTGTCAGCGACTGGTGCCAGCGCCCCGATCGGGGTGGATACCGCGAAAGAAAAAGCACAGGACTTTCTTAACGCACCCGACACAACCGTCCAGTACCAGAAGACCGAACGCCTGAATCTGGGAGAGTACTATGTCTTTGGTACCGGAGACGGACAGATTTACGTCAACGCCCGGACCGGGGTGATCGAACGTGCCACGTTCGACTCCGCACGGAAGGATTGCCGCGATGTCCGGCTGGATCGGGCCGCAGCCGAAGCAATGGCAAGGGCCTACGCCGAAGAGAAGTACAGCGGCTTTGCGAAGAAGAGTATGCAGCTTACCAGATCGAACTTGGTCTCTCACGGCGATGCGGGCAGCGAGTATTCGTACATCTGGAGAGAAGAGATCAGTGGTGTCCTCACGCCGAACACGGTCGTCGTGAACCTTAACCCGAGCACCGGCGAGATCGTCTCGTACATCGGGATCCAGCGGGAGATCGAATGCCCGCTTGAGCCGAAACTTTCCCGGGACGAGGCGCTGAAGATCGCAGCCGGGCAGTTCCCGGGAATCCGGGTGACCAATGCAACGGCCGACCTCTCCGTCGAGTACACCCGACCGGACGCACAGACGCTGACATGGGTGATTACGATGAGAGGCGAGCCAGAGGACCACGTTCTCCAGGGAGGGCTTGTCGTTATCGACGCACAGACCGGAGAAGTGCTGATAGTGAGCCCATACCTCTAAATCATCTCTTTTCCTAACGTGATACAATGCACTCGAAGACGTGGGTATGGCTCGGTATTAGCGCCGTTATCATTCTTGCTGCGGTAAACCTTGCCATACTCACCGCCTTTCCCCCGGGACAGCAGCATGTGCAGGAACCGCTCAAGCGGGTGAACTGGATACTGCCGTTCGGGCCGGGGTTCGAGTACCCCGGTCCCTGTGAGAGCCCGGTCATCACCTACGACGCCGATAACGAGACCTGGAACCTGCGAAACGCCACCGCCTGGAACCGGACTATCTCCCTCGAGGATCGCTACAGCCTCGACCCGGCCCGCCCGGAGGATATCCGGTACACTCCCGATATCGCAATCGAGGGCGACAAAATCAGCCTCGACTTCTTCGTCCGGAACCTTGCGGGCGAAAACTGCGCCCATGCCGACCTTACCGTGACGACGGAAACCGCGAGCCTGAACACCACCACCGGGTCGCCGGAGGGGGATGTCCTCCCCGGCGCCTCGACCTCGCTGCCCGTCGACGACCTCGCCGCCGGGGAGTGGCGCGAAGTGCGGGTGACGGCGGACCTCCCGCGGCCCGGCCCGGAGGAACTCCTCTACCTGACGATCGGTCTTGCCGCCCCGGACACCTTCACGACCCCGAACGGCACACCGATCGACTTCGACTTCCAGCGGGCGACCGTCACCGTGCTGGGATCTAACACCTCCTGGAAAGAAGAGATCGACCCCGGCTCTACCCCGGACCCCAACCTCAACAGGGACCGCCTCCCGGGGGGATCGGCAACGTTCGTCGTAGTAGGGATAGGTGCACCGGAACCGGTCCCACACCCGACCCTCCGGGCGGAGTGAGAAAAACGACGAACCATCCTTCCGGGGCAATGAACGGTTCCGGAACGCTTTTCTCTTCAGGCAGAAGAATACCTGATCGTTTCGGGCCAGGCCCGCTGACGGGGAGGCTTCAAGGTATGGAAAAAATCGCGCTCGACCGGGGCGATATCGCTGCGCTATCCTCGGACGTCCGGGTCGCTATCCTCAAAGCGCTCGATATCCGGCCCATGACGATGAGCGAGCTCGCTGATCGGCTTGGCCTTGCCAAGTCGACCATTCATGGGCACCTCAGTGTTCTTGCCGACGCGGATCTCGTGCATCACGAGAATGCCCGGAAATGGCGGGACTACGCCCTGACGAAGAAGGGGCAGCGGATCCTTCATCCCCGGAGGGATCACCGGATCATCATCATCCTTGGTACGTCCCTCGTTGCCATGACGGCCGGGGTGCTCTGCGTGACATCGTATCTCCGCGGGTTCACCGTCCAGGGGGGAAGCGTCGTCCGGGACCCCCTCCTCCTCTACGCGGGCGAGGCGCTCCTCGGTGTGACGGTCGTACTCTGGTACATCGCGGTGCGGTGCCGGCGGGGAACCCCCTCTATACCGGAGTAGTTTCTCTCCCAGTCGCACAGGCGCCTGCTCCCGGGCCGTGGGGCCGGAATCCCCTGCCGCACCTCCGGTGGTACTGCCTAACTTACAATGAAGTCGATCAGATAGTAACTCCCACGATACTCCACGATCCTCCCCCGGTAACTCTTTGCGATACGCACCGCCTCGTCGTCGGATAGCGGCACCTCCAGGCCGCCGCTGTGGAGGGTCTCGTTCACTGTGGGGAGGTTGGCGAGATCGGCATCGGTGAGCGGGACAATATCGTAGCCGGCGCTCTGGAAATCGGCTTCAGTCCAGTTTGCGGGGTATCCAGAGTCTTCCAGCTCCCCGTTGCTGATGTTGTACAGCGTGAGGAAACAGCCGCTCAGCATCGCGGGCGGGCCCTCCGGTACGACGTCGGCGGAAGAGTAGACGTAGTGGAGAATCCTCTCCGGGAATACGATATCGTGTTGTCCCGTGCTCTCCACGTAGTACTCGACGCCGCCGATCCTGAACAGGGCGAGAAAAACGTCGTCGCTGACGGTCAGAAGCGCCTCGTCGCCCCCGGCAAGCGTGCCGGTGAAGGAACGCCTCCCCACACTGCGGGATTCGGGGTCGTGCAACGACTCCTGTAGGTCCGCCTTGTAGGGTTGCCCGGCGATGTACACGGTCAGCGGTTGGCCGCGGAGCAGGCGGTCCCGGATTGCCTGCGTATCGTAGACAGCGAGGTCGTACCGCCGGACTGACGACGGGATCCCGAGGTCGCCGGGGTCCCGGGCCAAGGCGTCCCTCTTCTCCGTGAAAGAGTCGATATGGACCAGGGCCCTCTCCTGTGGGGTTGTGGTACCGGCGACCTCCGTGCCGGGTCCGAAAACCGCAAAACCTGTCACCAGCACCGTAGCCACGGCAACCAGAAGCAGAGCCGGGAGCAGGGAATTTTTCTGGATCATTTCAGCACACCACATGCGATCTGTTCTGAGGGGTGAGGGGCAAGCCCGCTCCACCCCTTTCGGGAACTATTGCCGGCACCTGTACTCACCACCAACAGGGGAAGTTGATTCCCGACCTCAACAATAGGATGCGACAACACCCTTCGTTTCAGTAATTCTCCGCGAGTTATCATGGTTGGCATCGCCATAAAAGCCATCGTTTGCCGAAAATTGCAGCCAGGCGCTTTTCATGAAACAGCCCCACATAACAGTCTGCCAGTACTGATTATGCTCATAAAATTCATACGCTCTGTTATAGGTCTCTGTCTGATATGGTGCATATTCATGAGCCGCATCAAAAGCATGTCCCAATTCATGCATGGTTACAACCGCTCTATCTTTGAGCACAGCGTCATAGGTAGAGGGATCATCTGCCATTTGCGCCCATGTATACCTGTAAAGACTGGAGTGATCATACCCTCCCGAGGATCCAACTCCCTGGAATGACGAGTCATAACCGCCCAAATACAAACCGAGATCCGCGGATTTCGAATTTAGGTACGATTCGGGGAAATGGTTCTTGAATGTTGAGAGCGGAGAACTAATAACCTGCGGGTCGTTGGAGAGCTGTTGTGCCTTCGAAGTATCATATGTGGGCACGATGTTCACTCCGAGAGTGTTAAAGTCATAATTGCAATACTGAATGATGGCTGCCGCTGTGTCCTGCCAATCAGGCTCGTCTGTCATCCATTGGCTATCGGTAGCAACAAGGACTCTCACAGTGACGGTTGCACGCGGATCAGCCTGTTCTTCAAGCATTTTTTTCAGCGCATAAGCTTCTTCATCGATCGCATGAGTTGAAAGAGAATGGGAGTCGATGGGGATCGTGTCGCCTTCAGGGAAAATATCCTTTGATGAGTATACGTACTGTAAGAATGCACCCGACGATTTCGAATCTTTCGTTGAGGTGCTTTCGATGAAATACTCGGTATAATCAACAACAATTCTGCCCAGTAGAACGTTATTACCAACCGTAAGAAGCACTTGGCTATCTTCAACACCAGTGAGACTACCAGTAAAGGAATGGATCCCTGTAGCAATAGCTTCTGTATCAATCGTCGTTTCCTGTAGATCCATCGTGTAAGGCTGCCCTTCTAGATACACTGTTAGTTGATCACCATGAAGCAAATGTTCACGGATTTTCGGCAGGTCAAAGACTACTAAATCGTAGTTCTTTATCGAAGAGGGGATTTTCGCGTAGACCTCTTTCTCATCAGCGATTCTCATCTCTGTCAGATCCCCAAAGTGGACAGGAGCCTTCTCGCTAGCGGATCTGTTAGACATCTGCTCATCTTTACTCTTGGAGTCTGAAGCACTCACCGCAGGCACCAAAACCACGCTCACCAGCATTACCGCCAGGAGCATGGAGAATGCCCGCAGTCCAATTTTTCCGTTCATGTGTTTTTTCCTCCAGGTTCTTTTCCCGGAGGCAGGAGAGGCACACGTTTAAGTACGCAGAACGCTTACGTCCCCTTTGCCTCCGGGCTTGCGGGGCGCGTCATCCGGGGCGTCAACCGGGGATGGGCGACCCCCGCACACAAGCGGGTACCGCATGCGGCACCCGATGCGAT
>JAEZIP010000066.1:0-32628 GCA_023436625.1 Methanobacteriota archaeon | reverse complement strand
CCCGTAGCCCTGGGGGACCGGTTCGGTGTTCTTGTTGCAGGAACGGCACCGGAAGACCGCGCTGACGATCCGGGGGCGGACCTCGGTCGTCTTTCTGAGGATCCCCTCGATGCCGATGAACGTGTTGATCTGGTCGGCCCGGATATCCCGGACATCGGTCTTCTGCGGCAGATTCGTGAACCGGATGTTGATCTGATCCGGGTCCTGGCCGTCTTTGAGTTTGAGGAGTTTGTTCTGGACGATCGCGTCCCGGATGTCCCCGAGGACCTTGCCCGGGCTCCGCAGGAGCTCGAACGCGAGCTTGTTGTTCAGGATCTTTCTAAAATCGATGTTGAGCGACCGCTTATGGGGGTAATCGCGGGAGAGTTCGGCGAGTTCCCGCTTGTACTGCTTCTTCAAGAACTTCGTCCACTCACCAACGTTGTCGGTGACTTCGACGGTTACCTCTTCGGTCACGGCAAAATCCTCATCGGTGCTGCTCCGCGGCGAGGACGAACCGGGCGATCAGCGCCTCCATCTGGATATCGCTGCTTGCTCCTTCCGAGAGGCGGAAATCGGTCTCGCCGAGGGCGTCGATCAGTCTCACTTTGAGCGTCCGGTCGATGTCGCGCCGGACCAGCGTGCGGTAGCACTGGTTGATCAGCTCGTTCGGGGCGATGCCCCGGCCGCGGATCAGTTCGGAGAGCGCCTGTTCGGCCTCGTCGAACCTCCCCGCAATCGAGAGGTCAAGGAGCTCGTCGATCTCGTCCGGGCGGGCCGTCGCGGTGATCTCGTAGACCGTCCTCTCGTCGATATCGGGCCGGAGTATGGCGGCGCCCTGCAGGGCGTTGATCGCCTTCCGCATATCCCCTGAGGCGACGTAGACGATGGCGTCGAGCGCTCCCTGTGTGACCGTGAGGCCTTCGGCCGCGGCAATCCTCCTGACCTCCTCGATGACCGCCTCACGGTCGAGCGGCCTGAACCGGTAGATGGCGCACCGGCTCTGGATGGGGTCGATGATCTTCGAGGAGTAGTTGCACGAGAGGATGAACCGGCATGTCCGGGCGTAGGTCTCCATCGTCCGCCGGAGCGCTGCCTGCGCATCCGTGGTGAGCGCGTCCGCCTCGTCGAGGAAGAGGATCTTGAACGTCGCGCCGGCAAGCGGCGACGTCCGGGCGAACTCCTTGATCTGGTTTCGGACGACGTCGATACCGCGCTCGTCGGAGGCGTTCATCTCGCGGAAGTTCATCTGCCAGGAGTCGCCGAAGAACTCCCGCGCGAGCGCCACGGCGGCGGTCGTCTTCCCGATCCCCGCGCTGCCCGTGAAGAGGAGGTGCGGCAGGTTGCCGGTCTTCACGTAGGATTGGAGGCGCACCACGATATCTTTCTGTCCGACCATCTCATCGAGTCTTCTGGGCCGATACTTCTCTATCCAGATGGTGTGGTTGCCTTCCATTTGCATAAGTATTGGTGCTCGTGCATCGTAAAAGCATCGTCATCCCTTCCGGTGATCCTTTTTAGAGGGTTGGGGGTGAATAGATAGGTACGGATACGTTATGGAAATGCCGGGATTTCGCATGGAATTGCGGTCGGGACTCCTGCCCCGGCATCTCCTCGCCCCCTTCCTCTAACGGACGGATTTATGGAACCTGCAGAACGGGTATTTGCGCGGGACTTCTCCGCCGCGCGGCATACGGTGGACTCCGGGGACGGCTCATACGTGGTGACGCCCGGCGGCGCCTGGTGCCGCCGCCTCTTCATCGTCGGCGCTCTCACCGAGAAGAGGGGGGGCGGCGACGTCATGCAGGCCCGGATAGCCGACCCCACCGGCACCTTCCGGGTCACGGCGGACTGGCAGAGCCCGGACGCGGTCGAGACCCTCGGCTACATCGAGCCGCCCGCGTTCGTCGCCGTCACCGGCCGGGCGACGCTCACTGGAACCGGTGAGAGAGCCTCCGCAACGGTGGACGCCGAGGCGATCAACGTGGTGGACCGCACCGTCCGCGACCTCTGGGTGCTCGCGACCGCCGGCGCGACCCTCGACCGGCTCGAAGCGCTCCGGGACGGCGGCGACGAACGGACCGCGGCCGCCGTCGGACTCTATGGGACCACGGACGAGGACCTCCGCGAGATGGCCGGGATGGTGCGGACGGCGCTTGCAAGCGTTCGCCCGGAGATCACCCCCGGCGATATCGCGCCCGTCATCGGCCGCGACCTCCTTCTTTCCGCGATCGAGGAGGGGGGCGGCGCCCGGGGCATCGGGTTCGAGGACGCCGTCGCCGCCGGGGTGCGGTCCGGCCTCTCCGCCCGGGACGCACGCACTGCGCTCGAGGAACTCCTCGCCGCAGGGGAATGTTACCAGCCCGCATCGGGCATGATCAAACTGATCTGACACGATATGCACCTTCATTTCATCGAGAACGGCCCGGCCCTCCTGGTCGAGCAGGACCGGCGCGTGCTGGTCGTCGCCGACCTGCACATGGGCATCGAATCGGGCCTCGAACGTCACGGCGTCCACATATCGAGCCGGAGCGCCGCCCGGGCCGACCGGGTGATCGCCTGCATCGAGGAGACGGGACCCGACCTCCTCCTCCTCCTCGGGGACGTCAAGCACAACGTTCCGGTCACGAGCAGGCAGGAGTACCGGGAACTCCCCGGCGTCCTCGAGGCGTTCCGGGCCCGCGTCCCGATAGCCGTCGCCCCGGGCAATCACGACGGGGGCATCGGGCGGTTCCTCGAGCCCGGCGAACTCCTGCCCCCAGATGGTGCGCTCATCGACGGCGTCGGCTACCTTCACGGCCACACCCATCCCGCCCCCGAACTCTTCGGCCACCTCATCGTCCTCGGCCACCACCACCCGGTCGTCTCGCTCACGGACACCGTCGGGTGCGCCGCACGCGCCCGGCCGGCCTACCTCTACTCGGGGCTCGAGGGGCCGTGCGGAGTGGAGACGCCGCCGGGGGACCGCACCCGGCTCCTTTTTGTTCCGGCCTTCAACGAGTTCGCGGGCGGGATCGATATCGGGCGGCTGCGGGCGAGCGGGCTCGGCCCCCTCTCCCGGTGCATAGACCTGAAGTTCGCGGAGGTGTATCTGGCAGATGGCACGTACGTCGGCTCCCCGGCCACGCTCTGTCCCGCAGACGGCAACAGCTGACCTCCTCGATCCGAGGGTGCGGGAGGTCGTCCGGAAGCGCGGGTTCGCCGGACTCTCGGAGGCCCAGGAGCAGGCCATCCCGCGGCTCCTCGCGGGGGAGAACCTGATCCTGGTGGCGCCGACCGGGACGGGAAAGACGGAGAGCGCAATGCTCCCGGTCTTCGACCGGCTCCTCGAGACCACCGGCGCGGGGTTCAAGGCTCTCTACATCACCCCGCTCCGGTCCTTAAACCGGGACATCCTCGCGCGGATGGAGTGGTGGTGCCGGGAGCTTTCGCTCTCGGTCGGGGTCCGGCACGGGGATACGCCGCAGAACGAGCGGCGGAAACAGGCACTGAACGCGCCCGACCTGCTCATCACGACGCCCGAGTCGCTGCAGGCGCTCTTCATGGGCAAGCGTCTCCGTGAGCACCTCAAGAACGTCAGATACGTCGTCATCGACGAGATCCACGAACTCGCCGACAGCAAGCGGGGCGCGCAGCTCGCAGTGGCGCTCGAACGCCTGGCCGAATACGCGGGGGAGTTCCAGCGGATCGGCCTCTCGGCGACCGTCGGGAACCCGGACGAGATCGGCCGGTTCCTCTGCGGGGCCCGGCCGTTCTCGCTCGTCGAGGTGCCGGTCGCAAGTCACCTCGAGATCGGCGTCCGGTTTGCCGGGGAGGACTTCGCCGCCCAGACACGGGCCGTCGGGAGGTGCCTCGATTCGCCCGGGTCCACCCTCGTCTTCGTCAACACCAGGGTGACCGCAGAGGCCCTCGGGCACCAGCTCTACTCCCGTGGGGACGTCGAGGTCCACCACGGCTCGCTCTCGCGGGACGTCAGGGTCGATGCCGAGGAGCGGTTCAGGAAGGGCGAGGTCCGGACGCTCATCGCGACGTCGTCGATGGAACTCGGGATCGACATCGGTCACATCGAGCACGTCGTCCAGTTCGGCTCTCCCCGGCAGGTCTCGCGCCTGGTGCAGCGGGTCGGCCGGGCCGGCCACCACCTCGACGCCGTCTCGCGCGGGACCGTTCTTGCGACAGGGTTTGACGATCTCTTAGAATCGCTCGTGATCGCCCGGCGGGCGAAGGCGAACGAGTGCGAGCGGATCGTCCCGCCTGCCGGGGCCGCCGACGTGCTCGCGAACCAGGTGGCGGCGATCGCGGTCGAGTACGGGGAGATCGAGATCTCCCGCGTCCGGGAGACGATCGAGCGGTCGGGCGTCTTTGCCGGGTGCGGGCCGCTCCTCGACGATGTCTGCCGCCAGATGGCGGAGCATCGGCTGATCCGGATCGACGGCTCCCGGATTATCCGGACGGGACGTGCCCGGCGCTATCTCATCGAGAACCTCTCGATGATCCATGACGAGCGGAAGATGGAGATCTTCGATATGGTCTCGCGCCGCACCGTCGGGACGCTCGACGAGTCGTTCGTCCTCGGGTGGATGCACACCGGCGCGGTCTTCATCACCAAGGGCCAGCTCTGGCGGGTGCTCGAGATCGAGGGCACCAGGATCACGGTCGAGCCGGCGACCCGGGCAAAAGGCGAGGTCCCGTCGTGGGAGGGCGAGCAGATCCCGGTGCCGTTTGCCGTCGCCCGGGAAGTCGGGGCGTTGCGGCGGACCCGCGCGTTCGACCGCTACTCGGACATCCCCGGCGCCATCCGTTACGCGGAGCGGTTCATCGCGCGGATGGACGACGGGAACTACCCGGTCCCCTCGGACCGCCTCATCACCCTCGAGAACGCGGACGAGGGCGTGGTCTGCAATATCTGCGGCGGCCATAAGGCGAACGAGGCGCTGGCCCGGGCGCTCTCGGTCCTCCTCTCGGCCCGCTACGGGACGACCGTCGGGATCGAGGTCGGCGCCTACCGGTTCCTCCTCCGCCTGCCGCAGGAGGTCCGCTCGCTCGAGGTGCAGGAGACCCTCGCTGGCATCGAGCCCGCGCACCTCTCCGGGGTCCTGAAACTCGCCCTGAAACGGACGGCGCTCTTCAAGTGGAAACTGGTCCAGGTGGCGAAGAAGTTCGGCGCCATCGATGCGGACGCCGACTACGAGCGGTTCAGCATCCACCGGCTCATCGACCTCTTCGACGAGACCGTCATCGCGGCCGAGGCCTACCGGGAGCTCTTCGCGAGCTCGATGGACGTGGATGCGGCGCAGGAGATCCTCACTGCCGTCCGCGACGGCCGCATCGCCGTCGCCGCGGGAAGGCTGAGCCCGCTCGGGAGCGAAGGACTCTCGTCGTCCCGGGACATGATCCCGCCGCCGATGGTCGACCAGGCGGTGATCGGGACGCTGATGCGCCGCCTCGAGAAGGAGGACGTCGTCCTCTTCTGCATGCACTGCCGGAAGTGGAAGAGCCGGACCGTCGTGGAGCGGGTCCCTGATAAGCCGCAATGCCCCCTCTGCAGCGCCCGTCTCATCGCGGCGCTGAAACCCTGGGACGAACAGCTCATCCCGGCGGTGAAGAAGAAGAACAAGTCCGAAGAGGAGCGGGCGATCGAGGTCCGGTTCCTCCGGAACGCAAACATCGTCCTCTCGAGCGGGAAGAAAGCGGTGACCGCCCTCGCCGCGAAGGGCGTCGGCCCGGAGGCGGCGTCGAGGATCCTCGCGACCCTCTCCGAGGGGGACGCCTTCTACCGGGAGATTTTGAAGGCCGAGCGGAACTACGTGAAGACGCATCGGTATTGGTAAGCGACGTTCCGCTAGGAACGGAGCTTGAGAAAACGCGAAGCGTTTTCGAAGGGCGACGGGCCGAAGGGCCGGAGCTGGAGCATTGCAGGTGCGATGGCGAGGTTCCGCAGGAACCGAGTTTGAGATGCGCCGGTGCGAGCAGCGACAGGCCGCAGGGTACGACGGTTCGTTACGAAACTGGCCTTAGTGCAGGAGCTCGAGAAGAACAAGGTTCTTCGAGGGGACAGGGAAGGGGGGCGTGCCCCCCTCCCCGTCAGCCCCACCCCTCATGGCGATATCCCCACGAAAGCCGTGCATGGGAGTTGCGACGCTTTAAAGAACAGCGCTCATAAGTAAGATCGACGGCACGCCTGGAGCATGAGCGCCACCGGGTGCGATCAACAGCAAGACCCCCTCCGGCCCGGGATAACCCGGCGGCACATACAGGCAGTAAGTCCTGACACGCGGCCCGTCGCCCGGCCAAAAATCAGGAGCCCCCCGGACCCCCCTACCCCCGGCAAAAAGAACGTAACGGAAAAAACAGGGTTACATTATAGTTTCGAGCCGCTGCTCCAGGAAATCGAGTCCTCTCTTGATATCCTCGATATTCTTTCCGCCGGTCAGGATGATCTTGCCGGAACTGAAGAGAAGGGCGACGATCTTCGGGTCCTCGATGCGGTAGACGAGCCCCGGGAACTGCTCGGGTTCGTACTCGATGTTCTCGAGGTTGAGGGTGATGACCACCTTGTTTAAGTTGATGTACCTGCCCATGTCGTACGAACAGACGATGTTCGTGATCGCGACCTGCGGCTCGCCGTAGGTATCGACGCCGGCATCCCGCAGCGACTGCATGATGATCTCGAGGCCGTCATGCAGGTCCTGCTTGTTCCTGATACCGGTGAGCACCACTTTTCCCGAGGAGAATATCAGGGATGCGATCTTGGGTTTCTCGATGCGGTAGACCGCGCCGGGGAACCGCTTCGTATTCAGTTCACAGTTTTTTATTTTATCCGATACGTTTTCGAGGTCGATCGAGTCTGCAATCACCCCGGAGGCAACGATGTTCTCAATTTTCAGTGACTCGTATCCCTTCTCATCCATTGATATGAGTATTATTTTTTGGACCATAATACTAATGGGTAATCTTTATGGCTATTCCGGATACGGAGCGCCCTTCAACTTCGTGAATGCTTTAAATCATAAACGCGCAACTTTTTATTGACCACGTTATGGCAGATGATAACCAAAAACCCGCGTCCTACGAAGACCTCTGCGCCAATTTCAAGATAGACGTCCCTGAATACTATAACTTCGGCTTCAACGTGATCGACGCATGGGCGAAGAAGGACCGGAACAAGCTGGCGATGATCTGGGTGGACCAGGAGGGGAACGAGAAGAAATACACCTTCTTTGACCTCATGCGCCTCTCAAATCAGGCCGTCAATATGTGCATTAAATACGGCATCAAGAAGGGCGACAGGGTCATGCTGATGCTCCCCCGGACACCCGAGTGGTGGGTCTTCACCATCGCCCTTATCAAACTCGGCGCCGTGTACTGTCCCGCAACGACGATGCTGACTCCCAAAGACCTGAAGTACCGCATCCAGGCGGCCGACATCAGGATGATCATCACCATGGCCGAGCATGCGGATAAGGTCGAGGAGATCCGGGAAGAGTGCCCCACGCTCGCGGTCCGGCTCATGATCGACGGCGTGAAGGACGGGTGGGTCAGTTACCCCGTCGAGCTCGACTACCCCGCGCCCTGCTCGCACAAACTGGTGAACCTCCCCGGCATGTATCGGACCAAAGCGACGGACCCGCTGCTGATCTTCTTCACCTCCGGCACCACCGGCGAGCCGAAGATGGTGGTCCACGACCACTCCTACCCCCTCGGGCACATCGTCACCGCACAGCTGTGGCACGACCTGCGCCCCAATGACCTGCACCTGACGCTCTCCGATACCGGCTGGGGGAAGAGCGCGTGGGGGAAACTTTACGGTCAGTGGATCATCGGGGCGTGCATCTTCGTCTACGACATCCGGGGCCGGTTCCACGCGACCGAGATCCTCCCGCTGCTGGAGAAGTACGGAGTCACGACGTTCTGCTGCCCCCCGACCATCTACCGGATGCTCATCCTCGCCGATCTCGACAAGTTCGATCTGGCCGATATGCGTCACTGCTGCAGCGCCGGCGAAGCCCTCAACCCCGAGGTGATCCGGGCATGGCAGGAGGGAACCGGGAGGACGATCTACGAGGGCTACGGCCAGACCGAGACGGTGCTCTGCATCGGGACGCTTCCCGGCATGGAGCCCAGACCCGGCTCCATGGGGAGGCCCATGCCGGGCTGGCATATCGAGCTCCACGACGACGACGGAAAGGTGGTCGGCGTCGGCGAGGAAGGGCGCATCGCGATCAAACTCGACCCGCGCCCGGTCGGGCTCTTCTCCGGCTACCTGGACAACGAAGAGGAGAACCGCAAGGTCTTTTCGGACGGGTTCTACTACACCGGCGACAAGGCGTACATGGACGAGGACGGCTACTTCTGGTTCATCGGCCGCGACGACGACGTCATCAAGTCGTCCGGCTACCGGATCGGGCCGTTCGAGGTGGAGAGCGCGCTCATGGAGCACCCTGCCGTACAGGAGGCGGCGGTCGTCGGGTCGCCCGACGTGCTCCGCGGGCTGGTCGTCAAGGCCTTCATCGTCTTAAAACCCGGCTACCGGCCCACGGAGTCCCTGATCAAGGATATCCAGAAGCAGGTCAAGCGGGTGACGGCACCCTACAAGTACCCCCGCGTGATCGAGTTCGTGGAGTCGCTCCCGAAGACCATCTCCGGCAAGATCAGGCGGCACGAGCTCCGTGAACTGGAGATGAAGCGGTTCATGGACAACAACTCCCGGGACTCCCCTGCCATCGGGGAGGGCGGGGAGTAATTACCTTTATTTTGTTGGAGATGCTACAGTATTAGGCGCGAGGAACGCCGGGACACGTCAACGGCGGAGGTTCGCCACACATTCGTGCGAGGGTTGCCAAGCCAGGTCAAAGGCGCTGGGTTCAGGGCCCAGTCTCGTAGGAGTTCGAGCGTTCGAATCGCTCCCCTCGCATTCTCCTTCTGGGTAACAGGTATCTTAAAAGTGCAATCGATGAGCGTTCATTGCCGCAACGCTGTCCCCGGGCAGACTCAAGCTCTTTTCATTCTGCTGCGTCTACCCTTGAACCGAACAGGACGATGCCCGTCCGGCATCGTGCCCGGGGAAAGGCTACCCGTATGGACAAACGCACATTCTCCGTAAAACCGGTCGGCATCGTGCATGCCGACAACGAATCGTTCTCGATCGGGATCGCCGAACCGTTCCGGCACGCATTTCTAAAACATCAAAAAATAGGGAGAGTTATTTGACCCTGCCGAACTCCTGGCTCACGTCTGCTGCGGAATGGAAGGTCTTGTCCTGGAACATCTCGAGGACCTGGATCACCGCGTCGGGTGCGTTGTTCTTCCGTGCGTGGCTGATCAGGTCCTGCTTGCCGGCCGGGTAGTCCATACCGCCGAGGAATTTCTGGAATGCGGATGCACTCAGCTCCTCAACGGAGGCAGCCTGGGCCGCAGAGGCCATTCCGCCCTTAACTGAAGGTCTCTCTTCTGCCATGGTTCTCACCACCATTTCAACTGCATCCCGCATGCGGGACACACGGCCGCCCCATAGCTCTAGGTGAATAAAAATTTTGCTGTCGTTTGCGGCTAAAATACGCGCTATCTGGCGAGGGAACGGTCGGGATCAGAGGTGGTGCCGACGGCATAGGGCAAGCGGGACGGCCTCTCCCCCGGCAGTGCTCAGGGGGAGTAAATTCCCTGGCTCGTTCATCCGGTCGACGAAAGCCGCGTATCAGCCCTGTTCTGTCGCGTGCGGTAACGTTGCTACAACACGGACGGTGGGACCGGTAACGGGAGCGTGCGCGCCGGACAATCAGAGGTGAGGTTCCCTTGAACCCCGACTCTCGAAAAAGGTGGGATATTCGGAATACTGTTCTTCCGGGTAAGCGTTTAATACCGCTGGTAATCGCTTCTGGGTCTCGGAGGCCGGGCCTCGTCGATCTTTAAGGTGCGGCCTTCAAATACGGTGTTGTTCAGGGCTTCCTTTGCTGCCTCAGCCTCTTCGGGGCTGGACATCTCGACAAACCCGAACCCTTTGCGCTCGATAACTCTGACGTCACTTACCGTCCCGTACTGGCTAAATAAGTCTTTCAACTGCTCCTCATTTACCGAGTAGGTGAGGTTACCGACGTACAGTTTGCTGCTTTCCATTCAAAGATCCTCTTCACACATGTACGCTCAAACTTTAATTACCCTTCGGAAGGAAAACCGGACGTCAGTTTGGAGGCAACTCCCCCGGTGCAGGAACACACCTGCCGGTCGGGTTGCACATTTCGGGGGATCTTTTAATGCCCCCGATCCCGGATCCCGGCAGGATCTCCCGCAGGACAGCGGAGCCCCTGTCAGGGGTATCCGGCACCGGGCATGATATACTTCCGGCCGGAAGAAGACTCCCCGTGTTCCCGGAGCACCCTCCCCCGGACCCGTCACCGGACGGCATGCGGCATGCGTCGCCGTCCGTCATACCGGCAGGGTTTCGAAGGTGAGTCCCGCTTCAGGTCAGGCAGACCCCTTCGAGCAGATCCCCGGTGTCAATGCCCCGGCAGCGCCCGGATTACCGTGCATTTCCCGGACTCTTCTCGCCGGATCCCGGTTGCGTCGATCTTCCCGGGACAGATACTTTAATGGTGGCTTGGATCATTGGTATACACCTCTAGTAAATATTCGGGCGGACTGCACCGCCGCCTGTTACGGAGTTGATTAACTGACGAATACACGAGGATCACAGAACAACGAAAGTGAAGAGATCGTACGCGTACGATTACCGAAGAAGAGAAACCGGGAGATATTCGCCCGGGCCGACCTGATGCTCGGGGCAAACCACATCCGTGTCCGCTGCGAGGACGGCGTCACGCGCACAGGAAGGATCAAGGGCAAGATCAAGAAACGGCTCTGGATACGCGAAGGCGATCTCCTGATCGTCGTTCCCTGGAGTTTCCAGGACGAGAAGTGCGATATCATCTACCGCTACATCAGGCCCCAGGTAGACTGGCTCAAGAAGCACAACTATCTCAGCCAATAATCCCCGCATTTCTGCGCCACGGTTGAGATACCATCGCCGGCCTCCGCCAGAACAGAGGTGGGCACAATCCGGGATTCCTCCTTCCCGGCGATACTTATTTCCGCGAATCCCGGTTGACGGCGTCCGCCAGGTTTGCCGCGAGATCGGTATGCACCAGTACGAACGTTCTGCTCACCGATGCCGTCACGCTCGCCGTTATCTGCATGGTGAGCATGATGAGCCGCAGGGCGTCCTGAACCGTTCCCCCCTCCCACATCCCCCGGATGCACTGGTTGGCGGTCTGCTTCGTGATATCGTTTCCCAGCACCACAAAGTTGCTTGCCCCGCCTCTCCGCGTCACCCGCAGCCGGGAATCGACGACCTCGGCGATCACATAACTTCCTGCCGTAGCGTACAGCCTCTTCCTCGCGATGGCCGGCCCTTCCGTCTCCGTCACCTCGCCGATGAGCACTCCGTCCTGTTGCGAGACCTTGGCTTTATCGTCCCGGACCCGGATTGTCACGCCGATCTCGTCCGCACGTTCCTTCAGGTCGTTGTCGGAAGCAATCGAACCGCTGTAGAGTTCGCGTTCCAGCTCTTCGATGCAGGAATCATTCCCTCCAAAGGCGATCTCCCGCATATCTCCCGCCATCACGGCGCCCTGTTTTCCGATGAATGCTATCACGAGAGTCATACGCTGAGCCCCCAAACCCCGGCATGGAACGGGAAGTTGCGCTCACCCCACTCTCCCGCACCCCGTATCAATCTGTTGATGCCCCTCCGGATAGCCGTCCCATCCGCCGGCTTTGCCGGAAGACGGTCCCGGGGGAACCCTTCCGGCAGGCGGTCCCGGGGGAACCCTTCCGGCAGGCGGTCGGGGCACAACAGCGGGTGAAAAACATTCATGCTTTGCCGGGGATGCGTGATGATCTGTTACACATGCATATATACCCCGATTCAGGGTCGATATAATTATCCTGATTTAAGTATATTATGTTTAAAGGTGCATAAAAATGTCCTGAATCCGTTATAGCCTATTTAGAGGCCTCTGAATTTAATATTTTGCCCGAATATCATTTTTTAGTAAAGAATAGATTGATATAGTAAAATGAGAAACTATTCTCCCATGGCTGAAATCTTCTCGCAAGAAGTCGGGATAATGCAGGATGGACTCGCCATCCAGATCCCGATATTCTACAAACTGATGGCGAGCATGCTGACCGTTGCAGTCATCCCTATCTTCATGCTGGGGATCGTCTCGGCAGGGGATACCGGGAGCGTCATCGCCACGCTCGGTCTGCAGAACAGCATCATTGTCCTGACCCTGCTCACGCTCTCCGTGATCCTGATGTGGAGTTTCTATCTCGCAAAGAGCATCACGACCCCCATCGAGCAGCTCTCAAAGGTTGCTACAAGCGTAAGCCAGGGCGACCTCGAAAACACCGAGATCACGGTGGTAAGCAACGATGAGATCGGCGAACTCGCAGTCGCGTTCAACCGCCTGATCAACTCCTACAGGATCCTCGATACCCTTGCAAAGGACGACGCCGAGTAGGAGAAACGGCCGGAGGAGACGCTCTCTTCCCACACAAAGACGCGGTTAGGCAGGAATCCGGATGATGGACACATTACCAGAGGGAAAGGTCATAGGAGAGATGCAGGCACCGCTCCAGTGGATCTTCTCCCACACGTCCCGCTTTGACGGGGCGGTGCGGATCACGATGCAGGACGGAGAGGGATTCCTGCTGGTGCGGAAAGGAGAACCTCTCGCTGCACACTTCAGACACCCGCTGAAATCCCTGAGCGGGCCGTCGGCATTGAAATACTTCGGCAGTCAGCCTATCCTCGACTTCGGCCTCTGGAAGTACGAGCCCGAAGAGTTGCAGGAGGCCTTCGCAGTATCGGTAAAGATGCAGGCCCTCCTGCGGCCCGACTGTGAACCTCCCGTGGCCGACCCGCCCGTGGAGAGCGCCAGGCACGGTCCTGTGACCGGGACCGCGGAGGAGAAGGAAGAGAACTCCCACGACGCCCCCTCCGGACAGGAGTCCGATCGGCTCAGGGCGGTGCTGCGACACCCGGGGGTGACTGCAGTCGCCTGTTTCGCAGACGGCCTCTGCATCTCGTCGGCCGGAGATATCGATGCCGACTATACCGTTGCCTTCGCCGAAGACCTGCTCCGGTGGTCGCTCGCCCTGCAATCGGTCACGCCGGCTTCCGGGGCATTCGTACAGATGACAATCTTTTATCGTGGCGGAAACGTTATCGTCACTCCCTATGGGGACGAGTATCTCTGTATCTTTACCCGGCCGGAGATACAGTTCGGCCAGGTACGGCGGATGATCCGGGAGATCCAGAGCGGGGCCTGAGCAGATCTCCTGAAGGTTCCATCCCGGATATCGAGCCACATTGCCCGAACGGACGGTTTTCTGCCGTTCCAATGGTTAGAACAACTCTTTTATAATAGTTGCTCCATTCACCCGCCGTCACAGGAGGTGACATGATGGCAGAAGCAAGGCTTAAGGTGAATCCGGCGACGGTCGAGAAGTACCTGGCCGGAGTGGATTACCCGGCGAAGAGGCAGGACCTGATCGACCGGGCAAGGATGAACGATGCGGACAGGGATGTCATGGATACCCTCGACAGCCTGCCCGACCAGACCTACCGCTCGCCCATAGACGTCAGCAAGGCGATGGCCGGGTCCTCGATCGGGTCGCGGCCGAGTTCGTCGTCCGGTGAAGGAGCCGGCCTTGCGACCGAACGGAAGGAGACACGGGGAGGCGGGGAGGCGTCGGTCGGCAGAACCACAGCCGTCAGCGCGGCTGAAGTGCAGAAGTACCTCCGCGGCATGGACTATCCTGCAGGCATAAGCGAGGTCGTCAGCCAGGCGCAGAAGAACAATGCACCCGGGGATGTGCTCGATATCCTGAACAGGATCCGGGACCGGGAGTTCCGTTCCGCCGCCGACGTGAGCAAAGCCCTCGGCGAGGTTATGCAGGCGGCACGGACGGACAGGTAGGAGTCCCGTCCGGTAACGGATGCGAAATGTGATCGATCCCGTCGAGCGACCCGGGGGACCCGTTGGTATGACCGAAGAGAAGAAGAGAGCGAGGCGCGGTCTCGCATCCACCGACGAAGAGACCCGCAAGCGCGTCGCGAAGGCCGGCGGGACGGCGCCGCACGCAAAACGGGGACTCCAGGCCGCTTCCCGCTCGACCAGGCAGCGGGTCGCGAGAGCCGGGGGCAGGGCACCGCACGAGGTGAGAGGGCTCCAGGCCGCAAGCGTCGAGACCCGGCAGCGGGTCTCCCGCAAAGGCGGCCGGTCTTCAGCCGGTCCGAAGCGCTCCCCGTAGGCCGGGACCCCCCGGCGCTTCACGCTCTCTGTTTACGGAGCGAGGAACTCACTCGCTCCATTCCCCGGCTTCTCCCGGCACCTGCGGTTTCCAGGCCGGCGCCCGGGGTTTCACCGCTGCCGGAGTCCGGGCATACTCCGCCCCGGCGCCCTTCAGGAGTAACGGGTAATACCGGGCGACATACTCCTTCACCATCCGGCAGGACGAGAACCGGGGGCCGTTGCTCTTGATCGACTCCTTCATCATCTTCACCCAGCCGTGGGGGACGTCATCGATGGAGCGGTCGTAGTAGAGCGGGACGACTTCCTTCTCCAGGATTTCATAGATCGCCGCGGCATCGGCGGCATTCCTCCCGTCGCAGGCGGCCGTCTCGTCCCCGAACGCCCAGCCGTTTCTGCCGTTGTAGCCTTCGGTCCACCATCCGTCGAGGATGGAGAGGTTCAGCACCCCGTTCAGCGCCGCCTTCATGCCGCTCGTGCCGCTCGCCTCCATCGGTGGCAACGGGTTGTTTAACCAGACGTCGACGCCATGCACCAGGTACTGGGCCACCTGGTCGTTGTAGTCCTCGATGAACGCGACCCTCCCTCCGAACCCGGGGTCCTGCGTGTAGCGGTAGATCTGCTGGAGCACCCGCTTTCCCTCGTTATCGGACGGGTGAGCCTTGCCGGCGAAGATGATCTGGACGGGGCACCAGGGGTTGTTCAAGATGCGCTTCAACCGCTCCAGATCCTCGAAGATGAGATGCGCCCGCTTGTAGGTCGAGAACCGCCGGGCAAACCCGATCGTCAGGACGGAGGGGTTGAGAAACGCCCCCTCAGCCGCGGGGTTTGGCGCCCCGCCGCGGTGCGTCGCCCACTTGATCCGCTCCCGCTCCCGGATCCGGTTGAGGAGTTTCGCCTTCAGCCAGAGATGGAGTTGCCAGAGTTCGGCGTCCGGGACCTCGTCGATGAGTTCCCATACCACCGGGTCGTCGTGCTCCGAGAGCCAGTCGGGAGAGGTCGGCCCGATATGCCGGTCATAGAGCGCCTTCATCCGGGTGTTCAGCCAGGTCGGGACGTGGACGCCGTTCGTGACGTAGTCGATGGGCACCGTCGCCCGGGGCCCGGGCCACAGGCACTTCCACATATCGCAGGCGACGGCCCCGTTTGCGCGCGAGACGCCGTTGTGGTGCGCCGAAGCACGCAGGGCGAACGCGGTCATGTTGAAGCCCGAGGCGGGGCTTTCCGGGTGGACCCCGAGCTGCAGGAACCGGAGCCGGTCGATGCCGAGCGCCTGGTAGTAGGGCGTGAAGTAGCGGTCGATGAGGTCGACGGAGAAGACGTCGTGGCCTGCAGGGACGGGCGTATGCGTGGTGAAGACCGACGTCGCCTGCACTTCTTCGAGCGCCGCCTCGAACTCCATCCCCCGCTCGACACGCTCCCGGACCCGTTCGAGCAGCGCGAACGCCGGGTGGCCTTCGTTTAAGTGCACCGCGGCGTATTCGATGCCGAGTGCGTGAAGCACCTTCCTTCCGCCGATCCCGAGCACGATCTCCTGCCGGAGGCGCTGCTCCAGGTCACCCGTATAGAGCCGGGACGATATGCCCCTGTTCTCCGGGTCGTTGCAGGGGATATCCGTATCCAGGAGGTAGAGCGGGATCCTGCCGACCTGGACCTTCCGGACGGCGACGTAGATGGGCGGGTCGATATGCGGGACCCGGATCACCAGGTCTTCGCCGTCCGAATCGAGCACCCGGGTGACGGGCGCCGCATCGCGGTCGAGCGGTTCGGTGATGTCCTCCTGCCAGCCGTCGTGGTCGATCTGCTGGTGCAGGTAGCCCTGCGAGTACAGGAACCCGACGGCGACCATCGGAAGGCCGAGGTCGCTCGACTCTTTCAGGTGGTCGCCGGCAAGGAATCCGAGCCCGCCTGCGTAGATGGGGAGCGAGTGGTGGAGCCCGTATTCCGCCGAGAAGTAGGCGACCGTCAGCGGAGGACGGCCGGCGTACTCCCCGGAGAACCAGGTCCCGGTGGCGCTCATATACTTCCTGAACCGGCGCATGACGATGTCGTAGCGGTGGCAGTAGGCGGGATCTTCCGCCGCGCGGTTCAGGAACTCGACCGGAATCTCGCGGAGCATCCGGATCGGATTGTGGATGCTCGCTTTCCAGGCCTGATGGTTCAATTGTTTGAAGAGTATCCGGGCCTCCGGGTTCCAGCTCCACCAGAGGTTGTATGCCAGGTCGACGAGCCCGGAGATCCGCTCCGGGACGTGGCCGAACTGATCGTGTATGGAATTCTCCATGTATCCTGTCCCCTTTTGGATGGTATACTGTCCATGTTTATTATTATATATGTTTGCATATTTTCGTAATAGGGTCAGAAAATAGAAAATAAGAAGGGATATGGGGTTTTTTGAGAGTGGCGGGGATCAGAGCGGCCGCCCCGGCATACGGCGTGCCGGGTGCGACGGACGGAACGTCCGGAGCTTGAGAAGGCCGGAGGGGTTTTGAGTTTGAGAAACCCGGAGGAGGGAAACCGTCGAACTCCTCCAGCGACTCTGCGCTCACCTCCTCCCGTAGATCCCTGTCACCTCGGCAAACTCCCGCATGCTCTCCTCATACGTCTGCTCCGGCCGGAGCCGCCACTCCCAGTTCCCCTCCGTCGTGCCCGGCCGGTTCATCCGTGCCTCCTCCCCGAGGCCGAGGACGTCCTGCATCGGGATGATGACGGTATCGGCAGGGGAGAGCATCGCGAGACGCATGAGGATCCGGTGTATCTCTTCCGCGCTCACCGATCCGCCGATGTAGCGGAACAGGAGGTCCTTCTGGTCGCCGGGGACCTCGTGCTCGAACCACCCCCGGACCGTGTTGTTGTCGTGCGTCCCCGTGTATGTGACGCAACCCTTTGTGATGTTGTGGGGCGCGTGAGGGTTCCTCGCGATGTCGCCGGAGAAACCGAAGGTCAGGATCTTCATCCCGGGGAACCCGAAGTGGCCCATCATCTCGTGGACGTCGGAGGTGATGTAGCCGAGATCCTCGGCAATGATCGGGAGGCACGACCTGCCCCGCGCGAGCAGGGTGAAGAGGTCCCGGCCGGGTGCATCGACCCAGCGCCCGTTCCGTGCGGTATCCTCGCCGGCAGGCACCTCCCAGAACTGCACGAACCCCCGGAAGTGGTCGAGGCGCAGCCGGTCGACGAGGGCGAGGGTGCGGTCGATCCGGCTCTCCCACCACCGGAATCCCTGCTCCCGGTGCGCATCCCAGTTGTAGACCGGGTTCCCCCAGAGTTGCCCGGTCTCGCTGAACATATCCGGGGGGACGCCTGAAACAGCGGCCGGTTTCTTCTGCTCGTCCAGTTTGAAGAGCCCCGGGTTTGCCCAGAGGTCGACGCTGTCGTAGGTGAGATAGATCGGGATGTCCCCGATGATCTGGAGGTGACGTTCGCGGCAGTGGTTCTTGAGCACTCCCCACTGGTGGTCGAAGACGTACTGGAGGAACTTCTCCCGGAAGATCCGGTCGGCAAGCTCCGCGCCGTGCTTGTGCAGCGCCTCCTCGTGCCGGTCCCGGATACCGGACGGCCAGTCGCCCCAGACCCTCCCCGAAAACCGCTCCTTGAGGGCCACGAAGATGGCGTAGTCGTCGAGCCAGGAGACGTTGCTGGCCGCGAAGTCCTTATAGCGGAAGTCCGGACCGCGTTCCTTGAACCGCTCGAACGCCTTATCGAAGAGGCCGTTCTTGTAGTCCAGGACCGCCTGGTAGTCGACCCGGTCCTCGGGGAAGCCGGGATGGTCCACGATATCCTCCGGAGCGAGGAAGCCGTCTGCGACCATCTGCTCGGGGCTGATAAGCCAGGTATTGCCTGCAAACGCCGATATGCTCTGGTAGGGCGAGTTGCCGAACGCCGGGCATGTCGGGTTGAGGGGGAGGATCTGCCAGTAGCGCTGCCCGGTCTCGGCAAGGAGATCCACGAACCGGTGCGCCGCCGGGCCGAGGTCGCCGATGCCGTACGCCGACGGCAGGGACGTGATGTGGAGGAGAACTCCGCTGCTCCGCCGGTTCATGCTTCGCTCCTCCTTACGTCACCCTCACGCCGACACATGCCGCCGCCCTCTCAAAGGCATCCGCCCACCGTTGTGCATCCCCATCACCCCGGCCAGCACGCTCCTGCATCCCGGCATAGCGTCCGCGCATCCCGATGCAGAGGTTCTGGCTCTCCCATACAGTGAGCGCCAGCCCAAATACTTTCGCACACCGGACGGTGCGGACGATCTCCTCGAGCGGCGCCGGGTCATCTGGCCGGGCCGCCGCTTCCCGGAGAGAGAGCGTAATCCGCCTGCTCGCCGCCGCCCCGAGGGGCGCGAGGTCGGGCGCAAGGTTCCGGGCTCTCATCGCCTCCGTGAGCGCGAAAAAGCGGTCCGGGTCGGGGCACCCCGCTTCGATCATCGCGAGCAGCCGCTCGGTGCAGGCATGCGCCAGGAGATGGGCGGCGGCTCCCGGTGCGGGGATTCCGAGATCATCGAGCGCGCCGATCAGCGCCGCTGCGTCACGGTAGACCGCGCAGACGGCCTCTCCCATCTCGGGTGCGATCCGGCGGGCGATCGCCCACCGCTCCTCGTCGGAGAGGTCGGGTGCCGTGTAGACCCGTTCAAAGGCCCCGGCTACGGCACCTGCCGGGTCAGGACCCGTCATCCCCTCCCACGCCGCCCGGAGCGCCGCATCATCGCCGGGCTCGCGCACGGAAAAGACGATCCGGTCCATCCCGGCAAAGAGCGCGACCGCATCGAGGTGCGCTTCATCGCCCGTCACCCGGGACCGCACCCGGACGGTCCCGAGGACGCAGCGCCGGCCGGCGGCGTCCGACCGGTAGCGCCAGTCTCCGCGGGCGGCGTACATCCCCGATGCGACCGCAGGGGGTTCGAGGTCGAAGAGGGCATAGAGGGCGGCCCCTGCCCCGATCCGGGCGAGGTCGACCGCCGCCGGCCGGGCCAGGGCTTCGTAGACCTCCGCGCCGGTCGCGTATCGTGGGTCGTTTACCGGGGCGCGGCGGAGGATATCGATGAACGCCGGCTCGATATCGAGCCCGATGGTCTGCAGGGCAAGGTCCATCGCCCGCTTTGCGTGCCGCATCACCTGGACGCTCCCCGGTTCCGTGAGGTCGTCGAAGAACCAGCCGCAGCTCGTCTGCATCAGCATCGCCTGCCGCTCCGCTTCGAGGAGCGCTAAGATCCGCCGCCGTCCGTCGGGAGAGAGGCCGCCGGGCGCGTGCCGTGCAAGGAAGCCCGCAACGGTCTCGTCGGACCACCGGGAAAGGACGAGGCTGACGGCATCGTCCCGTGCCTCCGCAGGGTCGCGGACGAGTACCCCGAGCGCCTCCGCGGACCGGGGAGCGAGCGCATCGCGGACCATGACGATCGCCTCCCGGAGCGGTTCGCGCCATGCCTGCGACCACCCGGGATGCGTCCCGCCGTGGCACCCGCACTCCCGCCGCCAGCGCCCGAGGCCGTGGGTGCAGCTCCAGGACGTCCTCTCCCGGACGGCGACCTCGTGCGTGGGCGGGTGAACGTCGAGGTAATCGCCGTAGACCGTGAGACGGACGTCACGGCGCGCCGCGAGGGTCTCGAGACAGTACGCGAGCGCCATCTCCCCGAACTCACGGTGATGGCCGTAGGTTTCTCCATCGGTTGCGATATGCACGAGTTCCGGTCGCTCTCTTTCCCGGGAGAACGCGCCCGTCAGCCGCCCGGCAAATCGCCGCCCGTCGGAGAGCAGGTCGCCGAACGCAACGTCGCGGGCAATTGTCCCGTCGTAGAAGAAGACGGCGATGCTCCGGCCGGAGGGGAGGCGGCAGAGGTAGGGCATCGTCGTATCTACCCGGCCGCCGGAGACGTCCGTCCAGCCCTCCGCCCCTATCGGCCGCACTCTGGCGGCCTGGTGGGGGGCAAGGACCGTGAACCGGACCCCTGCGTCCGCCATCAGGTCCAGGGACTCGAGATCGACCGCCGTCTCCGGGAGCCACATCCCTTCGGGCTCCCGGCCGAACCGTGACGCGAAGTCGCGGACCCCCCAGGCGACCTGGACCCTCTTGTCCTCGCGGGCCGCAAGCGGCATGATGAGATGATTGTAGCAGCAGGCGATCGCAGAACCGTGGCCGGAGTAGCGCTCCCGGCTTTCCCGGTCGGCCTCGACGACCGCGCCGTAGACCGCCGGACGGTGCCGCTCAAGCCAGGCAAGAAGCGTCGGTGCGGCCGTGAAACTGATCCGTGAGTAGGTGTTCACGACCTCCTCGATCAACCCGTCCGCATCGAGGATGCGTGCAGCGGTGTTCGGCTCGTAACACTCCGCGGTCACCCGTTCGTTCCAGTCGTGATACGGCGCGGCAGACCGCTGGACCCCGACGTCGCCGAGCCAGGGGTTCTCCCTCGCGGGCTGGTAGAAGTGGCCGTGGATGCAGACGGCTCGGTCCACGGGTCACGCCCCCTCGGGAGCGAAGATGACCGTGCCGAGCGGGGGCAGGGTGAGCGGGAGGGACCACGACCGGCCGTGCACCAAAACCCGCTCCGCCTCAACCCCCCCGAGGTTCCCGACACCGCTCCCGCCGTATTCGACCGCATCGCTGTTGAGCACCTCCTTCCAGAACCCGCCGAACGGGACGCCGACACGGTAGCCGTAGCGCGGCACCGGGGTGCAGTTGCAGACGACGAGGACGACGTCGTCGGCCGAGAGCCCCCGGCGCAGGTAACTGACGATGCTCTTCTCCACGTCCGAGAAATCGACCCACTCGAACCCCTCCGGGTCGGCGTCCCGCTCGTGGAGGGCGGGCATCCGCCGGTAAAGGTGGTTTAAGTCGGTGACCCACCGGAGGATTCCCCGGTGGGGAGGGTACCGGAGGAGGTCCCACGCAAGCCCGGTGTCGTGGCTCCACTCAGACCACTGCCCGAACTCAGCCCCCATGAAGAGGAGTTTCTTCCCCGGGTGCGTGAACATGTACCCGTAGAGGAGACGGAGGTTTGCCCGTTTCCGCCATTCGTCGCCGGGCATCTTTCCCGCGAGCGAACTCTTCTCGTGGACGACCTCGTCGTGCGAGAGGGGGAGGACGTAGCGTTCCCGGAACGCGTACCATATGCTGAACGTCAGGAGATCGGGCCGGTACTTCCGAAAGATCGGGTCGAGCACGAAGTAGTCCAGGGTATCGTGCATCCAGCCCATGTTCCACTTCAGGTCGAACCCGAGCCCCCCGGTCGCGGTCGGGGCGGTCACCCCCGGCCAGGAGGTCGCTTCCTCGGCGATGACGAGCACGTCCGGGAAGTTCGCGTGGACAATGTCGTTCATCTTCCGGAGGAACCCTATCGCCTCGAGGTTCTCCCTCCCGCCGTAGACGTTCGGTATCCACTCCCCGGCGCTTCGCGCGTAGTCGAGGTAGAGCATCGAGGAGACCGCATCCACCCGCAGGCCGTCCGCGTGGTAGCGTTCAAGCCAGAAGACGGCACTGCTCAGGAGGAACGACCGGACCTCGTCCCTCGCGAGATTGAAGATGTAACTCTTCCACTCGGGGTGGTAGCGCTGGCCGGGGAGGGCGTGCTCGTAGAGGTGCGTGCCGTCGAAGTAAGAGAGCCCGTAGCCGTCGGAGGGAAAGTGAGACGGCACCCAGTCGAGGAGCACCCCGATCCCGCGCTGGTGGAGGTGGTCGACGAGGTGCATGAAGTCCTGCGGTGTGCCGTACCTGCTGGTGGGAGCAAAGTAGCCGAGTGTCTGGTATCCCCAGGAGGCATAGAGCGGATGCTCCATGACGGGAAGGAACTCGACATGAGTGAACCCGGCTTCAAGCAGGTAATCGGCGAGTTCGGTCGCCAGTTCCCGGTAGTTCAGGGACCGGTTCTCTTCCTCCGGCACCTTCCGCCACGAACCCTGGTGGACCTCGTAGACGGATATGGGTGAGTCCGGCGTGTTCTCCTCTTCCCGGCAGCGCATCCACCCCCGGTCCCGCCAGGTATAGGCGAGGTCCCAGATGACGGACGCGGTCTTTGGCGGGACCTCCCAGAAGTACGCGAACGGGTCGCCCTTATCCACGGAATAGCTGTTATACCTGCTTTTGATGTGGTACTTGTAGAGCATCCCGTGGCCGATATCCGGGATAAACCCCTCCCAGATGCCTGAATCGTCGCTCCGTGCGTGGAGCGGGTCCAGGCCTCTCTCCCACCCGTTGAAGTCCCCGATGACCGAGACTTCCGCGGCATTCGGGGCCCAGACTGCAAAGAATGTCCCCCGCACACCATCGGCAACAGCGGGGTGCGACCCCAGTCTGTCGTGCAGGCGGGAATGGTTCCCCTGCCTGAAAAGGTAGACGTCGTAGTCGGTGATGAGGCTCCCCGTCCTCGTGATGTCGGGTCGCACCTGCTGCACGGTCTCGTCCTCCTTGTCGAATATCATCGCAGGCCGCCGGAGAGAAGTCTCCTGTAGACGCCAAGCGTCCTCTCCGTGACGACACCCCACCTGAACTTCTCCATCACTTTCCTGCGCCCGGCTTTCCCGAGTTTCTGCATGTAGACCGGGTCGTCGATGAGGTGGCAGATCCCCCAGGCGATCGAGTCCGGCCGGACGGGGACCTTGATGCCGTTTACATAGTTGTCGACGTTCTCGGAGAGCCCCCCGACATCGGTCGCGACGACGCAGCGCTCCGCGCTCCAGGCCTCCGTGAGGACGAGCCCGAACGGCTCGTTTCTGCTCGGCACGGCGACGAGGTCGCAGGCGTTCAGGAGCCGGATGTGGTCCGCGTCGGAGACGTAGCCGAGGAACTGGACGGGAAGGCCGTGCACCATCCCCTCCAGGTATCCGCGCATATCCCCGGTGCCGGCGAAGAGGAACTGCACGTCCCAGCGTTTGGCGAGGATCTCGGGTATGGCCTGGACCAGGAGATCGGGGCCCTTCTGGTAGGTGAGGCGCCCGACGAAGAGGACGACGGGCGCGAGCGGGTGAATGCCGTAGTGTTTCTTCACCTCGCCCGGGTCGAGCCGGGTACGGTAGGCGTCGGGGTCGATCCCGTTCGGGATGACGGTGACCTTCCATTCGGGGACGTTGTAGAGCCACATGACCTCGGTCTTCGTCGAGTTCGAGACGGTCGTGACCGCCTTTGCGATGTAGCCCCCGTACCATTCTTTGCCCGATATCTCCTGGAACTCCCACCAGCCGCCGAAGTTCCCCCCGTGCCGCCCGTATTCGGTGGAGTGGAAGGAGAGAACGGTGTTTCGATCGCGAAGGGCGTGCAGCGCCTCGACGAGGTGCCAGTCGTGGAAGTGGAGGACGTCGAACGCCGGGGAGTCATGGGCGCGGAACGCGTCCACGAGCATGTTGCTCATGGTCCTGCAGTACTCGATGATGTTGTCGCCGAAAGGCAGGCAGTAGTGGTAGTGGACATTGTTGATCACTGCATCTCCCGGCTCTCCCCGCGTGAAGAAGTGGACCTCGTGCCCCTTCCGGGCGAGGTGCTCGGCGAGGTGGGTCGCCGCCGGCGCAAGGCCGCCCACCTTGAACGTGGAGTGGAGCGACTCCCAGCAGAAGAATGCTAACTTAAGCGTTTCCATAGTTTGTTGATCCTCTTCTGAATCATCGTTCGGAGTCTCGTGCGGTCGGAGATACCCCAGATCTTCTCCGCCAGTTGCGTATCGCCGATGACCTGGGCGATCCAGCGGTTAAAGTCATCCCGCTCCACGTGGTACCGGATGACATCGTCCGGGGCAAACTCGAGCATATTTGCGAGTTCCTGCAGGCTGTGGGCGGCGTACCCGGCCGGCCGGTCATACGACGAGAAGTAGAACGCCTTATCCGGCGGAACGCACCGGAGCGAGAGAGCTGCCTTGGGCGACCGGGCGATGGTTGCCGACCGCTCCTCGGCGTGCGAGAGGATCCGCATAAATGAGGCGAAGTAGTCGTAGGTCGCCTGGTGGCTGACGGCGTGAAGCGGTTTTCCGCACGAGGACGAGCGCATGGCCATCCGGCGGATATGCTCGGTCTCGAGAAGGCAGCGCCAGACCTCCGGGTCCGCGACCAGACCTCCGGCTTCCTCGAGGGCCTCGATGGCGGATTGCTGCATGATGGTCCTCTGCCGGGCAGGGCCGGCGGTCTCCCCGATCTCTTCGTGCGGTAGGAGCCGGGCGGCGTCTGAGGGGCGTATCGTCTCTATCCCCTCCGCGGCGAGGGCGGACGGGAGCGCACGCAGGAACTCGAGGATGCCCGCCTCGGGGCCGATGAAGTCCCCGAAGATGCGGTAGTCGAGGAAGAGCGTGATGCAGTCGCCGGGGGATACGGAGAGCCACCCTGCATACTGGTCGGCCATGAGCGGCCATTTGTCCCATCCCCGCCATGGAAACCGCACGGCAATGTCGTCGGAGAGATCGCAGTGGGCGACGAGGACCGGGAGGCCCCGGTAGGTGTAGGTGTGGTTCGGGCTCCTCTCAAGAGCGGGGCCCTCGCCCCCCTCGATGATCGCCGCCTCGATTCCGGCCCCGGCAAGCGCCTCTGCGGTGGCGGGGGTGATGGGGCAGTCGGTATGTGCAAACGTGGCCGGCTGGACCGAGAAATGCTCCTTCATCAGGTTCCGGTGCATGAGGAGTTCGTCCGTGAACTCCGTGAGGTCGGCAAACTGCCCGGCAACGCTGTGGTAGTAAGTCTGGGCGAGGACCTCGACGTTCCGGTGGGTTGCCGCGTGGGACAGGAGTTCGAGCATCTCCGGGTACCATGCATCAAGGCGTTCCACCACCGTTCCTGAGATGCTAAAGGCGCACGTAAACCCCTCATCGAGGAGGTCGAGGAGGAGCTCCGTCGTCGGCCGGAAGGAGCGGTCGATGACCGCTCCCAGGTCTTCCTTCGCGTCCGGGTTAAAGTAACTCTCTTTTACGTTTCTCTTTCCCTTTACCAGATCAGGTTGAAACCCGGGATTGAGATAGCAGGGATAGTGAATATCGAATCCCAGACAGACCTTCGGTGGATTTGAGCCCTCGCCCGTCATCGGTGGTAGATGGCCGTTTCCGTATATAAATGTCGCCAACCCGGATTACCTGTCGATCTCCCACCTTCTTCCGGGCTCCGATACCCTGAACGTGGGCGGGTACTCTTCCCGGAGCGAATCGGAGCGGCTACGTACCTGTCGCTGTCGCATTATCCCCTGGACACCGTCAAATGGGAAGAACACCCGCCGGGTAATGGAGATCTGGGTGAGCACCGACGAGTTTGTCGTGAGGCACGGATCTCTGCGAAGGCGATCCCCGACCCGCCCCTTCCCGGGCTCTTCGGCGTGGCGTCTTCGAGCCCGGGCGAAGAACTCCCCCGGACCACAACATTCTAAAGAGACCTCCGAGGATTACCTTCCGGGAGTTGGCCGCATGGACTACCTGGAGGAGTTTCCCGTTCTCGTCATCGACGACGAACTGCACTCGGATACCGCGGAAGGCCGGGCTTCGCGGGAGATCGTGAAAGAACTAAAGAAGGATAATTTTCCCGTCATCGAGGCGCTGACCGCCCGCGACGGGGTCCACGCTTTCCTCTCGCACCCCCACGCGAGCTGTATCGTCATCGACTGGGAACTCACCCCCGAGGCCTCGGACGGCATGCTCACCGCGCAAGACGTCATCACCCTCATCAGGGAGAGGAACCCGAACGTCCCGATATTCTTAAACACCGAGAAGCTGGCGATCTCCGCCATACCCCTCTCCGTCATATCCCGGATCGACGGTTACATCTGGAAGCTCGAGGACACTCCCGGCTTCATCGCCGGCCATATCAAGCGGGCGGCAAAGAACTACCTCGCCGACGTCCTCCCGCCGTTCTTCCAGGGACTGATGGACTACGTCGACGAGTACCGCTACTCCTGGCACACGCCGGGGCACATGGGCGGCGTCGCGTTCCTCAAGAGCGCCGCAGGCCGGATCTTCTACAACTTCTTCGGGGAGAACGCTCTCCGGGCCGACCTCTCGGCCTCGGTGCAGGAACTCGGTTCGCTTCTCGAGCATTCCGGCGTCGTCGGGGAGGCGGAGCGGAAGGCCGCGGAGGTCTTCGGGGCCGATCGCACCTACTTTGTCACCGGCGGCACGTCGGCCGCGAACAAGATCGTCTGGCTTTCGACCGTCACCAACGGCGATGTCGTCCTCGTAGACCGGAACTGCCATGCGTCGGTGATGCACGCGATCGTCATGACCGGCGCCGTTCCGATCTACCTCATCCCGGCCCGGAACGAGTACGGGATCATCGGCCCCATCCGGAGCAGCGAGTTCCTTCCTGCGGTCGTCGCGGAGAAGATCAGGAACTGCCCCCTCATCGACGACCCTGCGTCGCAGACGGTCAGGATGGCCGTGGTCACGAACTCCACCTACGACGGGATCTGCTACAGCGCGGAGAGGATCGAGGAGCAGTTGCACGACACCGTCCCCTACATCCACTTCGACGAGGCGTGGTCGGGCTACGCCCGGTTCCACCCCCTCTACGCCGGGAGGTTCGGGATGCACGAGACGGACGCGGTCGGCCCGACGGTCTTTGCCACCCAGTCGACCCACAAGGTTCT
The DNA here is from genome assembly GCA_023436625.1 of Methanobacteriota archaeon. Taxonomy (GTDB): domain Archaea; phylum Halobacteriota; class Methanomicrobia; order Methanomicrobiales; family Methanoculleaceae; genus Methanoculleus. The sequence goes on along the minus strand of JAEZIP010000066.1, from coordinate 5,806 downwards.
CGCGGCATTCTCGCAGGGCTCGATGCTCCACGTCAGGCAGGGCCGGGGGAACGTCGACCACCCGCGGTTCAACGAGGCGTTCATGATGCTCACCTCGACCTCCCCCCAGTACACCATCATCGCGTCGCTCGACGTCGCCACCAGGATGATGGCCGGGCACTCGGGGAAGTTCCTCATCGAGGAGGCGATCGAGGAGGCGATAGTCTTTCGGAAGAAGATGGTGACGGTGGCCGAGGAGATCCGGGCCGGTCCCTTCCCCGGCGAGGACTACTGGTGGTTCGCCGTCTGGCAGCCCGACTGCATCATGGATGCGGAGGCGGAGAAGCCGCTTGGCGAGGCGGACGACGCGCTGCTCCGGGACCACGCGGGCTGCTGGCTCTTGAACCCTCACGATGCCTGGCACGGCTTTCCCGACCTCGAGGAGGGCTACGCCATGCTCGACCCGATCAAGGTGACCATCCTCACCCCCGGGATCGGGCCGGGCGGACGCATGGAGGAGCGGGGGATACCGGCGGCCGTCGTCACGAAGTATCTCCGGGAGAGCGGGATCGTCGTCGAGAAGACAGGGTACTACTCGTTCCTGATCCTCTTCACGCTCGGGATCACCAGGGGCAAGTCCGGGACGCTGCTCGCGGAACTCTTCCGGTTCAAGGCCCTCTACGACGGCAACAGCCCGCTCGAGGAGGTCTTCCCCGATCTCGTGCGGGAGCATCCCGCCCGGTATGCGGGGCGGGGGCTCGCCGACCTCTGCCGGGAGATGCACGGCTACCTGCGGGACGAATCGATCACCGACGTCGTCCGGGAGGTCTACGCGACGCTGCCGGAACCGGCGATGACGCCGGCGGAGGCTTACCGCCGCCTGGTACGAGGCGAGGTGACGCCGGTGCCCGCGAGCGAGCTTGAGGGGAGGACGGTCGCGGTGATGGTCGTCCCTTACCCGCCCGGGATCCCGGTCATCATGCCGGGGGAGCGGTGCGGCCCGGCCTCGCGGGCCATCGTCGATTACCTCGTCTCCTCGCAGGAGTTCGACACCCTCTTCCCCGGGTTCGAGAACGGGATGCACGGGGTGGACGTCGTTACGAGGGACGGCCGGCGGGTCTACTACGTCTACTGCGTCGAGGAGTGAGGGGCGGCGGTCACCCGCGCACCCTGCCGCGGGCGAGCGAGGCGAAGATGCCCACGGTGCAGAGGGCGGCAGAGATGACGAACACCACCTGGAGGCTTGTCATGAAGGGCTCCTGGACTTCCGGCCCGATCCGGGTGGTGCCGATGAAGAGGGCGAACGTGACCGTGGCAACGCCGAGCGAGAACATCATCCCCGTCGTCCGCATGGTGGCGAGCATCCCGGAGGCGAGGCCGTAGAGGGACCGGTCGACCGAACTCATGATGGCGTTCGTGTTCGGGGAGGAGAAGAGGGCGAACCCGAACCCGAGGAGGACGAGGCATGCGATGATGTACGCCATCGGGGTGGCTGGGGAAAGAAGCGTGAGGAGGGCGAGGCCGATGGCGGTGAGCCCCATCCCTGCCGAGGCGATATACCGGGGCTCGACCCGGTCGGAGAGTCTCCCGGCCGGGGTGGCAAAGAGCGCCTGGACGACCGGCTGCGTGATCAGGACGAGCCCTGCGGTGCCGGGATCGAGCCCCCGGACGACCTGGAGGTAGAGGGAGAGGAGGAACCCGACGGCGAACGTTGCGCCGTAGTTGATCAGGGCGGCGAGGTTTGAGAAGGCGAACGCCCGGTTCGACGAAAGAAGCCCCACGTTCAGTACCGGGCTTTCCGTCCGGGTCTCCCAGGCGTAGAAGACCACCGAGAGCGCCACGCCGGCGATGATTGCTGCAACGCCGATGGGGTCCTGGACGTTTGAGAACCCATACATCACGGCAAAGAGCATCGCGCCGTAAAAGACCGACCCGACGATATCGAACCGTTCTCCGCATGCGTCGGCCCACTCCACGGCAAGGTGGCGTCGGATCATGAAGACGATGTAGATACCGAGCGGGATGTTGGTGAGGAAGATGCTCCTCCAGGTGAGAAACTCGGTGAGGTAGCCGCCGAGTAGCGGCCCGATGGAGAGACCGATGTAGACGGCGGTGACGTTGATCCCGAGCGCCCGCCCGCGCTCCTCGGGCGGGAAGACCGACGTGATCATGGCGATGCCTGTGCCGTAGATCATGGCGCTCCCCACACCCTCGAGGAACCGGAAGAGGATGAGCATGAGCCCCGACGTCGCGAGCGCGGAGAGCAGGGCCGATGCGGTGAAGACGATCACACCGATGGTGAAGACGAGTTTGCGCCCGTAGATGTCGGCGCACCGCCCGAGCGGGACGAGGAAGATCGCGGTCGCGAGGAGGTACGACGAGGCCACGAGGCTGAGCGAAACAGCGTCGAGGGCGAAATCGGCGGCGATGGACGGGAGCGCGATGTTCACCGCCGAGCCCATGAACGGGGTGAGGAACGCGGCGAGGGTGGCGATGATGAGGACGGTCCGGCGCTCGACGACATCGGGAGTGGGCATGGGGGTTCCTATCTGTTGTACTGGGATTGGGGGCGGTGGAGGAAAAAGGGTTGTGATACGGCGCGTTCCTGGGGCCGTCTTTCTGCGGAGGCGAGGAGGGCCGGTCCCCTCCCGCAGAAAACTCCCGGGCCAACCATTGGAAAAAAAGTGGTTATTCTTCCTGCAGCATCGCGTCGATCGCCGCGGCCGCCTTCTTCGCCGAGCCCATCGCCTCGATCACCGTCGCCGCGCCGGTGGCGATGTCTCCGCCGGCGTAGACGTGGTGGATGGACGTCCGGCCGTTCTCGTCGACGACGACGTTGCCCTTCCGTGCGCGCTCGAGGCCCGGGATCAGGGAGACGAGGAGCGGGTTCGGGCTCGTCCCGATCGCCTGGATCACCATGTCTACGTCGAGAATGAACTCGCTCCCCTCGATCGGCTCCGGGGATGCGCGGCCGCTCGCGTCGATGCCGCAGAGGGACATCTTCACGCACTCGATCCCCGTGACGCACTGTTCGCCGAGGATCCGGGTCGGGTTCGTGCAGGTGAAGAACTCGATCCCTTCCTCCTTTGCATGCAGAACCTCGGCCTTCCGTGCCGGCATCTCCTCCTCGCCCCGCCGGTAGATCAGGGAGACCTTCGCTCCCAGGCGGCGCGCCACCCTTGCGGAGTCCATCGCGACGTTGCCGCCGCCGATCACCGCGACGCGGGCTCCGTGCAGGACCGGCGTATCGAACTCCGGGAACGCGTCGGCGTGCATCAGGTTCACCCTTGTCAGGAACTCGTTCGCCGAGTAGACGCCGTTTAAGTTCTCCCCGGGGATGCCCATGAACGCGGGAAGCCCCGCCCCGGTCGCGAGGAAGACCGCGTCGTAGCCGAGGAGCTCGTCTGTCGCGACGCTCCTCCCCACGAGGTGGTTCTTCTTTAAGCGGACACCGAGGGCGAGCACCTGGTCGAGTTCCGCCCTGACGACCTCCTTTGGAAGCCTGAACGCGGGGATGCCGTAGGTCAGGACACCGCCGGCCTCGTGGAGCGACTCGAAGATCGTGACGGCGTGGCCGGCACGGGCGAGCTCGGCCGCGGCCGTCAGTCCCGCAGGGCCGGAGCCAACGACCGCCACCCTTTTGCCGGTCGGTTTCGCCGTCTCGGGCAACTCGGGGCCGTTCCCCCGTTCCCAGTCGGCCACGAACCTCTCGAGCGCGCCGATCCGGATCGGGGTCTCCTTGTTGCCGAGGATGCAGACGCCCTCGCATTGGGTCTCCTGCGGGCAGACCCGCCCGCAGATGGCCGGGAGCATGTTCTGCTCCTTGAGCGCCCGTGCGGCCGCGGGGAAGTTGCCCTCCGCGACCTCCCGGACGAATGCCGGGATATCGATGCAGACCGGACAGCCCTTCACACAGAGCGGCTTTTTGCACTGCAGGCACCGTTCCGCCTCGGCGATCGCCTCTGCGGGGGAGAGGCCGGTATCGACCTCCTTGAAGTCGCGGACCCGGACCTCGGCAGGCCGGTCACTCATGGTGGTGGCCCCCTTCGCCGCACCGGCACCGGTGCTCCGCAAACCGCTCGAGCGAGGCCTTCTCCTGTCCGGTGTAGATCCGCTGCCGCTGCATCAGTTCGGCAAAGTCGACCTGGTGGGCGTCGAACTCGGGGCCGTCGACGCAGGCGAACTTCGTCTCCCCGGCGACGGTCACCCGGCAGGAGCCGCACATCCCCGTCCCGTCGACCATGATCGGGTTGAGGCTCACGTAGGTCTTCACGCCATAGGGCACCGTCGCGCCGGAGGTGACCTTCATCATGATGGCGGGGCCGATGATCCAGACCCGGTCGATCTTCCTCTCCTCAAGCAGTTTCTTCAGGACGTCGGCTGCAAACCCGTGGACGCCCTTGCTCCCGTCGTCGGTCGTGATATGGAGTTCGTCGCAGACCTCGCGCATCTCGTCCTCGAGGATGAGGAGATCGGCGTTGCGCGCTCCGATGATCCCGATGACGTGGTTGCCCGCACTTTTTAGTTCCTTTACGATGAGGGGCGTGCTTGCGATCCCGACGCCGCCGCCGATGACGCAGCAGGTCCCGTAGTTCTCGATCTCGCTCGGCTTTCCGAGCGGCCCCACGACGTCTTTGATGCTGTCGCCCGCACCCAGCGTCGCAAGCTCCTCGGTCGTCTTCCCGACGGCCATGAAGATCACCCGGACGGCGTCTCCCCTGACCGCGGAGATGGTGAGCGGTATCCGCTCGCCCGCGTCGTGCAGGCGCAGAATGACAAACTGGCCCGCCCGTGCGTGCTGCGCCACCTGCGGCGCACGTATCCAGTATTCGTAAACCCGGTCGGCGAGTCTGGTCGCTGATTCTATCTTATACAACCGCTTCACTCCTGATGATGTTGGTCGTCTCAACGTCAAAATACATCTAACGCTTCGTACATATTGTGACTCCTGCCTCTTTACTGCAGCTACTCGACCTTGAACACTACCCCGGGACCGACGTACCAGGAATAGATCAGGAGTAAAAAACGCGAACGATTATCCATTAATCCGTCATATGGATAGGTATGCGGAGCCAGGTAATCTGGGGGATTGCCCTGACCGCCATCGGCGCGGCGATCACGGCCATAGCGATCTTGGTGCTCCCGTTCCTCCTCATATACGGCGTCCCGCTCATCGTGATCGGCCTCGCGCTGATCATCTGGAAGGGGCGCGAGGAGACCATCGAAGCGATCAGAGAGTGAACCGGATATGATACTGACGACGACTGCAGAAGTGCCGGGCTATGCCGTGGGAGAGGTCCTCGGCGTGGTCTTCGGCAACACGGTACGGACGAAGAACGTGGGAAAAGATGTCATGGCGGGCTTAAAAAGCCTCGTCGGCGGGGAACTCGAGGAGTACACCTCGATGCTCGCCGACGCCCGGACCGAGGCATACAACAGGATGGTCAACGCCGCGCATGACCTCGGGGCCGATGCCATCGTGAACATCCGGTTCACCACGTCCCAGACGATGTCGACCGCGGCGGAACTACTCGCCTACGGGACGGCAGTAAAACTCGTTCCGAGGAAGTAGGTTTCGGGTTTTTGGGGCAGGGAATCCTGTCTTTCTTTTTTGTTGGGGTTTACAGCGTGGGTTTGAGGCCGTGTGTATCGGGAACGTGTTTGACCTCCTGCCGGGGGTTAAAATTCTTGCTACTCGCGTGTGTCTGTAACACGGATTTCCATCGGCTATCGCCACGCACTGCCCCCGCCCCTCGGGGCGGGGGAGGAGGCCGGAGGCCGGGTGGGGTGGGGGCACAGGTATAGCTTTCTGGGGTAGAGACAGGGG
>JAEZIP010000063.1:0-27004 GCA_023436625.1 Methanobacteriota archaeon | reverse complement strand
GGGCGGGGCGACGATTAACGCGACGGCAACCGCCGCAACCGGTAGAAGGTCCCGGTGGGGCCGCTCCGGGTCGAGGAACGACGCGACCAGCCCCCCGAGCCCGGCGACCAGCATCGCGCCGCCGACGAGGAGGAGGACCTGCCCCGGGGCCGCGACGAGCGACTGCACGAGGTAGGCGGGGTTGCCCGCGAAGAGGAGTGTCCGGGCGGCGATTCCGGCGACCGCGCCGGCGAGGAGCGCGGAGAGGAGCCGGGTACGGCGCGAGGCGGTGCCGTTGACGTAGGCCACGAAGAACCCGGCGAAGAAGAGGACCAGCAGGATCGAGACGAACGTCTGCGTGATCCCCACCCCCAGGAGACCCCGGTTGTAGGCGGATGCAGCACTCCAGCAGCGCGAGAGCGCCGCCACCACCCCGGGGAAGGCCGCCCCGGCAAGGAATCCGATCCCGACCGCAGTGGCGGCGATCCGTCGCCGCGGCACCGGCGCAGGCGGTTGCTCCTCCGTCATGATGGGAGCTGGGACGCGAGATTATAAACGGTTTCTGTACCGACCGTCTACTCGCGAGCCCCGGTTTCCCTGAAGTCGGGCAGGAAGGGGCGCCGACAAAGCGCAAAGGTCAAGGCTCCGTACTCCGACCTCTGGGGCATGCGACGCCGGACGGCTACTCTGCTCCTGATCGTTCTTCTGGCCGCTCTCCCCGCCTGTGCGGCCGCAACGAGTTACACGGTCAGCCCGGCCGGCAACTACGTACCCGACGGCCCGCCCCGGGAACTGACGCCCATCGAGTGGTGGCAGGTCCCGCCCCAGGTCCTGATCTGCAGTCTTCTTATGGATACATCCCCCGAACTCCTGATCGTCGTCAACGTCCTGATCCTCTTAAACGTCTGGCTCTTCTTCGGCTACCGCCGCATCGCAAAACGCGCCGCACTCGAACACGAGACCAGGACGGCGATCTACGACCACGTCCGCGCCCACCCGGGCATCCGTCTCGGCACCCTCGTCCGGGACCTCGGGATAAACCGGGGGACCCTGAGGTACCACCTCGGGAAGCTGCAGGAGTTCGGGATGATCGCCACCGCCGCCGTCGAAGGGCAGACGGGATACTTCGAAAACCGGCAGAAGTACTCGGCTCTCGAAGAGAAGGTGCTCATCCATCTCCGGAACCGGAACACTCGGGAGCTCCTCGCCATCCTGCTGGAGAGCCCGGGGGCGTCGCGGCGGGAACTTGCCGAACGGCTCGGGATAACCGCCTCGTCGGTCTCGTGGCACCTGCGAAGGCTGAAGGCCGACGGGATCGTGCTCCGGGAGAAGGAGGGGGGAGACGTCCGGTATTCCCTGTCGGGGGAGACGGCGGGTTTTGTCGGGGAGCGGGCGGGGGGGCTGTATTGAGAGGGGTTTAATCCGGCACCTCCCACAAACCAACCCACAACAGATAAGACCCATCCCATGAATAACCCTTAACCAGGCTGTGATTGTAATGAAACCCATCCACATCCGTACCGAACGCCTGGACCTGATCCCGGCAACGCTCGAGATCCTTGAGGCCGACCGTGATGACCGCCAGGAACTCGCCCGTCTCCTCGATGCCACCGTCCCGGGCTTGTGGCCGCCGCCGCTGCTCGACGACGAAACGCTCGGGGCGTTCATCCAGATGGTCTCCGAGAAAGGCGATCCGCTCTTCGCCGCCTGGTACTGGGTGCAGGACGACCCCGCAGCTGGCGGGCGGGTCCTCATCGGCACCGGGGGGACCGCCTCGTCGCCCACGGCGGGGGACGCGGGGGACACGGTGCTCGTCGGCTACTCAGTGCTCGATGAGTTCCAGGGCAGGGGCTACGCAACCGAGGCGATCCGCCACCTCATCCCCGCGATCTTCTCCCTCCCGAACATCCGGCGGATCGAGGCGGTAACCTACCCGGATCTCAGCGCATCCATCCGGGTGCTGGAGAAGAACGGGTTCGTCCGTGCCGGCGAGGGGTTCGAGGAAGGAACGGTCAAGTACGTGCTGAAGAAGCCCGACGGTTCGGCCTGAGCCAGGATGCCAGGGCCGTCCGCACCGCCCGGACGGCGGCAGGGATCAGGAGGAGGGTGGCCGCCCCTCCGAATGGCACCGGTGATGCGCACCGGACCGGGTGCAGGGGCAACCGAATAACCGCTTCTCACTCCCCGGCCCCGTAGAGGTACCTCCCGCTGATATCCAGGATGTAATCGCCCCGGTAGAACGGGTACTTCCCGACCAGGTGCCGTTTCAGGGTCTCTACGTCGCTGCTCGCCGCGAGCGCCGACTTTGCATCCTCGAGATACCCCGCCATATCCGCGAGCGCCTGCATGTTCGCCGGCAGCCCGTGGCCAGGAAGGACGAAGTCGTACTTCTTCTCCTGGAACCGGCGGAGGTGGGCGAGCCACGGGTCCATCTCCTTCTGCTGCAGGAAGACGTGGACCCGGTTGTAGACGAGGTCCTGGGCGATGAGCACGCGGTTCTCCGGGAGCTCGACGACGAGATTGACGCCGGCTTCTGCCCCGTCGGCCTTCTCGTAAGCGAGCGTCACGCCGTCGACGGTCTCGGTCCCGGGCCGGATGATATGCTCCGGCACCACCACCGTCTCCGTGATCGCATCGCCGAATGTCGGCGCGTATGCCTGGATCATGGCCTCCCCGCCGCCGCGGATCTGGTCTGTGACCTCGGCTAAAGCGTAGATCGCTGCATCCCGGAAGTATTCGCACCCGAACCAGTGGTCCGGGTGACTGTGCGTGACGATGACGCGGTCGATCGGCTTGTCCAGGCTGTCGGCGTACCTGCGGAACTCCTCTGCGTGAGGACGGAGAAACTGCGTGTCGATGACGATCAATCCGTTCTCCGTCTCGATGATATGGGAGTTGACGAAGACTGCCGCCTCGGGCGCCTCGTAGGTGTGTATCCTCAGGTTCTCCAGCGGGATAACGGTCATAACCCCGATCTCAGGCAGGAAACCTGAGCGTTTCCGGGGCACCATCTCTACTGTCTGGGGGTTCATAGCACCGCCCACTGGAAACTCTCTCTATATGTAACCAGAGGGTGACCGGGAGAGCGAGGAAGATTCGCGGGATTCTCCGGGCCAACCCTGAAATCCGCCGGGCTTCACCTTCCGGGACCCGGACGGCGCGATCCCGGCACGCGCCGTCAGGCCCCATAATGAGGAACGAACCCCGGCACTCAGGTACTCCGGCGGGACGGGGTCCTGCACAGGAACCTATATGAAGTGTTCATACCCTGTGAGCCTGCCGATACTGCAGAACAGTGAGGCAGGAGTAACTATGGCATGGAGAAGATCTTCGCGTGAACTCTGGAGCGAATTCGACGAGATGCTCGGGGATATGCAGAAGCAGTTTGGCGAGGTGATGGAGCGCCTCTCGGGAACCACGCAGCAGGTACCCCTGATTGGCGGAACCGGAGCGGTGGTCGACGTCCTGGAACACGATGCGGATGTCGTGGTCGTTGCCGACCTCCCGGGCGTGGAGAGGCAGGGGATATCGGTCCGGCTTCTCGACCCGAGAACGCTGCGGATCACCGCCCGGCGGGAGGAGGCAAAAGAGGAGGAACAGGCCGGATACCACATGCGGGAGCGGAGGATCGGCACGATCTCCCGGACGGTCTCCCTCCCTACCGACGTCAGGGGCGAGGAGGCACGCGCCACCTTCAAGAACGGTGTCCTCGAGGTACGGTTGAAGAAGGTCGCCGAAGCTCGCGGTAAGGAGATCCCTGTGGGCACGGAGGCCGGGCAGGCCGGCCAGTCAGCTGCAGAGATGCGCCGGCAACAGATCGAGGAGGAGTACCGGGAGGACAGGGAGAAGATGAAGCCGTCCGGGTACCTGAGCCCCCGCGACCTACAGGAAGCGGCGCAGAAGATCCAGATCGAAGATAAGGGAAGCCCTGAAGAGCAGAAGACGGCAGAAGAACTCCGCCGGCAGAAGGAGAGGATGTACGAGGAAGGAAAGAGGAAGCTGGCAGAGTAAGCGGCGATGCGAAAAAGCCATCGCGAGGATGGCCACGGAGCGGCGGTCGAACCCGTCATCCCACGAGATCCCTGATGGTCTCGAACCCCGACTCGATCGTATCCAGATAGCGCCGGTTGCGCCCGCCCGGATACGGCAGACAGAGGAGGCGGCTCTCCTCGAAGAGGCTCTCCCGGAGATCTCGGGGAATCTCCGTAATCTTCCCGACGCCGGAGAGAGCGCTTGCATACGGCTCGATCCCGGATAGACCGGTGAGCGCCGTATTCCCGAGGACGACGACGTAATCCGGGGCGAGACCGGCGATCTCCGGGGCAAGGATCTCCCGGGCGCTCAGCCTGACGAGGTCCTTCGGGATGGCCGCCTTCCGGTTCTTCCGGAAGACGCACTTGACCGTGTCGACGAGGAAGAAGTTCTCGGAGAAGTTTTCCAGGTTCTCCCGGCGCGACTCTCCGTCGAGTCCGAGCAGCGAAAAGAGGTTCTCCGCGAGCCCGCGGGAGAGCGGTGCGGTGCCCCGGCGATGCCGCATGTCGTAGCGGTCGTTCCAGAAGTAGGGGTAGTCGGGGCTGCAGCAGTCAGCGGGCCCGGCAACTTCGCGCCGGCCGGCGGTCCAGGGCGGAGACTCGGCGATGAAGAGGACCGCTACATGGTCAGGCCTCCGGGATGCAGCCCCGCAGGCATCGTGGGGCAGGAGCCCGGGCAGAAGGACGCCGCGGAGCTCCGGGCGGGAGGCAGAATACCCCCGGTAGATCTCTCTGGCGCTCACCGACAGGGAATGCCGAAGATTCATCCCTGCAGGTTCGCCCGCAGGACGGATATGTGTTGCAGGTGAGCGGACCGGGGTCCCGGCAGGGGGTATGCGATGCCGCATGCACTCCGGACGGCATCGTGATGCGACATATAAAGAGGGAGCAGCACCAAGAGATGAACGAATGGAGAACAATATCACCTTTAAGGAATTCAATATCTCGCAAAAGACGCTCCGTGCAATAGAAGATATGGGCTTTGAGGAGCCCACGCCCATCCAGGTCAGCACAATACCGGCGATACTCGAAGGACGCGACGTGACCGGCCAGGCCCAGACAGGGACCGGGAAGACGGCGGCGTTCGGCGTCCCGGCGATCGAGCGTGTCGACCCTGATAGCCGGGAGACACAGGTCCTGGTCCTCTCCCCCACCCGGGAACTTGCCATCCAGACAGCCGAGGAGTTCGCCCGCCTGGCGAAACATCACCGGGGCATCAACATCCTCCCGATCTACGGCGGCCAGGCGATCGACCGGCAGTTCAGGGCACTGCAACGCGGCGCCCAGGTCGTCGTCGGGACCCCGGGGAGGGTGCTCGACCACCTCGACCGCGGGACCCTCTCGTTTGCCGGGGTGAAATTCGTCGTCCTCGATGAGGCCGACCAGATGCTGGATATGGGCTTTCGCGAAGACATCGAGAAGATCCTCGACGAGACCCCGCGGAACCGCCAGACGGTCCTCTTCTCGGCCACGCTCCCGAGACCGATCCTCGAGATCTCAAAGAGGTTCCAGAAGGACCCCGAGTTCATCTCGGTCGCACGCAAGGAAGTGACCGTCCCGCAGATCGAACAGCTCTACCTCGAGGTGCGGAGCAGGGACAGGCTCGAGATCCTCACCCGGCTGCTCGATCTGTACGATCCGGAACTGACCCTGATCTTCTCGAACACCAAAAGGGGTGTCGACGACCTGACCACCCACCTCCAGGCCCGCGGTTACTTCGCCGAAGGCCTCCACGGGGACATGAAGCAGGCGCTGCGGGACCGGGTGATGGCGAAGTTCCGCGCAGGAAACATCGATATGCTCGTCGCCACGGATGTCGCCGCCCGGGGTATCGACGTCGAGGATGTCGACCTGGTCATAAACTACGATGTCCCGCAGGATATCGACTATTACATCCACCGGATCGGCCGGACGGCACGCGCCGGACGAGCCGGACGGGCCGTCACGTTCGTGGGCCCGAAGGAATACTTCAAACTCAGGACGATCCAGGACTACACCAGGATCAAGATCGCCCGCATGCCGCTGCCGACACAGGGAGACGTCGAGGAGAGCCGGACGCGGAAACTCATCGACCGGGTGCAGCAGGTCATCAACGAGGGCAACCTCGAGCACTACGCGAATCTCATCGAGCGGATCATATCCGAAGACTACACCTCGCTTGAGGTCGCGGCTGCCCTCCTGAAACTGGAACTCGGCGGGGCCGGCCCGGCCGACAGGGGGCAGGGTCTGCCGCAGGATATCGGGCCGGCTCAGGGGCTGGCTCTCCTCAGGATCCCGGTCGGGAGAGAGCACCAGATCAGGCCGAAGGATATCGTCGGAGCACTCGCGGGCGAGACCGGGATTCCCGGCAGCGCCATCGGTGCGATCAACATCTACGATACCTACTCCACCGTCGACGTGCCCCTTGATGCCGCCGACCGGGTCATCGAGGGGATGAAAGGAAAGACCATCGCAAGGGTCAGGCTGACCCGGCCGATCGAGATCGTCGGAGCACCGGGGGGCAACGTGTCTCCGGGCGGGCGGTAAGAGCACACAGGCCGGCTATAAGCACAGCCGGCTCCAGAGATCCATTTTATCGCGCCGGTGCAACGCACCGGAGGACTTGAGGCGCGCCTGAGGGGCCGCGGAACAGAACAGTCGCGCATCCGGAACGCTTTCCCTGAAACCGGGACCTCCCCGGATGCGAACCGGCGGGAGTACCTCACGACAACCCGGGGGTGCGGGAGGATTCTCCGCGGTAACGGCACCGCCCCCTGCCGGGAGAAACGACTATATACCTTGATGCGTATTCTTCACCGTCTGGGGGTGGTGGCGTCAACGGGTATGGATGCAATCTCTAAATCTTCCGGAGTCTCATCGCCATCGAAAAGAAGGATTATCTGCCCTAAGACCCGCATATTCACGATAGTATATTCATAAGAAGGTGTGCTGCAAACCCCTGCCCGGGTTCCGCCGGCCATCTCTGCCACCTGCCCTGCATCGGGGGACGTGACGGGGCAACCCGACCCGAAACGTCACCGGATCTCCGGAATCCCGCACGATTCTGCCGGGAAGCGGGCGACCGTGAAGCCGCCATGCACGGTCTCGCCCGCCCGTGGATGTATTGAGGTCATATTCTCTTTTTTGGGTCGGTTCCCTGCCGACCGGGCCCTTGCCCTTCAGGTATTCTGGACAGCGAGCTCGGCGTTGAGCATGTCCAGGTAGTCGGTGAGGAGACGGGTGATCAGGAAGTGCTGCCGGACATGCTCTTTGCCGGCCCGCCCGAGCCGCTCCCTGAGCTCCGGGTTCTCGAGGACCTGCCGGATCCTCCAGGCAAACCCGTCGGTATCGGTCGGCTCGAGGAGGAACCCGGTCTCGCCGTCCTCGATCTGGAGCGGTATGCCCCCGACGCGGGATGCGATGACCGGCTGCCCCTTCCAGAGCCCCTCGGTGACGGTCAGGCCGAACCCCTCGCGAAGCGATTTCTGGAGGATGACGCACGAGGCCCGCTGCAGGGCGTTGACCAGCAGGTGATCCTCGGCGGTGATCAGGATGACGTCGCCGGACTCGATGAAGGCCCGTGCCTTCTCCTCGACCTGCCGGTAGATTGCCCAGCCTTCGGGGTCGTCGGGGGCCATGCTCCCGCAGAGGACCAGTCTGCAGTCGACGTGCTCGCGCACCCTGGCAAAGACGTCGACGACGCCCTCGGGGTCCTTCCACTTGTCGAACCGCGAGATCTGGGTGATCAGCGGTTTGTCGGTCGGCACGCCGTATTTCTCGAGAAGACCTGCGATCTCTGCGTCGGAGAGGTCGCGGTTCTTCTCCGAGAGCGGGTCGATTGCCGGCCGGCAGATCCACTGCTCCATCGCCATCCCCCTGCGCCGGTACTCCTCGTGTGAGATGACCATTCGGTCGTAGTCCCGGACGAAGTCTTTGAGGAACTCCCAGAGATCCGCGTTCGGGTTCGAGAGGTCGACGTGGCACCGCCAGACCCAGGGCTGGGTCTTCTGGTAGAACCGGATCAGGGGCAGGGGCTGCGGGTCGTGGATGACCACCAGGTCGTGGTCGATCTTCATCTGCCCGGAGAAGAACTCGTTCGTCCTGAGGTAGAGGCCCTTCTCTTCATCCGAGAACGCGATCGCCTGCCCCTGGAGCGCGTTATGGAAGTTCTTGGTGATGGCGAAGAAGTCGCCGTCGCCGTTTAAGATGTTCCACTGGGTCTTGATCCCGACGTCGTTCATGAGCGGAACCAGCGAGATGATCATCTCCGCTACACCACCGCTCTGGTAGGTCGAGTTCACGTGGAGGACACGCTTCCCCTGAAGGCTCGCCGCCTTGCTGTAGATCCCGGAGATGACATCGTCGCCGACGATGGGCCGGTGGTCCTCGAGCGTCCGGCCGTTGTCGCATATGCAGGTTATTCCGTCCATGTACGCCATTGCAGATCTCCCCTCGGTAGGTTGTGTGGAAACTTACCAGGTACAGCATCAGCATGCCGAGATTATAAATATGTCGATGAAAAAATAATAATTTTACTCGCCAATTTAGCCCATACGCCAATTTATAGAGGCATTAAATGGAAACACGCCATGCACATCGGGGAAGGATGATACAAAAAAGGTTAATAAGATGGCATGAATCGGAGCCTCCCGGACGGTCCCAGACGGGAGAGCGCAGTGGCTTCGTTGAGGCGGAGCGCCGCCGCAACCCCGGGGAGGAACGCCCATATATTTCGGAATCCTAACGTTAGCAGGTGCCATGTACCCAAAAGACGTTCCGGGCTCCCCGCCCCCGGTCACCACCCACGACGGCGTAACCTTCAGGAGAATGCCGCCGGGGGCCGATGCCGTCTACGTCGTCGGCGAGTACCGGTTCGACGACATCCGGCCGGAGGACGTCGTCCTGGATCTCGGGGCCAACGTGGGCGCTTTCTGCATCCGTGCCGCCCGGCGATCGCAGCATGTGCTGGCCGTCGAACCCATACTCACGGAGGCTCTCCGGGAGAACGTCAGGACAAACGGCGCCGGTGTCACGGTGGTAGGCGGGGCGCTCGGCGACGGGAGCGTGGGGCGGATCACCTGGGGAGGCAAGACCGTCACCGTGACGACTCACACCCTCGGGGAGATCGCCGCCATGGCCGGAGGATGCGACTTCCTGAAGTGCGACTGCGAGGGCGCGGAATGGTCTATCCGGCCCGGAGACCTCGACGGAGTGCGGCGCATCGAGATGGAACTTCACGTGCCCCCGATCGGGGGGCCGATGAACAGGGCGCTCCTCGACTACATCGGAGAGCACTACGATTTCGAGATCGAACGGACACCCGGTTACGACGTGAAGGGCGTGATGGGAGTCCTGCACGCTGTCCGGAAGAACGGCAGGCGACGCCCGGAGACTCCCTCCCCCGCCCCCATTAAAACCCCCGGAATACCGGGAGATACCGCCAACCACCGGCAACCCGGGCCGGGCCGGCACACATAAATAGGAACCCGGGATCACCACCCCGCCGGTGAAGCAGTATGGCACAGGCAAAGGAAGGCGATACCGTCAAGGTGCACTACACCGGAAAATTGGAAGACGGGACGGTTTTTGACACATCGGACGAACGAGCGCCCCTGGAGTTCACCATCGGCGGGGGGCAGATCATCCGGGGGTTCGAACAGGCCGTGGTCGGCATGGAACCGGGCGATACAAAGACCACCACTATCCCGCCAGAAGAAGCGTACGGGCCACGCCGTGAGGACATGACGCTTACGGTGGAGCGGGAACAGTTCCCCGAGGAGATCAACCCCGAACCGGGCCAGCAACTCCAGGTCCAGCAGCCGGACGGCAGGGCGGCCGTCGTCACCGTCAGCGACGTCTCTGAATCGACCGTGACGCTGGACGCGAACCACCCCCTGGCCGGGCAGCCCCTGACGTTCGATATCCGGCTCGTGGATATCGTCGCCGCTGCACGGGAGCAGGTAACCGGGTAATCCCTAAGACCTCAGTAACCTTTTCAACTCCGGAAGCGGGCGGGTGTTGACGATCTCGTCCGCCGGGAGCCATCCCCGCCGGGCTGTCGCGACGCCGAACTCCATGTACCGGAGGTTCTCCCGGCTGTGCGCGTCCGATCCAAGCGAGAACCGGACGCCCGCTTCGCGGGCCGAGAGGCAGTTGACGTCGGAGAGGTCCAGCCGGGACGGAAATGCGTTGATCTCCATCAAGACGCCGAGCGATGCCGCGGCATCGAAGATCGCGGCGAGATCGATCCGGTAAGGCTCCCGCGAGAGGAGGATCCGTCCCGTCAGGTGGCCGATGATATCGACGTGCTCGTTCTGCATCGCCGTGAGCACCCGTTCGGTCATCTCCCCCTCGGACTGCTTGAACCCGGAGTGAACGCTCGCGACCACCACGTCGAGATCCTTGAGGATACTGTCCGGGAGGTCGACGTTGCCGTCCATGCCGATGTTGCACTCAGTGCCGGAGAGGATGGTGAAGCCGCCGTCGCTCTCCCGGTTGATCCGCTCGATCTCGTGCACCTGGTCGGCCAGGCGCCCGGGAGAGAGGCCGTGGGCGATATGGAGGGTCTCCGCGTGGTCGCAGATGGCGATGTACTCGTAGCCGAGCGTCCGGGCCGTTTCCGCCATCTCCTCGATGGAATGGGCGCCCTCGCTCCAGCGGGTATGGACGTGGAGGTCGCCTTTGATCGAGTCGTAGCCGACGAGATCGGGCAGGTTCCCGATCCGGGCGGCCTCGATCTCTCCCCGGTCCTCCCGGAGTTCCGGCTCGATCCAGGCGAGACCGAGGGCCCGGTAGACCTCCGCCTCCGTCTCCCCTGCGACCGTCCTGCCGCTTGCGAGGTCCACGAGCCCGTACTCGTTCAACCGCCAGTTCCTCGCGATCGCGAGCTTCCGGAGGGCGATGTTGTGCTCCTTTGACCCGGTGAAGTACTGGAGGGCGGCCCCGAAGTGGACGTTCTCCACCACCCGGAGGTCGACCTGGATCCCGGTCCCGAGCACCACCGAGGTCTTCGTCGTCCCCCGGACGAGGACCCGCTCGACCCCGGGGAGGGTGGCAAAGACCTCCATCACCTCCCGGGGACGCGTTGAGGTCGCGAGGATGTCGACATCCCCGATCGTCTCCTTCCTGCGGCGTATCGAGCCGGCGAGGCTCACCTGCCCGACGGTGGAAAGCGACGAGAGCCGCCGCTCGATATCCCGGGCGACGGGAAGGATGTATCCGAGAAGGCGGCGCTCTTTTGCGGTCCTGCTCACCCGGATGCTCGCGAGGATGTTCTGCTCGGTCTTCTCCCCGAACCCCGGGAGGTCGCGGATCCGGCCGGCCAACGCCGCCGCCTCCAGGTCGTCGACGGTCCGGATGCCGAGTACCCGGGAGAGGGCGATCGCCTTCTTCGGCCCGATCCCCTCCAGCCGGGTCAGGTGCTGCACGCCCTCCGGGAGTTCCTCGCGTAAGGTGGCGAGATACGCGAGGCTGCCGGTCTCGACGATCTCGCGGATCTTTCCGGCGATACCCCTGCCGACCCCAGGAACCTCGTCGAGGCGCTCCTCTCTTGCGACCATGCCGATATCCTCCGGCAGGGTCTCGATCGCCTGTGCCGCGCGCCGGTATGCCTGCGGTTTGAACCGGACGCCCTTGAGTTCCAGGAGGTCGGCGACCTCGTAGAGGCTCGCCGCGCCCTCGATGTTGGTCACCCGTGAGAGGTTCTTCATAGGAACCCCCATGGGTGCGCCGGCAGCGGGGACCTGCGGCAGCACGGGTGACCGAAGATCTTCGGGCCTCTCCGCACCGGTCGGTAGTTCCATAAGGGTAGAGTGCCCTTCCTTCTGTTGAGGGATCGTATGGGTGAGCGCAGGAAGGAATCGGTCGTCGAAGTCCTCGTATCGAGGATCATCGGGATCGTCGTCTTCCTGATCGTGCTCGGCATACTGAATATCCTCTCGGGCGCCTACGTCCAGACACCGATCTTCATCCAGATCGTCGAGTTCCTCAACGCCAACCTCGGGCTGCTCATCACGATCTCGGTCATCTTCCTCGTCGGCGAACTCTTCGGCGCCCTGGCATTTCCCCTGAACCTGCCGGGCCCGATTTTCGGCGCCGTCGGTGCCGTATTCCTGGTAATGTTCCTCTTCCGGCTCTTCTCGCTCGTGGGGGAGATCACCGGCGTCGAACTCTTTGCCCTCCTCGAGAGGCTGCCCGCGCTCCCGGTCTACCTGCTCGTCTTCATCGTCGCGCTCATCGGGGGCTACATCGCGCTCTTTGCAGATCCTCCGTCGGGCTGAGCGCGAGCCGGGACTACTCGAACCCTTCCATCTCCTCGAACGTCTTCACCTCGCATTCCCCCAACCGGCCGGTCTCCGGGTCCATATGAACCATCACGAAGAGTTCGTGCTTCCGGCTCTCCCAGAGAGCAAGGGCGGGGTTGTCCTCCTTCGCCTGGAACCCGAGAGCCTCGAGACCTTCCCGGATCCCGTCGTAGGTGGCGTTTGCGACGATCATCTCCCGCACCCGGCTCTTCATGGCCTCCTGCCCCTCCCGGTCAACTTCTATCTGTTCACGCATGCGAAGACCATACCGCATACGCTCAGATAAACCTGACCCGGCAGGGACGGTTGAGAAGAGGGGGCATCACAGACTACGGGGGAAAACCGTTACCGGGCGTTGTAGCCGGCAAACTCCCCCTCACGGCCTTTCAGGTCATCGTAGGCGGCCACCCTGTACCCTGCATACCCGCCCCCGAGGTTCATCTGGAGCAGGACGAAGATCCTGAGGCCGGGATGCACCCAGATCGCGACATCGGGTTCATCCTGCTCCGGAATGAAGTTTAACGAGCGGAGGGCTTCCCTGATATCGGCATAGTCGGGCGTCGACTGGATCATCTCCTCGATCTCCACCATCACAGCCCGTTGCTGCAGAGTCTCGATATCTCCGAGCATGGCCCCCCGATAGGTCCCCTCGTATAAAACATGATCCGGGGTCGGATCCTGAGAAGAACCGCGCATTCTGCGATGCCGTCGCGACGTAACAGTCCGGGGATTGCAGCCCGTATGCTCATGCCGGCAAGGCGGGCCGCCCGGTGAAGTGCACAACCTTCATCAGAGACCTCGTGAAAACATACAGCAACGCACGGCACTGCAGGAGAGACTATGACCGACGACAACTCCAGGACACTCATCCTCGATATAGACACCGACGATCTGCAGGAACTCTCCGAGTACCTGGACGTGCTGAGCAGCAGCACACGCTTGAAGATCCTGAAGGTCATCGAACGAAGGCCAAAAGACGTCCGCCAGATCTCCGCCGAGATCGAGACGAGTTACGAGAACACAAAAAAGCATCTCGACAAGCTGCTGAGCATAGGAGTCGTCCGCAAAGAGGCCGGTCTCTCGCGCCCGACCGCCAAGGGGATCCATCCTGTCTGGAAATACTCGCTCGTGCCCGGGGGTCTCGAAGCGATCACGAGAAGCCTCGGACTCTTCTCGAACCTGAAACTGACGCTCACGGATGCCGTGCTCGCAAAGAAACTTGCCGGTGTCCGGGAGACATTCTCGGGAGAGTTCGCCGGACAATCCCCGGTCGTCATCCTCCTCGGGGGAGCGGAGGACGGCAGGGTCTTCCCCCTCGGGCACGACAACATCGCCATAGGGCGGGCGGACCCGGGCACGCCCGGCCGGCCCGAGCGGGAGATCGTCCTCGGCGAGGAGTACGCGGCGGTCACCCGTGTCTCGAAACCGCACGCCCGGCTCACCCGCCGCCGGGACGGTGTCTGGGTCATCGAGGACTGCGGCAGCACGGGCGGCACCTTCGTGAACGGCATGCCGCTGGACCGGGGCATGCGGCGGGAGCTTCACGACGGTGACCTCATCGAACTCGCGAAGGGCGCGCCGGGGGCAACGCTTGTCTTCGTTGTTCCCGGGGGGGTGCCGGTGCCGGATGCCGCCTGAACGGGCCGGACGGGCGGCCGTCGTGATCCTTGTCGCCGCCCTGCTCCTCGCCGTCGTCTGTCCCGCCGTCTCGGGCGCGGGAGGACCGCCCGAGCACTCCAGCGCCTCCCCCCAGGGCATCGCGTCTGCCGGCAAGACGCCGACCGAGGATAAGAGCACCGTTCCCGGCCAGAACAAGGGCAGGGATACACCGGAAGAGACGCCCGGCTCCCGGCCCTCGCCCGAAGAGACCGTCACGCCTGCCGATACCCCCGGAGAGGAGCGGACCGAATCGACGCCGGAGGCGACGGCAACCCCGACTACCGATGTTACGCTCGAAGAAACCGGCCAGGCGGCCACCGACCCGTTCCCCTGGGCCTGGGCAGTCACAGCTCTCCTCCTGCTCGCCGGCGCCTTCGTTCTCGGTGTCCGGCACCTGAAGAGACCGCCCGGAGAAGAAGCAGAGTCCGCCACGACCGTTCTTTCCGATGCATACCGGACCGTGCTCTCCCATCCGCCCGGGTTCCCGCCGGAACTTGCAGAGCGGTACGGCCAGGTCGCCTTCGTCGGGAGAGGGGGGCTCGGGCAGGTCTTCTCGGCGGTCAGGCGCGATGACCGTCGAACCGTAGCGGTGAAGATCCCGGTCGCCTACGATGAAGCGACCGGAAAAACCTTCATGAAAGAGATGCGGTTCTGGGAAGACCTCACCCACGAAAACATCGTGACGGTCCACTCGGACAACATCCTCCCGGTGCCGTATGTCGAGATGGAGTATCTGCCCCGGACCCTCGAGCAACTGGAAAAACCCCTTCCGGTGGAGACCGCCGCCCGCATCGCTGCAGGCATCGCCGCCGGGCTTGCCTACGCCCACGAGCGGGGCGTGATCCACCGCGATATCAAGCCGAGAAACATCCTTCTCGCCGACGACCTGACGCCGAAGATCACCGACTGGGGCATGAGCACGACGCTGGCGTCGAGCCGGGATACCACCATCTCCGGCTTCACCCTCGCGTATGCGGCCCCGGAGCAGATCGCTCCGGAGCGGTTCGGCAGGACCGATGCGCGGACCGACATCTACCAGCTCGGCGCCGTCTTCTACGAACTGGTGACGGGAAAGACCCCCAATGCCGGCGAGAGCCTCGTCGGGCTTGCCGGGGCAACCCTCCAGGAGCAGCCGGTCCCCCCCGGAGAGATCAATCCGGACGCCGCAGGATTCGACCCGATCATCCTCCGGTGCCTCGCAAAGGAGCCTGCCGACCGTTACCAATCCGCCGGGGAAGTGCTCGATGCAATCGCGACCCTGACGAGGGAAGCAGATGACACGACGCCGACCGGAACCGCAGGGAAGGAGGAAACGTGAAAAGCCTTCTCGCCCGGTACCTCGCCCGCGCCAGGGCCATGCGGTTCCACTACCTGCTCGCATCGCTCATCCTCCTGCTCGCCGTCTACCCCTACGTGAATGCAGGAGCGAGCGGCCCGGCCGCCCTGAAGGTTCTCTCGTCGTTTGTCCTGATCACCGGGGTCTATGCCGTGAGCAACCGGCGGCGGCAGGTCGTGGTCGCCGCCCTCCTCGCGGTGCCCGCCTTCGGCCTCGGATGGCTCCACGTCATCACCGGGAATCCGGCACTCGGCACTGCCGAGATCGTATTCACGCTCCTCTTCTACGCTTTCACCGCGCTCATCGGGCTTTTGCAGGTGCTCGGGGAGCGCCGGATCACCACCGACACCATCTACGGGGCGGTATCCGTCTACCTCCTCATGGGCCTGACATGGGCAAACGCCTACGCCCTCGTCGAGAGCGTCAATCCCGGGTCGTTCTCGGCCGAGTCGGGAGACGGCGCCTTCATCTTTCCCACGTTCATCTACTTCAGTTTCGTCACCCTCGCGACGCTCGGCTACGGCGACATCCCGCCGGTCACCGACCAGGCCCGGTCGCTCGCCGTACTCGAGACCGTGAGCGGGACACTCTACATCGCCGTCCTGATCGCCCGCCTGGTGGCGGCGGCCGGGTGGATGCCGAAGACCGGGGACGAGTGACGGCGGCTGAAAAACGGGAGGGGAATGGCCGGTTTTCCCATTCATCCGGTTAAAGCTACGAAAATTCTCGTTGTTAAAGCAAGATATTTATTTTCGCCAAATCAAGTGATGTTTGATATCTATGCGAGGAAAGACAGCACTTCTGGGGATCGCTCTGATGGTCCTCTGCGCCGCGGTGATCGGCAACGTCAGCGCACAGCTGCCGGAGGAATCCAGGGATAAACTGATCTACGTCTCCGGTACGGGCAAAGTGACGACCACACCCGACCAGGCCGTCATCGTGTTCGCGGTCGAGACCGAGAACACCGACGTTAAGATAGCACAGCAGCAGAACGCCCAGCAAATGGATTCCGTGGTCAATGCCCTGAAAAGTGCCGGCATCCCGGAGAAGGACATCAGGACCGCCGGTTACAACATCATCCCGGTGACCGAGAGCGACAGCAGGGGCCTGACAACCGCCAGGGTCAAGTATTACCGCGTGATCAACACCCTCGAGGTCACGCTGAACGACGTGAACCGTGCCGGCGAGATCGTCGATCTCGCGGTCGAAAACGGCGCAAACAGGGTTAACCGGTTCTCGTTCACCTTAAGCGACGCAAAGCAGCAGGAGTTCCGCTCGCAGGCGCTGACCGCCGCGGTAGCGCAGGCACGGGGCGACGCAAACGCGGTTGCCGCAGCCATCGGCAAGACCATCGTCGACGTCAAAGAGGTCAACGTCGGAGGCGGTTACGTGCCCCTGGCCTACGACAGCCGTTACTCGGGCATGGAGATGGCGGCGGGCAGCGTTACCCCGACCCCGCTCGAGGTCGGTGAGATCGACGTGACCGCAAGCGTCTCGATCACCTACATCATCGGGTAATCCCTTCCACCACTCATCTTTTTCGTCTGCAGGTCCGGGTGCTCCGAACCCCGGGCCATCACCTCACCTCCCGCCTGCCGCATCGGGAAGCATAATCTTCGGCAAAGAGAGACCGAATGATCGGAGTCTGTTTTATGATCACGATAACCGAGGTCTACAACAACATCCCCTGCCGGCAGGGGCTCACGACGACGGACTGGGGGTTCTCCTGCCTGATCGAAGAGGCGGGCCTGCTCTTCGATACCGGAGAACGCGGCGACGTGCTGCTCGCAAACATGCAGGCGCTCGGCGTCGACCCCGCGTCTGTCAGGCGGCTCGTCCTCTCCCACGACCACCACGACCACATCGGCGGCCTTGCGGCGGTTCTTGCCGCGAACCCATCGGTGGAGGTCTTCGTCCACGACGCCTTCTCGGCAAAGACGCTCCGACTGATCCGGGAGTATACCGAACCCCGGATCGTCGGCGAGTGGACGGAGATCGCGGACGGCATCGCCGTGACCGGCCCGCTCGGGACCGAGATCCGTGAGCAGTCGCTCGCGGTCGCCGTGTCGGACGGTTTTCTGGTCGTCACCGGGTGCGCGCACCCCCACATCGGTCGGATCATCGACCGGGTCTCCAGGGAGGGGCCGGTATGGGGCGTCATCGGCGGGCTTCATACCGTCACCGGCGAAGATATCGATGCGCTCGCCGGGGTCGCGTACCTCTCAGCATCGCACTGCACCGATAAGATCGGGGAACTGCAAGAGCGGTACCCGGGCTCTTTTCGGCCGGGAGGTGTCGGGAGAGTGCACCGGATCTGAAAAAAAGAGGTTACTCTTCCTTCCCTGTATCTTCGGCAGGCCGGTTCTTCACCTCGAGTCCGTCCGCAAACCAGACCGTGCGCTGCGGGAAGGGGATCTCGATACCGTTCTTTTCGAGCTCCTGCTTGATCTTCCAGAGGAGATCCGTCCTGACATCCCACCAGTTCCGGGCCGGCGCCCAGATGTAGGCGGTCAGGTTGACACTATTGTCCCCCAGGTTATCGACGAAGACCGACGGTGCCGGGCTCTTCAGCGCGAACGGGTGGGTCGCGATGACCTCCTTCGCGATCCGTATCGCCTTGTTCGCGTCGTCCTGATACCGGATCCCGATGTGATACTCAAACCTCCGGGCTGCGTTGTGGACGTAGTTGGTGATGTTCGAGGTGAAAACCTTCTCGTTCGGGATCCTGACATAGATCCCGTCGTACGTCTTGACGACGGTCGAGAGGACGCGGATATCCTCGACACTGCCGCTGACGTCCGCGACGTTGATATTGTCGCCGATCTTGATCGGGTGTTCGAACATGAGGAAGAGGCCGGAGATCAGGTTGGAGACGACGCTCTGACTGGCAAAACCGATGACGAGACCGGCGATACCCCCGGCAACCAGGAGGCCGGAGAGGTCGAAGTTGAGCTGCGGGAGAGCAATGACGACCGCCCAGAGGATGATGACGTAGTATACCAGTTTCGCGAGCAACTCGCGCTCGTTCTTGGGCAACCGCTCCGAGAGGGCTCTCCTGACGTTCGTCGAGACGATCCTCGCGACGGTTAAGCCGAGCGCGAGAATAAGAACGAAATACATGAGGTTCTCGACGGTGATCTCACCGATGCCGATAGGGATCTCGAAGATCTCGGTCACGTTCAAAGACACGACAATCCCCACTCCATCAGGTATCCCCGGTTGATCACCGGGATCTTGCGGGCCGTGTACAGCTCGACGGACTTGACCATCCCCGGCCGGAGGGGCGCGTCGACGAAGTTCGTCTCCGCCATGGTCATGCTGATAATCTTCATCGTAGCAGCGGTCGCCACAAAGTCGCCGTAGTAGATCTTCATATCGGTGCTGTCGAAGACAGCGCACGAGATTTCCACCCATTCGTGAGATGCATTATGGATGGAGAGTTCCATCACTCCCTCGCAGAAACACCCGACCGGGGGGATCTCCGCATACACCTCACTCCGGTACCAGCGGGCGATGATCCCGCTGGTCGGCGAACCGTAAAGCGTGTACTTCTGGGTGCCGAGACCAAAGACGTCCAGAACCTCGATGTCTCTTGCGGACTCGAGGAAGACGCCGATCTCTACCGGAAACTTCAGGTAGACCGTCTGGGTGACGCCGGGCTCGATGACCATCGGGGAGAACTCTATCTGAAAGAAGTCCGTGATATCCCTGGGGAGATTGACCGGTTCAACCGGGTTGATGACGATCTCGCCCGTCTTTGAGACCAGGAGCCGCTCGAACGTCTGCCCTTCGCACCTCCGCCGGTAGGTCAGAAGACCGCCATTTTGTTCGGCCTCTACCAGAATATCGCCGTCGTCACGGTGAAAAGTGCCTCTGTAACGTCCGAACATCATCTATGATCTGCAAATACTCAAATATTAACTTACTCGAATGACGTGCATCGCCGGCTTTCGCGTTCGCACACCCGATCCAGGAAGACTCCTTTGCGTGCCCCTTTATCCATATACTCGCACAAAATGTATTTATTGAAACAAACCGCGCTGCCCTGACAGGGGACTATCTGAGAAGGTATAAATAATAAATCCATTCGGCAGTATATTATGCAGGAGATAAATGAACATCCTTTTAAGCGACGGTTCCAGACACTTTTCCAGCGCGTTTGTTCCAGGCAGTAATAAACAATGGGCGGCTGTACTGCCGACACGGAGGACTCGCCCATAGATCCGGAGGAAGAGGCCTTCTCGTGGCTTTACGGGGACAGGAGTTGTTCCCGGGTGATGCGTGTGAAGATAAGTCAGGAAATAATCAGGGAGTCCATGAATCGCAGCCAGATACCCATGAGTATATTCGACCACCTCCAGCAGCCGGCACTCGTTCTCGACTGTGAGGGGCGGGTGGTCATCTGGAACAACAGCATGGAGCGATACACCGGCATTTCGGCAGATGATATCGTAGGAAAAAGCGGTTACGTCCATGGAAATGCATTGTTCGGCGAGATGTGCCCTACACTCGCGAACTACATCCTGACTCCCGGCGATGCCGGGGGCGACCATTACCGCCTGCTATCGCACGAGGGCGAAGAGCTGGTCGCCGAGTCGCACATCCCCCCGGCCTCCGGCAGAAAGGTTGTCTGCATGGCTGCCCCCCTCTACGACACCACCGGCAGACGGATCGGTGCGGTTGAGACTATCCGGGATACTCCGGAAGAGAGGACGGTCGAAGAATCTCGTGGGACGCCGGAGGAGCAGGTGCAGATCCTGGCGAGAACTCTCCCCGACATCATCTTCACGCTCGACCGGGACGGCATCTTTACCCAGTTCTCCTGGACCGGGGCCCGGAGTCATGGCGTAGACACGGAAGGGGTCGTGGGCAAGACCCCCCATGCCCTGTTTCCGGCGGAGGAGGCAGACTTTCTGGTCGGGGCTGCGCACCGGGTCATCGCGGCAGGCGAGGTGATATCTGAGGTCCGGTCGTTCCCGTGGCGCAACGACCAGCGATCGTTCCAGGTCACCATTCACCCCCTGCACAACTCCTCCGGGAAGATCGTGGCCGCCACCGGGGTCAGCCGCGATATCACCAGGGATCTTCTCTGCGAACGGACCACCCAGCTCTCCAGCCTCTACCTCGATCTGCTCGGCACCGACATCTACAACACCAGCATGGTTGCGGCGACGATCATCGAGATGCTTCGAGAACGACTCTCCGGTGAAGAGGCGGAACTCGCCCAACGGGTCAAGAACACGGTCGAGCAGGGGATCAACGTCATCAAGAACGTCGAACTCTTAACCACGCTTGACAAACACCATATCCGCCTGGGGCCGGTCGACCTGGACGGCATCATTCGCGGCCAGATACGGCGGTATGCAGGCATCGATATCAGGTACGAAGGAGGGACCTGCATGGTCTGGGCAAACCCCCTCCTCGAACACATCGTATCGAACCTGATCAGCAACAGCATCAAGTTCGGCGGCATGAAGGTGCGGATCGAGATATCCATCATGGAGACCGCGGAGATTGTGACGCTCTCCGTCGCCGATACCGGGATCGGCATACCGGACCACTTAAAGCCCAACATCTTCGATCGCTTCAGCCGCGAGGGGAGCAAAACCGCATCAGGGAGCAGGGGTCTTGGGCTTCACATCGTCAAGACCCTCGCAAACCAGTACGGGGGACG
This sequence comes from Methanobacteriota archaeon, assembly GCA_023436625.1. Taxonomy (GTDB): domain Archaea; phylum Halobacteriota; class Methanomicrobia; order Methanomicrobiales; family Methanoculleaceae; genus Methanoculleus. The sequence continues at coordinate 6,043 of JAEZIP010000063.1, read as the reverse complement.
CGTCTGGGCGGCAGACCGGGTGCCCGGCAAACCGGAGGAGGGGGCGGCAATAAAGGTGATCCTCCAGAAGTGCTAGACTGTGATCTCCGAACGCCCTGGGGACTCAGATATATATTCCCCCAGCGACTATATCATACCGCATCATTCCCATTGGGGACCGCTTCAATGATACGAACCATATGCTTTAAAGAGCGACGATATATCGAAGAGTTGAGAATTCTTACCCGGGCGACCGCGCTGGACTGCATCATCGACGAGCGCTTCGACCGCATAGTATACCTCATAAAAGAAGGCGATATGGGACTTGCTATCGGCCGGAAAGGGAGCAATATCCGGAAGATGCAGAGGGTCCTCGGGAAACGCATCGAGATGGTCGAATATTCCCCCGAGATCGAGACATTCACGAGGAACGCATTTAAACCGGCAAACGTCCTCGGCGTCGGGAAAGCAGACGACGGGAGGCTCACGGTGTACATCAATAAGAGCGATCTCGGCATCGCTATCGGGAAAGGCGGATGCACCATCGAGAAGGCACGACTCCTCCTCTCCCGGTACTTCGATACCGACCTCGGCGAGGTGCTCGCGGGAGATGATACCCATGCCTGACTGGACGGTCCTCGACGAAGTCTGGCAGGTCATCCAGGACCGGGCGGAACACCCGTCGGCCGAAAGTTACGTGAGTTCCCTCCTGACCCACCGGAAAGGGGTCGACAAATCCCTCGAAAAGGTCGGTGAAGAGGCTGTCGAGTTTATCCTGGCCGCCAAGAACCAGGTCCCGGAGAGGACGATCTCCGAAGCGGCCGACCTCCTCTTCCACTTCCTGGTGGCGCTCCGGGCATCGGGCACCGACGTGGCGGACGTGCTCGACGAGCTCGCCGCACGCCGGAAGTAACATTCTTTTGTATCGGATTCCCGGGGACCGCTCAAAGATACTCCTTCAGGTCCACCATCCTCGGGAGATCGTCCTTCTTTACGGCCGCGGTCTCGACGACCGTATCCTCGATCATGATGGGAGCCCGGTAGCGCAGAGCGATGGCTATCCCGTCGCTCGGCCGGCAGTCCATGATCTCGGTGCGCGACCCCTGCCTGAGAAGGAGTTTTGCGTAGAAGACTCCCTCCTCCAGGGAATCGATGTGCAGGGCATCGAGGACTATCTCGAAGTTCCGAAAGAGTTCAACGATGAGGTCGTGGGTGATGGGCCGGGGAAGCATCTCGCTATTGAGTGCGTTGCTGATCGAGATCGCTTCCCAGAGCCCGACGTATATGGGGATCGTGCTGTCACTCCCGGCATCCAGGACGACGGTCGGCGCCGCTCCCATCTCGCTCACCGACATGAACACGCCCTGCACCCTGCAACTTTGAGCAGTCATGTGATCACCTGACATGAGCCTTATGGCGTTTAAACCTTGGGGTCAATCACCGCTGTTTCTTGGCGCGGGCGAGGAACTCGCGCCGGACAATGACGATACTCGAGAGCAGGCCGAGGAGGATGTTGAGATAGTAGAGGATCAGCCGCCAGAGGAGGACGAAGACTCCCACGATCGACGACGGTACGAAGAGGCTGTAGAGCGATGTGGCCCCGATCTCCGCAACCCCCGAGCCCCCGGGCGTGAGCGGGATCATCATGACGATGGCGATGACGAGCTGGACGACGAACGACTCGATGAGATACGGCGGCTGCCCGAGACCCACAAGGAGCAGCGATGCGATGGCAAACTCCGAGAGCCAGAAGAGCATGGTGAAGACCATCCCCCATACGAGGCCGCTTTTGCCGTGGTTCACGAACTTGACGAGACCTGCATTGAAGTTGTCCACTTCCCGGTCGATCGCTTCAAGCAGGCTCTCGAGCCTTTTCAAGTGCCAGCGCCGATCGATCCACCGGGATATCCATTTGAGGGCCCGCTTGAGGTGGTCCGGGTTCTTCACCGAGTAGATGAAGACCAGCACGAAGGCGGTGACGAAGATCCAGGCGCCGTACATCAGGAGGCTCAGGCCGCTGAACCCCGAGGCGAGACTGCTCCAGTAACTGCCGAGGAAGAGCATGGCGAAGGCCCCGAGCGCCCCGAGGGCGATCCCGTCGAGGATCCGCTCCATCACGACGACGGCGGTGGCGTCCCCGACCGGAACGCCTGCCCGGTAAAGTTCGTGAACCCTGACCGGCTCGCCGCCCGCCTGGGACGGGGTGACCGCAGCAACGAGCATGTTCGCCAGCACCAGGTTCAGGCAGTGCATGAACCGTACCCGGTAGCCGAGCGACCTCGACATCAGCCGGATGCGGAGCGCCCAGAACACGAGCGAGACGATGTGAAGGAGAACGGCAAGAAGCAGGTACAACGGACTTACGCGGCTGAGGTACTCGACCGTCATCTCATCGACGGTGAAGTACAGGACGCCTGCCATGACAAGAGTGCTGAAACTGATCGAGACGAGCAGCCACTTCCACTGAGACTTCTTCATCCTCTACGCTCCCGGGTGAGGGGGGACATCGCAACCCGATCCCCCGTATCGACGGATATCTGCCGGATTTTTACGAATTTTCGGGCAATCTCAAGAGAAAATACCCGAAATTGAACTAATAAGATATCGTGCAGATACTATTTAACGATGGTTTTATCGTAAATCAACAGGACCGGGAATCCACGGGATAAAGGGCCTTCAGCCGCGGGGTATTCTCCCGGGCCGGGCCGGGCGCTTGTGCGCAAACCCTAGACCGTAAAGAGGCCCCGGTCGCCGGTTATCCTGAAAAGCCCCGCACGGATACCGGCATCGAGCCAGGCGTATCCGTAGCTGAACCGTGCGAGAGCCCCGGGAAGGTCGCCCGCATCAAGGTGTTCCACGCCCTGCGCATACCAGGAACGCGCCGCGGAGCGGAACGCTTCCGCCCCCTCAGAGAGAAGGCTCGCCTCGTCCGGCCCCGCGCAAACCGCGAGAAGAGCGGAATGAAGCATCCGCCGGTAGCGGTGGGTCTTCTCGTCCAGGTGGGCGCTCTGCGAGTCCGGTATGCACGCGTCCACCTGCTCCGGAGGGTGGGCGGCGAACGGTTCGAGCAGCCCGAGGCGCGAGCCCGCGTCAAGCCAGCCGAGCCCGTAGGCAAAAGAGGCGAGCGCGTTCACCGGGTCGCCCGTCCGGAGAAAGACCATCCCGTCGCTCTGGTACGCCGCAGCCATCTCGACCACCTCGTCGGCCACCCGGTAAAGGAGGGTCCCCTCCGGGGCGACGATCCGGGCCCGGGAAAGAGCATCCAGAAAGAGAGCTCCGCACTCCTCGAGGGTCATAGGCCGGCAAAGATCTCCAGGTACTCGCGCTCCATCGGGTGGAGTTCTGCCGGTACGACGAGGATATGGAGCGGGGGCCCGAACTCCGTCTCTTTAAGTTTCGCACCGGTCCCGGCGCGAACCACCGGGTGCTCCGACCCCGCCCGGGCGATGCCCACGTAGAGCGCGGGCGGCTCGACCCCACGCTTCTCTGCCATCTCCTCGAGGATGGCGATCGCCTCCGGGACGCGCATGTAGCGGTCCTTCTGGATATCGAGGTAGACGAGCGTATGGAGGTTCTGCGCAAGATTCGCCGCAACCGTCTCGACGGGGGCTGTCGGGAACCATCCCTTCGCGGGGAACGGCACAGAACAGGACTTCCCGAACCGGTAGTTCTGCAGGCCCGAGAGGCCCGAGACCGCGCTCGATATGGACGAAGCGTGGATGATGGACGTTTCGATGCCGGCGGCGGCCGCCCGCATCCGGAGATCGGCGTGCGTCGTCGAGACCATCGGGTCTCCCCCGGTCAGGAACGCCACCCGGCCTTCGGCGGCACGATCGAGGATCTCATGGGGGTCCTCTTCGACATCCTCCCGCGCGAGCACCCGGATCTCCGCACCAAAGAACGCTTCCATCCCGGGAACGTCCGTTCCCATCAGCCGCGACGTATACGCCTCGAGAAAGACGGCATCGGCGTTCCGGACACACTCGAGGCCTTTGACCGATATATCCCCGAGGTCGTAGAGACCGAGACCCACGAACGTCAGCATGGCCGGCTCGCTCCGGAAGCGATCTCAGGGGCAGTGGGGCATTGCACCGGGGGCGTAACGCAGCCGGCGTATAATCGCAGAAGTTTCATCATCCCTCAACTGTCGGTGCTCCATCATCGTAGAAGTAACGGATCGGGAGTCGCCCGGCCGCGCGGATGCCGGCGGTGCGGGAACTCCGTTCCGTCGTGTACCTATGCAAGGATACGGAACATAAGGGCTCCGATAAGGAGTCCGAGGGCGACCGTGTAGAGCGTGATCGCGAGCGTGATCCTTGAACCGACCTCACGCACGAGGACCGTGATGGTCGCAAGACAGGGGACGAAGAGGACGGTCACGACCGCAAAGACGTAGAGCTGGAGGGACGAGAGCACCGCCCCGAGGTCGGCGGTGCCCGCGAGGATGGCAAGGGTCTCGAACGCCATCTCCTTCCTGAGGATCCCGAAGATGAGCGCCGTAGCCGAGTAGCCGGGAAGACCGAGGAGGGCCATGGTGTACGGCTCCACGATCCCCTCAACAATCGCCATGATGCCGAAGAACCCGAGCAGCCCGAGGACAATGCTCCCCGCAAGGAGCAGGGGCATCGCGATGAAGAGGAACTCGGAGAGGCGCGACCAGGCCTTCTTCATCACCAGTTTCGGGTCCGGCCAGCGGAGCGGCACCATCTCCATGATCATGCCGAACCGCTCGCCGGGCGTCACGCGGGAGAGGACGAGGCCTGTCGCGAGGATAAGGACAAAGACGATGGCGTATACGCTGAATGCCGCTCCGATACCGACGAAACTGCCCACAATCCCGGCGATGATGACGGTCCGGGCCGAGCAGGGGACCATCGTGACCAGGAACGAGGCGATGATGCGCTCCCGCCGGGAATGCAGGAGCCGTATGCTCATGATGGCCGGTACGTTGCACCCGAACGCCAGGGTGAGAGGGATGACCGCCCCGCCGTGCATCCCGACCCTGTGCATCGCGTTGTCGGCGAGGAAGGCCGCCCGGGTCATGTATCCGGAGTCTTCGAGGACGGAGATGATGATGTAGAAGAGCAAGACGTACGGGAACGCTATCCCGAGGCCTGCCTGGAGCGCGAGCAGGACGGATCTCCCCAGTTCTTCGATGAGGGGAGGGAGCCCGAGCGCGAGGAACGGCTGTATCGCAAAGACTTCGAAGAACTCCACGATCATTCCCTCGAGGAACGATCCCACCGTGAAGACCACGAGGAGCATCCCTATGAGGATACCGAGGAGGATCGGCATTCCGGGGATAAGCCGCGTCAGGATGCTGTCGGGATCGGTCTGGCGGAGGAACGCCTCTTCCTTCACGGTGAGGTCGGCGATCCGGTGAGCAAAGTTGTGCCGGTTGGCCGCGATGATCTGGGCGACCGTCATCCGGTGCCGGGACTCGATCTCGTCGGCGATCGTCCCTGCCGCCTCGAGCAACTCCGGGTTGTCGCCGAACCCGAGGAGCGCCCTGACGCTCTCCTTCCGGTCCGCCTCAAACATCTTCCCGAGGCTCCGGACGGCTGCTTCCACGTGGTGGTCGTACGGGATCTCGACCGTCGAGGGGCGGGAGGCGGCAAGAGCCGCCGGGATGATCCGCTCGATGTTCTTTCCCTGCGATGCCGCCGTCTGGATCACGTCGACGCCGAGGAGGTCGCGGATCGGGTCGGGGTCGATCTCAATCCCCTGTTTTGCGGCTTCGTCGGCCATGTTCAGCACGACGATCATCGGGAGGCCGTACTCCGCCACCTGGAGGAGAAGGTAGAGGTTGCGTTCCAGGCGCGTGACGTTCACCACCACGATGACCGCATCGGTGTCCTGCTGCTCCAGGAACCGGCGGACCAGGGCTTCTTCGTCCGAATTTCCTTCCAGCGAGTAGACGCCGGGAAGGTCCACGAGTTCGACCATCTCGCGCTGGAAACAGGTGTTGCCCCGCTGCAGCTCGACGGTGGTCCCGGGATAGTTGCTCACCTCCACCCCGAGGCCGGTGAGCTGGTTGAAGATCAGGGACTTGCCTACGCTGGGG
>JAEZIP010000046.1:0-6169 GCA_023436625.1 Methanobacteriota archaeon | reverse complement strand
CGAGTTTGAGTCCCTTCGCCTCGAACCGGGAGACGATCTCCCCGACGAGTCCGCGCTGGACGCCGTCGGGCTTGACCATCACAAAGGTGCGGTCCATGCCGATCACTCTTTGCCGCGGGCCTTGCGTCCCGCCGCGGTCCACTCGACGCGGCGCGGCACCCGGCCGAGCCTGTAGTTGTTCTGGCACTTTGTGCTGCAGAAGTAGAAGATGGTCCCGTCCCGGCGCACGAACATCTTGCCGGTGCCGGGCTCCAGGCCCTCTCCACAGAAACTGCAGACGTATTTATCGACCATGGTTACCGCCTCGAGAGTTTCTTGGCCTCACGTTCGGTCTCGAGCAGCGAGAGGATGTCTCCCTCTCTGATTGGGCCCACGGTGTTGCGGGTGATGATCCGCCCCTTGTTCGGGCCATCGAGAACCCGGCACTTTACCTGCTGGGCTTCGCCATGCATACCGGTCATGCCGATGATCTCGATAACTTCTGCGGGCGTTCCGTCGTTTGCCATAATCTGTTCCTCACTCTCTCAGTGCAGTTATCTGCTTTGCTATCTCTTCGACAAGGTCCTTTGCCTTGCCGGACTTGACGATAGCGGCGGCTGCCGAGCCGACCTCGAGGCCGCTCGCGGAACCGATGTCGTTCTGCTTCGTGATGTAGACGAATGGGATCTGCTTCTCTTCGCAGAGCGGCGGCAGATGCATGACAATTTCTTCAGGCTCAACGTCCGAACCGATGAGAACCAGCTGGGCGATGTTCCGCTCGACTGCTTTCGTCGCCTCGTTGGACCCCTTCTTCACCTTGCCTGTATCTCTTGCGATTTCAAGGGCTTCAAGGGCCTTATTCTGGATCTCTTCCGGAATCTCGAATTTTACATATGCCTTTGCCATAACTCACCTCTTTCGGGGGCAGCCCTCTGCTGCTCCGTCATCATTCATCAGTAGCGTAGCTGATCGAATGCGCTCTATTATGTCAATAAGAGGAGTGATAAAGGTTTGTCATTTTACCCCGCATTGCGGGGTGTAGTTCCGCCATTTTCACGCCTGCCCGCATGAACGTGGTCTCTGATAGTTTATGCAGGGATCCGGTAGATCCGGACTCCCGGAGCATCGTAGATGAGCTCGAGCGCATCCGTCGGGATCGAGACGGTATAGCGTTCGTGCTCTTCGGCACCCACGTACAGCAGGGTGGCGTTGTACGCCCGCGCAAGGTCGACGGTCCGCGTCGGCTGCTCGTAAATGGCCCGCACGTCGGCGCTCCGTTCGCTTATACGCCCCTCGTCCCCCCGCCACATATACTCGTGGAACGGCATCCCGATGATCGCCGGGATCCCGGTGAACGACGATACCCTTGAATAGTAGGTGTAATCTCCGCCCTCCGCTTCGACGATGACGTGTTCGCCCGGGAGGCCCCGGAGGAACGCGATCGCCGCCGCATCAGAGGGATGCGAACCTTCGAGGTATGCCGCCCCGTCGAGGGTGTGGCTCCCGTAGCCGAAGTCGACGTTGATCGCGAAGGGTGCGGCAAGGAGAGCGACCACGGCCAGGGCAGGCAGCACCCTCTCCATCCGGGCGGAGATATGCCGGTCGATTCCGGCGCTCCGGAGCCACTCCCCGACGACGGCGAGGCTTGCCGTCCCCATCAGGAACCACGCGGGGAGGTAGAACTTGAAGACCGTGTTCATCCGGAAGTAGGTCTCTCCCATGTTGTCCACGAGGTAGACGAGTTCGGTAGCGAGGACGATCACGAGCCCGAGGATGGCGAGCGTATCGATGGCCGAGAACCGGCGGCGGGCGAGAAGATAGACCAGCGGGACGGCGGCTATGGCCGCCGCCGGGTAGCCGGCGAGCACGAACGGCACCGCGGCGAGCAGGAGGTAGGGCCGCTTCCTGATGTCCGGGGCGCAATAGGCGACCAGCACCGCGAGGAAGAACCCGTGTACCAGCAGGAACTCCACCGGTTCGGAGGGTAGGGGGACGATCCCGATCCCTTCTACGCCGGGGCTGTTGAGCTGCAGGTAGAACGGGAGGTAGGTCGCAATCGCGAGCGGCGGCACCGTCGCAAGCACCATCCAGGACTGCTCTTTGTCCCGGGAAAAGTTCCCGAAGCGTTTCCATACGAGGAGGCCGAAGACCAGCGCGACCGGGGCATAGACCAGCACGTCCCAGGAGTTGAATCCGGGCATGGACCCGAGACTCACGGCGGCAAGTCCGCAGAGGAGTGCCCGCCCCCGAATCGTGAGGGTCCCCCACCGCATATAGGCAAAGACCAGGAGGAAGAGCAGGAACCCCTGGTTGAAGAAGCTCATGACATGCGGGTGCACGTCGCCCCAGAGCATCGAGAAGATCGGATATTCGTTGATGGTGCTTTCGATCGTCCGGGTGCTCCCCCAGAGGACGTCGAACCAGGCATCCCCGATCAGGATGTGGTAGATCGCAGAGGGGTTCGGGATGAAGAGCGCAAGCACCGGGAGCCACCGGTAGCGCTCGAGGAGAAGGTGCCCGAGGGCGTAGAGCGAGACGACGGAAAGGCCGAACACCGTCGGGAGGGCGAGGTTGAACGCGACCGTCGATGGCACGCCGGATACAAGCCCGAGCGCCCCGTTCATCCAGTAGCCGAGGTAGTAGTAGACGTCCAGCGTCCCCCCCGCGTACCAGGGGTCGAGCGGCGGGACGATTGGCTGCCGCATGATCGACGCGAGAATGGCGTGGTCCATGAACTTCTCGGCGTAGGAGATGGTAGGGTTGATCCAGCGCACCTCGAGCATGAAGAGGAAGGGGACCAGGAAGGCGAGGTCCCAGGAGAGCGCGGACCGCAGGCGCTCCCTCGTGTAGAACCGCCGCGACCCCATATAGACGATCGCGGCGAGGAACGGCAGGAGGGCGAGCGAGATCGGAAGGCCCGAAAGCCCGCAGTACCAGGACCCGAGCGTGAAGAGGAGGGCCGATGCCGGGTATGCGGCGGCGGCCGAGAGGTTGCCGAGGGTGCGGTCGAGTGCCGGCCAGGCGCCGAGGTGGAGTACCTTGACGGCTGCAAGCCAGAGGAGCACGGGGACGATGAATTCAACCGCCAAACGTATCCTCCTTCTCGATCTCCCTGGAAAAAGCCTTCTTTAAGAGATCCATCGACCAGTCGCCGAAGTAGTAGATCGACCCGACGCCCCCGACGAGCGTGACCAGATTCTTGATCAGGTGGTCGATGACCGCGATCAGTGTCGCCGTGACTGCCGGCGTCCCCGCGAGCCCGAAGGTCAGGGCGAGCGCGAGTTCATAGGTCCCCACTCCCCCGGGGGTGACCGGGACCGCCTTGACGAGGTTGCCGATGACGATCGCGAGGACGACGATGCCGAACGGGACCGGTTCCTGGAACATCAGGACGACCGCGTAGCAGACCAGCACGTCGACGAGCCATATGAGGAGCGATGAGCCGCTGAGCACAGCGAGGGCCCGGGGGTTGAGGGAGGCCCGCTTCACTTCATCGAGCATCCTCTGGACGGCGGCGACGATCCGGTTCTCGGACTTCATCCTGCCCGACCAGAGGAGTACGGCAAAGAAGATGCCGCCGGCGGCGAGAGGAACGAGGATGACCGTGATGAACCAGTCGGGGACGTCGAGGACGGCAAGGATGAACGGGAGCGCGAAGGCGCCGAGCACCGCGATCATCAGGATGTCGAAGACACGCTCGATGACGAGCGACGAGAATCCCTGCGAGTAGGTGGCGTCGTCCTCGTGCTTCAGGATGAGCATCCGCACGAAGTCGCCGAGGCGTGCGGGAACGATGAGGTTCGCTGTCTGGGAGATGAAGATGCAGGCTGTCGAGAAGGTAAGGCTCTCCTTGATGCCGAGTCCCTGCAGGATAAACTGATACCGGAAGCCCCGGAGGACCCAGGCAACGATGCAGATCGCGACGGCGGCGAAGAGGAAGGGTATCACGGCGTGCTCGAGCGTCAGCAGGAGGTCATCCCATACGCGGTAGAGCATGTAGGCAACGATCCCGATCGCGATCAGGGTGGGGATGACGACGGCGCTAACCTTTTTCCACATGGAGCCGCCACCAGAGACGAAGAATCGCCGATCCCATCTCAATTATGTCCTTTCTCCGTACCGTCGTCCCCTCTCCCTGCTGCCATCGCACGGGAAACTCCCGTATCCGGTAACCGTTCTTCTGTGCCCGAACCAGCACCTCGGTGTCCCAGAACCAGTGATCTGCAGTCACCGAGGGAAGCAGGAAAAGAAGGCGGTCACGACGGAATGCCTTGAACCCGCACTGGTGATCGCAGAGCGAGCTTCCGAGGATCGTTCTCACAAGCGTGTTATAACCGCGACTCGCGATCTCCCGCCCACCGCTCCGTACGATAACGCTTTCGGGGAGGAGGCGGGAGCCTGTTGCGACATCGTAGCCGTTCCGGATGGCCTCGACCAGTTCGGGGAGGTGCTGCATGTCGGTGGCGAGGTCGACATCGTAGTAGCAGACGATCGATCCCTCCGCCGCGGCAAACGCGCGGTTGAGCGCCCGTCCCCGCCCGAGCCGCTCGTCGGAATGGAGCAGGCGAACCCGGGGATCTCCGGCCTCGCAATCCCTGACGAACTCCGTGCTCCCGTCGGTGCTCCCGTCCTCGGCGACGATCAGTTCGAACCTCCCGGGTGCGATTGCCTCCAGCACCTCGAGCGAGCGCGGTATGGCGGTCTTGAGCGCCGCAAGGTCGTTGTAGACTGGCAGGACGGCGCTCACCTCGATCTCACGCATCTAAAAACCTCGCATGAACCCGCTTTGCCACTTCCTGCCCGGCGACGACCGAGCCGTTCATGCTCCGCTCCGGGTAATTCGGAGGGCTGAACATCCCGGCAAGGAAGAGCCCGTGCTCTTCGTAGGCGGGCAGCCGGCTGCGGAGTCCCGTCGTGTAGACCGGGCCTGCATACGGGTCGACCGCGAGCCGGTGCCAGTGGACTTCGCGTTCACTGACGGAAAACCGGCGGCAGAAGTCGGCAAGCATCGACTGGTCGAATCCTTCCGGGAGCCGGCCGGAGAAGTAGGATGCAAGGTAGACGATATGCTCGCCGTACCACTCGAGCGGGGCGAAGTTGGTGTGCGAGACCACCGCACCGTAGGGAGCTGCATCCTTCATATTCAGCCAGTATATGCCGTCGGTCACGTCCCGGTCGAGCGCGAGGGTCATGCAGGCAGCGCCCTGGTAGGGTACCGGGGCGATATCGAGACCGGCAAGGTCGGCAGTCACCTGCGGGGGGAGCGTCGATACGACTGCGTCGTATGGCATCCCGTTGACGAGCCAGCCGCTGCCCTCCCGCCGGATCTCCTCGACGGGAGAGCCCGGCATGATCGAGGCGCCCCGTCTCGCCGCCTCTTCCTCGAGCCGCGCGATGAAATGCCGGAATCCCCCTTTCAGGTAACCCAGGCGCTCGCCCCCGGCGCCCCGGTTCGACCTGATCGCGATACGGGATATGAGCCAGGCTGCGGAGACATCGCCCGCACGGTCGCCGAACTTGCTCTTCAAGAGCGGTTCGAAGAACGATGCGTAGATGCCTGGGCCGAGGTTATCAAGGATGAAGTCCTTCGCAGTGATCCCGTCGAGCGCTCTCGCGTCAAGCCGCCGGGAGCGCAGGGTCAGCAGGCCGAGGCGGGCCTTCTCGGTGAGTGTGAGGTGAGGGTAGCGCAGGATCTCGGTCGGGGTGGTGAGCGGGTGGATGGTCCCGTCGACATAGTAGCCGGTGGTGCCCTTGAGCCATTCCAGCCGGTCGGTCACCTGAAGCGTATCGAAGAGGTCGAGCAGGGCGGTATCCCCGGCAAAACAATGATGATAGTATTCCTCGATCCAGTAATCCCCGATCCGGTACGAACCGAGGCAGCCCCCCGGAACGGGCCTTCGCTCGAAGAGATCCACCTGGTGTGATCCGGCAATTTCGAGAGCCGAGACCAGGCCGGATAGACCTCCCCCCACAATGCAGACCTTCATCGTTCACCACTATGTCTGAAAATTATAAGAACACTTTTGGGTAATAATGTATACAACGTCTTTATACATAAGCGTGGATATAATTAATTAGTCAATATGAGGGTGTGAAGCTGAATGAGGGTCTTCTTCATAGGATTCGGTCAGGCTGGGGGCAAAATTGTCGATATGTTCATCGAACAGGACAAACGAATGCAGACCCAGAG
>JAEZIP010000020.1:0-3395 GCA_023436625.1 Methanobacteriota archaeon | reverse complement strand
CCCCACCCCCATGGCGATACCCACTGGAAAACCGTGTACCTACCGGTGTGAGTAGAGCACGCACCGCCCTTCGTCTTGGAAAAAAGGCGGTTGGTTCCCCAGCCGCTACTTTACACCTCAGCCGTCGCCCCCACCGGGCGCGCCTGCCCCTGTTCGGGCAGGATGAGCCAGAGCAGGATATAGATGATGATCCCGGGCAGGAACCCTGTGAGCACGGTAACGATGACCCAGATGGCCCGGATGACGTTCGGGTCGATCTCGAGGTACTCTCCGATGCCGCCGCATATCCCGGCAACCCACCGGTCGGACGTCGAACGGGTTAATTTCTTTGCCATGACAACTCCCGGAACGTTCATTCTGCCGTCGATGTAATAGATGTTTCCCTGGAGAGCGGGAGGCGGAGCACCGGCATCCGGCGGTTCAGCCGGACGCGGAACGTGCGGCGCCGCGCTTCCGGCGCCCGGACCGGGGGCTGACCTTCCCGGCCGGGGTTCCGGTCGGCGCACAGGTATCGCAGCCCCCGCAGGGAAGAGCGTCGAAGCGCTCGCCGAAGTATTCGAGGAGCACCTTTCTCCGGCACTCCGTCGTGGTGCAATAATCCGCCATGCTCTGCAGTTTCGCACGTGCGACCTCTCGCTGGAACTCGGACGGGAGATCGCGGTCGATGAAGGACCGGAGACGTTTCGCATCATTATCGTTATAGAAGAGGATGCAGTCGCTCTCTTTTCCGTCCCTTCCGGCCCGGCCGCTCTCCTGGTAGTAGGCCTCGAGGGTTTTTGGCATATCGTAGTGGACGACGAACCGCACATCCGGCTTGTGGATGCCCATGCCGAACGCGCTCGTCGCACAGACGACCGGGACCTTCCCGCCGATGAACCTGTCCTGCGTCTCTGCCCGGGCGGCCGCCGTCATCCCGGCATGATAGGGGAGCGCCGAAACTCCGCCGGCCCGCAGCCGTGCCGCAAGCGTCTCGGCCCCCTCTCTCGTTCCCACATAGACGATCCCGGAATCCTTCCTGCGGCCCCGCAGGTAGGCACGGAGTCGTTCGTATGCGCCCTCTTCCTTCGGGACGACGGTGTAGCGGAGGTTCTCCCGGTTGAAACTCCCGACGTAGACCGACGGGTCCGCGAGATCGAGTTGCCGTGCTATGTCGTCGCGGACGTCCGGCGTCGCTGTCGCCGTCAGGGCAACCATCGGCACCCCGGGAAACCGCTCCTTGAGAAGCCGCAGCGACCGGTACTCCGGGCGGAACTGGTGCCCCCACATCGATATGCAGTGCGCCTCGTCAACCGCGATCAGCGTGACCGGAAGGGACGCCATAAGGTCGAGGAAGTCGTCGTCGACCGCCTTCTCCGGCGAGACGTAGAGGATCTGGACCAGCCCCTCTTCGAGTTCCGAGAGGATCCGGCGTGTCGTTGTGTAGGAGCCCGAGGAGTTCAGCGCTTCCGCCCCGATCCCGCGTGCCTGCAGGTCGTCGACCTGATCCTTCATCAGGGCGATGAGTGGCGATATCACCAGCACAACACCGTCGCCCATGAGCGCGGGGACCTGGTAACAGAGCGACTTGCCGCCTCCGGTCGCAAGCACCGCGAGGACGTCGCGCCCGGCAAGGAGGTCCTCGATGATCTCCCGCTGGTAAGGGTTGAACGCCGAATGTCCGAAGTAACGCTGCAGGATCAGGTTCAGGCGATCCATCACTATATAAGTGGGCGCTCAGTCGGCATAGTCTCTTCGGCTCTGAAACTCCGGCGGAATGCGGTCCGATTGAGCAGGTTCCTCAGCCCGAGACCCCGTCCCAGAACCCGGCGACGGCGGAGAAGATCCTCCCCCGGAGTCCGGCGAGCCGTGCTTCGTCGACCTCGCGATCCGGGGTCTCGTAGAAGCCGCGGTTGATCTCGACCTGGACCCAGGGGACCCTTCTGCGCCGGTAGTGCGCCACCGAGATGAACCCGCCCCTGAAAGGATCGTTCATCGCGACCTTTCCTTCGCCGCCGAACTCCGCCTGGAACGACCGGGCGAGCGCCCGGAGCCACTCAGGCGGGCAGGTCACGAAACCGCCCGCCGTTTTGGGCCTCCCGTTCCGGTCCCCCCGGTTGCTCAGGCAGAAGAGCGGGCGCTCTCGTCCGGCGTCCATCCTGACCGGCGGGGCGCGCGGCAGCATGCTGTGGCAGTCGAAGGCGATCTCGATAGGGAGGGTGTCGAGGGCCCCGGTCAGCCGTCCGTGGAACGGGTGGTAGTAGTTCTGCAGGAGAACCCCTATCAGTTCCCTGCCGGGCGTCCGGCCCTTCCGGAACACCGGGGTCCCGTCCTGCGTGATGACCTTGACCACCCCGTCCTGGGATCGTGGCGGGTAATCGTAGGGTGCCCGGTTGGTGTCGACGAAGATCCTTGAAAAGTCGAAGTCGACCAGCGCTTCCACCGCGTCGTCGAACCCGTAGAGGAGGCGGGTATGGGGATCGCTGTTGAAGACGATCTCCTTGTGCGAGAGGTTGACGAGACCGCGGACCTCGGGCGGAACGGAGGTGCCGCCATGGGGGATCGAGACGAGGAACGGGTATCGGCCGTTCAACCCCTCGTCCCCCTGCAGGGGCAGATCCGGAACGTGACGCTCATGCCGCTTCCAACCGCAGTCGTATGGAGACACCCGGTACAAAAGTGTACTGGTCGGCGGATACGGCAAAACCCGTCGCCGGACCCCGGGGCCGCTCGACGATCCGGCCGGAGGCGGGGATCCGGGCGGGTACCCATATAAAGAAAGAGCGCCTCCCTACCCTGAGGAGACAGGCCCCGCAGGGTGAGATATGGGAAGAGAAGAGTGGTCGTCGACGCTGGGCTTCATTTTTGCAAGCATCGGCTCGGCTATAGGGATAGGGAACATATGGCGGTTCCCCTACGTCGTGGGCGCCAACGGGGGCGGCGCGTTCCTGGTCCCGTACCTGATCTCCGTCCTCCTCTTCGCCCTCCCCCTGATGGTGCTGGAACTCGCCATCGGACGTTCCACGGGAACGTCGGTCGTCTCCGCTTTCCGGTCCATACGGCAACGGTTCTCAGCGGCAGGAATCGTCATCGTCGCCATCGTCAGCCTCATCCTCGGCTACTACCTCGTGATCACGAGCTGGGTGCTCGCGTATGCAGTCTTCTTTGCCTTCAGCCGGCCCATGGACTTCGGAGCGTTCACCGGCTCCTACCTCCCGCTCGTCTTCTTCCTTCTCTCCGGGTTGACCGTCTTCGTGACGGTGCGATCCGGGATCAGGGAGGGGATCGAGAAGGTCTCCCGTTACCTCGTCCCGGTCCTCGTCGTGATCCTCCTCTTCCTCGTAATCTTCTCGCTCACAGAGCCCGGGGCGGTCGAGGGAGTCGGGTTCTACCTATCCCCGGACTACTCGAGGCTGACC
>JAEZIP010000006.1:0-12343 GCA_023436625.1 Methanobacteriota archaeon | reverse complement strand
CGTCAGGAAGAGGCGGCGGGGGGTCGGGGCGGCGGCGTTCGCCGCCCGCCTCTGCTGGATACCCATCGTCCTGATACCGTTCTTCCTCTCGCCGGAGCAGGGGATATTCGTGCTCATCGCCTCGATTGCTCTCTATGCGTCGTTCTCGGCGGTCTCCCACTGCGGCTGGAACTCCTGGATGCGGGACCTCATACCGCAGAACCGGCTCGGCGACTTCTTCTCCCGCCGGCTGACCCTCTCCACGGGTATCGCACTCGTCATCAGCCTCGCCGCCGGTTTCTTCATCGACTCCTGGAACGTTGTCTTCCCGGACCTTGCAGCCTACGGCTACTCCATCCTCTTCCTCCTCGGACTCATCGCCGGCCTCGTCGGGATCACGCTCCTCGCCCGAACGCCCGAGCCCCGGATGGTCGCCGAGAACGGGGAGGACGGCCTGCTCGCCGCCATCAAAAAGCCTTTTGCGGACATCAACTTCAAGAACCTCATCGTATTCCTCGGGTCGTGGAACTTCGCCGTCAACCTCGCGGCGCCGTTCTTCACGGTCTACATGCTGCAGAGGATCGGTCTCGACATCTCGGTCGTCGTCGCTCTCAGCGTCCTCAGCCAGGTGATGAACATCGTCTTCTACCGGTCGTGGGGCCGGGTCTCCGACCGCTACTCCAACAAGTCGGTGCTTGCCGTGAGCGGGCCGCTTTTCATGCTCGCGATCTTCGCGTGGATGTTCGTCACGCTCCCGAACGTCTACATCCTGACCTACCCGCTGCTCGTCCTCATCCACATCCTGATGGGGATCTCGCTTGCGGGGGTCTCGCTCGCTTCGGGAAATATCAGCCTGAAGATGGCGCCGCAGGGCCAGGCGACCAGTTACCTCGCAGCGAGCACCTTCGCAAACTCGGTCGCGGCAGGAGTCGCCCCGATCCTCGGCGGGCTCCTCGTGGACTTCTTCGCCGAGCGGGAACTCATCTGGACCCTGATCTGGAGGGACCCGGTGCAGGAACTCGTCTTCGTCACGCTGGATATCCAGCAGTGGGAGTTCTTCTTCCTCTTCGCTTTCATCCTCGGGCTCTACTCCCTCCATCGCCTGACGGTGGTGCAGGAGGAGGGGGAGGCGAAGGAGCAGGAAGTCGTCGACGAACTCATCGCTGGGGTCCGCCGGGATATGCGGAACTTCTCCCCGGCAGGGGGCCTCCGGGACTTCGTGAAGTTCCCCTTCTCGTCCGCCGGGAACCGCCGGGGGAAGAAGAAGCGGTAGTGTCGGGGCGCTCCGATACCTTCATGAGTCCCGATAGCCCCCAACCCGGTGTCATGAAGGTGAAGAGTCGCCACATCGACCTCGTCGTCGCTGTCCTGCTGGCAGCGGTGCTGGTCTCCGGGTGCGCCGGCATCCCCCCGGCACCGGGCGGGAACACCACGCCGGCACCGCCGGACGGCGCCGTCACCCTCCCGGAACCCCGTCGTACGGGCGACGTCTCCGTCGAGGAGGCGCTGTGGGAACGGCGGTCGGTCAGGGTCTATGCCGAAGTGCCGCTGACCATCGCCGACGCCGGGCAGGTCCTCTGGGCGGCGCAGGGGGTCACGGACGACCGGGGCCACCGGACCGCTCCCTCCGCCGGCGGCCTCTACCCCCTGGAGGTCTACTTCGTCGCGGGCGGCGTCCTGGGCCTTGAGCCGGGGGTCTACCACTACCGGCCCGGGGAGCACCTGCTCGTCCGGGTCGCCGGCGGGGACCGGCGGGCCGCCCTGCAGGCGGCGGCCGTCAACCAGACCCCCGTGGGCGACGCCCCGGCAACGGTCGTCATCGCCGCGGTCCCGGACCGGACGAACGCGAAGTACGGCGAGCGGGGGATGCGCTACGTCTTCATGGAGGCGGGGCACGCCGCAGAGAACGTCTACCTCCAGGCAGAGGCGATCAATCTATCCACCGTTGCTATCGGGGCGTTCGGCGAGGGCGAGGTCAGGGAGACCCTCGGGCTCCCGGGGAACACGACACCGCTCTACCTCATGCCGGTGGGACGGCCCGTCCCGGGTGCTTGAGAGACGATCGCGCGCGAAGACGCGAAAAGACGCGAAGCCCATCGTTAATGACAATTACGCCGCTTCGCGAACTTCGCGTCTTCGCGTGAGGCTAACCACGCAGGAGAACGATCGTGCATGGATCCGCGCCCGGGGCTTCCGGGCAATGATTGAAGTCACGAGCACTCCACAGGGGGTGAGATGGACACCCTCGATGCCATCATGACCCGGCGGAGCGTGCGGGAGTATACCGACCGCCCGGTCGCCCGGGAGACGGTGAGAAGACTGCTCGCGGCCGCGATGCAGGCCCCCTATGCCGGCGGCGAGGAGCCCTGGCACTTCGTCGTCATCGACGACCCCCACATCCTCGGGAGTATTCCGGCGGTCAGCCCCTACGCGGAGGTCCGTCCCCCCGCGCCGGCAGCAATCCTCGTCTGTCTCGATCACCGCATCCTGGAGAACCGCGACTTTTCGGCACAGGGCTGCGCCGCGGCGACGGAGAACCTCCTCCTCGCCGCCCATGCCCTCGGGCTCGGCGCGGTCTGGACCGCCGTCTACCCGGACGCCGACCGGATGCTCGGGTTTGCAAACCTCTTCTCGCTTCCCGGTGCCGTCATGCCCTTCGCCCTCGTCACCGTCGGCTACCCGGCCGCCCGTCCCCCGCCCGAGGACCGCTACCGCGAGGACCGGGTCCACCGTAACGGCTGGTGACCCCATCCCGATCTCCCGGGTGCAAATGCTCATTCCTTATCAGACCGGCGTTCCAAACAGGGATAGTTAGCAATGGAACAGAGAGACGACGCCGACAGGGAGGCCGGGACACCGGCCGGGTTCCCGAAGAACCGAATTGAGGCGCTCACCGACGGTATATTTGCCTTCGCCATGACCCTCCTGGTACTCAGCCTCAACGTCCCGGCAGGCATCCACGACGCCCCCGGTGCCGCCGTCATGGCGATGCTCGCCGGCCTCGTGCCCGACCTCTTCCACTATCTCCTCGCGTTCTTTATCCTTGCTTCCTTCTGGATAGTTCATCACGTGCAGGCAGAGCGGCTCCGCCACATCGACCGCACGTTCCTCTGGATCAATATCGTTATGCTCCTGTTCGTCACGCTGGTCCCGTTCTCCGTCTCCCTCGTCGGCGACTACCCGGGCGAGACCTTCGCGGCGATCGTTTTCGAGGTAAACCTTCTCGGCCTCGGCCTGCTCTTTGCCGCGCAGTGGCGGTATGCCACGCATAACCGCCGGCTCGTTCACCCCGGCACCGACATACGCCGCGGGAAACAGCGGGTGATGGTGGTCCCCGTCGTCTCCGTCATCGCGATCCTGCTCGCCCTCGCCGGGTGGACCTGGAGCACGGCGATCTACGCGCTCATCCCTCTCGTGATGCGCCTTCTGCCCGGGGGGAGGTGAGGTCCGGCACGGGGGACGGCTGCTGCTGGCTGATGCAGTGGATCGCACCGAGACCCTCGACCATCTCCGTGCAGTCGATCCCGACGACATCCCGGTCGGGGAAGGCCTGCCGGATCCGCGCTAAGGCGACCTCGTCGTTCGGGTGTCCGAAGACCGGCACCAGCACGACGGTATTGCCGATGTAGAAGTTCGCGTAGCTCGCCGGCAGCCGTTCTTCGCCGCCGACCCTCCCCGGCATCGGGAGCCCGATGATCGTTAAGGGGTTGCCGTCCTGGTCGGTCGATGCCGCGAGGATCTCGTAGTTCTCCTGCAGGACAGCGTAGTTTTCGTCGGCCTCGTCCTCCTCGAGAGCGCAGACGACGGTTGTCGGGTCCACGAACCGGGCGATGTCGTCGACGTGGCCGTCGGTGTCGTCGCCGGCGATGCCCTGCTTTAACCAGATGACGTGTTCGGCGCCGAGGTAGGCCTCGAGATACGCCTCGATCTCCTCCCTGGAGAGGTGCGGGTTCCGGTTCGGGTTTAAGAGGCACGCCTCCGTCACGATCACCGTGCCGCGCCCGTTCACCTCGATCGAACCGCCCTCGAGGACGATCCCGGGGGTGAAGAGCGGGAGTTCCATCTCGCTGTTCATGAGGAGCGGGATCCGGGTATCCCCCATGAGTTCCGGGTATTTCTCTCCCCAGGCGTTGAACGTCCAGTTCACCAGAGCGAGGCTCTCCGTCTTTCGGTTAGCGAGGAACGTCGGCCCGTAGTCCCTGAACCAGACGTCGGCGTAATCGGCGAAATGAAACCTGACGCCACCCGTATCGACGCCCTCCTCCTCCAGCATCGCCACGATCCGGGTGCGCATCGCTTCGCCGGTGACGAGGAGGTCGACGGGTTCGGACCCGCGGAGCGCCGCGATGATCTCGATGTAGGTCCGCTCCACCGCGGCAAGGTCGGGGAACGTCTCGCGGTCGTGGGGCCACGAGAGCCAGACGGCATCGTGCGGCTCCCACTCCGCCGGCATGCGGTAGCCCGACCCCGCAGGGGTCCTCCCCGGCAGGAACCTCCGGGTGAGCGCCCCGTAAGTCTCCGGCCGCCGGTTCTCAAAGAAGCCCCAGCCTTTCCGGACAGCCTCGTTCATCGAGAGGTCGACCTCCACGACGAGGACCTCTTCCGCGGTCCCGCTCGCCCGGGCAAGGACGTTCCCGAACGCATCGGCGACGAACGAACTCCCGAAGAACCGGATATCCCCCTCGTCTCCCACCCGGTTGACGGCGGCGATGTGGACGCTGTTTGCAATCGCGTGGCCGCGCTGCACCGTCTCCCATGCCTCGCGCCAGTCGCCCTCGTGAGGCTCTTCGCCTGCGATATGGCCGATGGCGGTCGGGTAGAAGATTATCTCCGCACCCTGCAGTGCGACCGTCCTCGCGGCCTCCGGGAACCACTGGTCGTAGCAGATGAGCACTGCAATCCGGCCGTACCGGGTATCGTAGACCCGGTAGCGGTCCCCGGGCCGGAAGTAGTTCTTCTCGTAGAAGAGCGGGTCGTAGGGGACATGCACCTTCCGGTAAGCGGGGAGGAGCAGCCGCCCGTCGGCATCGATCACCACCGCCGTGTTGTAGTGCTCACCCGATTCGGCCCGTTCGTAGAGCGGCACGACGATCACCACGCCGTGCTCCCGGGCAAACGCCGAGAACGCCCCGGTCGAGGCACCCGGGATCGTCTCGGCATAGAAGGAGGCGTCCGTATCCTCGTACTGCGGGAAGTAGGGGGCCCGGTAGAGTTCCTGCAGGCAGAGGATCCGCACACCCTTTGCGGTCGCCGTTCTCGCCATCTCGAGAGTGCGTTCCAGGTTGCGGTCGGGGTCGTCGCTCACCGCCGTCTGGATGAGGCCGATCGTTTGCGTGCGCATCTCTATCATCTCTCCGTACCGGTAGGGCACTCCAGCGCCATATAACAACCGCCGGGCCATAGCGTTATCCGGCATCGGGTTGGAACGTTATATACGCAATGGAGTTCGCGACAACCCTCCTCATCGCCGTCGGGCTTGCGATGGATGCGTTTGCCGTCTCGATCAGCGGAGGCGCCACCGTGCGGGAGGATCGGGGGCGATGGGCCCTCATCGCCGGTGCGCTCTTCGGCGGATTTCAGGCAGGGATGCCGGTGCTCGGGTGGCTCGGGGGGGTGACTCTCGCCTCGTTCATCGGGTCCTACGGCCCCTGGATCGCCTTCCTGCTGCTTGCCCTGATCGGCGGGAAGATGATTCTCGAGGCGGTGCGGGAGGACGACGAGAGCGTGCAGTTTGCCGCCGGGGGCACGACCGTGCTCATCCTGCTCGCCGTTGCGACGAGCATCGACGCGCTCGCCGTCGGCGTCACGTTTGCCGTGCTGGATACCCCCATCCTCTGGCCCGCAGTCACGATCGGCATCGTGACCTTCGCCCTCTCCGCCGCAGGCGTACTCGTGGGGAGTTCATTTGGCCGGGTATTCGGACGGAAGGTCGAGATCCTCGGCGGGGTGATCCTGATCGGCATCGGGCTCCGAATCCTGCTCGAGCACCTCGTCTTCTGATCTTCAGGCAGCCTCGTCCAGGATCCGCCGCATATCGAGGACGAGATCTTTACTCTCCGGGTCGAGCGCGACGAGCCGCAGATCCTCTGCCGACCGAACACCTACTCCGAGCTCCGCCGCCCGGGCGATCGGGTCCATCTCGAATATCCGGCCCCGCATCACCTCGGGCGTCGAGCCGTAGTGCCGGAGCAGCGCAACCCCGGCGGCATCGAGGGCGACGCGGTCGGTGCTCGCGAGGACGACGTTCGGGGCAATACGGCTGCCCCGCTCGGGCCCACCGGTCGCGAACCCCTCCGTTGCGTCCAGAATAGCGATGTCGCAGGGAAAGAACCGGTTGATCTCGGCGATCATCCTGCGCTGGTGCGGCGACGAATGAAGTTCCGCCATGTAGTTGTAGCCATCCCCCGGGCCTCTCTTCGCCACGGCACCGACCGGGTTCTTCAGGGAGAGGGAGATATGCCCGCCGAACCGGTGAGTCTTCAGGCAGCAGGTCTGGATCACCGCATCCGCCTCCCGGAAGAGCCGGGCGATCAGGAACCCACGCTCCCAGTGGAGACCGTCCGGCGGGATCGCCTCCCACTCACCGGGAGGGAGGGCGTCGAGCGCCACCACCTCCGCCCCCGCCCTGGCCGCGACGTCGGCGGCGCCCCGGTTCTTCAGCACCGTACCGGTCTCTCCCATCCCGCTCCGCTCACCGAGCCGGATCATCCGGGCACCGGCATCGCGGACCTGCCCGAGGATCGCTTCCAGCGCATCGGGATGGGTCGTCGCGGGGAACGGGTCGTCGCTGTTGAAGTTCGCCTTGACCGCAACGGTCTTTTTGTCGAGGGACGGAGCGTCAATCTCCCGCCAGAGCGCCTCGACGGCGTGATAACGATCCGATGCATCGGCGATGTAGACTTCGGATGCCGCTGGAGATGCCATGCGCGCAGAGTGCCCCGCCAACCTATAAAAAATGTGTGCTGTCGCCCCGGTTCCGGGGAAAACGACTGATTTGAGGGTGCGACGGACGGCACGTCCGGAGCTTGAGAAAACCCGGAGGGTTTTCGAGTTGCGACGGGCCGAGGGGCCGGATCTTGAGCACCGTTAGGTGTGAAGGCAGGAGCTTGAGGGAACGCGAAGCGTTTTCGGGCAGGAGTTTGAGAAGACCGGAGGCATTCCAATGATGCCCTCCGGGCATGGGCACCGGCAGGTCCCGCCGCACCGGACGTCCAGACCATGACCACTCCGGGCAGGCGGATCCGGGCGCCGCATTCGACACGTATAAGAGCACCACGAGCGCAATACGTAGTAAACCTCAAGGCACCGTAGAGACCGCGCGTCCTCGCGTGGAATGCTTTCAAAAGGCATGCGGGCCCGCCCGCTGCCCCTGAAAGAGTAAAAGGTATGAGGCCAGTACAATCATGACTTCCAGAATGCATACCCCCCACACCACCTGTCCCAGCTGCCACGAAGAGGTCTTCCTGGACGAACTCGTGGGCGGGCGCTGCCCCCTCTGCGGGTATTCCCTCGACGAAGACGAAGGAGCGTGCAGCGACTACGAGGAGACGATCGAGCGCTCCGACCTAGGGTGGATGATCTTTCAATTTTACGTATTCAAACGGTTCTGCAGCGAGGGAGCAAACCCGCTCCAGGTCATGCAGATCCTCTCCCGGTATGAGGAGCTCACCCAGTGCAACCCCGCCGACGCGGAGAAGATGCAGTTCACTCTGGAAGTTCCGATGAGCCGCTGGGAGCGACTGCTCCCGAAAAAATGCGCGAAGTGCGGCAGATTGTTCTTTTCGGGCGGAAAAGCGGTGATCTCGGGAGACCTCTCGTCCCCCGAACACCAGAGAACGTATACCTGCCCGTCCTGCTGATCAGTAGGTCCGGGCAACCAGGGCGGACGTGCCGTTCCCGCCGCAGGCGATGCACGGGCCGTCCGAGACGGCGATCAGGTCCGATCTGATATCGGACCCGAGGATGCTTGCATCCACCGCCGCCTCAATCTTTTCCGCACACTCCTGAGACCCGCACCAGTGGACGACCGCAACCCCGGTCTTCACCGCTGCGGCAGCCTCGTCCAGGGTCCCGGCCACGGCGATCCGTGCGGCCATTGCCTGCCGCGCCACCTGCGAGAGTTCCTCCCCGAACTGTGCAAGGACGGAGCAGACCCCTTCTACGACGCCCCGGCGGTCGAGCGTGGTCTTCTGGCCCGTACGGGTGACGGCGACGACCGTGTTCGCGTCGATATCCCGCGGCCCCACCTCGATCCGCAGCGGGACGCCGCGCATCTCCCAGTGGTAGTACTTCGCGCCCGGGCGCATATCCCGGTCGTCCAGTTTCACGGCGAACCCCGCGTTCCGGAACTCCTCCTGAAGCGCCGAGGCCGCAGAGAGTACCTCGTCGCGCCGTTTTCCGACGATGATCGGCACGATGACGACCTCTACCGGCGCGACCTCCGGCGGGAGCACGAGCCCCTTATCGTCGCCGTGGACGCTTACCACAGCCGCAATCGACCGCTCGGAGATGCCGTAGCAGGTCTGGTAGGCGTACTGCCGCTCCCCGTTCGCGTCCTCGTAGGTGATGTCGTAGGTGCGGGAGAAGTGGTCGCCGAGCATGTGCACCGTCCCTATCTGGAGCGTTTTGCCGTCGGGCATGATGGTATCGACCGCGATGGTGTAGTCGGCGCCAGGGAACTTGTCCCAGCTCGGGCGGCGCGAGACGATCACCGGCACCCGGAGGCTGTCGTAGAACTCCCGGTAGAGGCCGAGCGCGACCTCCACCTGTGCCGCCGCCTCCTCCCACGTCGCGTGCACGGTATGCGCCTCCTTAAACGACGTGATCTCCCGGAGACGGATGAGCGGACGGGTATGCTTCGTCTCGTAGCGGAACGTATTGACGATCTGGTAGAGTTTCAGTGGCAGGTCCGTGTGGGACCGGATCCAGAGCGAGTACATCGGGTAGATGGCGGTCTCGCTCGTGGGCCGAAGGGCGAGCGGGACGTCGAGCTCGTTCCTGCCGCCGTGGGTGACCCAGTAGACCTCGTCCTCGAAGCCCTTGATGTGCTCGGCCTCCTTCATGAACTCGGTCTCGGGGATCAGGAGCGGAAACATCGTCTCCGCGTGGTCGCGGTCCATAAGGTCCCGGAGTATCCCGTATGCACGCTTCCTGATGCCGAACCCGTGGGGGTACCAGACGTACAGCCCCTTGACCGGGTAGCGGACGTCCATGATCTCGGCTCGCCAGAGAATCTCGTTGTACCACTGGGAAAAATCGTCTTTCCGGGGAAGTACGCCTGTATCTTCTTCCATCCGTCTCGAACCTCAAAAACTGTCGATCTTGCCTCGTTAAGCGATCATACTTAGGATTGCAGGCGTAATAAATGCCTCTACGGCCGCCGCAACCGCGAGGAGCGGGACGACGACCCGGAGAAAGAGGCGGGCGAGAGGCACGGCTCCGGCAGCGGCATCGCCTCCACCCTGCCACTCGTCGATGAGCTCCCGCCCGAGGAGGAGCCCGAGGCCTCCCGCGATGAGGAAGGCAGGGATCTCGAAGATGCCGTGCGGGAGGAGCGCCGCCGCAATGTAGAGCATGCCCTGCTGCTGCCGCACGAGCTCCGTCACCGCACCGATCAAAAGGCCGTTGACCGAGAGGATCAGCACCGTGACCACGCCGAGCGAGGCTCCCCCGAGGAAGAGGAGGAGACAGGCGGCGAGGTTATTTAAGAACAGTTTGACCGCGAGGACCGGCGGGGAGTCGGAGAGGAGGCCGGCTACGACCTGGTTGCGGAAGAGGGTCAGGACCTCCGCGCCGACGCCCGGGTCGCTGGCCACGGCAAAGACGCCGAGGCCGACCGAAACGGCGAAGAAGACGGCCGCGAGGATCGTGGCCCGGGCGAGCGAGAGTTCAGACATAGAGCACCATCCGCACCAGGTCCCGTATCCCTGGCGCCATGCCGACGACGATCATGGCAAGCAGGATGAGGTGCCAGAGATCGGGGTTTCCTTCCCGCCGGTACATCTCGAGGACGTAAATGGCGGGGACGATCACCGCGATCTTGAGGAGGAACATCGAGAATGCGCTGCCGGTCGCCTCGATCAGGCTCGAACCCACGACGTGCTGCTCCACGTAGTGAACGGGATGAATATCGATCCCGTAACTCGTGGCGCTCGCATCCAGCATATGGCCGAAGATGAGGAGTTTATAGAGGATATTCGAGGCGTAATCCCACTTCAGCACGTATACCAGGAACGCCCAGAGGGCGAGCGACGACACGACTGCGAGGCCGAGGATGGTAACGAGGACGTCGAGCGCGATCGTCGCCTCGGTGAGGCCGAACCAGACGAGCGCCGCGGTGGCGAGGAGGCAGGCGACGATGCCCGTCCCCCCGTAGACCCGGCTGTAGCGGGCGGTGAGCCCGGCGTTCTCAGCGAGTTTCCCGAGAAAGAGGGCGATCGCCGCGACCGCAAAGATCGAGAAGAAGATCAGGGGCGTGATCAGGAGAAACCGGAGGTCGGAGACGATCATCCCGGTATCCTCGACGACCCGGAGAAGCCCCCCCAGGACGACGAAGGGCAGGGTCGCAAGCACCAGTTCGTCGTCGATGGCGATCGAGTAGCGCCGGAGCCCCCGGTAAACCAGATAGACCGCCACGATGAGGATCAGGGCGTAGGTCAGCGTATCGACGAGCGTATACGCCTCGCCGTAACGGATGGGATCTATGTAATATTTGTAGAGGAACTCCCTAATCATTACCTGATCTAAATGAGCGCAGACCGCATAAACCTACTCAGAACCAAGGTCTTCGACAAGTCCAAATGGATGCAGCTCCCCCGTGACGTCGTCATCGGCCACGATGTCATCGAGCAGATCCCGGCTGTCTGCGAAGACCTTGCTCTCGGCGATTCTGTGCTCATCGTATCGGGAAGCCGGACGCGGGACGTCGCCGGGAAGAGAGTCGAGGCGCTTCTTGCCGGCTCCTACGACGTCGCGACGTTTGCCGCGAGCGTTGGCGATCCCCTCGAGACGATCAGGAGAGCCGAGGCGGCGGCGGCAGAGGCCGGGTTCGTCATCGGCGTCGGCGGCGGGCGGGTCATCGACACGGCGAAGATCGCCTCCTACAACGCAGACCGTCACTTCATCAGCGTCCCGACCGCCGCATCGCACGACGGCATCGCCTCATCGAGGGCCTCGGTCCCGACCGCCGAAGGGAACGTCTCGCTCGCCGCCGAGCCGCCCATCGCTGTCGTCGCCGATACCGCCATCATCGCTTCGGCGCCTCACCGGCTGCTCGCGTCCGGGTGTGCGGACATCATGGCAAACTGCACCGCAATCCTCGACTGGGAGCTTTCCCACCGTCTCCGGGGCGAACCGATCTCGGAGTACGCGCTGACGCTCTCCCGGATGACCGCCGAGATCCTCTTTCAGAACGCCGACCTCATCAAACCGCATTCGGAGGAGAGTGCCTGGATCGTGACGAAGGCACTGGTCTCCTCGGGCGTCGCGATGAGCATCGCGGGGTCGTCCCGGCCCGGCAGCGGCGGCGAGCACAAGTTCTCGCACGCACTGGAGCGGCTCGCACCGGGGAAGGGCCTCCAC
The DNA here is from genome assembly GCA_023436625.1 of Methanobacteriota archaeon. Classification (GTDB taxonomy): domain Archaea; phylum Halobacteriota; class Methanomicrobia; order Methanomicrobiales; family Methanoculleaceae; genus Methanoculleus. The sequence goes on along the minus strand of JAEZIP010000006.1, from coordinate 784 downwards.
GGGGAGAAGTGCGGCATCGGGGCGATCATCACGATGTACCTCCACGGCGGAGACTGGGAAGGGATCCGCAGTTCCCTGCAAAAGATCGGTGCACCGACCACTCCCGCCGAGATCGGGGTCGACGACGAGACGGCCGTGGAAGCGCTGCTCGCGGCCCGGACGATCCGGCCGGAACGGTTCACGATACTGGATATGGGGCTGACCGAGGAATCGGCGCGGGACCTCGTGAAGATGCTTTACCGGGAGTGAGACAATGACAAAAGAGAAGACAAAGGTGACGCTGATCGGGGCCGCACTCGCAAAGCCGGGGCTTGATTTCGTGTATGAGGGGAGCGTGTGCACCGAGTGCGAGGGCTGCAAGGTGCGCAAGGTCTGCCATAACCTGCAGTCAGGGAAGAAATACCGTGTCGTTGCGGCCCGCCCGAACACCCGGCACGACTGCCCGGTTCACCACGAGGCAGCGGTCGCGGTCGACGTGGTGGAGGCCCCCATCGTCGCGCTGATCGGCGCCGACATGGCGATAGCGAACTCGAAGATCCGCTACGAGTTCTCCTGCCCGAGGAGCGAGTGCCGGAGTTACCGGCTCTGCCGCCCCGACGGCATCATCGAGGGGGAAAAGTACGTCGTCGGGGAGGTTCTCGGCAACGCCCCCGACGTCTGCGAGCGTAGCCGCCCCCTGAAACTGGTGGAACTGCGCCCGGTCTGATGCTACGGCCGGCTCGCCAGGGCGAGCCGCCGGGCGAGAGCAAGGAGGTCGTCGCGGGCATGGAGCGCCGAGAGCCAC
>JAEZIP010000012.1:0-14340 GCA_023436625.1 Methanobacteriota archaeon | reverse complement strand
TGGTCGTGAAGGAGACGAAGTGCCCCAACCTGGCAGAGCCTCCCTGCGACAGAACCTACGAGTACGTCGAGATAGCTCTCTCGTGGGTGAGCCCGAACCAGGTCGGCGGCGCGACGGTGACCTTCACCATCCCCGCAAAGTGGCTTGAGGAGCACGGCATGCTCCCGGAGGACGTCAGGTTCATGCGTTACGTCGACGGCGGCTGGCAGATCCTGGAGACCGAGGTCATCGGTGAAGAGAACGGGAAATACCGCTTCCAGGCAACCACCCCCGGATTCTCCACCTTCGCAATCGCTGCGATGCCGGAGAACATGACCGTAACCACGACCGCCACGGCCGAAGAGGAGACGAACGCCACGGTAACCGCGACAGAAGAGGCGACGATGGAGCCGACCACTGCCGTGCCGACGACGACACCTGCGGCACCGCTCGTCTACGCGCCCTTCCTCGCGCCGCTGGCCTTCCTTCTCTGGGGAAGAAGGAAGAACTGACCCCACTTTTTTTACGCCTTTTTGCAGACATTTGCCCGGGATGACGCGCATACAGGGTTCTCTCCCGCATGGTGCCGGCCGCGTTCGGTGCGGATATGCAGGTGCCCTTCGGCGGAGTTCTTTAAAAAAAGAGGAAGGGACTGAGCCCTTCATAGCATGTTCGACGGTCTTTCTGCGTCAGTACCCCGCCGGACCGCCCGGTGGGGTCTCGCCCCCCACCGGAGTCTCGACGTCCACCGGATCACCTGGTGGGGTCTCGGTCATCATCGGGGTATCGGTCTCCATCGGGGTTGTCACCGTCTCCGTGGGGGTCGGCAGGACGCCGTCTCCACTCGGCATGGTGCACCCCGAGGCCAGGATGCCGGCGCCCAGGATGAGGAGCACCGCCAGAAGGACTATGATGGGCCTCATGGAAGGGGCCCATCACACACATGTTACTTATAGTTTGCTCACCCGTGCGGGTCGCCGCCGCCAGGACCGCCGTCCAGGGCGCAGGACCGCCCTGCATCCCGGCCGCCCGGAGCGCGGAGGGCACCGGGGCAGGAACATTCTTCGGCTGCTTTCGGGCGCTGCGCAAGAGAAAAAGGGGAATGGTCCCCCTCGACATCATTCCACGATGAAGTCGCCGTTCATGTCGGGGTGGACGTCGCACTGGAAGTAGTAGGTCCCGGGCTCTTCCGGAGCCGTGAAGGTGTAGGTGGTCCCGGCAACCCCGGTGATGATCTCGCCTACGAAGATCTGCTCCGACCGGAGAGAACTGTCGTAGACTGCGACGTTGTGGGGGATACCCTGGTCCTGGTTGTCAAAGACCATCGTCACCTCCGCACCCGCCGGCACCGTGATGGTGTCCGTGTCGAAGGCGAAGTCCTGTGCAACGATGTTCACCGTCGTCCCGGCCCCGGCGGCCGTCGGGGTCGGGGTCATGTTCCCGGTCTGGCCCCCGACCGGGGGAGCAACACCCGGGGTCTCGTTCCCGGCCGGGGCCGGGGTCACGTTCATCGTCGGGATGGGGCCGGCGCCGGTGGGCGGCACGACCCTCCAGACCCTGCCGGTGCTGGTGGTGTTGTCGGGACCTCCCACATCGTTCGTCAGCACGTAGAGGTCACGTTCGGCATCCTCGCCGAACCCACGCAGGAACATGCCCAGGGTCTCGTTCTCGCCGGAGGTGATGTTCACCATCTGGACCTCCCACATGGCGTTCGCCTCAGGAGTCAGGTTCGCTGCGGACTGCGGTGCGGCCCATCCCTCCGGCGGTGTGGCGGCAAGGAGGGTGCCGTTGCCCACCGTCCGGCTGTCGCTCCAGTAGCCGAAGATGTACCTGCCCTCGAGATCCGGAATGGCGGTTCCGCGGTAGACGTTGCCGCCGACGACGACGATGCCGAGGTCACGGCCGCCCTCGAAGATGGGGCCGATCAGCGGCTCGCCCTGGAGTCCGGTGGTGTTGCAGGACTCCGGCGGGCTCGTGGTGGCGTTCGGGTCGAAACAGTGCGTGCCCTCGCGGATGTTCCAGCCGTAGTTCCCGCCGTTATAGACGACGTCCACCTCCTCAAAGAGGTTCTGGCCCGCATCGGCGACAAAGAGCGCGTTATTGCCGCCGGAGTCAAAGGACATGTAGGCCGGGTTCCTGAACCCGTAGGCGTAGATCTCGGGCGGGACAGCATCGTAGGCGTAGGTATCGAGGATCTCGGTCCGGTTCTCCGCGAACGGGTTGCCGGCGGGGATACCGTAGAGGCTGCCGGCGAACGTCGTCCAGGTCGGGTCGGGCGGGTTCTCCGTCCGGTTGACGCTCATGTTCTCCGTCTGGTTCATCATCCCGGTCACGTTCCCGGGGACCGTCACGTTTTCGGCAGTGACGTTGTCGGCGTCGATCCTGAGGATCTTGCCGTAGATCTTCGTGAGGTCCTGGGCGTTCCCGATACCGGGGGTGTGGCCGTTCCCGACGTCGTCCGCCCTTCCGGCATCCCCGAGCGATACATACAGGTAGCCGTCGGCAGGGCTGAAGGCGAGCTGACCGCCGTTGTGGTTATGGTAGGGCTTATCGATGTACATCAGCACCTTCTCGGAGGAGATATTCACCCGGTTCGGGTCTTCGGGGTCGACCTGGAACTCGGAGATGTAGTTCGTGCAGTTCCAGCCCTCGGGAGCCTCCGGCCTTAAGGGAGCGCTGTAGAACGCGTAGACTTTGCCGTTCTCCGAGAAGTTCGGGTGGAACGCAATCGAGAGCAGGCCGCGCTCGTCGTAGGTTGGGTTGAGGCCGACCATGTTCTCCCGGACGTCCAGGAACGGTTCGGGGAGCGTGGTCCCGTTCGCATCGACGGCCCGCACCACGCCGATCTGGTCCACGACGAAGAGCCGTCCGGTCCCGTCGTCGGGCGCCGTGATCGCAAGCGGCGAGGTGAAGTTCTCCGCGACGAGTTCAAGGCCGATCTCGGTCGTGACGTTCGGGGCGCCCGTCAGGTTCGTCCGGGTCGCGTTGCCCTGGAGTTCCGCGGCAAGCGGGGACCCGGCGTTCGTGAGATCCGTTGCATTGCCGCTCATGTTCTGCGCAGATGCGCCTTCGATACCGATCGTCTGGTTTGAACTCTCGTTGATATCGCTGGCATCGCTCGATCCCACCTGCGCTGCACCCGCACCCGCGATGAGTGCGAGGAGCAGGAGGAATGCTATGACAAGGGTAAATTTTGTCATGCGGAGCAGGACACGACATCCGGCTTGATAAGTGTTGCGCCGGATCGACCGGCCGTACCCCGGAGTCACGGTTCGGACGGGACTTTCATCAACACGATCCCTTCGGAAGAGGAGGGGAAGAGAGATCCGGCGGATCTCCCGTTTATGATGGGTGCCGGTCACTCCACGATGAAGTCGCCGGTCATCTGCTGGGGGTGGACGTCGCACCGGAAGAAGTAGGTCCCGGGCTCCTCTGGAGCCGTGAAGGTGTAGGTTGTCGTCTCCGGGCCGGTGATGGTCTCGCCCACGAAGATCTCCTCGGCCGCGGAGGAGTCCATGTAGACCGCAACGTTGTGGGGGATGCCGTCGTCCTGGTTATCGAAGACCATCGTCACCTCCGCCCCTGCCGGCACCGTGATCGTGCTCGTGTCGAACGCCATGCTATCGGCGGCGATATCGACTGTCGCGACCTCTCCACCCGCCGCGGTCGTCGCTGCCGTTGTCACGCCCGTTGTCTCTGTGGCTGCCGGGGTCTCGGTCCCGGTCGGTGTTCCGGTCTCAAGCGGCGTCTCGGTCGGGGTCGCTACCGTCTCCGTGGGGGTCGGCTGGGTGCCGTCTCCACCCGGCGCGGTGCATCCCGCGACCAGCATGGCGGCGCTCACGATGAGGAGCGCCATGAGAAGGATTGCATTGGGCCTCATGAGAGAGGCGATCTCGTATATGCTATTTATAATTATCCACGCGGGAAGGCCCGCACAGGAGAAAGAGGTGAGAGGGACGGGGGGATCCCGCTCCTCGCACGCCGGTGCGTTCCGGGTCACTCCACGATGAAATCACCGTTCATGGAGGGATGAATGTCGCACTGGAAGTAGTAGGTCCCGGGATCTTCCGGCGCCGTGAAGGTGTAGGTGATCTCGGCGGGCCCGGTGATGATCTCGCCCACGAAGATCTGCTCCGACCTCGCGGGACTGTCGTAGACCGCGACGTTGTGGGGGATACCGCCGTCCTGGTTGTCGAAGACCATCGTCACGTTCGCCCCCGCCGGCACCGTGATGGTGTCCGTATCGAACGCGAGGTTATCGGCGGAGATGTTCACCGTCGTCTCGTTCCCGGGCGTCGTCGGTGCCGGGGTCACGTTCCCGGTTGCTGTCGGGGTGACGTTCATCGTTACCGTCGGGGTCACGTTTACGGTCGCCGTCGGAGTGACGTTCATCGTCGGGGTCGGGGTCTCGTTCCCGGCCGGGGGCAGGATAGTCGGGGTGACGTTCACTGTCGGGGTCGGGGTCACGTTCATCGTCGGAGTCGGCGTCACGTTCCCCATCCCCCCGGGACGGAGCGCAATGACCTGGGCCATCTCCCCGACGCCGCAGGGCCAGACGATGGTGTCGTTCGCAACCGCAGGCCAGGCGTTGATGCCCGCAGGAGCGGTGAAGTTCCAGACCTCCTCGCCGGTCATCGCGTCGAAGGCGTAGATCGTCCCGTCGAACGTCGCCGTGAAGACCAGGTCGTTGACGACCGTCGCACCGCCCACGTTGATGGAGTCAAGCTTCTTATCCCAGAGGATCTTGCCGGAATAGGCCTCAACAGCCACAAGCCCGCCCGTTCCCTCGGGGACAGGCTGGATCTCAGCCTGGGGCAGGCCCTCGACGCCCAGGGAGAGCGAACTTGTCGGCGACCAGATGGTGTAGAGGTCGACGTAGGGCACGTAGACCGTGCCGTTCGCGTAGGCCATCGGGGTCTCGACACCGCCGAGCGCTCCCGGATAGACCGTGGTGTTGCCGGGCGGCAGCGCCGCAAGCTGGTCGTTCTCGTGCCTGCCTACGACGGCGACCCAGAGGAGGGCGCCGGTGTCGCGGTTGAAGGCATACACCCTGCCCATCTTCCCGGCGCTGATCACGACATTCTGGTCCTCTCCGCTGACGTTGGCGCTGGTAAGAATCGGCGCGATCTGAAGATCGTGGTCGAAGAGGTCGTGCGGGAGCACCTGGGTGAACCAGACAATATCCCCGGTCGCATGGTCGAGTGCCATCATGGTGTTCGTGTAGAGGTTCGGACCGGGCCTGCTTGCGGCGTTCGGGAAGTCAGGAGTCCCCGCGAAGGGTGCCGGGTTCGCTATGGGCCAGTAGGTGATGCCCGTCTCTGTATCCACCGCCGGGGTGTACCAGACACCGCCGCCGCTGTTGACGTCGGGGTTGCCCCAGATGCTCACCGGGTCGTCGACCGTGCTGAAGTTCCACGCGATCTCGCCGGTCTCCTGGTCGAGGGCATAGATGTACCCGACGGCGCCGCCCCGGTAGAAGACGTCGCCGCGGCCGGGCACCGTCGAGGTGTAGACCAGGTTGTCGTAGACCGTGGGCTGGATGTCGATGCCTTCGCCGATGATCTCCCCGGCGAGAGGCGTGGTGTTGATGAGTTGCATCGACCAGAGTTCTTCACCGCTCGATGCGTCCAGCGCCGCGATGGAGAACGGGTCGCTCGTCACGAAGACCTTGCCCCACCCGACCGCCGGTCCGTTCGGCCCGGTCACGGTGGTGTTGTTGTAGATCTTCTCCCACTTCACCGAACCGTCGGCAAGGTTCAGGGCGTAGGTGTCGGCGTAGAGGTCCTGGAAGTAGACGGTGTCCCCCATGATGATGGGGTTGCTGCTCGCGCCGCCGAAGATGCCGGTGGCGTTGACATCAAACGTCCAGGCGATCGCCAGGTCGTTTACGTTCTCTTTATCGATCGATACGTCGGTCGTTGCGCGTGTATTCTCGTAGTTCCTGTTCGGAAGCGGCCAGTCGGCCGTATACTGCATGATCTCCGGCGGGACTCCCTCCGCCGCCTGAAGCTCAGTTGTTTCGTTGCTCATGTCGCTCGCGTTCTCTTCCTGGGCGACCGCCCCGGAAAAGAGCATTAGACACCCTAGAAGGGTGATGATCAGGAGCCTTGACAATCTCTGCATACGGGGCAGGAATGAGAAAGCCACGTTATATACCTTTCGCAAAGGAGCCCTTTCCTCCCCAAAAAAACCCGGTTTCCGAAACAACTTCCGGTACGGGCCCGGCTCCCCCGGGGGACAGGGTTAAGTGAGGGGGCGCCGTATCCCCGCCCATGATTCGCACAAAACGGATCTACGAAGAACCCTCGGAGGACGACGGGGCCCGGGTTCTCATCGACCGGCTCTGGCCGAGGGGGATCTCGAAGGAGAGGGCGTCGCTCGACCGGTGGGAGAAGGACCTTGCACCGAGCGACGAACTGCGCAGGTGGTTCGGGCACGACCCGGCGAAGTGGGAGGAGTTTCTCCGGCGCTACCGGGCCGAACTCGAGGGGAAGGAGGAGGCGCTCGCCCGGCTCCGGCAGGAAGCGGGCGAGGGAACCGTCACGCTCCTCTACGCCGCCCGGGACGAGGACCGGAACAACGCCGTGGCGCTGAAGCGGTATGTCGAAGAGGAATAACCTGCACCGATACTTTCTTTATGCCTCGATCCGGTTCCTCTCCCCATGACCATGGAGAACAGCAGGGTATCATACCACGACTCGGTGAGAACCGTCTACGAGCGGCTCAGGAAGGACGGCATGTCCAACGTCTGGGACCGCTACGAGGCCCAGGGTCTCGGGACCGACCCCGACCGGCGATGCGCTTTCTGTCAGGCGGGAGCACGGTGCGACTTCTGCTCGAACGGCCCCTGCCGGGCCGACGCCGGCCGGAACCATCGGGGCGTCTGCGGGATCAACGCCGACGGCATGGCGATGCGGATGATGCTTCTGCGAAACGTCATGGGAGCATCCAACTACCACTTCCACGCCCAGCAGGCTGTCCGGACCCTCCGGGCGACCGCAGAGGGCAAAACCCCGTTCTCCATCGCCGAGCCGGAAAAACTCCGGACATTTGCAGGACGGCTCGGGCTCGATACCGGCGGGAGCGATGCCGAGGTCGCCCTCCGGCTCTGCGACTTCGTGGAGGAGGACTTCCACCGGTTCACCCACGAACCGAGCCGGATCGTGGAGCGGCTCGCCCCCCCGGAGAGAAAAGAGGTCTGGAAACAACTCCGGCTCTTTCCGGGCGGGATCTACGGGGAGACGATCGTCGATACGGCATCCACCCTGACGAACGTCGACGGCTGGTTCGCGAGCCACGCCATGCGGGCGATGCGCCTCGGCGTCGCGATGGCCTACCAGAGCCAGATCGTACTCGAGTACGTCCAGGACATCCTCTATGGCATCCCCCGGCCGCACCCCATGCGGGTCGACCTCGGCGTGCTCGACCCCGACTACGTCAACGTCCTCCCGAACGGCCACGAGCCCTTCCTCGGGTTCGCCCTCATTGACCTCGCCCGCACCGATGAATGGCAGCAGAAGGCAAAGGATGCGGGAGCAAAGGGCCTCCGGGTCATCGCGAACATCGAGACCGGGCAGGAACTGATCCAGAGGAGAGAGATGGACGACGTCTTCTACGGCTACACGGGCAACTGGATCATGCAGGAGGCGGTCCTCGCCACCGGGGCGGTGGACGTCTTTGCCGCCGACATGAACTGCTCGCTCCCGCTCGACCCCCTCTACGCCAAGAAGTACCACTTCAAACTGATCCCGGTCAGCGAGGTCGTGGTCTTCGAGGGCGGGACGGAGAGGCTCGACTACGTCCCGGAGGAGGCGAAGGAGCAGGCAGCGGCCCTCCTTGAGATGGGGATCGAGAACTTCAAGGAGCGGCATAACACGATAGAGGCAATCCGTGGTCTCCCCGTGCGGGAAGCGGTCGTCGGGTTCGCCCCCGAGAGCATCGTCGATGCGCTCGGAGGGAGTCTCGACCCCCTGCTTTCCGCCATCAAGGACGGGACCATCCGGGGTATCGTCGGGCTCGTCTCCTGCACCACCCTCCGGGACTCCGGGCAGGACGTCCACACCGTCGCGGTCGCGGAGAACCTGATCGCCCGCGACGTCCTGGTTCTCGGGATGGGGTGCGGGGTCGCGGCACTCCAGGTCGCCGGGCTCTGCTCCCCGGAGGCGCGGGAGAAAGCCGGGCCGGGGCTCGCGGGGCTCTGCACGGCGCTCGGGGTGCCGCCGGTGCTCGGCTTTGGGACCTGCACCGATACCGGCAGGTGCGCCGATCTCCTCCTCTCGGTCTCCGACGCTCTCGGAGGCGTCCCCCTCCCGGACCTTCCGGTCGCCGTCGCCGCCCCGGAGTACATGGAGCAGAAGGCGACGATCGACGCACTCTTCGCGCTCGCGCTCGGCCTCTACACCTACGTCAACCCGGTCCCGACCGTGACCGGCGGACCGGACCTCGTCAAACTCCTCACCGAGGACCTTCCCGGCATCACCGGCGGGGTGCTCCACGTCGAGACGGACGCAAAAGCGGCGACGGACGGAATCTTAGCGCACATCGAGGGGAAGCGGACGAAACTGGGGATATAGGCAACTTATACCCTCTTTTTTGGCTGCACGCAATCACCTGAACCCACACCGGGCGGTGCGAGCGGCTGCCGGACCGGCCGTGCATGAGAAGAGCGGCGCGCAACAGAAAGCGTTTAAGGCATGGCGGCCGACAGAAATCTGAATGAGCCCCGGATACCGGACAGGAGCGGATTTTCTCCTGATCAACCTTCTCCTCCTCGTTCTCACCCAGCCCGGCGCACTCGCCCTTGCCGGATTCGATCCGCCGTTCGGCCTCGCGGTGAGCGCCACCACCTGGATGACCGCGTTCGTCGGCGCCTCCCCCCTCGCCGTCCTCTACCTCCTCGTCAGGAGCGAGTCGCTCGGCAGGCGGTTCCTCCCGTCTATGGCGGCTTACATCGTCCTGGTGCTCGCCGTCGCCTGCGCGACGTATCTCCTGCAGCAGCCTCTCTTCGAAGGGTTCAGGGCGCCGGGGTATGAACTGTCATTTCCGGTCTTCCTTGTTGCCTCCGTGCTGACCGCCGTCATCTCCTTAACCCTCCTGTTCGAAGCCTGATGGCTTCTCAAGCTCCGGACGTAGTCCGTCGCACCCGCCGGTCTCCTCGCCTACGCGGCAAGCCCCGAAAACCTGCCCCTGCTCGCCGTGAACGTCGCGCTCCTGGCGGCAGCCATGCTGCTCTGGCGCCTGCGCTCACGGGGCGAAGGGCCGTACGGGAGTCCCTGAACGGGTGTACCCCGCATGGTGACAGCATGCTTTTACCTCCTGACGGCAATGGCTGGATTGTATCCGGCGCACCCGGAACTGCCGGAGAGGTGACAAGAGCATGGAAAACGGACCCAGAGGAGCAATCCTCCAGAGAGACAAAACGACCTACGCGATCGTGCCGAGAACGCCCGCAGGGATCGTCAGCCCGGAGCACCTGGAGAACATCGTCAAGGTCGTCAGGCGCTACGAGATCCCCGTCATCAAGATGACGTCGGGACAGCGGATGGTGCTCGTGGGCATCAAAGAAGAGGACGTCGAGAGCATCTGGAACGAGCTCGGGATGACCGTCGGGCAGGCGACCGCGCCCTGCGTCCACTACGTCCAGGCATGCCCCGGGACAGTGACCTGCAAATACGGCAAGCAGGACTCCCTGGGCCTCGGGCTCGAGGTCGAAGAACTCTACCAGGACATGAACCTGCCGGCAAAACTCAAGATGGGGGTCTCGGGGTGCCCCCGGTGCTGCGGCGAGAGTTACCTCCGCGACATCGGGATCATGGGGAACGCGAAGGGCTGGACGGTCATCTTCGGGGGCAACTCCGGCGGCCGCCCCCGGATCGGCGATGTCGCCGCAAAAGACCTCACGAAAGATCAGGCACTCGATCTGGCCCGCCGGCTGCTCGAGTACTACCGGGAGAACGCCAGACCCGGAGAGCGGACCGCACGGTTCGTCGAGCGGGTCGGGTTCGATGCCGTCAGGAAAGACGTCCTGACCTTCGCCCCCTACATACCGCTGGACTCCGTCTGAACGGGGTTACGTGGAGGGGGGCCGCACCCCTGTCCCGGCTTCCGCCGGCCCGCCGATGCAGTCGGCGTTCGCGATCATCCGATTAACGAACTGCCGTTGAACGCAGGTGATGAACGGCAGGGTGATCACGACGGCGTTCCGGACCCCGTCCTGGCGGTAGACGATCATGCAGACGCGGTCGTCGGCGATGAAGATGTACTCGAGCAGGAACGCCGACCCGTCCACCGGGATGGGGCCGCAGTAGACCTTCTCGAAGATGTTCTCCTGGAAGAAGGTGCAGAAGGGCTTCGGGACGAAGAGAGACGCGTTCCCGAGCGGCTTCTTGATCCCGCGCTTCCCGTTCGGGAGGAGGACGCTCACGGGATGATCCCTCGATGCATCGGCGATCAGGCGGGCGAACTCCCCGATCTCCCGGTAGTCCAGGCAGACGATAGCAAGGTCGCGGGCGACGCCCCCGGCAAGCGACTCCGCGTGGCGGCGGATGCTCCACTCTCCCTGCACGTACCAGATCGGCGAGTTCTTCGCCCGGGCATCGAGCGAGAGGGCGTCGAGACCCTGCACCGCCGCCGTCGCCGCGGCGTCTACGGCACTCTTCAGGTGATGAATCACGACGGCGGGCTCGGCCGGAATGTAGACGTGCGGGCTCCCCCGCCGGACGGTGATGAAACCCCGGCCGGCAAGCCCTTCGGCGATGTCGTAGACCCTCGGACGCGGGACACCGCTCGCCTCGTGAACCTGGCGGGCGCTCCCCTCGCCGATCCCGACGAGGGCGGCGTAGACCCGGGCTTCGTACTCCGTCAGCCCGAGCGCCGTGAGGCTCGGGATCAGGTCGTCCATTATTGTTACTATGAGAGTTACACGAAAGTTAAACCTTCGCGAGTTCCATACTCTCCAAGATCTCCGACTATGCGACTAAGAGCAATTCTCGAGTATATCCAGCGGTTCATCGGCGGGGAAGGCCGCGATCGGTCCGGAGCCGGTCCCGGCGAAGTCTGCTCCCTCCTCATCGATCCCTTCGCCGGGGACGGCGGAGAGGAGACGGGATGCGGGGGGACGGTATCGGCGGCGGCCATCCGGACGGCGTGCCGCCGGATGCAGGGGGCGAAGACGAAGCGCGACCTCCTCCGGGTGATCGCCGGCGAAGCGGCGGCATTCGACCTCCACGACCTCGAGGCGATGAACGCCCGGTTCGAGCGCAAAGTCAGCCACCTCCCGGAGGGCTACCGCGACCGCCTCCTTTCAAGCGTCAGGGAGGAGATCTTCGGGGCGCATCACCGGCTCGTCCTTCTTTCCCGGAACGGCGGCGGTCGCGAGCTGGACGACCTCCCCGCCCCGGCGCTCGGCGGCTACTGCTCGATGGTGGCAGAGGCCTGCACCGTAAAAGCGCGGGAGAAAGACCCGAAGTACCTCTATCTCAAGTACCTCCTCTCCGCGTTCACCATCTTCGTCGTAGAGGAGCCCGCCCATCCCGTCGGCACCCCGTTCCCGGGCGGGCAGATCGTCGACGAGTGGGAGGGGACCTACCTCTGCCCGGTCAGGGATCTGGCCGACGACGTGCCCTACGCCCTCTGCCCCTACTGCCCGGCGGTCCAGAGCACCGAACCGACCTACCCGGAGATGCGGGCACGCCGGCGGGAGAGGAGGCGGCGTGAGAGCCTCGCGAACTACTGGACGAATTATAAGGGATGAGTGCCATGAGAACATCTGGAGATGAACGAGATGAAGATTGTTGATGTAGCACAGGAACCGATCGGCGAGAACCCGCACCATGTCGACGCCCGGAAGGTCTACGACACCGAGCACGCGACGGCGGTGGTGATCACGCTTGCCCCCGGCGAATCGCTCAAGAAACACATAACCCCGGTGGACGTCTTCTTCTACGTCCTCGAAGGGACCGGGGTCGTCGAGATCGGCGACGAGCGTGCAGAGGTCGGGCCGGACCATCTGGTCGAGAGCCCGGCAAAGATCCCGCACCGCTGGATGAACGAGAGCGACAGCACCTTCCGGGTGCTCGTGGTGAAGGTCCCCCGGCCGACGACCGGGACGAAACTGCTCTGAGGATCCGATGGTCGTTGAGTCGATCCCGAAGGCCGCAGGGTTCGTCTACGGCCTCCTCGCGTTTGCCGCCCTCGTCTGGCTCTGGCGCTCCGGCCGGTTCACCCGGCGGCGTGCGGTGCCGTTCCTCGCGGCCTCGACGCTCTTCGGGTTCCTGGTCTTTGCGCCGGTCTTCCCCTACCAGTTCCAGGCCCTCGTCCTCCGGGATGTAGCGGCGCTCGGGTCGCCGCTTCCCATGGCACTCGCAGGACTGCTCGCCTTCATCGTCCTCGCCCTCATATTCGGCCGGATCGTCTGCGGGCAGGTCTGCCCGGCTGGCGCCGTCCAGGAACTCATGTATCTCGTGCCGGCCCCAAAGCACGGCCGCGCCGAAAGCCGTGTCCCGACGGCGGTCAGGGCGGGCGTCTTCGTCGTCTTCCTCGCCGCAGGCCTCGGCCTCTCGGTGAACCTCCTTGCGCTCATGGGTCTTCCCGCCTTCTTCAACCTCGCGGTCGCGAGCGCCTCGTTCTTCGTCTTCCTTTTGATCGTCCTCCTCTCCGCCGTCGTCTACCGGCCGTTCTGCCGCTACATCTGCCCCTACGGCGCGCTGCTCGCCCCGGCGGCATCAAAGGCCGTCCACCGGCTCCGGCGGACGGACGCCTGCATCGGCTGTCGGAAATGCGAGCGGGCGTGCCCGACAGGGGCGGCGGACCCGTCCGCCGGACCCGGCGAGTGCTACCTCTGCGGCCGGTGCACGGAGGTCTGCCCGGCGGACGGGGCTCTCGTGTATGGCCGAGCGAATGCGAAAAGTAGATTGCCGGGAGAAGAATGAGTTATACAACTGAGTGGTTGGATCATGTCTGAAGAGAAGCGTACGGAGTTACGGGGGAAGGTCCTCAGGTTGGCGGACCTCGTCGCCTATCAGGACGGGACCGTGGCAAGCAGGATGGTCGTCAACAAGCCGGCAGGAAGCATCACCCTCTTCTCGTTCGACGAGGACGAAGGACTCTCGGAACATACCGCGCCCTACGATGCGGTGGTGACGATCCTCGAGGGGGAGTGCGAGGTCTGGGTCGCGGGCGAGACGCACCATATGCACGAGGGGGAGACGATCATCTTCCCGGCAAACGCCCCTCACGCCCTCTCGGCCATAACCCGGTTCAAGATGTCGCTTACGATGATCCGGGAGTGAAGAAACGTGACGAACGAGAAGGAAGGCGATTACTGCACCGTCTGCGGCGGGATCCGGCCGGACGCGATCAAGATCAAGACGGTTCTCGTGGACGGGAAGGAGACCGGCATCAACCAGCTCGAACTGATCGTTGCCGGCGTGCGGGACATGCACCTGAAGGATGAAACCGCGGTTCGTGCCGAACTCCTCAAAAGGGCCGCGGTATTCAACTACATCCCGACCAAGAAGAAAGAGGCTTACGCCGAAGCCCTGATGCAGGAGTACAGGGGAACCGCGGAGTGAGCGGCCGGCACCGGAGCGGTTTCCGGCGCCATGCCCCATTCGCGGGAGCATTTTTACCATGTTTCTTCAAGGACCGGCTTTTAGATAGTATCCGTTGCGGTCCGCTCTACCCGTCCTCACCGTGAGGCGGCACCGGTGGGAATACCCGGACACGCAACCGTCAAAAAAAGGTTAGGCGCTGATGGCAGCCAGTCTGCCATCCTCGCGCACGAACAGCCAGTAGCCCTCGGTCGGGGAGAGTCTCTGGTTCTCACCCTGCGCCCCGGTCTGGTTGTTGATGAGCGCTGGCCGGTAGTTCTGGTTTTCTGCATCGTAGCCGACGACAGACACCCAGATGTCTTCCACCGATGTGAGCGCTTCATCCGCACTGCGCTCCGTCAGGTCGGAGTAGCCGATGGCGTTCCAGCCCGGACTGAGCGTCTTTACTGCGGGAGACCGCACCGGGTCGGTGCTGAGCATCAGCTGCACGGTCGTCTCCTCGGTCGAGTAGACCCAGTATCCCTCAAGGACCAGCAGGGTCTCGTTCTCGTCCAGGGGCTCGAAGCCGCCCGCCGGGGTGTGAGTGTAGAACGGCCGTCCGCCGGTGTCGACATCCGCAAAGACCACTGCTGCTGTGTCGTTACCCGCAGAGAGCGGCCTCGGAATTGAGACGAAGTTCCAGCCTTCGTAGAGCTGGAGGTCCACGGTCTCACCCGGAAGTACCGGAGTCGGAGTCGGAGTCGGGGTGACGTTGACCGTCGGAGTCGGAGTCACGTTCACCGTCGGAGTCGGGGTGACATTCACAGCCGCT
>JAEZIP010000026.1:0-32970 GCA_023436625.1 Methanobacteriota archaeon | reverse complement strand
GGCAGGAAAAAAAATTAGTCGCTGTGAATGCCATCTTACGAGAACGGAGAACACCATGCGGGTATCGAATATCCCCGACATAACAAAACGCCCCCCTCTCTTTGAGGCGGGTAATGCAAGCATGTGGGAGGACGATCATATCTCCGGGCATCTTCTGGAGATGCATCTCAGTCAGGAGACCGATGCAGCAAGCAGGAAGAAAGATACTGTCCGGAGAACCGTGCAGTGGATAGAGACGCACCTGCACGACGGAAAGAATACCATACTGGACCTCGGGTGCGGCCCGGGCCTGTACTGCGAGGTGCTGGCAGAACACGGCCACCTGGTGACCGGCGTGGATTATTCAGAACGATCCGTTGCCTATGCGAGACGGGAGGCAGCCCGGAGGGGCCTGAAGATCGACTACATTCACCGGAACTACCTGGACATGGACTTCGAGTGCCGGTTCGACCTGGCGATGATGATCTTCTGCGACTTCGACGTGCTTGTTCCCGAGGATCGGACCCGATTGTTGAAGAAGATCCGTCGTGGCCTTAAACCGGGCGGGCTGTTCGTCTTCGATACCCTCAACCCGAACGCACCGGGTACATTGAAGGTTCCCGGCAGATCCTGGGAAGCCGCCGATACCGGGTTCTGGAAAAACGCGCCCTACCTTGCCCTTTCGGAGACGTTCCATTACGAAGAGGCAAACGTTATCCTCCAGCAGCATACTGTCTGCTCGGAATCGGACCCGCCGGCGGTATATCGTTTCTGGACGCACTACTACCGTCAGGAGGATCTGGAGCCCATCCTTAACAAACGGGGTTTTACCGTCGTGTCTCGGCACGAAAACCTCCTGCCGGACGACGGGACCGGGGCGAGCGGGATGGTCACGTTCTATGTCGCAAGGAAAGAATGAATTACTGTTTTTAACCGGACGGATCAACGGTGGGCCCGAGGGCTTTCCCGGGCCTTATTCCCAGCAGAACGTCTCCATATCATATCCAGCGTGCGGCATGTCCGGCGGGACCATGTGGCTCATGTGGACGCACCGGTAGTCCCGGGCACCGACGTCGCGGGCGAACCGGACGGCCTCGGCGTAGTTCATGTGTTTGGTGATATTGTAGCCCTCGGGAGCGATGGCGTCGACGAAGAGGAGGTCGATATCGGCGCCGGAAAGGAGGTCCCGGCTCTCTTCCGGGATATCCTCCCGCGTGTCGGCGGTGTAGGCGACCGTCACGTCGTCGTGCTCGATGAGGAGGCCGCAGGTGTAGACCGGGGGATGGTTCACCGTAAAGAACGTGAACGTCACGCCGAAGAGGTCGAACGGTTCGTAGACCGGGACGGGGTGCTTCTCGAACGGCAGAAAGTGGAGGTAGCCGGAGCAGTAGTCCATCACCGGCGGCGGCGCGTAGGCGGGGGGCACCTTCTGCACCCGGTAGAACTCCCCGAAGCCGATGAAGTGGTCGTAGTGGCCGTGGGACCAGAGGACGGCGTCGATGCGGGGGGAGCAGGCCCGGAGGAGTTGCTGCCGGAGGTCCGGCGACGACTCGATAAGAATGTGTTTTCCTTCCGTCTCGACGAGGAGGGATGTCCGGAGTCGCGACCTCCCCGCCGCCGTCATCGCCCGGCAGTTCTCGCAGTCGCACCCCACCTTCGGCGTCCCGATGGCGTCGCCGGTCCCGAGCAGCGTGATCTGCATATCAGTATCCGATGCCGCGGATGATGTTGCGCTCCTCGACCCTGAGGAGGCCCTGTTCGATGTCCATCGGGTCGACCCGGTGCCGGTCCTCCATCAGCGCCGACATCACCGCCTCCTTCATCATCATCCGGAGATCGGAGCCCGAAAACCCCTCCGTCCGGGCGGCGAGGTCCGCGAAGTCGCACTCGCACTCGATGGTGGCGGCGACCTTCTCGAGGATCGCCTGCCGCATCGCCTGGTCGGGGAGCGGGAACTCCACCACCTCGTCGAATCGCCGCCAGGCCGCCTCGTCGAGGATACGGGGGTGGTTCGTCGCCCCGATGAGGAGGACGCCGTTTTTGACGAAGCTGATCTGGTCGATGTTCTTCAAGAGCATGTTCACCGCGCGCTTCATCGCGCCGTGGTCGTCGCTGACCCGTGTCTTCGCCACGAAGTCGAACTCGTCGATGAAGAGGATGCAGGGGGCGAGTTTCTTTGCGAGGTCGAAGATCCGGTCGATGTTCTTCGAGGTCTCGCCCAGGTACTGGGAGGTGACCATCGCGAGACGGACCTCGAGCACCGGCATGTGGAGTTCCCGGGACATCGCGAGCGCAAGCGAGGTCTTCCCGGTGCCGGGGGGCCCGACGAAGAGGAGCCGGCCGAACTCGTAGATGCCGTGCTCCTTTAGGAATCCCCGGTGCTCGAGGGCGACGCCGATCTTTTTAATGATCTCCTCCTGCCGCGGGGTGCAGACCAGTTTTGCGAGCGAAAACTCGACCTCGTCCGGGGCGCTGATGATGATGAGGTCACGGGCTTCCCGCATCTCTTCGCTCCCGGCGATGAGCCGGGATACCTTCGCCTCCATGTACTCCTTCGTGTCCTCGAACCGGGGGCTCTTTGCCAGGACGTCCTGGTACCGGACGGCGATGCCGTCCTTCCCCTCGAAGAAGTATGCGAGCACGGGGTTCTCCCCGACTCTCTCCTGCCCGCCCTTCTTGAGAAACCATCCTGCCGCCGCGTCGAGCGAGGGCAGGCTCAGGCGCTGCCCGAACTCGTCGTAGCCGACGAACGGGTTTGCGCGAACAGCCTGGCAGACGGCGTCCGGGCTGCCGAACACCTTCTTGATCGCCCCCTCGCTCACGATCAGAGGTCGTTTCACCTCGGAACTGCCGCCGCTCCCGGCGCTGAAGAACTCCCGGCAGCGCGGATGAAGGTCGTTGATGCCGAGCTCCTCGTTCCGGTTGAATATCTCCGCGGTGAGCAGGAGTTCCATGATGGTGAGGACGTCACGCGTACCCGCTTCAATGGTCATATCTATGAGCAGACATATTGGCATGCGGTGTCAATAAGCGTAACTCACCGGGTGGTGACCTCGCACCCCCCCTCCGTGACGATCAGGGTATGCTCGGCCTGCGAGACGAACGATCCCGGAACATCGTGCAGCATCGGGAAGGGATGGAGGATCCCCGCCCGAACCAGCGCGGAAAGCCCGATCTCGACCTTGTCTCCCGGGACCCATCGGCGGGAGAACGGGAGCCCACGCCGCGGCCGTGCCGCTTCAAGAACCCGCTTTGCCGACGGCAGGCGGGTGGGGCGGGCCGCGACCTGCCGGTAGATCTCCACGCGCGTCGCTTCGCCGACCCTCCCCGACCCCGTTGTGGCGAAGGGCTCGATCGCAAAGACCATTCCTTCCTCGATGACGGCCCCGCCGGCCATGGCGATGTTCGGGATGGTGGGTTTCGCGTGAAGGTTGTAGCGGTCGAGGCCGTGCCCGGTGAGGTTTGCGACCGGCCGATACCCGTGCTCCTCGATCGTCGTCTGGATGGCCGTCCCGAGTTCCCCGGTGGCGACCCCCGGGCGGACCATGGCGATCGCCGCCTCGAGGGCCGCCCGGGACGCCTCGACGAGCGCCCCGTGGTCCCCGAGGTCGACGGTCATGGCGGTGTCGGCGATGTAGCCGTCGACATGTATCCCGAGGTCGACCTTGATGAGGTCGCCCCGGGCAAACGTCCGCTCGTCGCCGGGCATGGCGGTGTCGTGGGCCGCGGCCTCGTTGAAGGAGACGTTTAAGGGGAAGGCGAGCAGCGCCCCCTCCTCGATCACCATGTTCTCCGTCTCTTCGACCATATCGAGGAGGCCTGCCTCCTCCTTCACGAGCCCCGCACCCCGGCGGAGCACCCTCCGTGCCAGCGCCCCTGCTTCCCGGTAGGCGTCGTATACTGCATCATCCATGATCATAGCGTGAGCTCCTCTTCGTATTGGGTGAACCGGTCAAACCCGGTCTCTGTCACCGCGCCCATGTCCTCCAGGCGGACGCCGCCGGTCCCGGGGTAGTAGAGCCCCGGCTCGACGGTGACGACGTTTCCGGCGGAGAGCACGCCCCCCTGGGGTCCGAGCGACGGCTCCTCGTGCACCTCGAGCCCGACGCCGTGGCCGAGGCTGTGGGTGAACCCCTGCATGTTGCTCTCGTAGCCGCGGTCGCGGAAGAACTCCACCACCGCACGGTAAAGGTCGGCGCCGACGGCCCCGGCACGGAGCATCGACGCGCCGAGAGCCTTTGCGTCCCGTACGGCGTCGTACATCTCCCGGACTTCCGGGGACGGCTCGCCCTTCACCACCGTCCGGGTCATGTCGGCGTGGTAGCCGGAGAGGTCGTCCTGCGGGTAGATGTCGATGACGATAGGCTCGTCCTCCCGGAGCGGTCCCGTACCTGCGCTGTGCGGGAGGGCGGTGTCGGGGCCGCAGGAGACGATGGTGTCGGTCCCCCGGTATCCGTGGGCGAGAAGGAAGGCGTGCATCTCGGCACGGACCGCCTCGGAGGTGAGGGGCAGGCCTTCCCGGTGGAGGATGCCCCCCTTCGGGACGGAGGTGCGGATGAGCGCGATCCCACGCTCCATCGCGGCCTCGGTGGCCCGCTGTGCGGCCCGGATCCGCTCGATCTCTTCCGGTGTCTTGACCGCCCGCAGCCCTTCGACCGCCCCGGCGCCGTCGAGCACGACCGGGAAAAACGACTCGAGTTCCCGGGCGAGGGCGAGCGGGAAGGTTGCCGGGACGAGGACGGGGCCGGCGGCGAGGTCCGCGATCATGTGGGCGGTCGCCCGCCAGCGCGGCTCTCCGGCCTTGATATACTCGAGGTACCCGGCATCGGCGCGGGTGACGACCGCCGCAGCCGATTCACGGACCGCGCGTTCGTGCTCCATCTGCGGGACGACGATCATCCCGCGCTCGCCCGGCTTCTGGACGTAGACCACGGGGTCGGTGGTGCGGAACCGGGTCAGGTAGCGCACGTTGGCATCCGCAGACGGTCCGTATGCCGCGTATGCTGCCGCTCCGGCATCCCGAATAGCCGAATCCAGTCCGTTCATCATACCAGCTCTTTCGTTGAAACCACAAGTACTTTTACCACCGCGTTCAAGTATGAATAATGGATGAGGCAACCAAACAGGCCTTCAAGGGCAGGTTCGTCATACTGACGGTCATGCTGAACATCATCGTCCTCTGTTTCGCCATGGCGGCCTTCGTCCTCTTCCGGTTCGCACCAGAAGGAACCCCCGGCCTCGTGATCGGCATCCTCCTCCTCGCCGTCGGGGTGGCCTTCTCCGTCTCGTTCCGGAAGCATTACACCCTGACGAAGGCCTGGCTGCAGGAACAGCCGTAACGCGCGTGAACCTACCTTACCCGAGGGCTGATGAAATGCTCGCAAAACTCAAATCCGAGATCGAACTCGTCTCAAGGCACCTCGAGGTGATCCGGGCGGTCGTGGAGCACCAGCCCATCGGGATCATGAAACTCTCCGAGATCCTGGATCTCCCCTACCACCGGGTCCGCTACTCGCTGCGGATCCTTGAACAGGAGGGGTATATCCGCGCTTCCCCGGCCGGTGCGGTGGCGACGCCGCTCGCGGCCGACCTTCTTTCCACCCTGGACGCCGAGGTCGACGAACTGATCGATCTTTTGCAGGCTATCCGGAAGGAGAATTCCCGTAATGTTTAATACGATTCAGGCGAGACATTATAGAGCACTTGTTCCGGTGCCGCCATAACTCAGTTGGTAGAGTGGCTGGCTGTTAACCAGCATGTCACAGGTTCGAGTCCTGTTGGCGGCGTTTCGTAAATCTCTTCGATTCTTCTCCCCCGGGATACGCTTTTCAAACGTTTCACCATCGGCAGGCTAACCGCTTCTACCACAGAGAACCGTGACGTTACGTGGCAGTTCTCAGCGTGAACCGGAACGCTGCCCCCGCATCGGTGGCGCCCGGCACGCGGTCCTCGACCCGGATCTTCCCGCCGTAGCGCTCCACCAGCGTCCGGACGATGAACAGCCCGAGCCCCTCGCCGCTTCCCCGTCCCATGCCCCGCTCGAACCGGCGGAAGAGTTTCTTCTTTACCTCGTCGGGTATGCCCGGGCCGGTGTCCTCGACCGAGACCAGCACCTCGGCGCCCTGCACCTCTGCCCGGATGGCGATCTTAACATCGGGACCGCCGAACTTCACGGCGTTGCCGATCAGGTTGATAAAGACGGTCGGGAGGAGACCGTCCGCCAGCACCTCGATCTGCGGGTCAAGGTAGTCGATCGATGCTTCGGGGAACCTGCCGATCTCGTTTTGGATAACTGCGTCGAGGTTTATCGGCACAAGGCCGTTCTCGTCTTCGTGGATCCGCCGGACGGTGGCGACGTTCCTGAGGATCTCGTTGCTCCGCTCGATACTGGCCTGCAGTTTTTCCGTATACGTCTTCAGGCCTTCATCAGCCAGTTCGGTCAGGAGACCTGCATACATGCCCGAGACGTTGTTCGCGTTCCTGACATCGTGGGTCATGATGTCGAGGTACATATGCGCCTCGTCGCGTGCCGCCTCGACCTCACGGCTCTGCCGGACGAGGTCTTCGGTGCGGCGTTCCAGCGCTTCCTTTGCCCGCTTCCGCTCGGTGATATCCCGGGCGGTGGAGAGGATTGCAGGCCTCCCCTGGTATGTGATGAGACGTGCCGAGATCTCGGTCGGGATGCGCCTCCCCTCGCGGGTAATGTCGGCGGTCTCAAAGACCATGTGACCGTTCCGTATAACTTCCCTGATTCGCTCGGGCGCCAGGGCGGAAAATTCCGGTGGTGTGAGCATCGCCAGATCTCTCCCCAGCAGTTCTTCCCGCGAGTAGCCGAAGCGCTCCGTCGCCACCCTGTTCACATCGAGAAATCGCCCCTCGAGATCGTGGATGACGATGGCATCGCCTGCGTTGTCAAAGAGGGTCCGGTACTTCTCTTTGCTCTCCCGCAGGGCTTCTTCCGCCCGTTGCCGTTCGGTGACGTCCCTGAGCGAGATGAGGATCGACGGAGCGCCACCAAAGAGAATGGTTTTTCCGACACTCTCAATCCACCGTGCCTCCTGCGTCACCGTGAGGACCTTATAGCGTGCAACATACGCGTCGATCCCTTTTGCTACCTGCTCGAAGTCCCTGAGCGCATCGTCCAGTGATGCGGGGTCAATGAACTCCATGACGTTTCTCCCGATGAGTTCGTCGGGGTTCTCGATCTCGGCGAGCCGGCCTGCGGCGTGGTTCGCGAAGAGGATGGTCCCCTCCAGATCAAGGATGAGCGTACCGTCGAGTGAGTGTTCGACAAGAGCCCGGAACTTCTCCTCGCTCTCCCGGAGGGCATCTTCTGCCCTCCTCCGCTCGGTGATGTTACGTGCATTCGCCACAAAACCACGGACAGCCGGCTCTTTCAGAAGATTGATACCGATTACATCGAAATTCAACCACTCTCCCGAACTGTGCCGAAACCGAACTTCGAGGGTGACCCTGTCCTCCGGATGGGCGGCAACAGTGGAGAGGGCATTCGCCACCAGCGGCAGATCGTCGGGATGCGTCAGTTCGATGGCATTTCTCCCGATGAGTTCTTCGGGCGCATATCCCCCGACCTGCCTCACCGACGGGCTTGCATACGAGATGTTTCCGCCTGCATCGAGAACGACGACGATATCGGAGGCATTCTCGGTGAGCAGCCTGAACCGTTCCTCGCTCCGGCGCAGGGCTTCCTCGGCGCGCTTGCGGTCGATGAAATCGGCGGCCTGGCGTGCCAGCAGGTCGATGAAACGGAGCTCGTTTGCTGCGGGCTCGTGTGGCCGGCGCCAGTGCGTGGAGAGCATGCCGAGCAGGGTGCCGGAACGCGAGTAGAGCGGCGTGGTCTGCACGGCACGGATACCCGTCTGGAGGAATACCTCCCGATCGGCGCTGCCGGCCTGGAACTCGGCGTGCAGGACATCCGGGATGATGACGCGCTGCCCGGTGAGGAGGGCTTTACCGCAGGAGCTCTCGGAGTCCGGGCGCACCCATTCCCAGAACCGGGCAGCCTCTTCGGTGAATCCGCGATGGCCCAGGAGCCGAAGCTCACCCGCGGTTCCGCGTTCCGGGTAAAGCATCTGGATGCTCGCGAAGTCGGCGTCGAGGATCGTCACCGCGGTGTCGAGGATCTCTTCGTAAAGCGCCTCGACCCTGTCGGCCTGGATCATCTGCGTGCTGACCTGCTGGAGGCGCCGGGCGGCGTCGAGCTCCGTCGCGAGGGACCGTTCGCTCTGCCGCAATGCTTCTTCCATCCGCTTGCGGTCGCTGATGTCGAGAAAGATCCCCACTGCGCCCCGGGTTCCGCCGTTCTCATCCGGCAACGGCACGGCATTGCCGAGCAGTTGCCGCACTGTCCCGTCGTCAAAGACCAGGTCGAATTCGGCCCGGTCCACCGGCCGGCCGGTGGCGGCAGCCTTCTGAACGGGCAATTCCTCCGGCGGGATCTCGACGCCGTCTTTCATCACGCGGAAATGTAGCGGCCGCTCGCCGTCGGGCGCCGATCTTGAGAGGTTGCTTCCGGGCGGCATGCGCATCTGATCGTAAGCCGCGTGATTGCCGTATATGGTGCGCCCCTCGGGGTCGGGCGCGATGAAGATCCCGGCCGGCACCGCTTCCATAACGGTCTGCAGTTCCGACGCTCGCCGCCGTTCCCGGGTTTCACTCTCCCCGAGCGCTTCTTCCGCTCGCTTGCGTTCGGTGATATTCCTCCCGTATACGTTCACGTAGTGACGATCCCTGAACGGAACAAACGTGAGAAGGTAGGTCTCGGCACCGATGCGGTGCTCCACCTCCTGCCGGACGCCGGACGCCAGCACCGTTTCTGCTATCGCGGCAATATCCTCGGGGGCATCCGTGCCGGGGCCGGCGAACGCCTCTGCAAATGTTGCCCGGGCTGCGCTGTTGGCATAGATGATGGTGCGCCCGTTGTCAAGCCGCAGGGTTGGGTTAGGATTTTCGGCAGGGAACCGGGCGATGGACTGGAGTTCTTCCTCCACCCGCTTGCGCTCTTCGATCTCATTCTGGAGCCGGGTATTGGAGTGTTCGAGTTCAGCCGTTCGCTCCTCCACCCGGTCCTCGAGCTCGTCATGCGCTCTTTGCAGCGTCTCCTCCGCCTGCTTGCGTTCGGTCAGATCCGTGGCAATCAGGGAGAATACCTGTACCCCGTCCATCTGCATCAGCTTCAGGGAGAGGTGTACGGGCACCCGGCTGCCGTCCCGTGCCTGCAGCGTGCTCTCGCCCGCACTGCCGGAATGGTTTCCTGCGTCCAGCATCCTCCGGAATCCCGCCGCATCAGCAGGAGCAATAAAGGCGTGGATCGACTCTCCCATCAGCCTCTCGAGGGGCGTGTTCAGCAGTTGGGCCAGGCTCCGGTTGCAGTAGAGGATGGTGCCTTCGGCGGAGACGAGCCCCGCTCCCTCCTGCATCTGCTCGATGAGGATGCGGTAGGGATGCTCTGCAGTCTTTAAAGTATAGACCTTCTCTCCTTCGTCCGTGGAGACCAGGAAGGCATCGACCTCTCCCCGCCGGATCGCCGAGAGCGCCTCTTCCGCCTCAAAAAAGCCCCCGTAGAGCTCCTCCAGTACGCGGAGAAGTTCCTTCTCCCGCGGGAGGCGAGGAGCGTTCGTAGCAGGTGGATGTTCCGGACTCTGGGTCGTGTGTCACCCCCGGGGGCTGCTTATTGTCTCTTCTGGATCATCGAAAAGATTGAAATTTTTGTCCTTACCGGTTTCCCTGAAACATGAATTAATTTTTCATTATTTCAAACTTTCAGTAATTGAGCGGATCGCTATAACCCGCTGTGATGATTCATCGCCGACATGTTTCGACCGTTCTAGGCGGCAATCCCGGGTGTAACCGGGAACGGCGCCGAAGGGACCTGAGTCGGCGTAAAAGAAATGCATGCGTGAAGCGGCCATGCTCCCCTCGGGCCGGAAATACGATCGCTTATAACCGGCCCGGGATGCCCCGCCGTCCCCGGGCGAGATGTAACGGCGCATGGATAGAAACCCGTTACGTTCTCACCCCTGCACACATTTTAACATCCCTGAAAATTAACAGTCATTTTAACGTTGATACTTATGCACGACACAGAAGAACCCGGAAGATCGGCCTATATCGAGTTGCCGAAGAGCCCGACGGGTATCCGGGGCCTCGACGAGATCACCCTGGGCGGCCTGCCGGAAGGGCGTACGACCCTTGTCGTCGGGAAGGCGGGGTCCGGAAAAACCCTGTTCGGCATGGAATTTTTGGTGCACGGCGCGCTGGATTTCGGGGAGCCCGGCGTCTTCGTCTCTTTTGAGGAGACGCCCGGGGACCTCGTTGAGAACGTTGCGTCGCTCGGCTACGACTTAAACGATCTCCAGGAGAGAAACCTGCTCGCGATCGACCACGTAGAGGTGTCCCGGAGCGACATCATCGAGACCGGGGAGTTCGATCTCGAAGGGCTCTTCATCAGGCTCAACTATGCCATCGACTCCATCGGCGCGAAAAGGGTTGTCCTCGACACCATCGAGTCGCTCTTCTCCGGTATCGCGAACACCGGCATCCTCCGCGCCGAACTCCGGCGGCTCTTCTTCTGGCTGAAGGACAAAGGCGTTACCGCTGTCGTCACCGGGGAGAGCGGTGAGACGACCATGACCCGGCACGGCCTCGAGGAGTATATCTCGGACTGCGTGATCCTCCTCGACCACCGGGTGGACGATCAGATCTCCACGCGCCGCCTGCGGGTGGTGAAGTACCGCGGTTCGGTCCACGGCACCAACGAGTACCCCTTCCTGATCGACGAGGGCGGGATCTCGGTGCTGCCCATCACCTCCACCGGCCTTACGCATACCGTCACCAGCGAACGCGTCTCAAGCGGCGTCGAGCGCCTCGATGCCATGCTTGATGGGGAGGGCTTCTACCGCGGCAGCACGATCATGGTCGCGGGGACGCCCGGCACCGGAAAGACCAGTTTCGGGGCGAGTTTCCTGAATGCCGTCTGCCTCCGCGGGGAGAAGTGCCTTTACTTCTCCTTCGAGGAGTCCCGCGACCAGATCGTGCGCAACATGCGGTCGATCGGGATCGATCTTGCACCCCACATCGAGGCCGGGCTCCTTGAGATCCACTCCTCCCGGCCGACGATGCACGGCCTTGAGATGCACCTCGTCATGCTCTTAAAGCAGATCCGGGAGAAGCAGCCTGCAGTTGTGGTGATCGATCCCCTGACCGATCTCATCGCGATCGGTTCAACAAAAGACGTCAAAGTCATGCTCACGCGCCTGATCGACTACCTGAAGACGAACCGGATCACCGCGCTCTTTACTCACCTGGTTCACACGCGGGAGAAGATGACGCCCCCGGACCTTACCCTCTCCTCGCTCATCGACACCCTGATCCAGCTGCAGGACATCGAGTCTGCGGGAGAGCGCAACCGCGGACTCTACGTGCTGAAGTCCCGGGGGATGGGGCATTCCAACCAGATCCGCGAATACCGGATCACCAACGGCGGCATCGAGCTCGTCGACGTCTACGTCGGGCCTGCCGGCATGTTCATGGGCACCGCCCGGCTCGTGCAGGAGGCAAAGGAACGGGCGGAGGCAGAGGCCAGGGACGAGGCGATCGCGTCCCGGCAGCGCGAACTGGAGCGGGAACGGAGCATCATGGAAGCCCGGATCGCTGTCCTGCAGAATGAGTTTGCCTCGCGGGAGGAGGAACTCAGGAGAATGATCGAAGCGGAGAGCCGCTGGCAGGATACGATCGATGCGGGCACCCGGGCAATCGGGAAACTGCGGAAAGCCGATGCCGCCGATAATGATAAACAGGTTCAGGTAAGAGGCGACGGGGTTGAGCGATGACCGATACACAGAAGACGGCCGGTGAGGAGAACGGGGAAAAGTGGATCCTGCGACTCTACGTCGCCGGCCAGACACCGAAATCGCTCGCCGCGTTCGCGAACCTGAAACGGATCTGCGAGGAGCACCTGGCCGGGAGATATGAGATCGAGGTGATCGACCTCCTCGAGCACCCCCAGCTCGCCAGGGGCGACCAGATCTTTGCCGTCCCCACGCTTGTCCGGAGACTACCCCCGCCGCTCCGAAAGATCATCGGGGACCTCTCGAACACGGAGAAGGTCCTCGTCGGCCTGGACGTGCAGCCGAGGAAGTGATGCGGTATGACGAACCACAAGAACGAGGATACAGAGGATCAGTATTCGGCCACGGATGCGTTCGAGCTGGCGCTGGAGGGGACGGATGCCCGTTATGTCCTGCGGCTCTACGTCACGGGTATGACGCCCCGGTCGCAGAAGGCAATCGAGAGTATCAAGGAGATCAGCGAGGAGCACCTCGCGGGGCGCTACGACCTCGAGGTGATCGACATCTACCAGCAGCCTGAACGGGCACAGGAAGCCCAGGTCGTCGCGACCCCCACGCTCATCAAGCAGCTGCCTCTGCCTCTCCGGAAGCTGATCGGGGATATGTCGGATAAAGACCGTGTCCTGGTCGGGCTCGGCATCCAGCAGAAGGAGTGATCGCATCCATCAGGTGCTCCACGATGCAGGGTCTGGATCAGCCGTCTGATATGAGCCCTTCCCATTTGCCGCAGGTAAAAGAACTTCTCCGCGTACTGGAGGAACTCTACGGGGGTTTTTCTGAGGCGAAAGAGACACTTTCGGCGATCCGGAAAGGAGAGGTCGACGCCTTCCTGGTCTCCACGGATGAAGGGGAGAAGATCTACACCTTAAAGACCGCCGAGCACCCCTATCGTGTCCTCATCGAGCAGATGCGGGAAGGAGCGGCACTGTTTTCCGCCGACGGCACTATTCTCTACAGCAACGCAGGCTTCGCCCGGCTGCTTGCGATGCCGCTCGGGAAGGTGATGGGCGAGTCGATTCACACCTTCATCGATCCTGCTGGTGTGGCGAGGTTCCGGAGGATGATGGAGGTGAATCCGTCCGGCAGCGCGGGCGAGATCACGTTGCAGGCGCGGGACGGCCGCCGGGTGCCGGTGTACATCTCCTTAAAACCGCTCTCCATGGACGGGATACAGGTCTTCTCCCTGGTTGCCCTGGATCTGACCGAACGCAAGCAGGCCGAAGAGGCAATGCGGAACGCCTACGATGAACTCGAGGAACGGGTCAGGGAGCGGACCGCCGAACTGGCTGAGTCCAATACCCGGCTTGTGGCCGCGAACACTGAACTGCAAACGCTCACCACCGACCTCATCCGGCAGAGCCGGAACCTCAAAGAGGCACGAAACGAGGCGAACCTGTATCTCGACATCCTGACCCACGATATCGGGAACACCGAGAACGTCGCGAACCTTTACGCCGACCTGCTCCTCGGCATGCTCTCGGGAGATGCTGCCGTGTACCTCGAGAAACTCAAGCGCAGCATCGATAAGAGCATCGAGATCCTCGGGACCGTCTCGAAGATCCGCCGGATTCACTCCGGAACACCGGAACTGAAGCCGGTGGATCTCGATACGGTCATCCGGGAGGAGCTCGGCCACTATCCCGAGGGGATCATCCGGTACACGGGTTCGGCGTATCCGGTCCTGGTTGACGACCTCCTCCCCGAAGTCTTTTCGAACCTGATCGGCAACGCCGTGAAGCACGGTGGCCCCGGCGTCGCAGTCACCATCCGGACGGAAGATGCGGGGGATTTCGTCCGGGTCTCGGTCGAGGATACCGGTCCCGGCGTCCCGGACGACCAGAAGGAGGAGATCTTCCACCGCTACGAGCAGAAGAAGCGGGGCGTCGGGGAAGGGCTCGGGCTGTACCTCGTGCAGATCCTGGTCGAACGTTACGGCGGGAAGGTCTGGGTCGAGGACCGGATGCCGGGCCGGCCGGATGCGGGGGCGGCATTCGTATTCACGCTGAAGAAATCTTCGCCCGTCCGCGAATAAGATTATGGGCCTTCTGCCCGGTTCCTTCATAGAGACCGCGCAGAACGGCTGCGCGAAAGAACTATTACCTCTCTTTCCAGTAACCCCCGCATGGAAATCCGTCCTTTTACCATCGATATTCCCGGGCATGTCCTGGATGACCTCCGGGACCGACTTAGCCATACACGCTTCCCGGACGAGGTCGAGGGCACGGGCTGGGACTACGGCACGAACCTGGGCTACCTGCGGGAATTAGTCGATTACTGGCAGAACCGGTTCGACTGGCGGGCAGAAGAAGCGGAACTGAACAGGTATCCCCATTACCGTGCCGAGATCGACGGCATGGGTATCCACTTCATCCACGAGCGCGGAACGGGCCCCGACCCGCTCCCGATCATCCTCACGCACGGCTGGCCGGACTCCTTCTACCGTTACCGTAAGATCATCCCGCTCCTTGCCGACCCGGCGGCGCATGGCGGCGATCCTGCCGACTCGTTCGACGTGATCGTCCCGTCGATGCCCGGCTACGGGTTCTCCGACCGCCCGCGGGAGCGCGGCATGACATCGGCGCGGATCGCCGACCTCTGGGCGCGGTTGATGACCGACGTGCTCGGCTACCGGTGTTTCGCCGCAGGAGGCGGCGACATCGGGAGCGGGGTCTCCCGGCTCCTGGCGCTCGGCCATCCCGGTTCGGTCGTCGGCCTCCACCTCACCGATACGGGATTCTTCTCTCTCGGTGCCGGTATCCCCGACCTCACGGAGAACGAGAGGCGGTATCTCGATGCAATCCAGCAGTTGTGGATGCAGGAGGGCGCCTACAGTATGATGCAGTCGACGAAGCCGCAGACGCTCGCCTACGGGCTGAACGACTCGCCTGCCGGTCTCGCCGCGTGGATCGTCGAGAAGTTCCGCTCCTGGAGTGACTGCGGCGGCGATATCGAGCGGCGTTTCAGCAAGGACGAACTCCTCGCAAACATCATGGTCTACTGGGCGACGGAGACGATCGGGTCGTCGGTCCGCCTCTACTACGAGAACATGCATGCCCTGCCGTTGTCCTTCCTGGAAGAACGCGTCGACGTCCCGGTGGGGATGGCCGTCTTCCCCAAAGACTTCATCCCGCCTCCCCGGGAATGGGTTGAGCGGAGACTGAATGTAGAGCGTTGGACCGAGATGTCGCGAGGCGGGCATTTCACGGCGATGGAGGAGCCGGAGCTCTTCGTAGAGGATATCCGGGCGTTCTTCCGCCCGCTGCGGGCGGAGTACCGTGAGGTTCCGGGGGTGTCGAGATGACGGTGCGGCCCTACACCATCAGTGTCCCCGCCGCAACGCTCGACGACCTGCACCGCCGCCTTGCCCGCACCCGCTTCCCGGACGAGGTCGAGGGTGCGGACTGGGACTACGGCACGAACCTGAGCTACCTGCGGGACTTAACCGACTACTGGCTGCACGCCTACGACTGGCGGGCCCGCGAAGCGGAGTTGAACCGGTTCGCCCACTACGCCGCCGATATCGACGGGACGGAGATCCGCTTCATCCACGAGCGCGGGAAGGGGCCGGACCCTATGCCGCTCGTCCTCTTCCACGGCTGGCCGGACTCGATCTGCCGGTACCTCAAACTGATCCCGATGCTCACCGATCCGGCGGCGTACGGTGGCGATCCCGCCGACTCGTTCGACGTCGTCGTGCCCTCGCTGATCGGCGACCCGGGGATGTCGCGATCGGACAGAACGCAGCCGCTCGCAAAGATGGCGGAGATAACCTATCGGTTGATGACCGAAGAGCTCGGGTACGAGCGTTTCGGCGCCGGCGGCGGGGACGGCGGAAGTCCGCTCTCGCAGATCCTCGGCGTGCACCACCCCGAATCGATCGTCGGCCTCCATCTCACCGACATCGGCTTCCCCATATTGATGGCTGATTTCCCGGATCTCTCGGATGCGGAGCGGGAGTACCTCGCGAGATCACAGGCGCAGGGTTTTGAGGAAGGAGCGTATGCGGTGCTCCAGGGCACGAAGCCGCAGACGCTCGCCTACGGGCTGGCCGACTCGCCCGCCGGCTACGCCGCCTGGATCATCGAGAAGTTCCGCACCTGGAGCGACTGCGACGGGGATCTGGAGACGGTCTACTCGAAAGACGAACTGCTGACGAACATCATGCTCTACTGGACGAGCGATCCGTCGGTCAGGAACATCAGCTACCGCGAGGAGTGGATATCGGGTTCGCTTGCGCCGGATCAAAGGGTCGACGTCCCGGTGGGGCTCGCGCTCCCCCCGAAGGATATCGACCCGGTTCCGCCGCGGGAGTATGCGGAACGCAACCTCAAAGATATCCGGCGATGGACGGTGCTTGAGCGCGGCGGCCACTTTGCAGCGATGGAGGTCCCGGAGCTGATGGCCCGGGAGATCCGGGCGTTCTTCCGGCCGCTCCGTGCGACAGGGGCGGGGAAGGCCGATCCCGAAAGGAAACCTTCGTAATCACGGGAGTCGAACTCCATGTATCGATGGAGAGATCGAGATGCCGAGGCTGGTACTGATCGATGCGGCGACGGGGACGCGGGTCCGCCACCGTATCAGGAGCATAAGGCAGGCCTTAAAGCAGCAGGAGTGGTACGAGGCGAAGCTCGGGCGGCGCGTTCGGATCGAGAAGGAGTTCGAGCGGTAACGCTGCCGTGGAGAGGTTGTTCCCGGTATACACGGTGCCTTCGACCGGACCTCTTCCACCCGCATAACCCCCTCACCTGAGCCATCCCAGTTTGTAGAAGATCCAGCCGACCACGAGCATCGAGATGATTGTCCAGGCGGTCACCTGCCAGATGTGGAGGCTGAAGGGGGTGCCGAGGATGTTCGTCCCGAGCACCTGCCCGATCAGGGTCGGGATCAGCACGAGTGCCGAGAGGACGGCGATCACCCGCATCGCCCGGTTCATCTCATAGGAGACGGTGTTGATGTGGACGTCGATCAGGGAGAGGAGACCCTCCCGGATGTTCCCGGCGCTCTCGTGCAGGTAGTCCGTCTCGCTCGCGAGCACGTCGAAGATGCTCTTCTCTCCTGCCCGCGATTTCGTAGAGGGGAGATCCCTCGCGATGATCGTCGCCACCTCCTTCTGGTGGAAGAGGCTTGAAGCCAGAACGCTGCTCACCCGCTTGAGCTGGAAGACGGTATCGAGGAAGTCCTTCGGCATCTCGTTGTTGGGGGTCCCCTCAAGCCGCATCAGTTCCGCCTCCAGCTCCGCGAGGATCCGGGCGTAGTTCTCGTTGATCCGGTCGAGGGAGCCGTAGAGGACCCGGGTGTCCAGGGGCACGCCGGCGAGGGCGCTCCCGTCGAGGCCTGCCCGGATCGGTCCGAAGAAGCGGTCTTCTGCTTTCGAGACGGTGACGATCGTCCTGCCCCGGTTCACGATGATGAGCCCGACGTTTGTCACGACCGGGATCCGCACCCCGTTTTGAACGCGGAGCGTCCGCTCCGGCTCCTGCACGAAGATGAGCCGGGCGGTGTCGGCAAACGTTATCCCGGGGTGCGACGGTCTCATCAACCGGCTATCGAAGAAGACGGCGGGTAGACCGAGGATCTCGGAGAGCACCGGGAAATCCAGCCTTGAAGCGCCGGAGAGATCGAACCAGGCCTCGACCGAGGGGTCGTCAAGATACCTCTTCACCTCGGCGGGGGTGAACTCCCTCTCACCGTCTCTGGAATCCCCCACCCTCCCCCGGATTCGCATCGTCGAGAACGCCGGTGTCGCAGGCACCGAAACGGCAGTCTCCGGCTCGATCCGCTCAACAGATCTTCCGCCGGCCGCCGCCACCCGGACCACCCGAAGGAGCCGGAGCGTGGGGGAAGACCTCGCGAGGGTCGAACCGGCAACCGGCACCACCTCGAGGACCGGGAGCGTGATGATGACGAGATCGAGGAGATGCCAGGGGTCCAGGAAGTGGCTCACCGGGTCCTCTGCAAGGGCCAGTTTGAGGACGTATTCGAGGACGAAGATGGCGATGATCGTGGTATCGGCCATATTGAGGAACTCGACGACCGGTTGGGAGAGGGTTGGGACCAGGAGGGGTATGATGACGATTGGGGCCATCACCAGGCCGAGGAAGATCATCAGGCCGTCGGAGAGGATGCGGTAGACGAGATCCCTGAGATCTGCCTTCCTCTCCTGTCGGGTCTTTTCTGCTGCCTGTTCCATACCGTCACCAGAAGCCGGACCCGCAGATCCCGGCGTTACCGGGTATACACCGTTTCCGTATATAGCAGGTGGGAGGTCGATCGTCAGGGACGGGCAGGAACTCGTGCAGTCGGGACCGCTCGCGTGCAAGTCCCCTGTCGGGAGCCCGGGAAAGAATGATAGTCCCGCCGGGCGTACCTGACAATCATGGACGGCGATGCGGCGGAACGGGTCTCGCTTGCGGACGCTCTCAGGGAGGCAGAGGTATCCCGCCGGGAGAAGAGGAAGAATCCGGCGATAGCCGCAGGGCTTTCGCTCCTCTTCAACGGCCTCGGCCAGGCCTACAACGGGCAGTTCATACGGGGCGTTCTGGTGCTGCTCGGAAGCCTCCTCGGGCTCTTCCTCATGATCGTTCCGGGCGTGGCGATCTGGCTCTGGGGCGGCTACGACGCCTACCGGACGGCGAAAGGGATGAACGAAGGCCTCGTCCCCTACCGGGAGACGAGCCCGCTCGCGATCGTCGCGTTCGTCGTCGTCTGGGCGGTGACGATCTTCTCGCTCTCGGCAGCTTCGGCGATGCTGCTTGTCGCGCTGGGGCAGCAGGGGATGCTGTAGGCGGGCATGCGAAGGGCTGATGAGGTCCTGCGCCCTATACCTGCTGCAATGAGGCGGCAGGATAAGGAGATCACCGATCCGGCGCTGCTCTCCGCGGTTCTTCGCGAGGCGTTCGTCTGCAGGATCGGGCTTGCCGACGGGAATTGGCCATACCTGGTGCCGATGAACTTCGTGTACTCCGACGGACACGTCTACCTCCATTCCGCGGGAGAAGGAAGGAAGATCGAGATCCTGAAGCGGAATAACCGGGTCTGTTTCGAGGCCGAGACCGGTGTGGAACTCGTGCGTTCGGAGAGAGCGTGTGATTTCGGAGCCCGGTACATCTCCATCATCGGGACCGGCACCGCGTCGTTCGTCACCGATCTTGCGGAAAAAGGCCGGGCCTTCGACCTTTTCATGGAGAAGTACGCCGGAAGGGGCTCATGGTCGTACCCTCCGGCGGCGCTCCGTGCGGTGACCGTGATCCGCGTCGACGCCGAGACGCTGACCGGGAAAGCGTCCGGCTATACCGAAGAGGAGGTGCGCCGCCTTCTCACCGGGGAACCGGGGGGTTCGTGAATCGTGGGGGAGGCGAACGACCTATTATGTCCCGAGGAGAACGATGCCTGCTCAAACTGGCCGGGTTGCAGGCACCAGGTTGTCGGCGTTGCGGTTACGTAACGTTTATATCCTCTTCTGCATTGTATGTATGTAGTGAGTAAGTCCTTCCCGAAACGGATGAGGCTACCTTGAGGTAGGTGGGACAAAGTAGGGAAGGGTTCACCATTCTACTTCTGGCGACCCTTGAAAAAATCGAGCGCTATTGTCGTTTTAGGCTCGATAATGCTGTAGTAGGTTTCATTATTATCCCGATATCGCTGGTGGACTGCACCTGCCGCAAAGTCTGCGGCCTGTATGCAGGGTTCTGTTCGAGAATCAACGTGTTCGATGACGAGCTGGTCAAGTGGTGTCGCACAGGGAACGCCGTTGTCGAACATACGGTACGCAAGATAGTCGTCAAAATGGTCACGTTGAAGGCTGTACATCGATTTGTCCATACAGACGTAAATACAGCCTTCGATCGCGTACCGGTTGGCAATACTGGATATGAGGGACCTGGTGAGATAATTATAGACGATCTGCTGTTTATCCCTCAGCCTGCCGTACACCTGATCCTTCCGGAGCACCGCGTATGCGAGGTCGAGATCGCAATCGGCTATGCACTGTAAAATACGGTTCTTGATCAACCCTTTTGTGTTGTTATACTTGAACTCAGGGATCTCCCTGAGTGATTTCTTGAGTTCTCTATGGCGGATCTTTTTAAAACAGCGCCGAATCGTCTGCTCATCACGGACTACAAGGGCCGCAAGGACAAAATAACGAGACGCTCTTTGCCCAAATCCGAGATCTCCAGATT
Organism: Methanobacteriota archaeon; assembly: GCA_023436625.1. Taxonomy (GTDB): domain Archaea; phylum Halobacteriota; class Methanomicrobia; order Methanomicrobiales; family Methanoculleaceae; genus Methanoculleus. The sequence goes on along the minus strand of JAEZIP010000026.1, from coordinate 12,941 downwards.
CATCGACGTATATTTTCACGCAATAGATAATTGGGAGTACTCTTCATAAAGACTGTGAGGATTCCGGCACCCTCGCGCCTCACACCGGTGTGTCCTGCGATGCACCTCTCCACCCGGGCCGTCATCCCGATATACTCCCGAACACCCGAATTTCAGACTTGTTAGCACAATAAGAAACGTTCGTATTACCTGATAGACAAAAGAGAACCCATGATAGGTCTCCCGGCAAACCCTCTTTTCTGCCTTGTCCTCCTGTTTTTCTTCGTCCCGGCCGCGGTCTGCGGCGTCCCGGTCACCCGGACGCTCTCGACCGCCGAACCCGGGGCGGGGGAGGTCTTTGACGTCTCGCCCTCGGCGGAGTGGTCGAGACGCTGCCGGCAGGCTACGCCTTCGCGGGGACCGGCAACCCGGACGACCGCGTCCTCGTCCGGGGGCAGGAGATCGGGTTTGCGGTGATGAACGATACCCGCATAGCCTACTCCGTCACGGCACCCCATATGGTTCCGGTCCGGCCGGGGCGTCTGCAGGGAGGGGCGTAGGGCCGCCTCTCCCCGCCTCAGCCCCTGAGAATAGCCAACGCTTCTTTTGATTCCATGATCGGATGCACTTCTCTGTAACCGAGGTCACTCCAGGGAAAACTGACCTTCATGAGGGCGACGGGATCGTCCGTCTCGATCAGCCGGAAGACCGTGTTCCCTACGAGGTCGACCCACTCGTTGATCACGGCCACGCCTTCCGGAATCTCCTCCCTGGCCCGCGCTTCCATGATCTCGGCCGTCTTCCCGGGCTCCCAGGTGAATATGTTTATGAACTGCATGTTCTTCCCCCCTCGTTGCCGCATCCCGGCGTGCCGGGATGGACGGTCGGCGTCATGGGTTCCGGAGTATAAAAGCCTGGTGCAGGGCGGACCGTCCGCTACGGCTGCCCCCCCATCCTCTCCTTCACGGCTGCGGAGATGAGCATGGCGGTGACGGCGGAGATTACGAGGAGCACGGTCATGTTCTGGTCGGCCGTGCCCACGATCGCGACCAGGAGGATGGAGGTCAGGGGTGCTCCGAGGGCGAGGGTGAGGGCCGCAACCTCGATGCAGAGCACGAAGATCGAGACCGGCACGCCCGGGAAGGCGAGGTTTAAGGCGAGCCCGATCAGCGTGGACGAGAAGATGATGGGAAAGAGCGGGCCGCCGATGTACCCGCTCTTGAACGAGAGCGCGAGCAGGAGGATCTTCAAGATCGCTATGCCAAGCAGCATCCCGGCCCCGAACCGGGCCGGGTCGGCGATGATCCCGTGGAGCTGGCTCTCCCCGGAGAAGAGCACTTCCGGGATGAAGTAGCCCGCGCACGCGATGATCGCCCCGGCGGCGAGGACGCGGGCGATGACCGCATCTTCAAACACCCTCTCCATGACCGTTCCGGCGGCCTGCATGGAGATTCCCGCAAAGATCGCGAGCAGCCCCCCGAGGATGCCGAGGATGACCGCGTAGAGGATGTAGGCGAGATGCAGCTGGGCGATCGGCTCGAACGGAATGCTCCGGGCGAACGAGGGGAACCCGAGAAGCAGGTAGACGAGAAAGCCGATGGTGCCGGCGAGCAGGTTCCAGGTGAGGAACCGAAAGGCGTTTTTGCTTCCGCCGACCTGGAACTCGGTGGCGAACACCCCCGTAAAGAGCACGCTGCCGACGATGCCGTTGAACGCCGATGCCAGGGCCGCAACGTCGAACCCGAGCGCGGCCCCCGGGGAGCCGATCCTGAGCCTGTCCCGGATGTAGGGGGAGACGTACCCCATCAGGACGGTGATGGTCCCTTCCGGCCCGACGCTTGCTCCGGAGAGGAGCGAGAGGATCGAAGAGAGAAATGCGCCGGGAAACGTCCGATAGTCGGGCTTTTCCCCTCCGCTCTTGAGCGAGTCGGTGATGCCGCCGTAGATAACGGTAGGTGCGTGCAGGTACCTGCGGCAGAGGCCGACGAGCAGCGAGAAGGCGAGGACGCCTGCCGGGACCGCCCAGGGGTTGGCCTGCACGAAGCCGTTCTGGACCCAGACGGCTCTGTTGAGCAGCCCGTAGAGGGCGAGGTAGGCGACCGTAAAGAGGATGGCGATTACGGCGATGAGGGCGACCTGCCAGAGGCCGGGGGTTCCTTCCCGGTTACCGGGGTCGACGCAGGTCTGCTCTTCCGGCGGCGCCGGACCGTCTGCAGGTGCTGGCATGGCAGGCACGACACGGCCTGCTCGTTGTTCCCGGGTAATCTTCCTTGCGGTCGGTCTCCTCCTGTCGTCGGTGCCGTCCGTCGAAAAAAAGGTGCCCGTGCCCCGAACCGTTGTTCGGGGTTATCTCCGCCGGGGCCGCGTCTCGACCCGCTCCGTCGTGATGACCTCGGGCGGGGGGGTCTCCTGCCGCTTCACGGCCTCCGCCTCCTCCCTGCTCGGGGGGGTCATGGCTCCGGCCGACTGGATCAGGCTGAAGTCCGCTTCCCGGGGCCAGTTGTCCTCCTCGAATCCCGGCTCGTCGTCCAGCCGCCGCTTGTCGATGTTCACGACGAAGTTGTCGTCCCCGGGACGGTAGATCACGGCTTCGGGCGGAATGGCGAACCTCTTTGCCGCCACACCGAGCAGGCCCCCGTACCTGAGGACCAGGTACTGCACCTTGCCCTCGGGGAACCCGATCCGCATATCCGAGATCTCCCCGAGGTCGTCTCCCTGCGGGTTGATCACGTTCTTGTCCAGGATGTCGTCGGCCGACATGAACCACTCCTCGCCGGCCGTCCTCGTCCTGCGTTCCAGGATAACCTCAGATCTCTCCTGCATCTTCTTCATCTCCATACCCCACTCCAGGGGGCGTGCACTGGGTACCGGGAGTCCTTAAAATGATTTGCACCCGGGGTCGGGACCCGCCCGATCCGCCCCGCCCGGTCGCCGAGCAGGTGCGCGTTCTGGCCGGATGAAGCCCTTAAAGGTGTTAATCGGATAAAAGGGGCGATCTATGGGCCCTGAACCAAATGGATGAGGTTATTACCGGGTGCGTCAATCCCCTCTTCATGGGGCCTACTGTCAGACTGGATCTCACCACGATCCTCGAGGCAACAGGCGAGTTGCAGCACTTTCTCGACCTGGGCGCTGCCCGCCTGCGGGTAGAAGGGCCGTTACCGGAAGAAGCGTCCGAAGCGCTGATATTTTCAATGGCCGACGAACTTGAGGACCATCTGCGGACGATGCGCGGCCGGCAGGGGTCCGCCAGCATCAGGGATCTCCGGGTCTGGACCCGGGCATGGATCGACAAGCGGCAGGAGGCACTCACACAAAGGCCTCTGCAGGGTGGAGATCGAGGATAACCATCCCGGGCGCGCAGGGTCCCGGCGGCGATCCGCATCCTGCCCGGATACGGGGTATCCCGGGACGGGTATGGCGGCGGAGATACGGGTCGTACCCGGCAGACCTCAGGATTTATTATCACCCGCACCAATGCGGCCCCGATGCCTCACTTCGACCTCTTCTTCAAGACCGAAGAATTGCGGCGGAGGCTTGAGCCGCACCTGGGGCTCATTCCGCCGTTTTTCGAGTTCACAATCCGGACCGGGACGCCGGAGGTACGTTATTTCGACCAGAAGGACCCGATGTGGAAGGGCTTCCCCTTCCCGGTCCCGGACAGAACCGTCTACGTCTTCGACGACGCGATCCCCGCCCGGGCGCTCGGGGGCGGGATGCAGAACCGGGCAAGCATCCGGGTCACGCGCGAGGACAGGGATGACGAGGCGCTCGTCCTCCGGATCTGGCACGAGATCCTGCACGCGGTAGGGCAGCCGGCGGACGATATGGTCAAGCGGGCGGGCGAGTGGCAGAGCATCTCCGACCGGCTGATGTGGGCGGCCTGGCAGTCGCTCTCCCGGCCGCTCGACGTGCCGCTCTGGCACCGCAAGTTTTACGCGTGGCTGACGGAGCGGGCGGCGAGCGGGGCGGGGGGGAGGTAAGGTTGAGCGGGGATGGGGGGTGCGGCCGGCCCCTTCCCCTTTCGTCCCGCCTCCAGGACCCGCTGCCGGTCCTTCTTCGTGTTCTCCCGCATCGCCCGGCCCCGGATATGCCCCGACCACATCTTCTTGCCGGTGCTGCCGCAGAATAAGCCGTACCCCTCAATCATTCCATACCCGGGTGTGCTCCTTCTCAGCCTGTCTCTGGTAACGGCTGGCTGCATGCAGAATCAGGAGCTGCTCGCTTCATCGCCTCCGAAACCCGGTTACCATAGATCAAAATCCTTATTCCTGAAAAAAAGCCATTCTCCTTGTGAAACACGGTCTGTTGCCTCTTCTTCTGCTCGCATCTCTCGTATCCGCCGGGTGTTTTGCCCCCGCCGTGACAACGGTCCCGGATACCGCAGTGCAGGCGGCGGAGAGCGGATTCATCCTCAACGAGTCCGTCCACCCGGGCGACGATTTCTATGCCTACGTGAACGATGCATGGATAGCGGAGCATCCCATTCCGGCCGATAAGCAGTACTACGCGATATTGACCGAGATGCGCGATGGGGTGGACGGCGATCTTCATGAACTCCTCGAGAAGGCGGCGGACGCCCCGCCGGATGGTGCGGACAGAAACATCACCCTCCTCGGAGAGTTCTACCGGTCGGGCATGGATGTCGGGACGGTCGACCGGGAAGGGCTCGGCGGGATATCCGATCTCCTTCTAGCGATCGACGCGATCGACTCCCGGAGCGATCTTGCCGGTGCGACGGTCGTTCTCCTGGAAGAGGGGTTCAGTCCGGTCTACTATTACTGGGCGGGGGTCAACCCCGAGAACAGCACCATGATGGTTTCGGCCCTCTACCAGGGTGGACTCGGGTTGCCTGACCGGGACTATTACTTCCGGAACGACACGGAAAGCCTTGAGATCCGGGATGCCTACCGGGAGCACATAGCCCGGGTGCTGGTGCTCGCCGGCGAGTCCTCAAAAGAGGCGGCCGCCGACGCAAGGACGATCTATGCCATGGAAGAAACCCTTGCCGCGGCCCACCTCACCCGGGAGGAGAATCGCGACCCGCAGAAGACCACGAACATCCACACCCTCGCCGAACTCGAGGAGCAATTCCCCGCGATCGGGTGGGAGACCCTTGCCGCCATCCCGGGTTCCGGGCCGGTCAGCCGGGTGCACGTCTACCAGCCGGGCTACGTGGAGGGACTCGACTCCCTGCTCGAGACCGCTCCGCTCGAAGACTGGAAGGTCTACCTGCGCTACCGGCTGATCGACCAGGCGTCCCCCTACCTCAATGCATCGTTCGAGGAGGAGCATTTCGCCTTCTACGAGACGACGCTTTATGGCGTTCCGGAGATGAAGCCCCGGTGGCAGCGTGTCGTAGCGGCGGAGAACGAGTTCCTCGGCGACCTGGTGGGCCGGGCGTACATCGCCGGGTACGTGGACCCACGGACGCGCGGGATGGTATCGGGGATGTTCCTCGCCATCCGGGAAACTTTCGATGAGCGGATGGCAGACCTCACCTGGATGAGCGAACCGACGATTGCCGCGGCCCGCGAGAAACTCGCCGCCATGGGGGAGAAGATCGCGTATCCCGACCAATGGACGGACTACTCCGGGCTGAACCTCTCCGGCTCCTACGTGGGTAACGTCCGCGCCGCCGGAGCCCACTCCTTCATCCACGGACCCGAAGGGCTTGAGAGGATCGGCGGGCCGGTCGACCGGAGCGTCTGGTTTATTCCCCCGCAGACGGTGAACGCCTACTACGACCCGACCGGAAACGAGATGGTCTTCCCCGCAGGCATCCTCCAGCCGCCGGTCTTCGACCCCGATAGAGACCCCGCCTTCAACTACGCGGCGCTCGGCTGGTTGATCGGGCACGAGATGACGCACGGTTTCGACGACCAGGGAAGGCAGTACGACAGGGACGGGAACCTGAAGGACTGGTGGACGGAGGAGGATGCCGCGAACTTCGACAGCCGGACGGCCCTGCTCGTGGCCGAGTACAACGCGTTCGAGGCGCTCCCCGGCCTTTACGTCAACGGGAACCTCACCCTCGGGGAGAACATCGCCGACTTCGGGGGCCTGACCATGGCCTACCACGCGTGGAAGAAGGCGGAGAACGTGTCGGCCGATCCCGCCGCGGACCGGGAGTTCTTCCTCGCGGCTCCGTGCCTCTGGAGGGTGAACGACCGGGAGGACTCGCTCCGGAACCTGGTGCTGACCGATCCGCATTCACCGGAGAAGTTCCGGGTGAACGGCGTCCTGTTCAACATCCCGGAGTTCTACGAGGCTTTCCCGGAGATCCGGCCCGGCGACGCCCTCTACCGGGAGGTCGGAGAGAGGCCCGTCATCTGGTGACGGGCGTTAAACTACACCCTTTTTTTAATCCCCCGAACCGCCCGGTCATGATTCGGAGAGTTCCGGGCGGTTCGGGGATGACTCCTGCACGATGCATCCTTCCATGCTTCTCTGCACCCATCCTCGGGCAGGGCTTGCCGCGAACGGGACGATAAACAGTGCCGCGATGCCGATAACGCCGAACCACCATTCGGGAACAGCCGGGTAGGCGGTGATCCGGAGGCCGATATAGAAGAGGAAGATGGTGAAAGATACCGTCGAGATGGTCACGTACTGTAGCGGCCGCTCGTGCGGAGTCACGATCGCGTGATATCCCGGGAGTGTGTATACGATGATATAGTATAACCCGAGAATCCCGAGAAGCGTTCCGGCAATAAAGATCGGCCACGGTGAGATCCCGAGCCCGTGATTGATGTTGCCGAAGTCGTCGTGCTGCAGGAAGGAGCGGGTGAAGACGTACTCGAAGACCATACTGAACGTGATGATGCATGTCCAGAAGATGCAATGGTATGCCCGGCGGTGGTTTTTCACGCTCTTTGCCGACATGAGCCCGACGGTCGCGAAGAAGAGCACGATGTTCGAGAGGGGGCCGGCAAACGCGATGGCCGACGCAGTCGGACCCTCTCCCGCGGCAAAAAGAGCCGAATAGTCGACGTTCTCATCCCAGTGCGCTCCTATCATGCTCCCGTAGATGATGTCCCGCGGATCCGATTTCCAGCCGAGGAAGTACGCGCAGAGACTGTGCGAGAACTCGTGCATCATGATAACCAGGAGGTGCAGGATGAGGAAGGAGACGATCGTTATCGTGAGGAACATCAAGATCGATTTTAACCGGGAGAACCGGTCCGACCGGCCGGTTCCCGTTCCGGGGGGCACGGTCTCCGCGGCCCCGGGCGCCTCTCTCCGGCGGTCGATCCCCGGCAGGATATACCCGCAGTAGACCAGGTACAGCAGGAGGACCGAGAAGAGCACGAGCGATGTCTCCAGAAATTCCATTGCTATGCCAAAGAGGAGATACATCCCGACTGCTATCGCTATCAGCCGGGCTGCGGCAGAAAGATAGTTTCCACTCTCTCCGGTCATACGGGTCCCCTCACAGACGATAAAATCGTTCGATAGCGGGATTAATCTTCTTAAACGCATTTCTGCGTGAAGCCGGGACGGCGTCGCCCGATCCGGATGACCGGCGATGGCTGTCGCTTCGAGCCATGTGCCGGATCTTGAACGGGCTGTTGACGAGGCTGCCCGGCGCTCTCCGGTGGAGAGAAAACAGGTGCAGCCCCGGAAAAGAGGTTAATAGATGGGGCGGGTGGGTGCCACGTACACGGGGCCCGGATAGGTCGGGTCCGGCTCCCATGTCCACGTCGGGGCAGGCGTCCATACCGGTCCGGGGTCCGGGTTGTAATAGGCGTCCTCGAGGACGATATCCCTGGTCACGGTCTCGCCGCTACCGATATACAGGTATTCGAGGTACGGCTCGTATCCCTGCTTATATATCTCCAGTTTACGCGATCCGGGACTGACACGAACGAAGAGGTCTTCCACTGCGTCCGTCTCCCCCAGGTACTCCCCGTCGACATAGACGGATGCCCCTGAAGGGATCGTCCAGATCTCGATGTAGCCGTAGTCGGAATACGTCCCCGCCAGGGAACCGCTCTCCGATGACTCGATACAGCCTGATACGAGAATGGCGGCGGCCAGGAGGATGAGCAGGGCGGCAAGGGTCCTGCCGGGATTGTTCTGGTTGAACTGCATGCACAGCACTCCACATGGTTGTTCTGCATCCGGGGCGCATCTGCCGTTGCAACCGTCTGCAGTCCCTTCCCCGGGAGCGTGCACCGCGAAGAATGGCTGTCTGCAACAACCGCAAATTTTTCCGGACGTTTAACGGCAAATCAACACTGCCAATAGAGCATTCTGTTTCTTTTTGGGTATTTAACAGTTGTGAAAAAAGCGGGCCTGAATTCACCGATTGACTGTTAAATGATGTCAAATACCCGGAAAGACGAAACAGTAAGTTTATATCGGGTTTTCCTTCTCTTTCACATATCCCGGGAGTGATAGGGAAATGGAAGCATGGAGGAGTCTCATTGTGGCCGGGCTTCTGGTTGCGGTGGTCGGCAGCGCCGTCTGTCCGGTTGCCGGGGCGTCGACCGTCCCCGCTGCATCGTCGCTGCCCGATATGGCTTCGCAGTTTGGGGGCCTTCCGATGGAAGACCTCATCGGCGGGCCGCTCTGGGCGGTAATCAGGGCACAGCAACAAATGGCAGTCACTCAGTTTGATTTTCTGATGGGGATCGGTCTGGAAGAGTTTTCGGGCGGCGCGCTCGGGATGGGCGGCACGCTGCAGGAGCTGGTGTAGGGGGCGGGCTTAAGGCCCCGGGGATGCGTTGCGGAGATGTGAGGCTTCTCGCGGGTTCCGGTGCAGGCGGAGGGCTACCCGGAGACGATTTCCCGGTGCGCTATCCGGCGTGATACCAGGAAATCGTCTCATGAGGACGGGAGGCCGTCGTGGAGCGAGATTTGTGTCACATGAGTTCGTGCTGTCACATTATGGATTTACACATTATTTGCATGAAATGTCTCTATTTGCTAATATTATTCACTGGGGGGCCCATATCTGCTAATATTATTCACATGAGGCGTCTTTATTTACTCATATTTTTTATATGAGATTCTCTATTTACTATTATGCGGTCCTTATCGAAGCATTACCGTCTACTCCTTATCATCGGGCTCCTTTCGATCTGTGTTCTGCCGGCAGCAGGGCAGGCCGGGTCGCATACCACACTGCAGGTATACACGAGTGAGGAGGTTCTTGGCCGAATCGTCTCGATCACCCCGGCTTCGGATGTCGGTGCATACTCCATCACCATTACACGCGGCACGAGCGTTCAGCCTGCCGGCGTGGGCGACACGCTGCGCCATAAAGACATCATCACCCTGCAGCGCGGCTCGTTTGCAGACATCCAGCTGGTCGACAGGAGCGATACGACGATGCTCGGCGGAGGCACCGGGGGAACCGCGGTCCTGCTCGAACGGGCAGGCGGCGGCTCCGGACAGGCGGCGGCTCCCGAGGTGACGGAAACCCCGACGGGCAGCGGGATAATTTACGTGGATTACGGACAAACTGAAGCAGGAGCGGTGACATATATTCAGGGCAGAGCGGAGATCCATAGAAATGCCCGGATCATTCCTGTGTATAGGGGAGATAGCTTGCTTGTCGGCGATGCCCTGTTTGTCAGAGAGGGTGTGGTGACCGTTGAGATCTGGGACTCCGGGACAAGGACGATCTATAAGGGAGGGGTACTCAGCGTTGAGCAAAAAGAGAAACCCCAGGAACTGCTCGAACCGGTCTTCACCTTCTTCAACGATCTAAAGAGTTCCCTTGAACGCGCTCTGGGATTTGAAGTCAGGATCCCAACCGACACAGCCGGGGTCCGGGGATAACGGGATACGGGGGAGGAGCCTTCCTCCATCGGCTATTTTTATTGATACGGCCCGGTGATATACGGCCGAACCGTCCCGGTCAGCGCTTCATGCTGCGGTCGATTCCTTCAACCGCCGCCCTGAAATCATTTACATAGTCGTCAATAGACCTGTCGACGTCGCGAAAGGTCATGATCTTGCTGCAGCCGCCGCAGACGATCGGCTTGTTGTTTCTAAAGTGCTCGACCGTAATTTGAACCGCAGAACCGCAGTCAGGGCACCTTATTATCGGCATGGTCCGGTTTACATCGGTCACAATCAGAGTTTGGGCTGTTTGTGGAATAATTTTTCGATATGTGGCTTCTTGTCTGTTTAATCCTGTCAAACTGAATCTTCGATGGCGGCAATGAGAAACTCGTGGCTCTTCTCGACGTAACCGGCACTAAAGAGCAGCGATTTGCAGGCGTGGGACATGGAGCAGTATGTTCTGGAGTTGCCGACCGTGGATATCCTGTTGAATAATAATCAGCATATGTTGACTTCTTTTCATCACCCGTCACGTGTGTCGCCGTGATACATGAAGTCATCCGGATGGAGCCCGTCTTCTGCATGAAGATATCCGACCGGGGCATTTGTGCAGGAGGTGCTTGCACGAATTATACGTAACGACCATATCGCATCGCCCTCTGAAGTTTATTTTACCGGTAGACCGGGTGCAGGGCCACAGTCCGATGCCGGGAGCGGTTCTTAGGTTCGGAGGGGTGGTTTTCCGGGCCGGGAGCGCCGACCCCCATATAGAACAGTTGAATTGGCCGATTTTTCATTTGCCCGGCGTTTTCCCGGCTTATAACGATAGGGATATGTATATGACGGAAAACGGTAAATAGAACCATTCAAAGACGTAGCGAGGTAACTGTATGCCGACGAGCAAGAAACAATTGGAGAAGCTGAACCGAGCAAAGAAGGCCAAGGCAGAAGAGCTCTCGCAGCAGGCGGCCGCGGGCAGCCAGGCCGCCAAGAAGAAGCTCAAGAAACTCGAGAAAAAGATAAAGTGAGCCGCCCGGAATTTCAAACCGTTTTTATTTTCCCATTTATGGGCTGATACAGAGAAGTGCGAGTGGGTGTCCCTCTCCTGGCAAAGGTGTTCTGGGACGACCATTCTATCACCTCGTTTACAATATCTATTAGAATGCATCAAATTGATAGATGGTGGTAACAAGGATCGAAGCAATGAGTGTGATCTGCGGAGGAAGGATTAGCCGGGTTCCCCATTGTTTCACTCGTCGGTGAAGGCTTTCACCGGGCGCTATTCGGTGCCTTCCGTATCTGAGAGTAACGCCACTATCGCCTTCCTGAGAGCAGGGATATCACGATTCACGACCGCCCAGACCTCTTCAGGATCCACGCGGAAGTATGCGTGAACCAGAACGTTCCGAAGGCCGGTCACCTGCTTCCAGGGAATTTCGGGAGAAGCGCTTCGCAGGTCGGGAGGAAGGCATGCGGCTGCTTCCCCGATGATCTGGAGGTGGTAAATCATCCAGACCTGCACCAGTTCATCCTGCAGGAATGCCTCCCGGCCCCGAACCGCATACCGCTCAATCTCTTCGATCGCTTCAAGGATGTCGAGGAGCCGTTCGTTCCCGTCTCTCATAACGGCACTGCCTCTTTGAGTATCCGCTTTTTGTAGCGCTCCTTGAGTGCCGTCTCCGTCACCACGTCCACACGGCAATCAAGGTCTTCCTCCAGGTCCTGGATGAGTGCGATGTGGTCGAGGAGGCTCCTGCCCGGCTCCAGCTCCACCAGGAGGTCGAGGTCGCTCTCCGGCCCGGTCTCTCCCCGGGCGACCGATCCGAAGATCCGCAGGTTTGTTGCCCCGTGCCGCCCGGCTATTGCGAGAATCCTGGACCGCTTTTTCCGGATCTGATCCAGCGTGACGGGCATAGCTGTTCAATGCATTCTATCGGGAGCAGGGGATATAAATCTGCCTCACCGTGGTGTTTTGTAGAAAAGAACCGGCTGCCGGAATCCGGATGGTTAAGTGTCGTCAACAGCGCCGGCACGGATACACGCCGACCACCCTGGCGATCTTTCGGATACCTGTGGTAATCGAAGTTACTCCTGCTCGGCCAGCCGAATTGCTATCCGTAGCATCTCACGCCCGCGTTGCGGCAGTTCTTCGTGGCCTTCCATGTACCGGTGAAAACGTAGCGCATCTTCCCCGGTCAGTTCCAGTCCGAGTTTCAACGGTTTTGCCATGGTTTCACAATTGCCGTTCGTTAAAATATTAATTTCATTCTCAATTGATCCTGAGATGGGTGGGAGTAGAAAAGTGCCACTGGCTGTGACACAAATGCCAGGAGAGATGTTCTGGGCGATACCCCGGGCTCACCATACTTGGGATTGATCTACCCGGCATGTAGTTCATGATTGAGAGAATATTGGGATGACCCCCCTATTCATACTGCAAAATACGCCCTACGTTTTCTCTGTATTTTTCCTTGCTGCAATAAATACTGTAATGAGGTATTTTCAAAATCCTGTAATCATCCGCGAGGTTTCTCACGAGAATCTCATGAACCACATTGCCAAAGGCGATAATAGTAGGGTCACGAGTACCTAAATGATTTATTTCCTTCTGAAACAGTTCTACATTCTCTATCTCAAACTGTTTGTGTGTTCTTAAGTAACTCCTGACTTTTCCAGATACTTTCTGATCAAAATCCTTGATGATATCCGTCATGTATGCACCCCAGAAGGGGGAGCCCCTCAATGCATACCTGATCTTAAAATCCATCGCTTCAGGCCTTGGATCATGAAAATTTGCCAGCGAGTTTTGCATACGCCCACGCGATATATTCAGCCCGACCAGAATGATATCCGGGTTCACTTGCTCTAAGAGCCCCGGGTTGTGCTTTATATCAAAAACCCTCAGATCGCCCATATTAGATTTTGGTCTTTCCCCCGCATCAGCCCATATTGCCCAGCTAGAGCACCACCCATACCTCTCTTTGATGGACTCGAATTTTTCATGGCTGATCATGGATGAGGATCTGTTTTCTTCCGACGGTTAATAGTTATGATTCGTGCAGAGGCCCTTTCAGTATCTCGGGGACATAGGGGATGCCCTTTTAATTCAGGGTAAAAACAGGCGTTACGCTTCGACCCGGCCAGATGAACCGCCCGAAAAATGCGAG
>JAEZIP010000004.1:0-39653 GCA_023436625.1 Methanobacteriota archaeon | reverse complement strand
CGTGGCCCGGGGGGCCGACGGTCCCGGAAAGGTCCGGCGCGCGCAACTCGGCCAGAACGGTCTGTTCTACTCGAACATCGGGGACATCAAGGTCAGGGGAAACGGGCAGGATCTCGCCGAAGTCGACATGATGCTCGTCGACCACACCGGGGCATTGACGTTTGGCGAGATCATCACTTCTCCTGCCGACTTAAAAGAGTTCGAGGCGGAGATTCGCTACAAGAAACAGCTCTTCGGCTATCTCTACGGGCAGCCGACCGTGCCGTTCCTCCTCATCTCCTCGGTCGACATCTCCCGGACGGCCGTCGTCCGCCGTCTCCTCAGGGAACCCGATAACGCCCTCCTCACCACCCCCACCTGTGAGGACTTGAAGGCCCTGATCCGCCCCCGCGACATGAAGCGGAGCCCGACCCGCCAGATCCGGCACAGGAAATTGGTTTCGATCGCCGATATCCCCCCGCGCCGGCCGTTCGACTACAAGAAACTGCACGACGAGCGGATGCAGAGCATCATCGCCGCCGTCACCACCCGGCGGGGCGTCGGGGAGCTCGGCACGCCGGACGAGATCCCACCTATCGTGAAGAAAGTTCTTTTCGGCGGGCTCTACCCATCCGCCCTCCGGATGCTTGATGCCCGCTACCCCATCCGCATCAAAGGGAGGACCTACGACCCGGATACGATCCAGAAGCAGTTCTCGAAGGTCATCCTGGCGGTGAACATCCCGGATTACCGGCCGATCATCTACCTCCGGACAAGGAACAAGAAGGAGTACCTCAAGATGGTGCCCAACCGGACGGGCGGATTCAAGTTCGAGAGCCGCCGGACGCCCCACATGGCCGGGTTCTTCCTCTGGCTCGAGTCCGTCCAGCCGTCGCTCGGGGCCGAACTGACGCGGGAACTCCTCGACGCGTTCCCCGCGGTCCACGTTCCCGAAGCAGCGCCGACCGGCAAACCGTAAGGTACCTATGTACCCCGGTTCCATACGCCCTCATGGTCTTGGAGTACGGTGATCCGGGATGGATCTGATGACGCAGGTCGCCGGGTTTATCGGGCTCATTCTGGTTGCGATCGCGTCGATCACCGCGGTGATGAACCCGGCCTCTACGACTGCGGTGTACACGGCGCTCACCGAGGGAATGAGCCGGAGCGAGCGTCAACAGGTCATCAAAACGGCACTCCGGATATCCTTCACCGTCCTCGCGTTCTTCGCCCTCACCGGACAGTTGATCTTCTCGGTCTTCAACATCACCGTCCCGGCGTTCCGGATCGCCGGGGGTATCCTGCTCGTCACCGTGGCGACCGGGATGCTCGGTTCGCGCGGCGAGTCCTACCGGGCCGCGGACCTGGAGAATATCGCCGTCGTCCCGCTGGCCTTTCCGCTCTCGTGCGGTCCGGGAACGATCACGACGGTGATCCTGCTCGCATCCGACCCCGGGAGCCCTTCGGCCCTGGTCGCCGTCTTCATCGGCATCATCGCGGCCCTCGGCCTCTCCTACGTCGGGATGCTCTACGGCCCGTGGATCTTTGCCTTCATCGGGGAGGGAGGACTGCGGGTCGTCCCGAAACTGATGGCGATCATCGTCCTTGCGATCGCCATCCAGTTCATCATCAGCGGGATCGCGGAGGCGATGCCCCAGCTCTTCGCGAACGTCGACTTTGGCGGGTAGGGTATGACGGACATCCAGATCGCACTCATCCAGACGCTCCAGGCCCAGGCGGCATGGCTCGAGGCCCCGATGCGGTTCTTCTCGTTCCTCGGGCAGCCGGAGTTCTACCTGCTCGTCATCCCGATCCTTTACTGGTGCTGGGACCCGCGCCTCGGGCTCCGTCTCGGGCTCCTCATGGGGATATCGGGCGGGCTCAACGAGGCCCTCAAAGTCGCGTTCCATCTCCCCCGCCCCTACTGGGTCAGCCCGGAGGTCAGGGCGCTCGGGAGCTACCCGTCGTTCGGGCTGCCGTCGGCGCACGCTCAAGGAGCGGTGGCGCTCTGGGGGCTGCTTGCCGTCGACGCCCGGCGCCGGTGGTTCTGGGCCTTCGCGGCCGTGATGGCACTCCTCATCGGTGGATCCCGGGTCGTTCTCGGGGTCCACTTCCCGGCCGACGTCGTCGCGGGCTGGGCGGTCGGCGTCGTCGTCCTCCTTGGTTTCCTCGCCCTCGAGGAGCCGGTGGGCCGCCGGGTCGCCGCCCTCCCGCTCTCCCGGCAGGTGCTCGTCGCGTTCGCCGGTTCCCTCGCGCTGGCGCTGGCCTCGTTTGCCGCCCTCGCGGCACTCGGGGACTGGCAGGTTCCCGCGTCCTGGGCGGCGGGGGCGCTCGAGCGATCCGGTGAGCCCATCCACCCGCTCTTTCTCCGGGACGCCGTCACGGCATCGGGGCTCTTCTTCGGGTTCGCCGCAGGTGCGGCCGTAGAGCGACGCCGGGGAAGCATGTGCACCGTCGGGAAGGGGTCTGTCCGCCTGCTCCGCTACATCTTCGGGATCGCCGTGACGGGGGCGATCTGGTTCGGGCTCGGCCTCCTCGTCCCGCCTGACCCTCTTGCCGCCGCTTACCTCCTCCAGTACCTCCGGGCCGCCGTTGCCGGTGCCTGGGTCTCGTTCGGCGCCCCGGCGGTCTTTGCCCGCGCAAACACGCTCCGGGGCGGAGAGTAGGGGTATATATCTCCTGCAGGCGAGGATCCTGTATGGATTCGGCGGACGGCGGTCTCACGGTGCTCGAGGGGGCTATCCTCGGTTTCGTGACGGTCCTGCTCGCCGCACTTCTGCTCCACGCCCCGGCCGTTCCCCCCGCCCCTCCGGCAGGCCTCGTCTACTCGGCCCTCGAGGAGACCGGGGGATGCCTGATGGTCTCCGGCGACGTCTACGGTTACGCGCTCGCGGGCGGGAGTGTCGACGGCACCGACCTCTGGTGCCCCCGGCCCGACCCTTCACGGATGGGGTCGGTCTCCTGCAGTGTCCGCCTTTTTGTCGGCGATATGGGGGGCGTCGATATGAGCCGGACCACAGTCGCGGTCACCACCGGCGACGGGACCGAACCCCTCGGGAGGACTGCAGTGACACCGGTACAGCCCGGGAATTGGACGATTGTCCGGATGGCGCACACGGTTCCGTTTCAGCAGGCGGATGACGACTCCCTCCTCGAGCCCGGGGAGCAGTTCGACCTGCTCGTCTACCCTTCCCGGCCATTTGTGCCCGGTGAATGGTTCCGGATCAGCATCACCCCTCCCGGCGGCGTCCCGCTCACGGTCGAACGAACCGTGCCGCCCCGGATCACGCCGGTGATGGATCTCGGCTGAAGTGGCGTCCACTCAGCATGCTTTTATAGCCAAAAGCCGACTCAATCTCTATGCTAGCAGAGGGGATCGCTCTCGGGTGGGTGCTGAGCGTGCTCGGGGCGGTGCTGCTCCTGGTCGAGGTCTACCAGCCCGGGTTCTTCATCGCCGTTCCCGCAACGGTCCTGATCATCCTCGGGATCCTCCTCCTCCTCGGCGTCGATATCCTCAGTTCCCCCACCGGCCTCATCGTCGGGGTTCTTGCGGCGATCGTTGCGGCGTCCGTCACCGTCTGGCTCTACGGCCGTCTCACGCCGGGGCGGGGGCCGCCGACGACGCTCTCCCGGGATTCGCTCATCGGCCTCGAGGGGACGGTGATCATGCCGGTCGATCCGGAGACACTTGCGGGGAAGGTGCGGCTCGGGAGCATGGAATGGAGCGCCCGTTCCGAGGCCGGGAGCATCCCGGCCGGGAGAAGGATTATCGTCGTGCGCTCCGAAGGGGTGCACGTCGTCGTGAAGGAGGTTGTGTGAGTTGCTGTTAACCGGACAGATTCCGTGGACCGGGTTGATCACGGTCTTTCTCATCATCGTCATCATCATCATCTTCGCCCGCGGAGTGGTGATCGTCCAGCCGTACGAACAGGGGCTCCAGATACGTCTCGGGCAGTACATCGGGCGGATGAACCCCGGGTTCAGGTGGGTGGTCCCGCTGATCACGGTGGTCAAGAAACTCGACCTCCGGACCGAGGTGATGGACGTCCCGCAACAGGAGGTGATCACGAAGGACAACTCCCCGACGAACGTCGACGCAATCGTCTACGTCCGGGTGATCGATCCGGAGAAGGCCTACTTTGAGGTGATGAACTACCGTTCCGCGACGGTGGCGCTCGCCCAGACGAGTCTCCGGGGGATCATCGGCGATATGGAGCTCGACGAGGTCCTCTACAACCGGGACATCATCAACGCCCGCCTCCGGGATATCCTGGACCGGGAGACCGACGCCTGGGGCGTGAAGGTCGAGCGGGTGGAGATCAAGGAGGTCGACCCGGTGGGTGCGGTCAAGCAGGCGATGACCGAGCAGACCGCGGCCGAGCGGGAGCGGCGTGCCGCGATCCTCCGGGCCGACGGGGAGAAGCGGGCGGCAATCCTCCGGTCGGAGGGGAACCGGCAGAGCATCATTCTGGAGGCCGAGGGCGAGCGGCAGAGCAAGATCCTGCGGGCAGAGGGTGAGCGGATGTCGCGGATCCTGCAGGCCCAGGGTGAGGCGCAGGGGCTGCGCATCCTCTCGGTCGGTGCCCGGCCGCTGGACAAGCGGGCGATCACGGTCCTCTCGCTCGACGCCTTGAAACAGATGGCCGAGGGCCAGGCGACGAAGATCATCTTCCCGTTCGAACTCTCAAGCGTCGTCAAGCAGGCGGCTGAGTACCTCGGCGCCACAGCAGAGACCCCGGAGGTCCCGGAGGGCACTGAACTGCCGTCTGAGGATATCCTCGGTGAGATCCCCGGCCGGGATGTGGTCCGGAGCGTGGAGGAAGCGGTGAAGAGCATAGAGACCGACGTCGGCGAGGAGATACAGATGAAGTCGCGGGACCTGATCGGGAAGGACGAACTGCAGTAGATCCCTCCTGGAGAACTATCTCGCTCTTTTTGCCGGGCGCACCCGGATACCGCCGGATTGTCCGGCCCCGTTTGTCCCGCGTAGCGGTGGGTTCTGCAGCCCGCCGTCCCCCGGAACCTCCAATCCCCCGTGCAGAACTTCACCTCCTACAGGGGCCATGACGCATTAGCCGCTGTGAAACTCCTTGTATCTATTCTTTGCTGCAATTTTTCGCGATCTAAAACCGGAATGATTATACCTCTCTTAGAGGAGAGAGATGTATGAAACGCGGATTAGCAGCATTCGTGCTTATCATCTTTGCAACGATCGTCCTCGCCTGCGGGTGTACAGGAACACAGACATCTCCCGCACAGCAGGGTGGGGCGGTCCAGGAGATCGTCGTCGGCGCCCTTCTGCCGCTTTCCGGCGACTTTGCCGAGGGCGGAGAGGCCTGTAATGCCGCCCTCACGGTGGCCGCAGGGGATATCAACGATCACTTCGCCGCGATCGGGTCGGAGCGCCGTGTCGGGGTAATCGTCGAGGATACGGCAACCGATCCCGCCGTCGCGCTCGAGAAGTTGAAGGCGCTCGATGCGCAGGGGATCAAGATAGTCATCGGGCCCGGCTCCAGCGCCGAACTCGAGGCGATCCGGGCGTATGCCGACGAGCACGGGATCCTGATCGTCAGTACCATGAGCACCGCGCCGTCGCTTGCCATCGCCGGCGACAACGTCTACCGGTTCGTGTCGCCGGACACCTACCAGGCCGATGCCATGGCGTACTACCTGAAAGAGGTTGGGACGAGTGCGATCGTGCCGGTCTGGCGCGGTGATGTCTGGGGCGATGAACTGGAGGAACTCGCCGCGGCGTCGTTCAAGAAAGAAAACGGCACGGTCCTTGACGGGGTCCGGTATACTCCGGGTACACAGGACTACACTGCGGCGATAGCCGACCTCGATGTGCAGGTCGGCAGGGCTGTTGCAGCGCACGGGAAGGAGAAGGTCGGCGTCTACCTGATCAGCTTCAACGAGGCGGCGGCGATCGTGGAGACGGCCGCGAAGGCGAAGAACCTCACGGAGGTCCGGTGGTATGGGTGCGACGGCAATGCCCTCCTCGAGACTCTCATGACGGGAGATGCCGCACGGTTCGCGGCGCAGACGAAGTTCACCGGCCCGCAGATCGGACAGTACAGACATGCCGCGGCGAACGCTGCTACCATCCAGAAGATCCGGGATGCCCTCGGACGGCAGCCCAACGGCTACGGTCTGACCTCCTACGATGCGCTCTGGACTGTCGCCATGACCCGGACGCAGACCGACACCATTGAGATCGCGAAGTTGAAGATTGCCCTTGAGGGGACTGCAAAGCAATCCGGCGGGCCTCTGTTCGGGTCGGTGGAACTGAACGGGGCCGGGGACCGGTTGACCGCCCACTACACGTTCTGGTCGGTGGGTGCCGGGGGGGAAACCTACCGGTGGGTGCCGGTTGCCCAGTACGACATCTGGGCGGGGCATGCTCCTCCGTTTTTCGAGCGCATCGGCGCCTGAATGCCGGGGTGATGCCCCGGTTCTTTTCTTTAGCATCGTGTCGGTTCAGTTTCATCCCCCGCACGGCGCACTTTAATGGTCGAAGCGGAAAACATGACGGTGCAGGTGTGAAGTTGCCCTCGTGGCGACGGGAACCGCCCATGAGCGAACGTGATGGTGTTCACGTCGTGCCCGCCAAACTACCGGGGAGGAACTTCGGTGCGGTTATGTAATAAGGGATATTAATCATAGAAACAGTGGCCATGAGTTCAAGACCATTTCATCCGCCGGGAACGTTCCCCGTTGTTGCCGAGAGACAGTTTTTTATCAATAAGACTGGGCAGGATCAGCCGCTGGAGGACTACGTGCCGGCCGAGATCTTTGAAGTGGCCAGGACTGATGGGCAGCGGGCCATCCCGAAGATAGCAAAGGATCTCTCACTGATAAAAGAGATCGAGGCCATCTCCGGCAACCTGCCGACGAACCATCGTTTCGTAAATGCGGATAGCCGCGATCTTGCATTTCTTCCCGATGAGAGCGTTCACCTGGTCGTGACGTCGCCTCCCTACTGGACTCTGAAAAAATACCCCGAGAAGGACGAGCAACTCGGGCAGATTGAGGACTACGAGACCTTTTTAGAGGAACTTGACAGAGTCTGGAGGCATATCTACCGGGTTCTCGTTCCCGGGGGCCGTCTGGTCATCGTTGTCGGGGATGTCTGCCTCCCCCGGCGGGAGGCCGGGCGCCATGTTGTCATGCCTCTCCACGCGAGCATCCAGGAGCGCTGCCGCAAGATTGGTTTTGACAATCTGGCGCCGGTCATCTGGTATAAGATCGCCAACGCCTGCTTTGAGGCGGATTCGCCGGGGTCCTTCCTGGGTAAACCCTACGAACCCAACGGGATCGTCAAGAACGATATCGAATACATCCTCTTCCAGAGAAAGCCTGGCGGGTACCGGAAGCCCTCACTCGAGGCACGGCTGCTCTCGGTCATATCCGAGGAGAACCAGAAGGCATGGTTCCGGCAGGTCTGGGATCTCAAAGGGGCATCGACAAAAGAGCACCCTGCACCCTACCCCCAGGAACTCGCCGAGAGGCTTGTGCGGATGTTCTCTTTCGTGGGCGACACCGTTCTCGACCCATTCGGTGGCACCGGGACAACTGCCCTCGCCGCAGCACGGTGGGGTCGAAACAGTATCAGCGTCGAGATAGAAGAAAAATACTTTGTCATGGAGGTTGAACGGTTTACTCATCAGGCAAAACAGTCCCGGTTGTTCTGATTGAGGTAGATTCATGGTAAGCGAGAGGATTCTCCGGAAACTTTCCCGGGAGGACTATTTTTCCAGTGCGGTGCGGTACTTCTGGGATAAGAGAGCATCGCAGGCGAAAGATCAGAATGACCGTGGTGTAAGAGATCAGGGCTTTCGTTCGGAGGCGACGGGCGGAAAGCATATGGATGGATTTTTCTCGCTGATCCGAAGTCTGCTCGTGGATATCGGAGTTCCCGAGGATGATATCTGCACGCAGAAGAGATCGCTCGATCTTCCAGGATACTTCCGTGCTGAAAAACAGTGGGATCTTATCGTCATCAAGCACTATCCCGACGGGAAGAGGGAACTTGTTGCCGTCCTTGAACTGAAATCCCAGAAGGGGCCTTCGTTCGGGAACAACATCAATAACCGGACCGAGGAGGTTTTAGGGAGCGCATACGATCTCTGGACAGCCTACCGCGAGGGAGCGTTCAGGACATCCCCTTCCCCCTGGTTAGGGTATATGCTGCTGCTTGAGGATTGCGAGGGGTCCCGGAGGAGCGTGAGGAACAATGAGCCACACTTTGAGGTATTCCCGGAGTTTAAGGGCGCTTCCTACATCGAACGCTATCAACAGACCTGTCTAAGACTGGTGCGGGAAAGAGTTTATTCCGAGGTCTGCTACTTGCTCGCGAAGGAAGAGAATAAGGCAAAACCACGGAACTATTCCGAACCGGACGAGATCCTATCGGGATACCGGTTCCTGCGCTCCCTGTGTTCCCACCTGGGCAACTTTTACGAGATAGCATAACCCCGGCCCCGACTGCGCGGCTGGAACCCTGAGGGCGGAGGGGTTCTCGACCCCCGACAGGAAGTAAAAGACGAATCTTACCCCATCGCCAGTACGAACCGCAGCGCCGCGACGACCATCGGCATCGTGATGAGGAGGATCAGCATCACCGTGATGAACCCGCTGATCGAGGCGACGACCCGATGCGCGTACCGGGACCAGCCCCGCCGCTCGAAGAACCGCTCCACCCCTTCCTTCATCATGTAGCCGCCGTCGAGCGGGACGATCGGGATGGCGTTGAACATCCCGACCAGCAGGTTGAACCACCCGGTCCAGAAGAAGAGGTGGACCGTGCCCCAGAAGAAGGGGAACGGCTCCTCCCAGGCTATCTGCTCGGGGGTGTCGGTGAGCAGGATCGCGAGCTGCTGGGTGTTGCCCTGGATGAAGGCGTCGATCGGGGCTATCGTAAGGTAGAGCGGCGCGAGGAGACCGAGGTCCGCGATGTTTCCGATATGCTCCTTCACCGCGGGCGCGTTGTAGTAATAGACCCCCATGAACCCGGAGTCCCGGTCGCCGCCGAGCACCTCCGGCCACCCGGCCAGGGTGAGCGTGTAGGTGCTCTCGACCCCGTCTTTTTCGGCCGTCACCGTGACCGTATCTCCCGGCCGTGTCCCGTCCATGATCGCCGATACCTCCTCCTGGCTCGCCACCGGGATGCCGTTCACGCCCGTGATGACCGAGTAGCCGGGGAGCCCCGCCTCTGCCGCAGGGAAGTCCTGGTAGACCCCCTGGACGAGCGGGACGGAAAGAGGCGTCGCCATCCCCAAAAGGAGGAACATCGCCGCAAAGCAGGCGAGGCCCATGACGATGTTGTTCGTGATCCCGGCTCCGAACATCCGAATCTTGGGCATTCCTTTCGCTGCTTCGACGTCTGCTTCGTCGGGCTCGACGAACGCCCCTATCGGGACGACGGCGATGAGCAGGCCCATGCTCCGCACCCGCATATCCTCGACCCGGGCGAGGATCGCGTGGCCGAACTCGTGGATGACGATGGTGAGCAGAAGGCCGATGATGACGGCCGCGGTGATCGGTATCGCCTGGTTGACCCCTGGTATGGCGAGGATATTCCGGGGATCGTAGATGCCGGTCGGCTCCGGGGTATGCACCAGATACTGGGGGACCGCGAGGACCAGAGCGAGCGTCATGAAGGCCGAGACCACCACGACCATGACGACCCCGAGCGTCGCGTAAGCCCGGAGCAGCGTCTTGAACTTCCGGAACCAGTCGAAGAAACCGACCCGTTCGGTCTTGATGGCGAGGATAGGGCCGAAGAACATGACGTGATCGCGAAACAGCCCGCGGTCACGGATGTAGAAGGCGATCAGGGCGTAGGCCGCGACGAGAAGAAGGAGTATCTGGAGCCAGCTCATTACTCACGGTTGGCGCGCGGGAGGCATAAAATCTTCCTGGTTATGAGAAATCCCGCATCGTCGTCTGGTAAAGGTTCGTCACCGTCTTCCAGCTCCGGCGGGCACAGGGCGGGGGGGTCCCGTATTCCCGGATGTAGCCCCGGAGGAACTCGATCGTCACCGCGTCCGAGGGGTAACCGCTCCCGATCTTCCCGTACTGCTGCTCGAGTTCCCGGATCGCCCGGTCCCGGGTGACCTTCGCGACGACGCTCGCCGCACCGACGATCTTGTGCCGGGCGTCCGCCCGGTGCTCGGCGACGATCTCGCAGGGGAAGTCCAGGTGGGCCGCGACCGTCCGGCCGTAACGCTCCGCATTCACGTCGCAGGCGTCCACGTAGGCAGACTCCGGCCGGAGCCCCGTGAGCGCCTCGGCGTGGAGCTCGGCCACGCACGCGTTCATGGTCATCCTGCTCCGTACATCGTCGATCCCGGCGGCGTCGATCGTGACGATAGCGATCGAGAAGTCGCGGAAGAGGATCTCGTAGAGTGCCTCGCGCTGTTTCGGCCGGAGGACCTTCGAGTCCCGGATGGGGAGGGCCGCAAGGTCCTCAGTCGCCCGGCATCCGACGGCGGCGACTACCATCGGGCCGAGGACCGAGCCTTTCCCCGCTTCATCCACCCCGCAGATCACACCTTCTGGTTTATTCGCAAGGTATTTCAATGCTGACGATTGAATCCATCTGGATGTACACGATCATCGTCGGCCTGGGCGGAATCGGCCGGAATCTGACTGCGATCGCCGTGAACGCCGGTGACTCCGTGGTGGTGATCGACCAGAGCGAGGCGCGTGCGAGCGACGTCCTGGAGCATTACGACGTTCTCGCCATCACCGGGAACGCGACCGACAAATCGGTGCTGCAGGACGCCGGAATTGAGCGGGCGGACGCCCTGGTCGCTACCACGAGCGACGACGCCGTGAACCTGATGACCTGCTGGCTCGCCAAACGCTACAATGTAAGGAACGTCGTCTCGATCGTCAACCAGAAGGAGCATTCGGATCTCTTCAACGAAGTCGGGGTGAAGATCAGCGAGAACCCCGACGAACTGGTGGCGACCCGGCTCTATTACTGGGCGAAGAGCCCGAACCTCCAGCAGGTCGCCTCGATCCCCGGCGGGACCATCTTCGAGATCGTCGCCGACGAGGGCGCGCCCATCGTCGATCACGAGATCCGGGACCTCGAGGTCCGGGACTTCGTCTTCATCGCCATCCGGCGTGCCGGGGGCGACCTGATCATCCCGAGCGGTACCGTCCGTATCCGACCCGGCGATGTCATCACGGTCTTTACAAAAAAGGAAGCGGAAGGGGAGACGCTAAAGACCCTCAACAAACAGTTGATACGGTCAGACTAGAGTATCTCTGAGGGCTTTCAGTTCGAGGAGCATCTTCGGGTTCCGCTTGATCAGTTCCTTGATGAGAGCCGAGACCGAGAACTCCTTGAGGCTGATACTGGCGATCGAGTCTGCGAGGGTGTTGAGTTTTGCATCGTCGAGGGTGATGAAGTACTCTTTGACCTTATAGTTCCGCTCGAGGATCGTGCCCATCCGGGATGCGCGCCATTCGGTGTCGTAGGGCATCAGCGCCTCTTTCGAGTAGTTGCCTGCCTCGATGCACCTCGAGGCCACCTGAGCGGCGAGCCTTCCGGTATACATGGCGTTCCCGATCCCGCCACCGGTTATGGGATCGACGACTCTTGCCGCATCGCCGATGACCATAAGGCCGTCGGCGACCGTGCAGGCGAGCGGCCGGCAGACCGGAACGCCGCCCGCGATCGCTTCGATCGCCTTCCCGTCCGGGAAGTTCTTCGCGACGAACCGGTCCAGGTAGTCCTTTGCCCGGGACCCGTCCCGGCTCTTGCGGCCGGTGATGCCGATCCCGACGTTTGCCGTCCGATCGCCCTTCGGGAAGACCCAGAGATAGCCTTCGGGCGCGATCTCGTTGCCCAGGTAAAAGTCCGTCGAGCCCGCGTCGATATCGATGTCGGTCATCAGGTATTGTGCGCAGCTCATCATCTCCCGGAGGGGGACGGTGGTGTCGAGCCCGGCCCAGCGGGCGAACTGCGCCTCCGTGCCGTCGGCGGCGAGGACCACTTCGGCCCGGATATCGGCCGGCGTGCCGGCCGAAAGCACCTTCGCGCCCCGGACCGCCCCGGTCTCCATGATCGGCGCGGTCGCCCGGGTCTTGACGACCACATCCGCCCCGGCCTCGGCCGCCTGCCAGACGAGTTCCCGGTCAAAGACCTTCCGGTCGAGGACGTAGCCGACCTCGTTTCCCGCCTTGTCCTGTTCGAGGCTGACGGAGGTGCCGTTCGGGGCGATGAGCCGGGCACGCTCGATTTCCGCGGAGATCCAGCGGGGGTCGGGCTTGATGTATTCCTTTAAGAGTTCTTTGCCGATCCCCTCCGCACATCGGACCGGCGTGCCGATGGCGGGACGCTTCTCGATGATGCAGACCGAGTTGCCGGCTTCTGCCGCCGTTTTCGCGGCGAGAGCACCGGCGGGGCCGCCCCCGATGACGAGAATATCGTAGTTACTCTTCATGGACGACCTCCAGTGCTCCGAGCGGGCACGCCCGCGCGCAGATCCCGCAGGCGATGCACTCCCGCTCAAGGCTGAGGTAGGCGTCGATCAGTTCGAGCGCATCCTCGGGGCAGACTGCGACGCAGGTGCCGCAGTATCCACACTTGTCTCGGTTTATCCTGAGCATTGTACTCATAATGTTGTCGTCCTCGCAAAAACCTTTATGCTCCTCGCTTCAGTTGCTGCACCAGAATCCCCGTCCGGAAGCTGGATCGATGCCCGGTCGTCCCGCGCTGCCCTGGCCCGGGCGCCGAGACGCCTCACTGCGCTATTTAATAGAAGTTAGCACAAATTAATCTGGGTAATGTGAATGCTATGGGGCTGAAGGGTGGACCAACGCAGGACGAAGTCATGGCCGTCTCGCTCGCAAAACTCTGCATCCGCCCGGGCGACCGGGTGGCCGATATCGGGTGCGGGACCGGAAAGGTCGCCGTCGCCGCATCGAAGACGGCGGAACGTGTCTACGCGATCGATAAACGGCCGGAAGCGATCGCCTGTGCCCGGCAGGAGGCGGCTGCCGCCGGAGCCGGCAACATCGAGTTCTTCGAGGGCGATGCGGTGGATCTCCTCCCGGGGCTGGGCAGGCTCGACGCCGCCTTCGTCGGGGGATCCCGCCGCCTGCCGGAGGTCCTCACCCTCCTCGCCGGGAACGTGCGGGGAAGGATTGTCGTAAACGCGGTGATGGTCGGGACGCTTCAATCGGCGATAGAGAACATGCAGCGCCTCGGGATCTTCGTGGAGGCCGTCCACCTGCAGGTCTCCCGGTCGGCCGGCATCGCCGACGGGGTGATGTTCAAACCCATAAACCCCGTCTACATCATCGTCGGAGGTGCGGGATGCTCGTAGGAGTGGGGCTCGGGCCCGGCGACCCGGAACTCCTGACCCTTCGGGCGGTCAGGCTTCTCTCCGAAGCGGCGGCGGTCTTCGTCCCGGGAAACCTCGCCTACGACCTGGTGCGGCCTTACCGCCCGGATGCCTTCGTCCTCAACTTCCCGATGACGAGCGACGAGGCCTACATCCGAACGTGCCTCGAAGAGAATGCCGATCGAATTGCGCCGCACGCAATGGACGGTCTCGCGGTCTTCGGGATCATCGGGGACCCGAACTTCTACTCGACCTTCTCGCGGCTCTGCGAGGTGATCGCCGGCCGCTACCCGGAGGTCTCGTTTGCGACCGAGCCCGGGATCAGCTCCATCACCGCGTTCGCCTCCGTGGCGAACGTTCCGGTGGCCGGCGGGTTCTTCGTCTCGGACGGAAACGGACCGGAGTCGCGGATCTTCATGAAGGTCCGGCGGCCGGCGGCGCTCGCGGCCTCCCTCTCGGAGGAGGGCTACTCGGAGTTCGTCCTCGTTGAGCGGATGTTCCTCCCCGAACAGCGCGTCTACCGCGGCGACGACCTCCCCGAGAAGAGCGACTACTTCTCGATCCTGTTTGCGAGGCGGCCGCATGTATAAGGTCTACATCGTGGGTGCGGGGCCGGGGGCGCCCGACCTCATCACCGTCCGGGGGATGGACCTCCTCCGGCGGGCGGACGTCCTCATCTACGCGGGCTCGCTCGTGAACCCGGCGCTCGTGGAGGAGTCGGGCGCGGGACTGAAACTCGACAGCTGGGGGATGGCGCTTCCGGAGATCGTCGGTGCGATCGAAGAGCACGTCCGGGCGGGGAGACTTGTCGTCCGGCTCCATTCCGGCGACCCGGCCCTCTACGGCGCTATCGTCGAGCAGATGTCGGAACTCTCCCGGCGCGGGATCGAGGCCGAGATCGTCCCCGGTGTCTCGTCGCTCTTTGCGGCCGCGGCGGCCCTCGGGACCCAGTTCACGCTCCGCGACGTCTCCGAGAGCCTGGTCGTCACCCGCCCGGCGGGGGCGACGCTTGATCGGGACCTGATCCCCGAGTTCTCGCGGCTCGGGCAGACGATGGTGGTCTTCCTCGGGACCGAGCAGATGGAGGAGGTCCTCGCCCGGGTGGAGTGCCCGCCCGATACCCCGGCGGCGGTCGTCTACCATGCCTCCTGGCCCGACCAGAAGGTCGTCTTAGGGACGGTGGCCGATATCGCGGCAAAGGCCCGGGCTGCCGGGATCGAGCGGACAGCGCTGATCGTCATCGGGAAAGTGGTGGACCCGGCAACCTCGGGGTTCGGGAGGTCGGTCCTCTACTCATGACCGGGACAGTCGTGATCGCGCTCGAGCGGTTCCTCCCCGACGCCCGCCGGATAGCGGGCTCGCTCGGCGCCGATGTCGTTCCTTTCGGCCCGGATGCCTTCCGGACGGCATTTAGCCGCTACGGCCGGATCGTTGCCCTGATGTCGGCCGGGATCGCCGTCCGGGGGATTGCCCCCCTCCTCGCCGACAAGTGGCGGGACCCGGCGGTGGTGGTGGTCGGGCCGGACCTCCGCTACGCCGTCCCGGTCGTCGGCGGGCACCACGGCGCAAACGACCTTGCCCGGGAACTCGCCGCTCTCGGGATCGAACCGGTGATCACGACCGCGACCGAGACCCTTGGTCTGGAGTCGGTCGAGGGGATTGCCGCCCGCACGGGGTGCGAGATCGTGAACCGCGACTCAACCCGGGCGGTGAACGCCGCGATGCTGGACGCCGACGTGCCCCTCTACGCCGTCACCGGACCCGGGATCGTCGTCGCGGGTCCGGGCGTCTCCCTCCTCGTCCGGAAGGGGGAGTACGTCGTCGGCGTCGGGTGCCGGAAGGACGTCGGGGCGGCCGAGGTGGGAGAAGCCGTCCGGCAGGCACTCCGGAAGGCCGGGATCTCCCCAGACGCGGTCCTCGTCTACGCGACGACCACGAAGAAACGCGGGGAGGCGGGGCTTCTCGAGGCCGTTCTGGATCTCGGCGGCAACCTTGTCTTCTTAGACGACGAAACACTGAACGTACAGGAGGCCCCATCCCCCTCGCGGGCCTCACTGATCGGGCTTGCCGGGGTCGCGGAACCTTCCGCTCTCGCAGCCTCGAAGCGCAAAGTTCTGGTTCTTGCCAAGCAGACCTATGGGAGTGTTACCGTTGCAATCGCACGATAATGAAGGAAGACTGTATATCGTCGGCACCGGTCCCGGCGACCTGCTGCAGATGACGCCCCGGGCGTTAAAAGCCCTCGGCGAGGCCGACTGCGTCATCGGCAACGGATTCTATCTCGATCTGGTTGAGCCGATGCTCGCCGGAAAAGAGGTAATCCGGAGCAGCATGGGCAGGGAGGTCGACCGGGCGGCAAAAGCGCTCGCCCTTGCCGAAGACCGGATCGTCGCGATGGTGAGCGGCGGCGACGCCGGGGTCTACGGGATGGCGAGCATCGTCCTCGAGGTGGCCGAACGGTCGGGCTCGACGGTCGAGGTCGAGGTCATCCCCGGTATCACGGCAGCGGTCTCGGCGGCGGCACGGCTCGGCTCGCCGCTCTCGGGCGACTACGTCACGATGAGTCTCTCGGACCTCCTGACGCCCTGGGAGGAGATCGAGCGGAGGCTCGACCTCGCGTTCCGGATGCGGGTGCCGGTCGTCCTCTACAACCCCAAATCCCGGGGAAGGCCGCACAACCTTGATGCGGCGGTCGGGATCGCCCGCCGCCACCTCCCGGATAAAACCCCGGTTGGGGTGGTCAGGAACGCCTACCGGGAGGGGGAGGAAAGGCTGATCACGACGCTTGGGGTGTTTAACGACCACTTCGCCTTCGTGGACATGCACTCGATCGTTTTTATCGGCGGAGAAGAGACGAGGATCTGGAGGAGTGAGACTGATGGGAGAGGAATCATCACGCCCCGGGGATACCACCGGAAATACGTATACTGACCTTGCGGCGGTCACGCCGGAGGCCTACGCGATAGCGAGCAAGAGCCGGAACCTGGCCCGGGAACGGGTGGGGGACGCCACCCCCGAGGACCGGATCCGGCAGCGGTGCTCGGTCGCGATCGGCGACTTTGCGATGGCCGACCTGATGCGCTTTGCCGGCGAACCGGTCGAGGCGGGTGTCTCTGCGCTCGGGCGGCAGGCGCCGGTCATCACCGATATCCGGATGGTGCAGGCGGGAATCCTGAAACGAGGACATCCAAGCGAGATCCTCTGTGCCCTCGATTACGGGGAGGACATCGCCCGCGAGCGCGGGATCACCCGGACGTCTGCGGGGTTTTTCGCCCTGCAGGACCGGATAGAGGGCGCTATCGTGGTGATCGGGAACGCCCCCTCAGCGCTCCTCGTCGTCTGCGATATGATACGGGCCGGAGTCCGACCGGCGCTGGTCGTCGGGACCCCGGTGGGGTTCGTGAACGCGGCGGAGTCGAAGGAGGCGCTCCGTGCCCTCGACGTGCCGTCGGTCACGAACGCCGGCACCCGGGGCGGGACGCCGGTTGCGGTGGCGGCGATAAACGAGATCATCACGATCCTCGCCGAGCGTGCAGGCCATGCGGGACCCGGTTACTGACTTCGAGTACCCCGACGCGTGGGTGGCGGCCTGCCGCTCCCCCGACCTCCTCCCCGACGTCCGGCGGGGTCTCGCGGTCCTGACGGCGTCGGGGACGGTCCTCCGCCGGGGGTTCACGACCGGGACGACGGCGGCCGCGGCCTGCAAGGCGGCGGTCCTCTCGCTTGCCCTCGATGCCGTGGAGGAGGTGGCCGTCACCCTCCCCTGCGGCATCACCGTACGGGTCCCGGCGGACGCCTACCGGGGGCGGGCGTCGTGCCGGAAGGACGCCGGGGACTACCCCTCCGACGTGACCGCGGGGCTCGAGTTCGTCGCGACCGCGGTCCCTTCCCTCTCGGGAGGAGTACAGTTCGTTCCCGGCGAGGGTATCGGGAGTTTCGGCCGCAATACCCTTCGCCATCTGCAGGGGACGCCGGCGATCAGCGCCCCGGCGCTCGACTGCATCCGGCGGTCGATCGACGAGGCGGTAGAGGAAGCCGGTCTCTGCGGGACGACGGTCATCCTCACCGTCCCCCGGGGGGCGGAGGTGGCGCAGAAGACGTTGAACCCGAAGATAGGGGTGCAGGGCGGAATATCGGTTCTCGGGACGACCGGGTTCGTGGAGCCCTGGGACGACCACATGACGGAGGGGGTGCTCGACCGGATAGCCCGGGCCGGTGCGGTCGTGCTGACGACGGGCCGGCTCGGCCTGCGCTACTCCCGGCTTCTCTTCCCGGAGCACGAGGCGATCCTCGTGGGGAGCAAACTTCACGAGGCACTCCGGGCGGCCGACGGCGACGTGGTGCTCTGCGGGCTTCCCGGCCTGATCCTGAAGTTCATGAACCCTGACGTCCTCGAGGGGACCGGGTGCGCGACGGTGGAGGAACTCTCGACAACCCCGCTCTGGGAGGAGACGGCCCGCCGGGAGCTTGCTGCGTTCCGGGTCCGCTACCCCCGCGTCCGGGTCTTGATCGTCGACCGGGAAGGCCGGGTCATCGGGGGGTCGCCATGAAGATCGTCGGCGTGGGCTGCGGCCCCGGCATGCTGACCGCGGAGGCGGCGAGCGTCATCGCGGGTGCGTCGCTCGTCTACGGCTCGGCACGGGCGATCGCGCTTGCGCGGGTTCTCATCCCGCGGGGATGCGAGGTGCACGAGATCGAGGACTACCGGAGCCTCCGGTCCCTCCCGGCCCACGCGATCATCCTCTCGACGGGGGACCCGATGCTTGCGGGGCTCGGCTACCTCCCGGGCGAGGTGGTTCCCGGGATATCCTCCCTCCAGGTCGCCTTCGCCCGTCTGAAGGTCCCGCTGACGAAGGCGACGGTCGTCTCGGCCCACGGGAAGGATCATGCCCGGGCCGTCGCCGAAGCCCGGGAGGAGGTCCTCGCGGGCCGGGTGGTCTTCCTCATCGCCGACCCGGCCTTCTCGGTCGGGGCGCTCGCGGCCGCCCTCCCGCCGGAGACCCGGCTTGCCGTCTGCGAGGACCTCGGCTACCCGGCAGAAAGGATCACCGTCGGGACGGCGACGGAACCCCCGGTGCCCCGGGGCGACCTCTTCGTGGTGGTGGCGGGGGCATTCTAGCATCTACGGCACGGGAGATTGGAAGTCCCCCGCGGCGCATCGTGCGGCCCCCCCCTTCCGGAACTCGTAACCGGCCCGGATGAGGTCGAGGAAGATCGCCTGGTAGGCCCCTCGTTCGCAGAGCTCGAGGTGGTAGCGGTGCACCGTCGATTTCGTCCCGTACTTCGCCGGCACATCGCTCCAGGTGCACCCGGTAGTGAGGACGTACAGGACACCGTTGAAAAGGTGCCGGGGATCCCGACGGGGCCTCCCTATATGGGGCTTCTGGCACGGGAGGTGTCTACAGACGATCTCCCAGAAGTCATCGTCGATCTCCCGGAATGTCATGGGCCTCGCATATCCGCAGAGGGTATTATAGTTATGGGATGGTCCCGGAATGAAGAAGAACGGGTTTCCAGGGACCCTGCATCGGGCGCTATCGTTCTGGATCGTGCGGGTCGTAGTTCGTGACGATGATCTCGCGGATCTCTCCCCGCTTCGTCCCGTCGCAGTTGATCGTCCTTCTCGCCGGCACCCGGTCTATGCGGTATCCGGCGTAGAGCTCATCGAAGAACCCGTCGTCCGGGTCGGTGTTCTTCGGGTCGGAGTTGCTCAGCATGAGTCTCGCGCCCTTTGCGTCGCACCGTGCGTAGAATGCCGCGAGACGTTTCTGTTCATCGTCGGAGAACCTGTTCTTCGAGTACTGCGTGAACGACGACGTCCGGTTCAGGGGGCGGTACGGCGGGTCGAAGTAGACGAAGGCATCCTCCGAGATGTAGGGTTCCGACAGCGTGAAGTCGCCGAGGTGGACGGTCGTATTCCGGAGCGCGACGGAATCGGCCCGGAGCACCTCTTCATGCAGGACCGTCGGGTTCCTGTACCTGCCGAACGGGACGTTGAACCCGCCCCGGGAGTTTACCCGGTAGAGACCGTTGAAGCACGTCCTGTTGAGGAAGATGAGCTGGGCAGCCCGCTCTATCCAACCCTCACCGTACTGTCCGAGATCGATGGCGCCCCGCTCGCGGTTGAACGCATCCCGCACGGCGTAGTAGTACTCCTTCCGCCCGGGATCATTCTTCGGCAGGAACTCGTCTGAAACGTCGCTTAAGTAGTCGATGAGGGCGGAAACATCGTTCTTCACGACGCTGTAAGCGAGGACCAGTTCCTCGTTGATATCGAAGAGGTGACACTCCCTGAACTCAAAGACGCTGTTGAAATGAAAGTAGACTGCTCCGCCGCCCATGAACGGCTCGACGAAGACCGGGAGGGTCCCCTCGGTGAGTTCCCGGGGGACTCTCCTGGTGAACGCATCGAGCAGTTGCGCTTTCCCGCCTGCCCACTTGAGGAACGGTCGTGCGGTGGGTGTTGCCATCGGTCTCTTCCATCCGGCGCGAATCGCGGTATCAACAGAAATTTGTTCTGAAACACGTTAGCGTTGTCTATATCCTGCGACCGTGTTGTTACATCCTCACGCCACGAAACCATCGACCCGGATTCAGACGCCCTTGCCGCTCTCCCCTCTTCCCGGACCGGTCTGCCTGCTGCCGGTCGGAACGCCCTGGATCTTGAGCATCTTCTCGATGGACCACCGGCCCCGGCCGAGTTCTCTTCCCAGTATCTCGACGGCCTTCCTCTTTGTCTCGCCGGACTCGATGAGCCCGGCGAACCGGGAAACCAGGATCTCGCGATCATCGTCCGTCCAGGGCAGGCCCCGGTTCTCCTGTCCCCCGGTCTGCGGGGTTCTTAGCGACGGCAGCAGGTATCCCTCGCCGGTATTCCGCAACTCTTCGATCTTTAAGTCGAATACCCGCCCCGAGATCTCAAACCCGGTCGCCCGGCGGTTGAGGCCGATGGCCGCCCTGGCGGTCGAAAAACCGCCAAGGAACATATCGCAGACAAGGTCACCCTCGTTGCTGCTGTACTGGATCATCTTCGCGAGCAGTTCTGTGGGCAGTTCGTTCTTGTTCTTCGCCTGTCCCGGTTTGTACTCGCGATTTATGCACCAGACATCTTCACGGTCGCGGTAGTTCAGCGATCCGTTGTCCGGGGCCTTCTCTCCTGTCCCGTAGCGCGACTCCAGGTTGAACGTCCTCTTGCCGCCCGGTTTTTCGTAGAAGAGGATGTGATAATGGGAGGAGACGTACTTCCGGCTGGTGTAGACGCCGAAGTTGTACCGCCAGATGATATGATTGACCTCGCGAAGACCCGTCTGCCGCAGGGCATGGAGTATGTGGTAGAGGTTCGTGTAGCCCGAAACGATGTAGATCGACCCGCCCGGCCTTAATACCCGTGCGGCCTCCCGGATCCATCTCAGGCTGAACTCCCCGTAATCGGATGCAGGAACCTCGACGTAGCCCCCGACGACGAACTTCTCGTCCCTGTTGTAGTGGTGGTGCAGCCGATCGCCGTTGATACCGTACGGGGGATCGGTGACGATCAGGTCGACCGAGTCGTCGGGGATATGCGCTCGTGCCCCCGCGATGCAGTCGCCGTTGTAGAAGATGTTGCCGTTGACCTCCTCTAATCTCATGTTCTTCTCCTCTGCGGGCTTCGCGAACGCTTCTCCGGCGGTATGTTTGCGGGCTGCAACGTAAATCACGTTGGCTGTACGAGCATAAGATATTCGCTGTAATTACGCTTCCTCCCGGGGGGAGTCTTCCTTTGAGTGCCCGGGTTCGTGTGAGACGTGTTCCATACCCACGAGATTGGGAGGTAGCATTAATACATTTCAGGCGAACCCAAGCTTATTACCAGCAACCAGCCCCGGGAGTTCGGATGGCGCCACATTCAGGAGAATCAGAGAGTTCGTCCCGCACCGGAGCGGGAGAGGGAGGGCAGCAGGCCTTTGCAGCGGGAGAACGGCCGGTCCATGAACGCATGGCAGAGCTTCTGGCCGAGAACGAGGCACTCCGGCGCGAGAACGCCACGTTGCAGTCGGTGAAGGATGCCCTGCAGGAGAGCGAGGCACGGTGCCGGCGGCTTTTTGAAGACGATCTCACCGGAGACTTCCTCACCGCCCTGGATGGCCGGATACTCGCCTGCAACCCGGCGTTTGCCAGGATATTCGGGTTTGCCTCAGTGGAAGAAGCGCTGAACACCAATATCCGGGACCTCTACGAAGACCCCGGGGATCGTGACCGGCTCCTTGAGCGCCTCCGGGGGGAGGGGAAGGTCGAGAACGAGGGCAGGATCCGGAAACGCCGGGACGGCACCCGTATCCATGTCGTGGAGAACATGGTCGGGCGTTTCAGCGCGGACGGTGAACTGATCGAGACCCAGGGGTACGCCTACGACGACTCGGAGCGCAAACGGGCGGAGGAGGCTCTCCGGGAGAGCGAGGAGCGGTTCCGGGCGGTCCTGGAGAATTCGCTCGACGCGGCCTACCGGCGCAACCTGCAGGCGGACCGCTACGACTACATGAGCCCGGTCATCGAGGAGATCCTCGGCTTCACCCCGGAGGAGATGGCTGCGATGAGCCTTGAAGAGATCGTGGACCACGTCCATCCCGACGACCGCCTGTCGGTGGATACGGTACTTAACACCGCCGCCGCTTCGGGAAGGGGGATCCTCGAGTACCGGTTCCGGGCGAAAGACGGCCGGTACCGCTGGCTCGAAGACCACTTCACGGTGATCGTCGACCCGGCCGGCCGGCCGCTCTTCCGGGGTGGGATAGTCCGTGACGTCACCGAGCGCAGGCGGACGGAGGAGGCAATCAGGCGTCATGCCGAGGATCTCGCCCGGATTCACCGGGACCTCGAGTCCGCCCACCGGGAGGCGAACCTCTACCTCGATATCCTGACCCATGACATCGGGAATACCGAGAATGTCTCGAACCTGTATGCCGAACTGCTCATCGACTCCCTGGAGGGGGAGGCGGCCGGGTACCTGGCGAATCTGAGGCGGAGCATAGCAAAGAGCATCGAGATCCTCGGGACGGTCTCGAAGATCCGGCGGATCCATTCCGGACCACCCGGGCTCCGGCCGACCGATCTCGACGCGGTCATCAGGGCGGAGATCGCCCACGTCCCGGATATCCCCATCTGCTACGAGGGCACACCGCGGCTGGTCCTTGCCGACGACCTCCTCTGCGAGGTCTTCACGAACCTGATCGGCAACGCAGTAAAGCACGGGGGTCCCGGCGTCACCGTAACCGTCCGGGCGGAAGAAGAGGACGGGTTCGTCCGGGTGACGGTCGCGGATACCGGCCGGGGCGTCCCGGACGACCAGAAAGAGGAGATCTTCCACCGCTACGAGAAGAAGCAGCGGGGTGTGGGCGAGGGGCTCGGGCTCTACCTCGTGCAGATCCTCATCGACCGCTACGGCGGCAGGATATGGGTCGAAGATCGGGTGCCGGGCCGTTCCGGGGAAGGAGCGGCGTTTGTATTCCTGCTCAGGGGGGCGGATACGGTGCCGGATCGATCCTCCTCCGCCTTGACGTAGACCGTACCGTCGTCGCCGATCGTCATGGCTCCCGGGGCATAAGTCCGGCCTCCCGCCTGCCGGCGCTGCAGGGTCGTTATGTCCGATAAGCTGGCAGAAAGGGGGCGCTCGATCCAGAACCCATATCATCCTCCCCCTGCGTATAATCATACGATGAGCGAGAGTGAGCGAGAGCACCGCCGGATCAGGATCTCGGTCATGACCAAGTTCCTCCTCGTATTCCTGGGTCTTTCGACGGCTGCCCTTCTCTTCGCCGGTACTCTTGCCTTCGTGCAGATGGACGACGTCAGCCGGTACGCGCTTGAGCGGAGCACCGATCTCGGAAGTCGCGCGATAAACGACAGTACCGTTGCACTTGAGCACAACGCCGAAGAGTCGCTTCTCCGGCTTGCGCAGGACCAGGCCTACATCAGCAACATCGTCTTCGAACAGGTGAGCGGGGACCTTGAGGTAATGGGGCGCTACGCCGCAACCGTCATGGAGAACCCGTCCATGGTCCGGCCGAGGCACTT
Source organism: Methanobacteriota archaeon (assembly GCA_023436625.1). Lineage (GTDB taxonomy): Archaea > Halobacteriota > Methanomicrobia > Methanomicrobiales > Methanoculleaceae > Methanoculleus. The sequence continues at coordinate 16,263 of JAEZIP010000004.1, read as the reverse complement.
CTACCTGCAGGACGAGGAGCCGGAAGACCGGCGTGCAACCTCGGTCCTCTTCCTCGGGCCCGGAATCGAGGGCGATCTCCCGGAGGAAGAGCGGAATGCAGCGGGGGTGATGGATGATATCTTCATCCCCGTCTCCGCGACGAACCGGAACCTGGCAAGCGTCTACGTGGGTACCGGGTCCGGGATGGCGATGATCTACCCCTGGACGACCGGGTTCGACGCAAATTTCGATCCACGGCTCAGGAGCTGGTTTTCGCAGGCGACCGGGACGGGAGGAACGGTCTGGTCCGAGCCGTACGTCGACCTCCTCGGGCACGGCCTGATGGTGACCTGTTCGCGGCCGGTCTACGACACGGAGAGAGGCTGGGTCTGGGTGGTCGGCGCGGACGTCACCATCGAGACGATCAACCAGCAGATCATCGGCACCCAGGTGGGCGACCGGGGCTATGCCATGCTGCTCGACCAGCACGGCAACGTCATCAGCCGGCCCGGCCTCACCTCGGGGGATATGCGGTGGGACGAGTCGTTCGTCACCGAGAACCTGCTCGAGAGCGAGAACCCGGATCTGGTCGCGGTCGCCGGGAAGATGACCTCGGGGGAGACGGGGATCGGCCGGGTCGGGTTTGAGGACGGCGAGCGGTTCATCGCGTATGCCCCGATCCAGAGCGTGAACTGGAGCGTTGGACTGGTGATGCCGGTCGACGAGGTGCTCGCGCCGATCCGGACGACCCGGGAGAGTATCCTCTCAGCATCGGAGGATACCGCGATGCACATCAGCACCCAGCAGGACCGGATGAAGACCGTCTTTACCGGGGCGTTTCTCGCCCTGCTCGTTGTCGTCGCCCTCCTGACCCTCACCGTCACCCGGCACATCACCCGACCCATCGAGGAGTTGCAGAAGGGTTCTGAGGCCATAGGGAGAGGCGATCTCACATGCCGGGTGAACGTGGAGACCGGGGACGAGTTCGAGGATCTTGCCCGCTCCTTCAACCGGATGACAACCGAGCTCCGGGGACATATCGAGGATCTCCGGCGGACGACTGCAGAGAAGGAGCGGATAGCAAAAGAGCTCGAGATAGCAAAGGAGATCCAGCAGAGCATCCTGCCCGAGTCCGCGCCGGTGCTCCCCGGGTTCGACCTCGCGGGCTTCAACCTCTCCGCCCGGGAGATTGGCGGCGACTTCTACGATTACATCCCCGTCGGGGAAGGCTGTTGGGGCGTCGAGATCGCCGACGTTTCGGGAAAAGGCGTTCCGGCCGCCCTGTTCATGGCGCTCTCGCGCACCCTCGTCCGGGCGAGCGCCTCGCAGAACCTGGACCCTGCCGGGTCGATCCTCGAGGCGAACCGCTACATCTGCATGGATTCAAAGACCAGCATGTTCGTCACGCTCTTCTACGGTATTCTGGATACCCGGAAGAGAACCTTCTCCTACGTGAACGCAGGGCACAATCCCCCGCTCCTCTTCAGGGCGGGATCGAGCGAGGCGACCCTCCTCATGGGCAAGGGGATCGCACTCGGGATCTTTGACGAGATCGAGCTGGAACTCGTTGAACTCCAGTTGCGCCCGGGCGATACGGTGGTCTTCTACACCGATGGGGTGACCGAGGCCACGAACGAGCGTGACGAGGAGTACGGCATGGAGCGGCTTACAGCACTCATCTCGGGACTGCTGGACCGCGAGGCGCGGGAGACGATCGATGCGATCGTGGAGGACGTCACCGCCCACGCCGGGAACCAGCCGCAGTTCGATGATATCACGCTGGTGGTGCTGAAGGTCGGGTGACGGGTGCGGTGGGCGGTGCCGGGAGTTTGGGGGTTCTCTGTCCCGGCTCAAGCCCCACGGGCGGCGCCCTGCAGGCTTCAGCCCTTCCGGTGCCACGTCGATACGGCACTGTCCATCCCGGATGCCGCCGCGGGTTCTTCCGGCAGCGGCCGAACCCGCAGGGGGACAGACGGCCCGTCAGAAAAGTGAGGGCATGAGATGCCCTTCTCTCAATCTTCTACTCAACCGCCCGGATCACCGCCACGCGCCACTCGACCCCGTGGAGCCCGGCCGTCGTCCAGATAATCTCTTTCTGCACCGCCTCTCCGCCGTCGGCGGTAAACTCATAGGTCGCGGTGCCGTAGCGCTCGTCGGCGACCCGGCGGGCCACGTCGAGCAGGTCCGGGTAGTCCGCGTAGAGCGGGTCGTCAAACGTCATCTTCCCGACCTGGGCCGGGTCGGTGTCGTAGAGCACCCGTCCGTCCGTCTGGACGACCATCACCTGGTAAGGGGTGCCGTTCGCCGCCGGGCCGGCGACGCCGGCGATCAGGTCCTCCGGTCGGAAGACGACGGCGGCGAACCCGACGAATTCGTTCTCATTCGTAACTATCGGCGCGGCGATGACCACCGCCGGGAACCCTTCCGCGACCGTGATCACCTCGCTCATGATCGGCCGCTTCGTCGCGAGGATGTGCCGGACGTGGTCCTGGCCCCGGATGTCCGCGCCCTCGGCACCGCGGTACGCCGCCGGCTCGGCGGCGACGATCGTGCCGCCCGCGTCGACGGCCACGCAGTCGGCGATAGACGGATCGGTGGCGGAGAGGTTCGTGAGAGCCGCGCGGGCGGCGGCATCGGAAAGATTGGTCTCCCCGAGGTCGAACGCGGCGTACGCCAGGCGGCTGTCCAGGGCCTCAAGCGCCGTGGTGATGTCGGACTGCAGACGGATAAGGAACGTCGCAGCATCTTCGTCGATCACGGAGGCGGGCTGCGGCGCCGGTGGGTTCAGCGCCGCAAAACCGGCCCCGGCGGCGACCAGGACCGCCAGAGCGGCGACGATCCACGGGTATAATTGAGAACTCATCAAAATCCCTCGATGCAGGAAAAAAGGAAGGCGGGAAATTTAAGGCCTGCGAAATTGCCCCCGTTTAATTGAGGCAGACAGCGGCATACCGTTACCGGGGCGTCCGGCCCCGGAGCCTCTTCTCGTGCATCCGCCACCCGACGACTGCGGCCAGGCCGGCGGCGACGATCGCGACCAGGAGGCCGATGCCGAGCGCCGGGTTCTGCCGGTAGACGTCCAGGAGCACGTCGGCCCCGAGGGCGATGATGAGGCTGGAAGCGAGCGACCCGGCGCAGACGCAGCCGAAGACCCGGGCCTTATCCAGCCCCAGCAGCCGGCCGAGGATCGCCCCGTTCATCGCCCCGGTCCCCTGGAGCGGGAAGAAGACGAAGAGGACGAGCCCGACCGTCGAGAACCGCCGGAGCCACGGCTGGGCATCGGTGTAGTTCCGGCCCACCGTCATCCCGCTCTCGAGCAGCCGGCCGACGAGCGGGATCTTCAGCGCCAGGTCGAAGTTCCAGACGACGAAGAGGGAGACGGCCACGTCGAGGAGGAAGATCACGAGCGTGACGAGCCACCAGGGGTAGCCCATCACAATCGCGATGGGGATGATGGACTCCTTCCCGGCCGGGGGGATGAAGTAGGCAATGAGCAGACCGGAGATGATGAGGAACTGCTGATAGGGCTCGGTCAGGTAGAGCGTCGCAAAGACGGCCGGGATGATGGCGAGCGGGAGGATGAACTTCAGGGGGCCGGTGAGGTAAGGGTTTGCGAGGAGGGCCTTCCAGCTCCCCGGTTCGGGCATATCGGTCGTATGGTCCGCGGTCATGGCTCGATCTCTGGACGGCGAGATACTCAGTTCAGGTTTGGGGTTTCCGGATAAATACGTTATCTGCGCTGGTTCCAGCAGGTTCAAATTCATGAAGTGCGAGGATAGGGAGCATGGTTCCCGTTCCTGTTACCCGACCTCCCCGGACCCTCTCTCCCGTCGATGCCGGCACCCGGGAGAGCGCTCTATGCACGATCGCAAACGTCGGGACCGCGCTCGAAACCCTGCGCGAGGTGAGAAAGCACGTCCGCGGCGACCACAAGCGGCGCCTCGACGATGTCGCGGTGATCCTCCGGGTGGTCGCGCTCGAAGCCCAGGCGACCTACGCGATCACCGACGACGAGGCCCGGGCGTTCATCCGGAACTGCCGTTCAAGATGAGGTCGCCGGGCAGCACCGGTTCGATGAGGACGCGGGCGAAGCGTTCCCACCGGTCCGCCCCATCTCCGACGTAGTCCCGGACGAGCCGGTAGCCTTCGCTCAGGGTCACCGGGTAGGCCCCGAGTTCCTCAATGAACCGGAGGTGGGTCTCTACCGTCCTCGGGTCGAGGAGCAGGACGTCCCGGAGGAGCCCGCACGCGTCCTCACGCGAGAGCGCACCGTCGAGCAGACCCCGGGCCACCCGGGTATTCCCCGAGAAGGTCAGGTCCGTGGCCGCGGTGCTGACGGCATCCACGAGAGCAGCGTCTGCCGGGTCGAACCCGGCCAGCGGGAAGAGGACCTCCTCCCGGAACCGCACCCGTTCGGAGCCGGGAAAGATCATCTCCTCTCCGAACCGGGCGGCACCTTCGGCGACCGTCGCGAGCGGGACGACCGAGTGCTCGATCCAGCCCCGGGCACGGACGAGGGTCGCCTCCCGGATCGTCCACATGGTGTGGTGGCCGGGGTAGCCCTCGCGGCAGGCGTGGGTAAGGGGCCGGTCGATGGTGACCGGCAGGTCGGCGTTCACCTGAACGAGGCTCACCCCGCCACCGAAGTAGCGGTTATAGGCCTCCCACGGCTTCCCGGTGACGTATGCGACCTCGAGACGTTCTCCCGCCGGGAGCGGCAGGTGTTCTGCAGTCCGGCGGCGACTTTCGGCAAATGCGGCTGCAAAAACCCGTTCCAGCCGGTCGGGCGGGATGACGAACGAGTCCATGAACGCCCGGTAGCGCCCGGCAAGGTCGCCGCTCCCTGGAAGGTCGGCATCGAGCGCCGCGTGGAGTTCCTCGTACCAGGCCGGGTCGTCCTCCGGTGCCGCGACCCCGAAGAGCGCCTCCGCCCCGGCATCGAAGGCGAGGCTCTTTCCCGCGAGGAGCCCGGCGCGGACTTCGAGCGCCCGGACCATGCCCCGGAGGTAGGCGTGGCGCATGCGCCCGGCGTCCTCCAGCCGGTCGGGGTCGATCCGGTCCAGGGTCGCGAGGAGGTCGGCGGCGTACCCGGCGATGCGATCCGGCGGGACCGTGACCGCGAGCGCCTCCTCACGCACCGCCGCCGGACCGAAATAGGCGTCCACGAAGTTCGGGTCGTGCGCCCCGAGCCAGAGCACGCACTTGACATAAAACAGTGCGACGGCATCCATATCCCCGGTATCGGCGGCATTCTCTCCGGTGTGGGTTGAAAACTCCATTTATCACTTCTCGGGGGAAACGTGGGTTTCCCGGCTACTTAACCGGCGTGATCTGCATCAACTCTTTCTTGGCTCCGCCTGCAGAGGGTTTAACCGGTTCCGCGCCAACCTCTGGTGTGATGAACGAGTCGCTCCGGCAGGTCGTCCACCTCGTCTTCGGCCTCGGGATCGCGGGATTTGTCCTCTTCTTCGACCGCGACCTCTCCCTCTCCGTCCTCATGCTCGCTCTCTTCGTGGGATTCATCCTCTCCGACGCCGTCTCACGGGGCTACACCGTCCCGGTCGTCTCGGCGTTCATCGCGAGCCTTGAGCGGCGGGATGCCGTCCCGGGCAAAGGAGCCCTCTTCTTCGCGCTCGGCGCTCTCTTCTCCCTTGTCTTCTTCAGTAAAGAGGTCGCCTTCATCGGGCTCGTGGTGCTCTCGCTCCTCGACAGCGTCACCACCCTCGTCGGCGTCCGGTTCGGCAGGACCCGGATCTACAACCACAAGTCTCTCGAGGGGACGCTTGCCGGGGTCGCGGTGACGGCGGCCGCCCTCTGCCTCTTCGTCCCACCGGCGATCGCCCTCGCGACGGCCGCGGTCACGGCCTTCGCCGAACTGGTGAGCCCCGTCGACGACAACCTCGTCATCCCGGTCGTTGCCTGCCTTGTCCTCACGGTGCTGCTCTGAGGTCGTTGAACCGCCCGGTTCAATTATTGTATAAATGATCGTCCCGAATTTCCCGATATCCAGAGGTGAAGATCGATGAAACGCATCATTGCAGCAGTCATGATCGTCTTCCTCCTCCTCCCCGGGTTCGCGGCCGCCGCTCCCGGGAACGGCAGCCCGGGGGGAGAGCAGGTCGGGAGCAGCGAGACGAACACGACACCGGGAGGAGAGCAGCGGGTGGGGGGGGAGGAGAACACAACCCTCCGCGCGGAAGAGAACGTCCCTGACAGGCAACGGGCGAGGACAGGAGAGAACGAGACCGCCGGGGACCGGGACCGGGTCGCGGAGAATACGACCTTCCCGGGGGGAGAGAACGTCCCTGACCGGGACCGGGACCGTGTCCGGCTTGCAGTTCACGCCCTGCTCGGCGCTGAGAACCGGACCGGCGGTATAGGAGCGAACGTCTCCGCCATCGCCCGGGAGGTTAACAACTCGGTCCAGAAGACCTTCGAAGCCGAAGAGCAGATCCGGACCCGGCACGGTTTCATACGGTTCCTCTTTGGGGGCGACACGGAAGCCGCCCGGCTGATCGAGGGAGAGGCGCAGCAGAACCGGGAGCGGGCCACGGAACTCCGGCACCTGATCGCGAACTGCACCTGCGACGACGGGACCCGGGAGATGCTCCGGGAGCAGGTCCGGACGATAGAGCAGGAGCAGGACCGGCTGAACGCCCTTGCAAAAGAGGAGATGCAGATTCGGGGCCTCTTCTCCTGGCAGTGAGGATCTCCAACTCTTTTATTCCCGCTCTTTTAGTTCCCCGCAGAGCGCGAGCCGGTCGCACTCCGGGCAGGTGGTGAAGACCCCGCAGGCGGAGCAGTCCTCGCCGGTGCAGGGCTGGACCCGGATCGTGACGCTCGTCCGGGGGAACTCCCGCCGGACATCGTCCTCCACGCGCTTCACGGCCCCGTATGCCTCTTCGAGGGTCGCGGTCCTCGGGACGACCAGGTGGAAATCCACGAACCGGTTCGGCCCCGACCGGCGGGTCCGGAGCCGGTGGAAACTGATGACGTTCGTGCAGTGCCCGCTGATGATCTCGCGGATCCGGGCCTCTTCGCCGGCGGGGAGGCTCCGGTCGACGAGGTCCTCGAACGAGCGCCGGATAAGGTCGAAGGCCGCCCGAAGGATGATGGCGGCGACCGCGAGCGCGACGAGCGAATCGAGCACCACGAGGCCGGTCAGCCGGATCAGGACGAGCCCGATCACGACCCCGGCGGAGGTGTAGACGTCTGTGCGCAGGTGCCAGGCGTCGCTCTCGAGCGCGATCGACTCGGTCTTCTTCGCCACTGTCATCAGCCGGGAGGAGACGTAGGTATTTACCCCGGCCGAAAGCAGCATGACGGCGATACCGAGCCCGAGCCCCTCGACGTTCAGCGTTCCTTCCCCACCGAGGAGGTTTCTCGCCGCTTCGTTGACGATCAGGGCGGCGGCCGCGAGGATCAGGACCGCCTCGAGGAGCCCCGATATGCTCTCGTACTTCCCGTGCCCGAAGGTATGGCACTCGTCGGGAGGGCGGGCCGACTGCCTGACCGAGAAGTAGGCGATGACTGCGGCAATCAGGTCGATGGCGGAGTGGATCGCCTCGGATATGATGCCGACCGAGCCGATGGCGAGACCGACGGCCAGCTTCGTCACCACAAGAAGCGTGTTCGATGCGACCGAGAGGCGTGCGGTCTTCTCTTTGAGCACACCATCCTGGCCCGAAACATCCCGTTCTCCCGGAACGACCACTCCCATGCTTGATGAGTGTTCGCCCTCCACCGGGATAGGGTTTGTCGTCCCGGAGGCCATTCTCCCGAAGGGAGGAGGGCCGTAGGATCCCGGAGGATGCCGCAGGCAGCCGGAGGGATCCCGAAGGAAGGACACCTGAAAGGAGAACTTCCGGAGGGATCTCCGGAGGCAGCCGAGGAGCCCCGGGGTGCCTCCCCTCAATCGACCGTGAGGATGATGAGCGAGTCGGTCCCTTCGCGCCCGGGGGATACCCCCTCGGTGAGCACCACGCGCTCCCCGGGCCCGATAAGCCCCAGGTTCCGGATCGAGTCGAGGATCGCCCCGTGCCAGTACTCCTTCTCGCTCCGGATCAGGAACGGGCAGACCCCGTAGGAGAACGCCAGGAACTTAAGGGTGCTTGGATTCCGGGTGAACGCGAGGATCCAGGCCTCGGGTTTGAACCGGGAGATGTTCCGGGGGGTGCTCCCGGAGCGGGTGGGCGTCAGCACGAACCGGATGCCGAGCGCGTCCAGCGCCTCGATGACGTTTAGGGAGACGACGTCGTTGACGGTGATCATCTCCCGTCCCTTCCCGTGCCTGAAGTAATCGAGCGGGCCGCACCCTGCGCCGACGCTTGTGCGCTTCTCCTCGGTCGAACGGGCGATCTTCGCCATCATCGCGACCGTCTCGACCGGGTACTTCCCGATGGACGTCTCCTCGGAGAGCATGACGGCATCCGTCCCGTCGAGGATGGCGTTCGCGACGTCGGTCACCTCCGCCCGGGTGGGCCGGATGTTGTCGGTCATCGACATCAGCATCTGGGTGGCGGTGATCGCCGGCCGGCCGAGGATGTTGGCCTTCTGGATGATCCGTTTCTGTACCGCGGGAACCTCCTCGATGGGAGTCTGGACCCCGAGGTCGCCCCGGGCGATCATGACCCCGTCGGACTCCCGGAGGATCTCGTCGAGGTTTGCGAGCGCCTCCTGCCGCTCGATCTTCGCTATCACCCGGATGGATTTCCCGGACCGGGCCGCGTACTCCCGCGCCTTCCGGATATCCTCCGCCCGCTCGATGAAGGATATGCTGAAGGTGTCGAGCCCCTCGGCAAGCCCGAACTCGATGCACTCGAGGTCGCGGTCGGTCACGGCGCTTACCGCGAGGATCCCCCCGCCGCCCACGAGGCTCATTCCCTTGCGCGAGAGGAGGGGGCCGCCGATGACCACCGTCGCCCGGACGTCCGTGCCCGCGATCTCGTCGACCCGGAGCTGGAGGAACCCGTCGCTGAGGAAGATGGTGCTCCCCTCCGAGACCAGCTGCGGAAACTGCTCGAAGTCGACGGGGATCCGGGAAGGGTCGCCCTGCACCGGGGCGGGGGTGAGGGTGACGGTCTCCCCCTTGTGAAGTTCCATAGGCTCTTCTGTGAGGTCGCCGATCCGGATCTTCGGTCCCGGGAGGTCGAGCAGGATCGTGATGGGGAGCCCGATATCCTCGGCTGCGGCCCGGACGTTCCGTATGTTCTCCCGGTGCTCGTCGAACGTTCCGTGGGAGAGGTTGAGCCGGGCGACGTTCATGCCTGCCCGGATCATCCGGACGAGCACCTCCCGGGAACGGGATGCGGGCCCGATGGTACAGACAATCTTTGTTTTATGGTCGGGCAGGCTCACCCGCTTCCGTTTCGCCTGCTCCGAGATCTGCTGCAGCACCTCTTCGAGCATCATAGAGTACCCTCGGGTACCGGCACCGGATTAACCTTCGCCCGGGGGGTCGGGGGCCCGGGGAAAAAAGATCGTGCAGGGGTTCGGTGCCTGTCCGGGGGCAGATACGGCCCCATCACTCGGGGACGCTCTCCCGGCCGGGCCCGGGACTCACCGGCCCCCGCACCGGGGTCGCCTTGAGCGCCCGCCCGCTCTCGGCACTGTATTCCGCGATACGGCGATGGACGTGCTCGACCATGCCCCCCGTGGTGATGATGAGCGAGTTCTCCCCGATGAGGGCTTTTAAGATGCACTTGTCGATGACGCCGTAGGTGTAGTCGAGGAGGATCCGCTCCCGGTTGGCGAACTCCTTGGCGCGGGTGCCCATCGCCCCGACGTGTTCGACCATCCCCTGCTCCACGAGCGCCCGCAGCTCGTCGCCGCCGGTTCGGTCGGCGTTGCAGAGGTAGATCTTCCCGGGCTCGTCCCGGGCCGGGGCGTGGCCGTGCATCTCCCGCTCGATCCGGTCGGTGAACTCGAGTACGCTTTTCGGGGGGACACCCCGGTCGATGACGCCCCGGAGACCGAGCTCGTTGTAGAGGTCAAGGAGGGCGGGTGGTTTCAGCCTGGCGGCCGCGAGGAGGCCGTGGTCCGAGAAGACCTCCTCCGGCGGCCCCCGGGCGAGTACGCTCCCCCGCTCCATGAGGATGACCGAGTCGGCCCAGCGGTAGGCGAGTTCGACGTCGTGCGTCGATATGAGCACCGTCCGACCGCCGGAGGCGAGTTCGTCGAGGAGTTCCATCACCTCCTCCGAGCTTGCCGGGTCGAGGGTGTTCGTCGGTTCGTCGAAGACCAGGACCGCCGGCTCCATCGCGAGGATGCCGGCGATGGCGACCCGTTTCTTCTCGCCCCCGGAGAGGTGGTGGGGCGGCCGTTTCTCGTAGCCCCGGAGTCCGACGTACCCGAGCGCGTCCCGAACCGCCCGCCGGACGGCGTCGGGGGGGAGGCCGAGGTTCACCGGCCCGAAAGCCACGTCCGCTTCAACGGTCGGGGCGATGATCTGGACGTCGGGGTTCTGGAAGACGAACCCGACCCGGCGGCGGAGGTCCCGGAGACTCCGGTTGTCGTAGGCAAGCGGCCGGCCGTCGAAACGCACCTCGCCTGAGGCGGGCCGGAGCATACCGTTGAGCATCAGAAGAAGCGTCGACTTCCCGGCACCGTTCGGGCCGACGAGGGCGGTCTTCGATCCGGCGGCGATCCGGACGCTCACCCCGGCAAGCGCGGCGGGGCTGTTCTGGTAGGTGTAGGTGATGTTGTCGGCTTCAAGCAGTGGTGTCGTCATATGAGTACCAGGCCTCCGGTGGAAAGCGAGACGCCGAAGACGGTCGAAAGATAGAGAAGGGTCGTTATGAGTGCGATGAAGGAGACCGGCCGAGCTTCGCCCGGGATGCCGAGTTTGCCGTCGTAGCAGCGTGCATCCATCGCAAGGATCAGGGCCTCGCCGCTCTCCCAGGTCCGGAGGAAGAGGGCTCCTGCGAGCATCCCGGACGACTGCACCGACTCCCGGAACCGGCTGTAGCCGAGGCGCATCACCTGCGATCTGTAGATCTGGCCCGCCTCCTCGATGAGGATGAAGATGAACCGGTAGGTGAGCATGGAAAGATCGATGAAGACGGCGGGCACCCGGAGCCTCCTGAGGATATCGAAGACCTCTGTCATCGGCGTCGTGAGCGCGATGAAGTAGAGCGAGCACATGCCGCCGAAGACCCGGGCGAGGAGGAGGAGGGCGAGGTTCGCGCCGTCCGACGTGATTGCGAGGGGGAGGCCGGGGATCTCGAGAAGCACCGCCCCGCCGGCGGTGATGAAGAGGATCACGGCGATGCTCATCACCGAAAACGAGACCGGGACGAGGAGAAGCCGGGCATAGAACCGTGCGGGGATCTTCGCGAGGGCGAGGACGGCGGTGCTCATCGAGGCCGCGACGAGCAGGGGGGCGGCAGGATCGGACGAAGAGACGCAGAGGAGAATGCTTGAGACCCCGAGAAAGAGTTTGAGGCCCGGGCTCGTCTCCCGGAGGCCGTTTTGCTGGGCAAAGTCTTCGAGCACCTCGTACATTTGCGTTCTCCTATCTGGTTCGCGGGAGTACCACAAAAATCAGGCGGTTTTCCTGCTGCCCTGCCAGTAGCCGAAGACGTAGCCGATGATCACGGCGCCGATGGCGGCCTGCAGGGCGAAGAGGAGCGACTCAATCTCGCCGCTCGGGGGTGCCCAGAAGGGTTCGGTCCAGGGCTCGTAGCCGGAGGCCTCGATGAGGTCGGCGGCCTCGCCGTCGGCACCGCCCCAGGCCTCCTCCCCGTCGCCGAGGCTGCCCTGTATCACGGCGTCCTGAAACAGGAAGACTGCGGCAAAGACGATGATGAGCACGGCGACCGCGATCTCCATACCGTGCTTCATGCCGCGACCTCCTGGAGTTTTTTGACGGTGCTCTCGGAGAGGAGGTTCAGGCGTGTGAGGATCTCGGGCTTGAGCTGGACGATGTACTTGAAGACGAGCATGATGACCGCACCCTCGACGATGGCGAGCGGGACCTGGGTGACGGCGAATATCGCGGCGAAGGCCGAGAATGCCCCGAGGAATCCGGCGGTCCCCGGGAAGGCGAGGGCGAGCTGGACCGAGGTGACGACGTAGGTGGAGAGGTCGGCAAGGGCTGCGGCACAAAAGACCGTCGCGTAGGTGTTCGCGCCCGCCCGGGTCCCGGCCTTATAGATGAGGTAGGCGACGGCGGGCCCCGCGATCCCCATCGAGAAGACGTTCGCCCCGAGGGTGGTGATCCCGCCGTGCGCGAGGAAGACAGCCTGGAAGACGAGGACGATCAGCCCGAGGACGGCGGCGATGCAGGGGCCGAAGAGGACGCCGCCAAGCCCCGTCCCCGTGGGGTGGGAGCAGCTCCCGTTGAACGAGGGGAGTTTGAGCGAGGAGAGGACGAAGACGAAGGCGCCTGCGACCGCAAGGAGCGGCAGGGCTTCCCGTTTCTCCTGTACGAGTTTGTTGAGCTGATACAGTCCGATAATAATGAAGGGCAGGGAGACGATGAACCAGACCTGCCACCAGGGGCTTGGTAAGAATCCTTCCATGATGTGCATGATATCACCTGTGGGCCACCGTGCCGGCGATCCAGTCAAATTTGGTTGTTGTAGGGCAAGTAAATTTGATTTAAGTGGTTGTCTCAGGTCATATTTATCTTCTGCGGTATTCAACATTACAGGAACGTTATGCGCTCGATTCCACGGATCGTCATCGCCGGAACCCACAGCGGCTGTGGCAAGACAACGCTTGCAAGCGGCCTGATGGCGGCGCTCGTCACCCGGGGGCTCGCCGTCCAGCCGTTCAAGGTGGGCCCGGACTTCATCGATCCCACGCACCATTCGGCCATCTGCGGCCGGACCTCGCGCAACCTCGACCCGTTCATGATGGGAGAGGCGGGGGTGCGGGAGACGTTCTTGCGGGCCTCTGCCGGGGCCGACATCGCCGTCGTCGAGGGCGTGATGGGGCTCTACGACGGCCTCGACGGGACCGATGCCGCGAGCACGGCGCACGTAGCAACGATCCTCGATGCCCCGGTCCTCCTTGCGGTGGACGCGAAAGGGGCGTCCCGGAGCGTCCACGCGACGGTCCGGGGCTACGCGGAGTTCGATCCGGGGGTCCGGGTCGCCGGGGTAGTCTTCAACCGGGTCGGGAGCCTCCGTCACCGGGCGCTGATCGAGGCCACACGGAGCCTCCCGGTCTACGGGTGGGTCCCCCGGCGGGACGACCTCGTGGTCGCGAGCCGGCACCTCGGGCTTGCGATGGCGGCCGAGACCGGCGCGATGGGAGGGTTCGGCGCGGTGGTAGAGGAGTCCTGCGATCTACCCGGTATCATGGACCTCGCACGGTCGGCCCCGCCCCTCCCGGCGCCGGCGGATATCCCGTGCCGGCCCGAGACGGAAGTCCGGATCGGCGTCGCCCGCGATGCGGCGTTCTGCTTCTACTATGCCGACAACCTCGACCGGCTTCGACAGGCCGGGGCGGCCCTGGTCTTCTTCTCACCGCTGACGGACCGGCTCCCGGACGTGGACGCCCTTTACTTCGGGGGAGGTTACCCGGAGCTCCACGCGGAAGCGCTCGCAGCCTCCCGGTGCCGGGCGGACGTGCGCCGGGCGGTCGACGACGGCATGCCGGTCTACGCTGAGTGCGGCGGGCTCGTCTACCTCACGGAACGGCTTGCGACCGATGAGGGCGACCACCCGATGGTAGGCGCCCTCCCGGCGGCGACGGAGATGGCGGGCCGCATTCAGGGTCTCGGCTACGTGGAGGCCCGGGTGGTCGGCGGAGCGCCGGTCCTTGCGCCGGGCTCCGTCTTCCGGGGCCACGAGTTCCACTATTCACGCCTCGACTGCGCTTCGGACGCCCGGTTTGCCCTGGAACTCCTCCGGGGCCGGGGGATCGACGGCGGCCGGGACGGACTTGTCGTGCAGAACGCGGTCGGGCAGTATACTCATGCCTACTTCCCGGAGGGGTTTGCCGGGACGCTGGTCCGGGCCGCCGGGGGATACCGGCGGGGGTAAGGGAGTGTCATAGGCTCCCTTACGACCGCCGGTCGGGGAAAAAGAAGGGTTAGCCGGTGACGATGACTTCACCTTCAATCCCGGTCGTCAACGACTGGTAGGTGTAGTTGCCCACGCCGTTGAAGGTGTAACTGTACGAGTCGCCCGGCTGGAGCAACCCGGAGTCGAAGAATCCTGATGCTCCGGTCGCCGATACGGTCTGATTCGTCGAGGCGTCGTTGGTCCATCCCACCGTGGTGCCCGCGGGGACGGTGATCGTGTCCGGCACATACCCGCTCTCGGTGATGGATACGATCTCGTCAGCGATGAGTGCCGCCGGCGTTCCCGGCGGGGTCTCCGTCGCGCCCGGGGCGAGGGTCGTTTCCGTCGCCATCGGTGTTCCGTCTCCTGTCGGCGTTGTTGCCGTTGTCATCGGTGTCTCGGTCCCCACCGGGGTTGTCGCGGTTCCCATCGGGGTTTCGGTCCCCATCGGGGTTGTCTCGGTCTCCATCGGGGTCTCGGTCTCCATCGGTGTCGTCGCCGTCGCCATCGGGGTCTCAGTTTCCATCGGGGTCTCGGTGAGTCCCGGTGTTGTACCGGGGGTCACCGTCTCGTTACCCGCTGGCTGCACACATCCTGCGATCATGATGCTCGCGATCACCATGAGGGCAAGGATACCAAACATGCTCTTCATGTGGTGGACGATGCTTCTTGGCGTAAATAAACTTTACCCCCGGCCCGAAAACCCAAATACGTGGCGTAAAACCCTCACAGGAACGTCATGCCCGTTCATACCGATATCGGGACGGTACCCGATACTCTCCAGGCTATAACGCGCCCTAACGGGGGTTTAAGGCCGGACAGGGGGTTATCCGCCCGCATCGGGGGGCCGGCGGATAACTCTTCCCCGGCTCCGGCTGAAGGTATTTATACGCGGGCACGGATAGGGTGGCCCATGGCCGGACTGGAGAAGCGCAGGTTCGGGAAGACCGGGCGGCAGGTCACCTCCGTGGGGCTCGGGGGCGAGGGGATCCTCAGGACGTACGGGCGACATGCGGAGGCAAACGCAGTCATCATGGAGGCCCTCAATCAGGGGATCGCCTACTTCGACTCGGCGAAGGCCTACGCGGGGAGCGAGGACTACTACGGCGAGGTCTGGGTGCGTCGTCCCGACCTCCGGGCGCCCGTATTCCAGGCCAGCAAATCGGCGAGCCGGGCACACGCGGACGCCGAGATGGACCTCCAGGAGACCCTCCGGCGGATGGGGATCGAGATTCTCGACCTCTGGCAGATCCACGACGTCCGGACGTTTTCCGAGATCCGGGAGATCGAGGGGCCGGGCGGCGCCCTCGCGGCGTTCGTCGAGGCGAAGGAGATGGGCATCGTCCGGCAGATCGGGGTGACGGGACACCACGACCCGGACGTTCTCTCGCATGCGGTGGAGAGCTGGCCGGTCGACGCCGTCATGATGCCCGCGAACCCGGTGGAGGGAGCGCTCGGGGGGTTCCTTGATGCGACGCTCTCCGCTGCGAGGGACCAGGGGGTCGCGGTCATCGGGATGAAGGTGCTCGGCGGGTCGAACTACCTCGTCCCCGATGCGGGGGTGACGCCGGAGACCCTCGTCCGGTACGCCCTCGCCCAGGACATCTCCGTCGCGATCGTCGGTTGCTCGACGCCCGCGGAGGTGCAGGCGCTTGCCGCCGCCGGGCGGAGCGGCTCCCTGCCCGACGACGAAGCGGATGCGCTCGTCGAAGCGTTCCGGCCCTATGCCCGCGAGCTCGCGTATTACCGGGGTTCCCTGTGAGGCGGCCCCGGCAGAACTTCTTCTGTTATCGATATATGCCGGCGACGCCAACCTACGGGGAGAAAGCGGCGCACCGGGGCGTCGGCGTGCCGCATGGAGATGAATCGTCATGACAACCGGGGAACCGCACAGGTTCCGCATCCTTCCCGACCGCATCGCCGCATCGCCGGACGCAATCCTCGTGCTGGTCGTGCTCGTCATCTTCATGGACATGATGATCTACGGCCTCCTCATCCCGGTCTTCCCGCAGTATGCCCCCCGGCTCGGGGTGGACGAATCGGTCATCGGGGTCGTCTTCGGGATCTACGCCGCCATGCTCCTCCTCTTCTCCATTCCGATGGGCCTCCTCTCCGACCGGGTGGGCCGTCGGCCCCTCATCGTCGTCGGGATGCTCCTCCTGGCTCTCGCGACTGCTCTCTTCGGCTTCTCGACCACGGTCGCGCACCTGATCGTCGCCCGGACCGTCCAGGGGGTGTCGGCCGCGGCCACCTGGTCCGCGGGGCTTGCGC
>JAEZIP010000016.1:0-50011 GCA_023436625.1 Methanobacteriota archaeon | reverse complement strand
GCCGCGGCCAAAGCCGCGACCGCATCCCCACGGGATACCGCCCCGGCCGATGCCGCGAAGCACCGGCGCGGCGGACTCGCCCTCCGCCGCCGCAGTCGAGGGCAGGGTGCACCGGCCCCGGTGGCCGCCCGTCATCGGGCCGCGACCGACCGGTCCTGTTCCATCAAATCCTGGCATGTTGTTTCACCTCATTTAATACACATATGAGTAAAAATATATGAAAGGATCGGATGCGGCAGGATGGAGAGCCCCGGGCATGAGGGTCCGATCGGGTCCTCGGGCGACGTGAGGGAGAGAAGTCCAGGAACCAGCGTAACCGCGTATGCTATCAGGAGGGAGAAGACGGCCAGGGCCGTGCCTCTTCCCGGCAAGCGATGGTGTCCGGTGAAACTCTCGTGCAGCATCGTTCGACTCCCTATATTGCCGTGCACGGGGTGATCGATCGCCTCCGTGACCTGCCGGCGGCGGCGTCACGACCCGCAAATTCCCACCCTTCGCCGCAATATCCGGCCACGCCTCCAAAAACCACTCATATCGTTTCGAAGGACTCATATCCGGATCCGCCAGATGATAGAAGAATGACCAGCAGAGACCCCGGCACCGATCTCATGGTACTGACCCTCGCCCTCTTCATCCTCGGCGGCATTCTCATCGCCTTCTGGCCGCTCCTCGACGCCGTGGTCCTCGCGCTCTCGCTCGCCGTCGTCCTCATCCCGTTCAAGCAGCGCCTGGCCCGCCGCTCCTCCGACCGCGCTGCCGCCGCCATCATCACGGTCCTCGCCTTCGCCTCCGTCTCGGGGCTGATTGTCCTGACGGCGGCAATCGTCTACGCAAACACCGGCTACATCTTCGGCATGGCCAACACCGTCATCTCCTGGGTGGAGGCGCTCCCCGATGCCGGCATCCTCACGCCCGAGATGGTGGCGGAGACTCTCCAGGCCGTCGTAACTACTCTCGAATCCTACCTCGGGAGCATCGCGATGAGCCTCCCCATGACCCTCTTAAAAGCGTTCATCTTCTTCCTCTCCCTTTACCTCTTCGTCCTCTCCGGCGACCGCGTGGCCCTGGAACTCCGGTCGGTCCTCCCGGAGCGCCTCACCGCCTCGGTGAACAGCCTCTCGGGCAAGACCGTCGACACCCTCTACGCCGTCTACATCGTCAACGCCCAGGTGGCCCTGATCACCTTCCTCCTTGCCGTCCCCTTCTTCTTCTTCTGGGGTTACGGCAACGTCCTCGTCCTCGCCGTCCTGATGGGCATCTTCCAGCTCGTCCCGTTCCTCGGACCGCAGGTCCTGATCGTCTTCCTGACCCTCTACGCCCTCGCCCGCGGCGACGTCCCGGGTGCAGTCGTGATGCTCGTCGTCGGCTACCCCGTGATCTCCGGGTCCGCCGACTTCTACTTCCGGCCGAAGATGATGGGGAAGCGGGTGGCGATCCACCCCGTCCTGATGATGATCGGCCTCTTCGGGGGCCTCGCGCTCTTCGGGCTCATCGGGGTGATCCTCGGCCCGCTCTTCGCCGCGCTCCTTGTCTCCGCCTACGAGCTTCTCATCGCCCAGCTGGGGTCCGGGGACGAGGGGAGGCCGGAGACCGACGGGCAGGGGTAACTATATATCCGGCGCTCTGTATCCTTCCGGGACATGCCCGCCGGTGAGCCGAACTGGAGGAGGAGCCTTCCGGCCGACCTCGTCGCCGGCGCGACCACCGCCCTCGTCGGCATCCCGCAGGCGATGGGGTTCGCCCTCGTCGCCGGGATAAACCCGATCTACGGCCTCTACACCGTCACGTTCTCGACGGCGATCGGGGCGCTCCTCACCGGCTCCACTTACCTCAAGGTGATGCTCTCTAACGTCCTCGCGGTCTCGATCTACTCGATTCTCGCCCCGGTCCCGGAGGCCGACGTCCCGGTCACCCTCTTTGTGCTGACGCTCCTCGTCGGGGTCTTCCAGCTCGGTTTCGGGTTTGTCAAGGCGGGCAGCCTGACCCGGTTCGTCTCGAACGCCGTCCTCACGGGGTTCGTCACGGGAGCAGCGCTCCTCATCGTCCTCGGGCAGCTCGGGAACCTCACCGGCTACGAACTCCCGCGGGAAGCGATCCAGATCCTCGCCGTGCCCAACCTCCTTCTCCACGCGGGTGACGTCCAGCCGGAGGCACTCGCCGTCGGCCTCCTGACCATCGCCCTCGTCCTCGCCTTCCGGCGGGTGCCGCGCCTCAGTTCCATCGCCCTCCTCCTCCCGATCATCATAGCGACCCTCCTCGTCGGGGCCGTACTCCCGGAGATCGCGCTCGTCGGCGATATCGCCGCGATCCCCACCGGTCTCCCGTTACCCGTCATCCCCGACCTCGCCCTCGCGCCCGGGCTCCTCGTCCCGGCGCTCGCCCTCGCCATCATCGGGCTCGTGATGGCCGTCGGGGTCACGGAGACGATCCCGGAGCCGGACGGTACCATCGCCGACGTGAACCGGGACTTCTCCGGGCAGGGGGCGACAAACATCCTCTGCAGTTTCCTCCAGTGCGCACCGGCGAGCGGGTCGCTCTCGGCGACGGCGCTCAACGTCGCCGCGGGGGCAGAGACCCGGATGGCCAATCTCATCTCGGGCGCCCTCGTCGGGGTGGTCGTCGTCCTCGCAGGACCGCTTGTGGAACTGATCCCGCTCCCGGCCCTCGCCGGCATCCTGATCCTCATCGGGATCGAACTCATGAACCGGCCCCACGAGATCGCCTGCATCTGCAGGTACTCCCGCTCCGGACGCTGGGCGATGGTCGCCACCTTCGCCTCCACCCAGGTCCTGCCGCTCCAGTACAGCATCTACGTCGGCGTCCTCCTCTCGCTTGCCGTTTACCTGGTCACTTCCACCCGGGAGGCAACCGTGGTCCGCCTCGTCCCGACGGGAGGAGGGATGTTCCGGGAAGAGCCGGCACCCGACCGGCTCCCGGGCGGCCGGCTTACCGTCCTCTCGGTCTCCGGCAACGTCTACTTCGCCACCCTCCGGGCGATCGAGCGTTCGCTCCCGTCCCCGGAAGGGACAGAAGACGCCGTCGTGATTCTCGCCCTCCGGGGGAGGGTCGAAGCCGGCACCGGGCTCTTCCGGATGCTGAAGCGCTACGCCCGCCAGGTCGAGGCCGGGGGGAACCGGCTCATCCTCGCCGAGGTCGACCCCCAACTTCTCGCGGGCCTGGAAGGGACCGGGGCGGCGGCAGCCATCGGTCATGGGAACATATTCTTCGCGACGCCGGTCGTCGGGGAGGCGCTCATGGAGGCGATCCGGGCGGCGGAGCCCCTGGTCCGGGGGAAGGAGTGAAGCACCGCCCGGAAAACTCTTTTCTCTTCGGAACGCCCATATCTTTCCTGTGAATATGACCGCCGAGAGTCTCTCCCCCCCTGCCCGGATTGCTATCGTCGGGGCGGCGGTCGTCATCGTTCTCGCGGGGATCCGGGCGGCCACCCCGATCCTCGGCCCGTTCCTGATTGCCGTCTTCTTCGCCATGATCACCGCTCCCGTCATGACGTGGCTGACCCGGCGGGGAGTGCCCCCGGTCCTCGCCGCCGGAACGGTGGTCGCTGGGCTCGTCGTGATCTTCGCCGGGGCGATCACCTTCCTCGGCGCAGCTCTCGCCGGGTTTATCCGCTCCCTGCCGCAGTATCAGGCGAGCCTCGAGGGGCAGGCGGCCGGACTCGCCGATTACGGCATCGACCCCGGCACCTTCACGGTATGGGACTACATCGACCAGGGGTTCGTGATCCAGCAGGTGGCCGGGCTCGCCCGGCAGGTCGGGAGCATCACCGTCGACATCTTCATCGTCTTCGTCGGGATCGGGTTCCTCCTTCTCGAAGCGCCCCGGCTCGCGGCCGCCCTCAAGCAGCGCCTGGGAGCAGAGAGTTCCCCCTACCGGCACTTCTCACAGTCGGGCCGGCTCCTCATCGATTACGTCGTGGTCAGGACGAAGGTGAACATGATCACCGGTGTCGGGACCGGACTCTTCCTCGCCCTCCTCGGGATCGACTTCGCGGTCCTCTGGGGATTCATCGCCTTCCTCCTGAGTTACGTTCCCTACATCGGCCTCGTCGCAGCCGCGGTCCCGCCCACCGTCCTCGCCTTCATCGAGTATGGGCCGGCGGGAGCGGTGGCCGTCATCGCCGCCGTCGCCCTCATCGACGCCGCCGCCGAGAACCTCGTCCTCCCACGGATGGCCGGGCGGGAACTCAACCTCTCGCCGTTCGTCGTCCTCTTCTCCGTCATCTTCTGGGGCCTCGTCCTCGGGGCGGTCGGGGTCTTCCTTGCCATACCGCTGACGATCGCGGTCAAGCTCTTCCTCGAGAGCTGGGAGGAGACCCGGTGGATGGGGGAGATGATGGGCAACGGGAGCCGAAGGGAGTAAGATCCGGGCCGACCGCAGGGAATATATATACCCGATTCCATTTTCGGCTGTATCCCAGCAGTGGAGGATCTATGAGTGATCTGATTGCCATCGCCTATGACGGCGAGGAAACCGCGTTCCGGGTCAGGGATCGGCTCGTCCAGCTGACGAAGGAGCACGTCATCGAACTGGAGGACCTGGTGGTCGTCGTCCACCACCGGGACGGAAAGACCGAGATCAAGCAGGCCACCAACCTGGCCGGCATGGGGGCGCTCTCGGGTGCCTTCTGGGGGCTTCTGATCGGTCTGATCTTCTTTGCCCCGATCTTCGGGCTTGCCATCGGGGCGATCGCCGGCGCACTCGCCGGGCATTTCTCCGATTACGGCATCGACGACAACTTTATCAGGGAGGTCGCGGAGAGTGTCGGACCGGGCAACTCCGCGGTCTTCCTGCTCGTCAAGAAGATTACGCCGGACAAGGTGGTCGACGCCATCAAAGAATACGGGGGCCACGTCATCCGGACGTCGCTCTCGGAGGCGGAGGAGGCGAACCTCCAGGACGCCTTCGGTGCCGGGACAGCGGCAAAAGCAGAGGTGCCGCCACCCTCCCCGTGAGCAGGTGGGCGGCAGTGCCTCACTTTTTGGACCTTTGCGGACCGGTCCCCGTTGAGGTACGTCCCGGTGCAGGAGCGTATTCCCGGCATACCCTTTCGTTGTGGGGCTCTCCGCGGTACCGGGGTGGAAGATGCGGGAAGTCAGGGTTACCAGGACGGAGCGGGACGGGGCGGTGGAGGTCGGGTTCCGGTTCAAATCGAGCGATCAGCTCCTCGACCCGGACGACCCGTCTCCCCTCCCCGCCCGGGAACTCACGGAGTTTGCCGAAGAATACATCTCCAGTTACCTCGACGGGTGCAACCTCAAAAAGCTCGCCGGCATCACCATAGGTCTCCCGGGGGAGTCGCTCACGCCGGAGAAGGCCGCGCTCCTCCCGGAAACGATCCGGCGGCACTTCTCGTTCCGGATAGCCGACCTCGACGACGACAGAAGGGTCTCGCGCAGGGAGGGCAGGATCAGTCTCACCCTGGCCATCTTCAACGCGGCGATCGCCGTGCTGTTCATCGTGGTCGTTGCCGGGCGCCTCGATGGCCCCACCGCGATCCTGCTCACCGGCCTCGTCACCATCTTAAACTGGGTGACGGTCTGGGACACCTACGAATACTTCGTCTACGACTACCGGCGCGAGGTGCGGAAGCGCCGGATCTACGAAAAACTCGCGGGCATCGATATCCGGGTCGAGGCATGGTGACGCAGGAGAACCGGCCCCGGGACGGGTGACGGCCGGAACCTTTTTCTGATCCACCCCGGAGAGGGGGCGCCATGCTTGAACAGATGAAGACGGGCTCAGGAAACGTCGCCGGGTTCCGGTTCGACGGCGAGATGACGGCCAAAGACTACGACGGGACGCTGATCCCGGCGCTCGAGGCGGCGGAAACGGGCCACCCAATCCTCCGGATACTCTTTCATATCGTGAACTTCCACGGCTGGAAGCCGCATGGGCACTGGGAGAGCCTCAAGGACTGGCCGGGGATGGAGAAGGTCGACCGGATCGCGATCGTCGGCGGGGAGAAATGGGAAGAGTGGATGAATCACCTGCCCGGCCTCTTTGTGGGCTTTTTCGGTATCGACGTGCGGTATTTCACCGAAGGCCACCTGGACGCCGCCCTCGACTGGCTGCGAAAGCCGATAGCCGCAAAAGAGGCCGCTGTCGAGGTGAAGTGACACAACCGGGGCGCAAAAGCCGCCTCCCTGAAGAACAGGCAACCCTTTTTCACCCCGGGCAACCTACCGGTGATCAGACAGACAGCGATCCCATGCACTATTATAAGGATATCATATTCGAAAGACCCCTGCCGGAAGAGATCCAGCGGCTCGATCTGCTCCCGGCGGACCTCCACTTCCACACCCGGCACTCCGACTCGGCCACCCGTGTACGGGATGCGCTGAAACTCGCGGCCCGCCGGAGAGTCGGGCTTGCGATCACCGACCACAACCAGGTCAGCGGCGTGGCCGATGCAGAGCGGCAGGGGATCCGGATTCCCCTCATCCCCGGGATCGAGGTCAGCGCCAACGACGGCCCGCACATCCTCCTCTACTTCTACTCGGCTTCCGACCTTCTGGACTTCTACCGGCGCCACGTCGAGAAAAACCGGAGAAACGGCCCGTTTACCGCAATACGTCTCGATACTCCCGAGATCCTCGATCGCCGGGAGGGGTACGCCTGCATCGCCGCCGAGGCGCACCCCTGCGGCTACGCTTTCTTAAACCGCGGGGTCGAGCGGTGTGTCGCCGGCGCGTGCATCGGCGAAGAAGTCTTCTCCCGCCTCGACGCGCTCGAGGTGATCTGCGGGGGAATGGCCCGGTCCCATAACCTGAAGGCGGCCGGGCTCGCCGTCGCCCATGGTCTCGGGCGGACCGGCGGAACCGACGGCCACCTCCTCCACGAACTCGGCGGGGTCGTCACCTGCGCCGAGGCCGATACCGTGGAAGAGTTCCTGGATGCCGTCCGGGCGAGGAAAACCGTCATCATCGGCCGCGAACGACCGCTCGTCGAGAAGGCGGTGATGGGGACCGCGGTCCTCCCGCACCACCTCCCCTATACCGTCCCCATCCTCCAGGCCCGCTGGGAACAGAGTCTCCCCCGAATCAGGAAGTTCGTCCAGGGCCGGCTGAACCGGTGAGGGGCCTCACCCGAGCGGCGAGAAGAGACGGGAGACCGACTCCTTCACCCGGACACCGAGGGACCGTGCCCGGTAGTCCTCCGGCGTGATCTCGGTGGAGACGGCAAGATCCTCCTCGAACGCCTGCATAAGATCGGCCCCGACGGCCGCATCGTAGAAGAAGGCGTTCGCCTCGAAGTTCAGCCGGAAACTCCGGACGTCCCAGTTCGCACTCCCGACCGAGCCCGCCTTTCTGTCGACGACGATCGTCTTTGCGTGGAGAAACCCGTCGTCGTAAGTGTAGGCTCGCACCCCGGCGTCGAGCAGGTCGCCGATGAACGAGAGGGTCGCCCAGTAGACGAACGGGTGGTCGGGCTTGCAGGGGATCATGATCCGGACGTCGACACCGGAGAGTGCCGCGAGCCGCAGGGCGTCGGTGACGCTCTCGTCCGGTATGAAGTAGGGAGTCTGGATGCAGACCGACTCCCGGGCGGAGTTGATCAGTTTGAGGTAACCCTCCTTTATCGGGTTCCACCGGGTATCCGGGCCGCCGGAGACGATCTGGATCGGCGTCGTGCCGGGCGAGCCCCCGTCGGAGAAGTAGCGGGTCTCGAGGTCCGCGTTCTCGCCGGTCACGTAATGCCAGTCGAGGAAGAATCGGAGCTGGAGCATCTGGACGGCATCCCCCGTAATCCGGACGGCGGTGTCGCGCCAGCGGCCGAGCGGCCCCTCCCCCAGGTAATCGTTCCCGATGTTGAACCCGCCGATGAACCCCACGACCCCGTCGATGACGGCGATCTTCCGGTGGTTGCGGTAGTTGACCCGGTAAAACGAGGGGAAGAAGACCCCGATCTTCCCTCCGGCGTCCGCCAGTTCGGAGAACGCCACCCGCGACCCGCCTCCGGGCCGGGATCCCATGGCGTCGAAGAGGAGCCGGACTTCGACGCCCTCCCGCGCCTTCTCTGCGAGGGCGTGGATGACCGCCCGCCCGAGGTCGTCGTCGTTGACGACGAAGTACTCCAGGTGGATGTGGCGGCGTGCCTCCCGGATCGCGGCAAAGAGTGCGTCGAACTTATCCTCGCCCCGGGTGTAGATATCGACCCGGTTCCCCTCGGTCAGGCACGCCCGGTTGTTCTGGAGAAGGAGGAAGATCGCGTCGCGGAACTCCTCCGCCTCCGGGGTGGTGAACCGGTGGCGGTTACGGGCGAGCGCCCGGTGCTGCTTCTCGAAGATCCCCTGGAGATAAGAACGGTCCTCCTGCTCCTTGATGACGAACATCTTCTGCCGGGTGTAATTCTGCCCGAAGAGCAGGTAGAGCACAAAACCGACGGGGGGCAGGAGGAAGAGGACCATCAGCCAGGCCGTCGTGGCCGTCGGGTTTCTCCGCTCGAAAAAGACGATGGTGACGGCAAATACGACGTTGAGGGCAAGGATGAATCCTATTGAGAGTTCCAATTCCATTCTCGCAATCCCCTGCCGGAACGGGGCATCGCCATCTATCACCGCACAGGAGTATATACGTATACCCACCGGCGCATCACCGCCGACCAGCCATACCTTTTTTTCTTTGGAGGGCCATAGGAGCACCCATGCTTGACCGGATGAAGGAAAGTTCAGGGAGTGTTCTCGGGTTCCGGTTCGACGGGAAGTTGAGCGAGAGCGATTATGCCACCGTCCTGATCCCGGAACTCGAACGAGCGATGAAAGATCACCAGAACGTCCGGATCCTCTTAAAGATCGAAGGCTTCCGCAGCTGGAGGCCCGGTGAGGCCTGGGAAGCTTTCAAGCAGTGGCCGGGAATGGAGAGGGTCGACCGGATAGCCGTCGTCGGCGGAGAGCGGTGGCGGGAATGGATGAACCACCTGCCGGGGCTCTTTGTCGGGTTCTCCGGGGTCGACGTTCGCTACTTCCCGGAGAACCGTCTCCGGGACGCCTGGGGTTGGCTCCGGGAAGGGCTCGTGGTCCTCCCGGTCCCGGAATGAAGTTCCGGGTAGCCGCCGGCCCGAACCCTTCCTGCGATGCCGGAGAGGGCGCCGCCGCCGTCTTATCGAGCACCTCCGGGCGAAGAACCTGAGGGCTGCCGGGGGGAGCGATCAAGGGGAGAACGCCGGAAGCGCCGGCCGGAAGGAGGGCACACGTCACCGAGAACGGCCTGCCGCTGCGCAATCGGCCTGCGGAACTCCTCATCAGAGAGCTGCAGTGTGTTTATATGGACCGGGTGCCACACTCCGGCACCTATAGGAGCCAGGTGGGTAACCTTCATGCGCATTGGACATCGCATGGGCCTGATCATAGTCATATTGCTGATCGGCGCCATCACCGCCCTCTACGCCCTCGACCTGGCGGGGGGCGGATCGGGAGTGACGGAGCTTGCACCTGCGGAGGTGCGGGAGTACCGGGGTGAGCAGCTCTCCTCGATTACGGATTTTCGTGAGAACTCGATCCGTGGCCCGCAGTATGTGAATGCGAGCACCTACACTCTCACCATCGACGGACAGGTAGAGGAGAGAAAGGTATACTCCTACGATGCGCTCATGGAGCGGTTCCCTCACTACCGTAAGGTTGTTACCCTCTACTGCGTGGAAGGCTGGGATGTCACCATCCTCTGGGAGGGGGTGAAGGTAGAGGATCTCCTGCAGGAGGCGGGGGTGGAGCCGGGGGCAAATACGGTCATCTTCTACGCGGAGGACGGCTACTCCTCCTCGCTTCCCCTTGCCTACATCGAGGACCGGGACATCCTGCTGGCCTATGCCATGAACAACGTCACCCTGCCGGCGGAGCGGGGATTCCCCTTCCAGCTGGTTGCCGAGGACCGCTGGGGCTATAAGTGGGTGAAATGGGTGACCCGGATCGAAGTGTCCGACGATGAGAACTACCGCGGCTACTGGGAGAGCCGGGGGTATGCGAACAACGGGAGCATCGACCGATCCTTCTTCGATCAAGGATAGAGGAGAGCAGGGATGGCGCGGTTCACATATCGGAAACTGGTCTCCCGGACCCTCCTCGCACTTACGCTCCTCTTCCTGATCAGCGGCTTCGGGATCACGGAACCATGGCTCGTGCGGTCCCTGACGTTCGGGCTTCTCGATAAGGCGCTCTCCCAGCAGATCCATTTTCTTCTCTGGGGCCCGTTCCTGATCGTGCTGGTGCTGCACATATACTACTCCTGCGGCATCTTCAGGAAATAATCCTTAGTAAGGCTATTCGCGGCAAAGAGGACGCATACGCAAAAAATAGCAAGACCCGGAGATTCTGAAATGGAAAAACCTTCTAACGATGGTCGTATCTGCAAGGGGGAGGCGACCGTGTCCGCTCCATCCCGCCTCGCAATCCTCACCCGGGTTGTCATCATCACCGCCGTCGTCGTCACCGGTATGCACCTCGGCGCCGCGATTGTGAGCCCGGTGCTCGTCGGGTTCATCCTGGCGGTCATCGTCACGCCGACCGTGCATCGCCTGGAAGAGCGTGGGCTGCCCCGGGTGGCAGGGGTGCTGGCGATGGCTGGAGTGATTGCCGGTGTTGCCCTGCTGCTCGTCGCACTCCTGAGCCTGTCGCTTGTCGAGCTCGACAGCGCGCTGCCCGCCTACCAGGACCTTCTGCGAGCACAACTTCAGGGGCTGCAATCGTGGTTTGCAGACCTGGGAATTCCGGTATCGGTCCAACCGCCCGAGTCACCGAACGGCTCCATGCTTATCCCGCCGCTCTGGGAGATTCTCGCCGAACTCTCTATCCTGGCCATCGATTTTCTGGTCATCCTGATCGTAACCGTCCTCATGCTCCTGGAGGTAGCCTCTCTCCGGGGAAAACTCGTGCGAAGCCTGGGATTCGACGCCATGGCTGAACTCAACCGCTCCGCGAGCAATCTGGTTGCATACGCGTTCTTCCGCACCAAAAGCGGGCTTGCGACCGGTATCGCTGTCGCGATTCTCCTGCTCCTCCTCGGGCTCGACGCCCCGGTGCTCTGGGCGGTCCTGATCGTCGTGCTCGGCTACATCCCCTACTTCGGGCTGCCTATCGCATCGGTGCCCCCTATCGGGCTTGCCTGGCTCCAGCACGGCCTCCCGGGGGCACTTGCCGTTGCGGTCGGCATCTCTGTCATCGACTTTCTCGCACGGCGCTTCCTCCTGCCGTACCCTGCCGAGCGGGCGCTCCGAATCTCCCCGCTGGTCATCATCCTCTCGGTCCTCGCCTGGACGCTGGTGCTCGGCGTCCCGGGACTGTTTCTGGCAGCTCCTCTGGCGCTGCTTGTAAAGGCGGTGCTGTCGGGTTCGGAAGAGACGCGGTGGCTGGCGATACTGATGGAGCCGTCCGGGGATGCTGGATGTCCTGAAAAGCCCTTCACGAACCGATAGGCCGCATGCCCCCAAAATGTAATATATCGGCAATAATAACGCAATCCGCCGAAACCTGCGATCGAACCCAGAATCTCAATAAACATCGCCGCGCTCATTCTTGCCCTGCTGCTCTTCTGAGCACGGCGCCGCTGCCACACGCATATTTATGTATCGACGGCCAATGCACTGGCATGCACTGTCCGGTCTGCGGGGGGGATTGTATCGAGGACGCTCCCACGCTCCTTGCACGGCTCCCGCACACCTTCGCCCCCTGCCCCGACTGCATGGGGCTCGTCTACGACAAGAAGAGCCCCCCGCCCGATATCGATACGGCCGAGCCCTGCCCCTCCTGCGGAAAGCGGTTCATCGACGAGGTCTTCGCCCAGATCTACCGGGTGATGGCCGCTGAAGGCGACCTGACCGGGACCGAACCCCTCGCCGCGGTCGGAACGCCGCTCGTTCACCCCGGGTTTGCCATGCGCTCGGCCCCCTATCTCCCGCCCAATTCACTCGTCCTCCTCTCCCGGTCGGTCGGGGAGCGGGCGGCCGCCCGCCTGGTCGCCGAAGTCCCGGAGGTCCGGGGGGTCGTCAGGACCGGAGCCGGGACGCCGGGGATCACGGATACCGACGCGGCGCCGCAGGCATACACCCTGCTGGCCGGGTGCGACGTCCGGGCCGACATCTTCCCCACCCGCGCGGGACCGATCGTCGTCTACAAGCAGCAGTCGGTCCTGCACGTCGAGTTTCCCCGGGGCCAGAACGAGAAGATCCTCTCTCTCGAGCGCGAGATCGGGCAGCACCGGCCCCGGACCTTCGTCGACGCCTGCTGTGGTTCCGGAACTCTCGCGCTTGCCGCCGTCCGGGCGGGCACCCCTCGCGTGATTGCGAACGACGCCTGGTACGCGGCGGCCTTCTGGACCGCCTGCAACCTCCGGGTGAACCGGGAGGTCCTCGGGATCGGGGAGGTGACGATGCACCGGTCCTGCGACGATCTCCGGCGCCGGCCGGTCGCGCGGGACCCCGTCCTCGTCGCCACCGTCACCGGCGCGCAGGAGATCGAGGTCTACCAGGGGGATCTGCGGCTGCTTTCGGCCGTCCTCCCGCCCGAAGTCGACCTCACTGCCCTCGACCTCTTCGAGAAGGCGGATGCCGGGAAGGTCGAGGAGATCACCCGGGCCTGGCAGGCCCGGGTGGGCGGAGCTATTTTTATCCCATAGACTACAGTATATACGGGGACTAGCCCGGGTGGCTCGGCGTCACCTGTCACCCGAAACCGCCGTTAGCGGGGGGCGAAGTCTGAGGAAGGCCGCAGCGGCCTGCAGGATCCACTGCGTCCCGACGGAGAAGCCTCGTCCCATGAGGTCGGCGGAGAGGTATCAAAGCCCCGGAGGGGGCGGCGACCTTTTGCCGCGGGTACCGGTTCAGGCCCGGAAGGGAGCAGACTTACCGTGGACGTTCGGCGCCCATGGGGGTGCGGGGTGGAGGAGGGATGCAGCGGTGAATGCCTGTGCGCACGGTCGACCGAGGACGTGTCCCCAACGGCGATCTCCATGGCAAAAGTAACGATTCTTGGGGCTACAGGGAACGTCGGCATATTTGCGGCCCATACCATATCCGAGATCCCGTACGTCAGCGATATGCTGCTCGTCGGGAGGCCCGGACGCGAAGATTTTCTCGCGGGCTGCTGCCGTGACCTATCCGACTCGTTTGCTGCGCGAGGCACCGACATCCGCCTCTCGTACAGCACCAACCTTGCAGACACGAAAGACTCCGATATCTTCATCTGTACGGCAGGCGTGCCCCGTCAACCGGGACAGGACAGGAACGATCTCGCCTTCGAGAACGCAAAGATCATCGCCGAGACCGCCGAGACCATCGGCCGGTCTTCGCCCGACGCTATTCTCTTTCTGGTGACGAACCCCGTCGACGTCATGACCGCCGTCGCCCTGAAGTATTCGGGGCTCCAGCCGAGACAGGTCTTCGGCCTCGGGACGCACCTCGACTCGATGCGCTTGAAGTCGCTGATTGCGCGGTACTTCCGGGTCCACGTCAGCGAGGTGCATACCCGCATCATCGGCGAGCACGGCG
The DNA here is from genome assembly GCA_023436625.1 of Methanobacteriota archaeon. GTDB lineage: Archaea > Halobacteriota > Methanomicrobia > Methanomicrobiales > Methanoculleaceae > Methanoculleus. Next base: position 36,514 of record JAEZIP010000016.1, on the reverse strand, counting down.
AGAGCATGGTTCCGCTCTGGTCGGCGACGACGATCGGCGGCATCCGGATCAACAACCTGCCCACCTTCTCGGGACTGCCCGCACAGGAGATGATCGACACAGTCAGAACGAGCGGCGAGGCGATCATCAGGGATAAGGGCTCCACCGTCTACGGTCCCGGAGAAGCGATTGCAACCCTTGTAAGGACGATCCTCGGGGACGAGAACCGGATCCTCACCGTCTCAAGCTACATCAAAAGCGAGATCCACGGGATCGGCGACGTCTGCATAGGCGTGCCCGCCCGCATCAACCGGAACGGCGTCTTCCCGGTGCCGCTCAGCCTCGAAGAGGACGAAGTCGCCGGGTTCAAAGAATCGGTCGTAAAGATCCGAAAAATCACTGCCGAAGTGATGGAACGGCTCGAAGCGGCCCGTTAACCGGGAAAAGTGAGTATCGGGAATCCACTTATACAAGCGTGGATTCAATGATCTCGGCGCTTGCGACGCCTTCAAGGTTCTGGAGCGCTGCTTCGATCTCGTCGGGAGCCCCGGCTTTGTCGGGGACGACGATGGCGGCTTTCAGCGCCACGAGACCGAAACCGATCGGCTCTTCTCTGATATCGTCGACCGGGACGGCCGCCTTGACCGCTGCCTTGAGCGCTTCACGGTCAACATCGGGTGATTCGGGCATTATCTTCACGATAATGGCTACGTTGCCCATCGATTATGGCCCCCGGAACCCGCACTTCGGACATGTATAACCTATACTCTGCTCCCTGCACCGGTAGCACCTGTTAATCTCGTGCGCACACACCGGGCACGGGAACCAGGTGGATCCTTCCTCGGCCAGCGTGGCGTTGCAGGAGGTACATCGATCTCTCGCTGTCATCGTTGTTTCCTCGAATGTTAACCTATCATATCGCCCCCGCAGCAATTAAAATCTCGGATCGACGAGAGTGCCGACGACCGCCTCGTCCCGGAGGGCCCGGCGAACCCGGTCGTCGTGCCTGCCGCTGACCACCCGGGCCCGGAGACCGTGCTCGAAGACGAATCGGATGAATGCGGGATCGACCTCGTCGGGGGTGAGAGAGGGGTCCTCGACCCGTGAGAGGAGCTTCCTGTGGTGGTGGATACCGTCGACCGATTTGAGGAGGAGGAGGTCGGTCGAGAGTTCTTTCGCGACCCAGGCTGCGATGGTGTCGGAGGTGACGTTCCAGGAGTGAGGGACGGGGTCGATCTCGCGGAGAGCGCAGTAAGGAAGGAGGACCGTCACCTCCGAAGGAAGCGTGAGCCTGAAGGCCGCCGGGACGCCGTGCGAGGCGATATACCACCCGAACTGCTCCATGCCGGCGATCGCCATCCAGTGGCCGGCGGTATCGGAGACGGCGAGGCGCCGGACGAGGTCGGCGAATTTCCCGCCGCCGGGCACGATCAGCACCGGACGTCCGACCTCCCGGAAGATCTCGAGCAGGGGGACGACCCGGTCGAAGAGGCTCCCCCCTACTTTGACGACCAGCGGGGGTGCAAGCGTTGTCATATCGTTTTGCTATTAAACCAGGGGATACATAACCCTGCGTATGCGCCGGATCGTCGCCGTCATCCTGCTCCTTTGCCTCCTTGCCGCCACGACCGGCGGCGTCCGGATCGTCGAGTTCTGTCCGGACCCCTACCAGCCCGGCGACCCCGACGAGTACCTGGTGCTCGAGGGGACAGGGGTGCTCGACGGGTTCGTCCTCTCCGACGGCGAGGGCGGGTACCGGTTCCCGCCCCAAAGCCGGATCGACGGGCGGCTGGTGGTCGCGAGGAGCGGCCCCGCGTTCGAGCGGGCTCACGGCTACCTGCCCGACTTCGAGCTCGAGGCGCGGACAGCGGCCGTGCCGGACGTGATCCCGAACGGAAACCTCCTGATGGCGAACCGGGCCGACGAACTTCTCCTCTACCACGGGACCACCCTCGTCCAGCAGGTCGCCTGGCCCGCCGATGTCCGTCCCCGGGAAGGGCAGATCCACTACCTCGAGGACGGCGTCTGGGACCCGCGCCCGCTCTCCATCGGCCAGTCACGCCTCGTGCCCGGTGTCTTCGAGGGCGTCGCGGTGACCGCGTTTGCCGCCCCGGACTGCTCGTACGAGGTCTTCTCGGCGGCAGTCACGGGAGCGGAACGCGAGATCCTCCTAAACGTCTACGAGTTCACCGACCAGAGGATGGCAGAAGACCTCATCCGCGCCAGCTCGCGGGGGGTGGCCGTGACGGTCCTCCTCGAGGGCGGGCCGGTGGGCGGTGTCTCACCGGAAGGGCGGGCGGTCGCGGGCGCCCTCAACCGGAGTGGAATTCCGGTCCTCTCGATGACGACGACCGATGCCGCCCACGCGAAGTACCGCTACGATCACGCCAAGTACCTCATCATCGACGGGAACACCGTCCTGCTCGGGAGCGAGAACTTCAAGCCCGGCGGCTACCCGGCGCCGGGGCTGCAGGGCAACCGCGGGTGGGGCGTCCTCCTCGAGGACCCCAAACTCGCGGCCTACTTCCGGGAGGTCTTCCTCCTCGATGCGGCGGGCGGGGATATCGTCCCCCTCGAGGGCACGGCGGCCGGGCTCTGCACGCCCTGGGCGCCCGACTACACGGTCGAGTTCGCCCCCTGCCGCGCGGAGGGGGCGCGGGTGACCCCGGTCGTATCCCCCGACACGAGCGCGCTCATCCTCGAACTGATCGAGGGGGCGGAGAAGAGCATCGCGATCGAGCAGGCCTACATCACGAACGAGACCGGCGATGACCTCAACCCCTACCTCGAGGCCGCGATCGACGCCTCCCGGCGGGGTGTCGCGGTCCGGGTGCTCCTCGATGCCGTCTGGTTCAACACCGAGGACGACGCGGACAACGACGAGATGGTCGGGGTCATCAACCGGCTTGCCGCGGCCGAGGGGCTGCCGCTCGAGGCACGGCTCGCGGATCTCGAGGCGAACAACCTGGCGAAGATCCACAACAAGGGCGTCATCGTCGACGACCGGGCGGTGCTCGTCAGCAGCATCAACTGGAACGCCAACTCACCGGCATTCAACCGGGAAGCGGGCGTGATCATCGAACACCCGGATATCGCCGCCTACTACACCAGGGTCTTTGAGGACGACTGGAACGCCTCGAAAGAGAACGGAGCGGGAGGCGCTCCCGGACCGGACCGGCTCAAAATAGTGGCGGCGGCGTGCATAGTCGCCGGACTTACGGGGCTCTACCTCTACCGGCGCAGACGCACCTGAGACGGTCGCCTCACCGTCTTCCGGCGGATCGGCAGACGTCGCAGATGGTGATCGTTCCTTCGCCCGAGGCGACGGCGGAGACCCACCGCTCGATGACCACCTCGAGATCGCCGGGGAGATCCTGCCGGACAAACCCGCGTTTCCGGCTCAGGTACTGTGAGATCGCAGCCCTGCTGATCCCGAGGCGCTTTGAGGCTTCGCTCTGGCTGATCCCCCGGTCATTCACCAGCCGGTAGACCATCTCGGCGCGCATCTGCGGAAGGAGCCTCCGCGCGAGGGTATCGCAGCGCATGATGTCACAGGAGGGAGGCTCGGTCATTGCGCAGACACCATCTGGGACTCTTTGTACTCGTAGAGGATCTGTCGGGCGTCTCTGAAGTTGAACTTCTCCACGATCATATCGTTGTCCTTGAGTCTTTTTAAAGCATAGCGGACGGTGCGGGGGGCCAGGCTGCTGAGCCGGACGAGCTCCTTGTGGGTCAGGGCACCCCCGTCCTCAAGAAGCAGGAGGATCTTCCGGGAGGACGGAGGGAGGCTCACATAATCCATGCAGGATAGTTAACGCTGTTAACATATCAAACTGACGGATGTTATAACTCCGGGGGACTATAGAGTAACTATGCTGGAACGGCAGGAGAAAGCAGCAGTCATCGTGCTACTCTGCGTCGTCGGGATCGTGCTTTCGGTGCACCTCCTCTTTGCCGCCTTCGCCCGACCGCTGGTGGCGGATACGTATTCCGAAGAGGTCCCGGACGGAGCGCTGGTTCTCCTGGAAGGGAATATCGAAGAGATCGCAAAGACTTCGACCGGCGCGCACCTGATCCTGACCGTCAACGGCACCCGGGTCTTTCTGCCGGAGGACGTGGCCGCTACGCTCCAACTTCACGAGAACGAGAACATAACGCTGTATGGGGTCGTCCAGACCTACCGCGGAAAGCGGGAGGTGGTGGTGGCCTCCGCCGGGGATATCCGGGTGCTCGAGTGACTTACTTTGTCTTTGTGTAGAAGATGTCGGCGCCGTCGGCATCGCCGAAGAGGGGCCGGCTGCGCCGGGGCTTCTCGCGAACTTCTTCCGTCTTCGTGGTCTCCGGTTCGGGCTCCCGGCGGGCGGGCGCCGGGCTCTCGTCGGGTTTCTTCTTCCGTCCCCCCTCCACACCGGTCCCGGAGGGGAGGTCTCCGTCGTTGATCCGCACGCTCGGCATACAGGAGAATCGCCCGGACCGCTATATGACACCTCTGGATCGGCCACCGGGAACACCGGGCACTTCCGGATACAACGAGCCGTTCTTCTCCCTCCCGCCGGGAAAGAGAGACGATCTGAGGGGGCGAGCGGGCGCAGGGCAGGATCTCGCGCCATGATCTGTCGCTGCGCGGGCACCTTCCGCAGTTTCCAGCGGAACGGGTGTTCGAGCCGTATGCCGGTGGTCCCGGACCGGAGCACCGCCGGCCAGGCTTTGCGCGGCAGAAAACCCGGAAGGAATTTCACGCGGCAACAGAGATATTCAACCATCGCAAGAACAGCAGTGATCCGGGCAAAGGGAGCCGACGACGCGGCGGGCCGGAGCGGTACGGAGGATTACCCGCTCTCGGCCGTCCCCGGCGAAGCCCGGCAGGGGTTCTGGCCGATCACCCTGGTGCTGCTCGGGTTTACCTTCTTCTCCGCCACGATGTGGGGCGGCGCGAGGATCGGAGTTGCGTTCCGGTTCTGGCCGGACCTCGTCGGGATCATCCTCTGCGGGAGCGCGATCCTCGCGCTCTACGTCGCCGGCCTCGGATACATCGGCTACAAAAGCGGCTTCTCCACCGTCCTTTCCGCCCGGTTCGCCTTCGGCGATGCAGGCAGCCGGTGGTCCGACGCACTCCTCGGGCTCACTCAGATCGGGTGGTACGCCTGGGGGACCGCGACGGTCACGATCGTCCTCGCCCGCCTGCTGGATCTCGATGCACGGATCCAGGCGCCCCTGATGATCGTGTTCGGCCTCGTCTTCTGTCTGACGGCGTACATCGGCTGCCGTGGGATTGCAGTCCTTTCGTGGGTCTCGGTCCCGGTGATGCTCCTTCTCATCGCCGCAAGTGCCTCGGTCGCCCTCCAGGATGCCGGGAACGGGGCGGGGCTTCTCCCACCGGGGACGGCGGGCGCGCTCACGGTCGCCGAAGCACTCACGATCGTCGTCGGCACCTTCGTCTCCGGCGGCACTCAGGTCGCCAACTGGACGCGCTTTTCCGGGTCCGCGCGGACCGCCGTCGGCTCCGTGCTCCTCGCGTTCTTCTTCGGGAACGGGCTGATGATCGCTGTCGGGGCCGTCGGCGCCGCCGTCTACGGGCTCTCCGACATCGTCGAGGTGCTGGCGGTCCAGGGCCTTCTCTCCGCCGGAATCCTGATGCTCTTCTTGAACATCTGGACGACCCAGGACAACACCATCTACAACTTCTCGGTCGCCGGATGCCACTTCTTCAGGACAGAACAGCGACGGCTGGTCACCTTCGCCGGCGCCGCGGCGGGAACCCTGTTCGCCCTTCTCGGGATGTACGACTGGCTGATCCCCTACATGGTTCTCCTCGGGGTGCTCATCCCGCCGCTCGGCGGGGTGATCATGGCGGACTTCTTCGTCCGGCACCGGGGACGCTACCCCACGCTCGGGGAGACGTTTGTTCCCCGGTTCAACCGGCGGGGGCTCGCGGCATACGCTGCCGGCTCCATCGCCGCCCTCGCGGTCCCGGGCATCCCCCCGGTGAACGGGATCGTCGCCGCGTTCCTCGTCTACGCGTGCCTCGTCCGGCTCACATGAACCGCTCGAACCGGTCGCGGGGCACCCGGCAGATCGGGCAGATCTCGGGCGGCTCGCTCCGCGCACAGAGGTAGCCGCAGACCCGGCACCGCCAGACCGGATACGTCAGTGCCCCGGGGGCGCGGCCGGCCGCGGCACGCTCTTCTTTCTGCCGCTTGCGCTCCGCCGGCCCCGGACGCCGTTCCGGGACGGGTTCGGGGGCGCGGCGGCCGGCCTCCACATCGGCGGTGACGTAGAGGGCGCAGTAACAGGCGCCGTAATCGGTGAGATCGGGGTCGCGGTAGTCGCAGGGGCAGATGATGTCGAGGTCGTCCGCCCGGTCTCCCGAGGCAAGCCTGCAGGGGCAGGAGATGTAACCGTAACGTTCCCGGTTCGCAAGCAGCCCCCGGACGAGGCCCCGGGTGAACTCCCGGTCCGGGTTGAGATGGTAACCACCTGCCTCCGCCTCGCGGGCGAGGTCGTCCATGAAGCGATCGATCTCCCCGTCGCTCGCAGCGTCAGGCACCGACCGCCTCCCGGATCTCGTCTTCCCGGAACCCCACGACCACCCTGGCGTCGTCGATGACGACCGTGGGAAACGAGAGGCGTGGGTTCCAGCGTTCGACCTCCCGGACCACGCGGTCCCGCTCCTCGCCGGCGAGCAGGTCCACGTAGACGTACGAGAACCCGACGCCGAGGTCGGTGAGGAGCTCTTTTGTCCGGGCGCACCAGCCGCAGGTGCTCAGGGCGTAGAGAACCACCCTGCCGCGGTCTTTTCCGGGCACATGCTGCATCTCAATCAAGGGTTTCCTCCGTTTCGCCCCGGGTATGGAGGCCGGAGGTAAGTAGTTTGCCCCGGAGCGGGGCGGGTCAGGAGAAAGCGGGTTTGAGGAGGAGAAGAAGACCGGAGCCATCCCCGGTGGCCGCCAGCGACGCCCCCGAGAGTCCGAACTTCCGCCGGTAGAACCGGAGCCTTCTTTCGGAGAGAGTGCCGGAACCCCGGATCAGAAGCCCGACCGCATCCTCCTCCCGCCGGGTGGAGAGCCGGATCTCCCGGGCGCCGGAGGCTGCCATATCCTCGAGGATACCGACAACCTCGTCGGAGAACCGTTCCCGGTCGATCAGCACCGGCGGGAGGAGGTCACCGTCGCCGCCGAGAACGATATCGACGCCCTCGAAGAGCGGGAGGTAGGCGAGCCGGCAGACGAGTTCCGCCCGGTATGCCGCCGGGTCGTCCGCTGCCTCAATGAATGCCGCGTCCGAGAACGGACACGTCAGGGCTCCGGCGACCAGGTCGCGCAGCACCGACAGAAGGTCGACAGCGGAGAGGTGCGCGGTGTCCCGGTAGCCCAGGATCGTGTTCATGAAGTCGGCAAGCAGGCGGTCGGCCCGGCGGAGGAGCGACGCATCGACGACGTGGTCGAGCCGGTCACCCGCGAAGTGGGCTTCGACCCGCTGGATCACCTGGACGGCCTTGAGGACGAGCTGGACCTCGAACTTCTCCCCGGCGTTGAACTCGTCGGCAAACCGTGAAAAGTCGGCAAGAAAGCCGTCGATCTGGTCGGACTCCAGGAGTTCCTGGTAACGCCGGGCCTCAGAAGCCTCGCCGAGGTCGTCGAGGCGATAAGCAAGGGCGTAGAGGCGCCCCGCAATCGCCGCAAAGACCCGGTTGGCCTCCTGGAGCAGGTCGATGGCGTGTTCCAGTGAGTCATCGAGCCGTTCCCGGTCGAAGGTGCCGATACCGGCCATCTTCTCAGCCTCCCCCTGCAGCCGGTCGAGGAGCCCCGGCATCGCCGAGGCCGGGATGCTCCTGCCGTGGCCCGGGCAGCAGAGGCTCACCGGTTCGTTGGCGAGGATCCACCGGACTCTTCCTACGGACGCAAGCAGCGCCGGCTGGTCCCACCCGGCAATCCCGGCGATCCCGGGGCTCGTGGAGAAGAGGAGGTCGCCGATGAAGAGGTACTCGCCGAAGCGGATGCAGATGCTGTCGGGTGAATGCCCCGGGGTGTGATAGACGAGAAGGGTGTTCCCCGAATGGAGCGGGACCTGCTGCCGGTGGAGAGCGATGCCGCCGTCCGCACCCAGGGTCTCGCGGTCGCGGGCGGTGAGGAGGGGGAGGCGGACCGGGAGCGGCTCGATCTCCCACCCCATGAGCTCCGCAACCGTCCGGGTCGCATCGCCGGCCTCGAGCGCCCGGGCACCCGTCTCCTCCGCGGCGACGGAGAGGTCCGGGAGAGCCCGGAACCGCCGGTCCCGGATTGCCTGGTAGCAGTGGTCGGCGTGGCAGTGGGTGACGATGAGGATGACCGGCCGCGGGGTTTCCCGGAGGAGGGTGTCCACGAGCGCCACGATCCGGTCCATCTGGCCGGCGTCCGCCCCGGTGTCGATGAGCAGGATCTCGCCGGGTGTCCGGATGAGGTAGGCATTCGAGCAGGTGACGTCCGGTTTCCGGAGGAAGGGGTAGATCTCGGCGCCGGCTGTTCCCGGTACCGGTTGCCATTGCTGATCGTTGAGCATTGCGCGCACCCAAAGAGATGGATATAATTGACCAGTGTTGCACTGCAAAGGAGAAAAACCAGGCGGGTTTTTCCCGGAAGGAGGACAGTCCGGCCGGATGACCGGACCCGGGTAGATTCTTATCTCATCGTGCAGGAAGGAGAGGTGATGTGAAGGTATGAACGTCAGGAGACTTGTCGGAATCGCAGCAGCGCTCGTGCTCGCGGCATGGATCGGCGGCAATGCCGCCGCACAGGAGACGGCCATCAATGAGATCGGTATGGTCGCTGCCGGGGAGACGCTCACCATCAGCGGAACGACGAACCTCGCTCCCGGGAATCACCTGCTTGTCACGGTAACACCGGTCGGCTTTGAGCCGACGAACAAGTCCGCACCGGGCGGAACGGGAGGCACGTCGGGAACGGCTGTGGTGCGAGAAGGGAACGCCACCGCAAACACCTGGTCGTTTGAGGTCGATACGACCGGGTTTCGACCCGGTGAATACATCGTGACCGTGGAGTGGGTCGAGGGCGACGCCACCGCAAGCACCACCTTCACCGTCACCGGGGCGGCAACAGCAACCCCGACGGCAACGACTCCGGCCCCCACCGCCACGACGCCGCCGGCAACGACGGCGGCACCAGGCCCCACGCCGACCGCGGCAGGACCCGTTCTCCCGATGGCAGCGGCTCTCGCGGCAGGGCTGGCCGGCTACCTGGGGCGGCGGCGGTAGGGGGCGAAGGGCAGGAGCGTGAGCGCCGCAAGGTGCGAAGCCCGACTGGCCGAAGGGTGCGATGTTCCGTAGGAACGGAGCAGGAGCACCGAAGGTGCGGGGCAGGAGCGTGAGCACCGCAAGGTGCGAAGCCCGACTGGCCGAAGGGAATTACAGATAACCCTCTACCGCTCTTCGCGTCCTTCGCGGCTTCGCGTGAGATAACCAGGATGAGCACCGAAATGGCCTCGCGCGAAGAACGCGAAGCCGCGAAACCCGGTGTCCCAACGCGAACCCCTGCACTTCCCGCACACCTCACCGACGGTCCACGATCCGCTTCGGCCGGCCGGGTGCCCGGTGGAGTTCGAGTCCTCCCGGCGGCGTGACGCTGCAGAGGACCTGCAGCGTTCCGTCCTCGTATGCCCCCGAAAGGGCCGGAACCGACCGTAAAAGGGCGGCAAGGAACGTCTCCCCGACCTCGTCCGCATCGACGCGAGCGGGATCGAAGCACTCCATGCTCACCCGGAGGATTGTCTCTCCCGCCTCGTCGCCGCCGTAGACGAACGCCTCGTACTCCCCGTTCAGGCGGGCCATGTTCTCGGGTGCAAAGACCGCCGCCTCCACGTCCACGCGGTTGAGCGCGATATCCCCGATCCGGATCGTCTCCGCCTCGCGCCGGGGGGAGGCGATCCGCATGTGCGTCCGCCCGCACCCGCACCGCTCCCGGGAGACGACCGAGCAGGTATCCTCCGTATCGTAGTTGATGAGAAGCGTCCCCGCCCTCTTGCCCGGCGCAAGGAGCGTCGTGTAGACCAGCCGCCCCGTCTCGCCGTCATGGACGAACCGGTTCATACCGGGATCGTAGAGGTCGAAGTGAACCAGATCCTCGGGGACGTGGAGGCCTGCCTGGCGGGTGCACTCGCCGCACATCGTCCCCTCGGTGCTCCCGTAGGAGTTGTAGACCGGGCATCCCCAGACCTCCTCCAGGTAGCGCCTCGATTCCGGGGCGAAACTCTCGCCCCCGACAACGAGGCGCTTCACGCCCGCGCTCCCGGGCGGGTGCCCTTCCGCCTCCATCCTGCGGGCGAGCCGGAGGAGTTTGAAGACGCTCCCGATCAACGCCGTCGGGCGGTACTGTTCCATCACCCTGACCGGAAAGGTGCACTTCCCCTCCGGGACGATCGCCATCCCGATGTCGCGGGCGGCGAGCGTCATGGTGTTCGCGCCGACGTTCATCCCATAGGAGGCGCAGACCACCACCCGGTCGCCGGCCTCGAAACCCTGCGAGACGAAGAGCCGGGCGTACTTCTCCGCATACCGCTCCCAGTCCTCCCAGGTGAGGAAGAAGCTCTTCGGGATCCCGCTCGTCCCGGAGGTCTCGTTGACCGTGAAGACCGCCTCCCAGGGGACGCTCTTGAAGCAGAACTCCTGCTCGTGCGGAGGCTGGTACCGCCGGATCGTCGCCCCGGAGATGATGGGCAGATCGCGGAGATCCTCGTGCTCCCGGATAGCCTCCGGGCGGATGTTGTGCCGTTCGAACCACCGGCGGTAGAAGGGGGAATGCTCCTCCGCATACCGGATGGTCAGGCGGATCCGCTCGTCGATCAGCGCGTCGAGATTCGATCGCGCAAGCGTCTCCACCGCCGGATCATGATACCGGTTGTCTGTCATCCGGCCGGGATAGACGCACGGGATAAAATAGGTGCCGGGGGCTCAGAGCGCCCAGGCGGGAATGTCGAGGGGGACCCCGAGTGCCCAGAGGACGATCGTGTAGAGGCAGATCATCCAGAGCGCGACGCCGATGATATCGAGTGCCCAGCCGGACCGGAGAAGGTCTTTCGCGTCGATGTAGCCGCTCCCGTAGGCGACGGCATTCGGTGGCGTGGCGACCGGGAGCATGAACCCGATCGAGGCGCAGACCGCAGCGGTCATCATCAGGACGATCGGGTTGACCCCCATGCTGACGGCCGTGACCGCCATGATCGGCATCAGGATGGCCGCTATGGCCGTGTTCGAGGCGATCTCCCCTGCAAACACGATCCCCAGCGCCACGATGAGGAGCAGGAGGGCGATCGGGAGCCCGTGGATGAGGGTGAGCGACTCGACGATCGCCGCGGCAAGCCCGCTCTCGAGGAACCCGTTCGAGAGGGCGATGCCGCCGCCGAAGAGGAGGAGGATGCCCCAGGGGATCTTCACCGCCCACTCCCACTCCATCGTGAAGATACCCTTCTTCACGTCGACCGGGAGGATGAAGAGGAGGAGCGCACCGAAGATCGCGATGGTGGAGTCCTTGATCCCGGGGAAGATTATATCCAGGCCCGGAATGACGAACTCCCCGATCTCCTTTGTCTGCTCGAACACCCAGGCGAGGGCGGTCAGGGTGAAGACGAGGAGGGTCCACCGCTCCCCCGTGGAGATCGGGCCGAGTTTCGCGAGCTCCTCCCGGATGATCCCCCGGGCGCTCGGGAGGGTCGACCCCATCAGGCGGTAGGGACCCTCGATGAGCCAGATCCAGGCAAGGAAGAGAAATATGGCGGCGAACGGGACGCCGAACATCATCCAGGTGAAGAAGTCGATGGTGGGTGCGTCGGGAAAGATCGTCGCGAGCTGGGCGATGAAGATCCCGTTCGGGGGCGTGCCGATGATCGTGGCGATCCCCCCGATGGTCGCGGCATAGGGGATGGAGAGGATAAGGCACCGCGCGAGAGCCTGTTCCTTCTCGTCGAGACTCTCGAGGGATTTGTCGGTCCCGGGAATGATCGTCAGGATGATCGCGATCGCGATCGGGATCATCATCATCGCCGTCGCAGTGTTCGAGATCCACATCGAGAGAAACGCGGTGGCGACCATGAACCCGAGCACCAGGCGCCTCGGGCTCGTCCCCACGAGACGTATGATATGCAGCGCGATCCGCCGGTGCAGACCCCACCGCTGCATCGACATAGCGATGATGAACCCCCCGAGGAAGAGGAAGATCACCTCGTTGCCGTAGGATTCCGCCACCTTCACCGGCGAGAGAACCCCGAGCGCCGGGAAGAGGACCAGTGGAAGCAAGGCGGTCGCCTCAAGGGGGAGGACGCCCGTGACCCAGAAGAGGACCATGAGGATGGTCACTGCCGCGACGGACTTGGCCTCGGGCGCAAGGACGGTGGGATCGACGGGAATCGCCAGAACCACGAAGAAGACAAGGAGCGATGCAATAATAAAGGCGACCCTGCTCATTATCAAAAATGGGAGAAGGAATTATTTAAGTGTAAGGAATCGAATTTAACTCTATTTTCGGCCTTAAACGTGAATCAGGGCATTATCGGCACCAATCTGCCGAGACAGGCCGATCCTGCCGCTGCCGGAGCAGGGCCGGGCGGGGAAGAAGCCGTCGCGTCATCGTACCAACCTATATCAGCAGAATCAGCATATGAGGTGTCATGACACCGGATTGGATCCGCAGGCGGGGCCTTCCTGTCCTCCTCGCCGTCTGTATGCTTGCCCTCTGCGTGGGGCAGGCCGGAGCCCGCGGCCCGACGATCAGCGATATCCAGCCCCACGATACGATCTTCGTCTTCGAAGAGGGACTCGACCTCTCACAACTAAGGAACGCGACCACGGACAACCCCGTCACGGAGCTCAGGAAGTACCAGGACAACAACCCTGATCGAGACGTCATGAGGAACATCCCGGTCGTCGACGACACGAACTTCGAGGTGCTGGACTTCCTCGTGGGCGGGGAGTACGGGACCTACTACGCCTACAACCCCGAGGACGGCGCGACGGCGCAGGTCATGATCCGCGAGCCGGAGATCTTCCTCGACGTGGTGCTCGCGAACCCCTACCACAACGAGCCTCTGGCCGGCTACGCAGTCTCCCCGAACACCCGGATCGCGTTCCGGATAGCCTCCCCCGACGTCGGGGCCTTCTACCAGGCAGGCGGCGTCTACCCGGCGACGGTCGACATACTGCTCACCACCCCGGGCGGCGCGGAGACCACCGTCATCAGCGGGATCAACCTTGCGGGGTTAAACGTCAGCTCGACCCGGTTCTACACCGACGATCCCGGCCGGCCGGGCGCGATCCCGCTCTCGGGCATCGGTGAGCCGGGGACCTACACCGTCCGGGCCGTATGGAGACAGCCTGCAGCGTTCGACGCCTACGCCCCCGACTCCGAACCCGTGACGTTCACGGTCGCGAACCGTATCGGGGTGGGCACTACCGCGACGCCGACACCCACCGCAACCGTGACAGCCACGCCGACGCCAACCCCCACACCGACGACCACGGTCCCGACGACCCCGACCACGACCGCACCGACACCGACGGAGACGGTCACCCCGGTCCCGACCGCGACGACGGTGCCGGCAACCCCGACGCCTACCGCGGCGCCGCTCCCGGGCGCTCTGGCCGTTGCAGCAGCCGGTTTCGCCCTCACGCTCGCGGGCCGGCGACGGTAAAAGAGATCAACAGAAACGGCAGCCGCAGCCGCCGGCCGCGTCCCGGATCCGGTGGAGGGCTGCTGCCGCCCATTTTGCGGCGCCCGGGTCGGCGTCCTCGAGCGCCTGCATGAGCGCCGGAACCGCCCTCGCATCCCCGATAGTCCCGAGGGTGTAGGCCGCCCACATCCGGAGGCGGGGATCGGGATCCTCGAGCGCGGAAAGGAGGGGCGCTAAGGCGGCCTGACCGAGGGCGGCGAGGGATGCCGCCGCTGCCATTCGATCGGCACTTTTGCCGTCGCGCAGGATGCGGATCAGCGCTTCGGTCCCCGCCGTCACGGCGACTCTTTCTCCTGCTCGCTCGAGGCCAGGATCTCGTCCAGGCCCACGTAGATCGGGAAGACCTCGTGGACACCTGCGAGCAGGAAGACCTTGTAGACATCGGGCTGGAGCGAATAGAGTGCCATCTCTCCATCCACCCTTCTTAGGTCACGGAACTTGCCGAGCAGCACCCTTAGACCGCTGCTGCTCATGTAGGCCGCCTTCTCCAGGTTCACGAGCACCCGTTTCCCGCCTCGCGCCAGCACCCCGGCGATTGCCGTATCCAGGCGTTCCGCCGATTCCGCATCGATTCTGCCGTCAACCGATACGATCGCCGTATCGTCTCGTTCGTTGACTGTAACGTCCATGGTCTTTTTATCGGTGCAAGAGGAGAAAAAGGCGCTCGTCTTGCATCGGGACCTGCGCCGGGGCTTACGCGGAGGCTTACGCGGAGGCTTACGCAGAAGCTTACGTCTTTCAAAAAAGAATGGTTAGTGGGTCTGCCGGTAGTAGTCCCATGCATCGACTACGGTAGCGTTTGCAAAGATGCAGACGCCGTATTCGCTCCCGTCGGGGTTCTTGCGGATCTCGTAGGTGTGACCCTGCTCGATGCACCAGACCGCAGCCGGGTTCGCGATGCCGGCGTTTCCGCCGCACCGCTCACAGGCCCACGGGACATCGATGATCTCGACCGGCATTCCCCACTGCTGGATCGTCGCGGTATCCCGGACTATCTCCCCGATGAAGGAAAGACGCATCCCGTCGACGCGGTAGGTTTCGTTCAGGTCGAGCGGGAGGTAACGTTCGCCGTCATCGGCGACGATACCGTAGAACCCGCCTTCGAGGTCGACGAAAGCGACCGTCCCGGTCTTCGCGACATAGGTCGCGTTCCCCGCCGTATCGATGGCGATGACCTCGACCGGGACGCCCCACTGCTGGATGGTCATGGTGTTCTCCTGCACCCCGGCAACGAACGTCACATTCATGCCGTCAACCTGCCAGGTCTCGTTCAGGTTGAGCGGGAGGTAGTTGCCGTCGTCGGTGACGAGCCCGTAGAATCCGCCCTCGAGATCGACGTAGGTGACCGTCCCGTCGGCTGCAACCGTCCGGCGGGTATCGCCCATCTCAAGCTCGACGATCTCGACCGGCGTCCCCCACTGCTGGGTGCTCGCCGTATCCTCCAGGACATCGACGACGAACCGGACCCGCAGATCGTCCTGCCGGTACTCCGCCGGAAGGTCTACGGGGAGAAAACGTCTCCCGTCATCGGCGACGATACCGTAGAACCCGCCCTCAAGATCGACGTAGGTGATCGTGCCGTTCCCGGAGATACGGTCGGCCGGCCTGTCCTCTCCCCCGGCGGCCATGCACCCGCAGGCGATGACGGCCCCGAAGAGGGCGAGGACGACGACCAGATAGTTCGAATTGGATCCCGTCATAGGCATCAACGTCGATACATTCTCCCGCCGGAGGTAAGTAAGTTCCCTTAACTACAACGGGATTCGGACCTATCCCGCCCGGGAGGCCGTATGCCAAAAAAGTATTACCGGCCCCCGACGCCGCCGCCTCCAAAGCCGCCACCGCCGCCGAAGGACCCGCCGCCGCCGAACCCTCCGCTGCCGCCCGAGGATGGCGGCGAGTAGAGGACGATCGGGGCAAAGATCACCGGCATGTTCGAGTAGAGCGGCATCCCGACGTCCGGGAGGTTGATGTTCAGGTTCTTCATCGCCTGCTCCACTTTATCGCCGAGGCCGAGCGCTGTCCCGTAGACCAGCCATTCTCCCCACATCGAGAGGTCTGCGGGGGAGTACTGCCGGATCAGGGCGAGATCCGAGAGGAAATAGGCAAACGCGTCCCACTCGAGTTTCTCCCTGTAGTGGTCGCCTCTCCAGAAGCCGAAGAGCGTCGAGGGGAAGAGGGCTGCAAGCCCGACCTGGACCGCGACGATGAGGGAGAGGATGCCGGCCGGGATCAGGAGGAAGGCCGCGCCCGGCGCGAAGATGAACGCCAGAATGGCAAGCCCGCAGGGGATGGCTCCAAGGAAGATGAGCGGGAGGATGAACGTCCGGCCGTCCTTGATGTACCGCCGGGAGAGCGTGGTATCCACGTCCCGGGTCAGGGCCTTGAGCGACTGCTGGTACTGCAGGATCCGGTGCTGGTAGCCGGGGCTCCGCCGGGCGGTCTTGGCAAACGCCTCAAGTTCGGCGGTGTCCACGACATGGTCGTCGGCGACGTTTGCAAGGAAGGTGAGCACCCGCTGCTCGTAGGGATCGGAGGACTCTCCCGAGACGATCCGGACCGTGACTCCATCGCCGTCCGGTTTTTCGGCCACCACGATCTTTTTCTGCCGGTGGAGGTCGAGGACCGTCGCATAAAACCCATTGTCGTCGAATTCGAGGGCGTC
Source organism: Methanobacteriota archaeon (assembly GCA_023436625.1). Classification (GTDB taxonomy): domain Archaea; phylum Halobacteriota; class Methanomicrobia; order Methanomicrobiales; family Methanoculleaceae; genus Methanoculleus. Next base: position 20,157 of record JAEZIP010000016.1, on the reverse strand, counting down.
GCCCTTGAAGAGGAGGTTCACCTGCCAGGGTTTGAGCGCTGTGTTCGGCGTGAAACTCAGGTATTCCGGCACCGTGAACGGTTTCTCCCTGCCGTAGCGGAGGTAAACGCCGAGGAGGATGAACGGCATCGCGAGGACAAGGACAGTTGCGAGGCCGTAGAGGATCTCCGCCGCCCCGTAGAGGATCGGGGGCCACCGGTTGGCGTCGGCCGCCTGCTGCCGGACGTCCGGGACGAACTCCGGGTACGCGTCAATCCCCTCCATGAACGCGAGATCGAGGATCATCTCGACGTTCAGCGAGTCGTCCTGCGGGGCGTTCCCCGTGATGACGACGGCCTCCGCCGTCCGCTCGACATCGAGGGTCGGGGGATGCGTGTAGACCTCCTCGATAGCACCGGCGAACGGCAGGGTGATCCGCAGGCTCCGGTAGGGAACGTGCTCGTCGACGAATTTCAGATTCAGATGCGCCCACTGGCTATCATACTCGACCGGTGGCCGGACCCGGTAGCGGAACTCCGCCGTGTAGGTACCCGGGGCGAAGTAACTGGGGTTATAGAGGCCCACCTCGTTGTCGAACGCAAGGCTCCGGATCGTCGTGAGGTCGGCGGAGCTCGCGGTCCCGGCGGCCGTCCGCACCTCGCCCCAGTAATCCTTGACGTAGCCGACGGTCCCGGGTGGGGCGGTCATCCCGAGAAACTCGATGTGCGGCCGGTCGATAGCGGCGAAGGTGAGCGGCGCGTCCCAGTAGCGAAAGAGCATCCGGTACTCCCCCGCCGATCGGACGTCATAGGTGTAGCGCTCGACGAGTGTCCCGTTCTCGTAGAAGACGGCGTCGTAGTGCTCGACATCCAGGCTTCCCCGGAAAAGCCCGGGAAGCGCGTTCGCTCCGACGACCGCCAGCACCCCGACGAGCAGGGTGATGGCAACAAGGATGAGGATCTGCTGCCGTTCAGTCACGCGCATGGTTCATCAGAACGATATCGTCGGAACCCGCTCGATCTCCTCGCCGAACTCCAGGTACTCGAGCTTCTTAAAGCCCATGACGCCGGCGACCAGGTTCGAGGGGACCGTATCGGTCATGGTGTTGTACTGCTGGGCGATGTTGTTGTAGGTGTAGCGGTGCCGGGCGATCTCGTCCTCGACACCCTGGACCGCGCCCATCAGGTTCTGCACCGTCTGCGAGGTCTTGAGATCGGGGTAATTCTCCGCGACGGCGAGCAGCCGCCCGAGGACCGACCGGGACTCACGTTCGAGTTCGTTCAGGTCGCCGGGACCGGCGCTGCCGATACGGGCCCGCATCTCGGTCACCCCGGTCAGGGTCTCCTTCTCGAAGGCTGCGTAGCTCTTCACCGCGCCGAGGAGCTGCTCGATCATGTCCAGTCGCTTCTTCATCGCGACCTTCACCTGCCCGACCGTGGCTTCGGCGGAGTTCTTGAGGGAGAAGAACCGGTTATAGATGCCTACGGCGGCTGCCGCGATGCCGATGACGATCAGCACCACGACTACGATAAGGACAAGGGAGATGATGTCCACCAAAGTTGTCACCAGTACTCTATGTGCCCCGCGGCGTATTTAAGTGATGACCCCCGAAACAGCGGGGAGGAGGAGGAAATCGCCGATGCGGCAGGACCAGCCTGGATTCGGCGTATCGGCCGTGCTCTCCCGGATGACCGGCTATTCTGCGATCTCCTCGCCGGAGCTCACCATCGCCACGACGTTGCCGTCCACATCCCGGAGAAGAGCGTTGTGCCAGAGTATCGGGTGTTCCCGGCCGTCGCGGGTGACGACCGGGCTTTTCTCGAAGGGAGGCGGCTCGATCCGGCCGACCACGAGGCGATGAAAGTTCTGTGCGAGCCGGCCGCGCAGGCGCTCGGGGACAACCGTTGCAAACCAGTTCTTTCCGGCGAGGTCTCCCTCAGCATACCCGAGAATCTCGCTCCCCTTCCGGTTGACCAGGTCGATGGTTCCATCCGCCCCGATCACCACGATCATCACGCCGGCCGCCTCCAGGTAGCCCTGCGCCCGGTCACGCTCGGCGACCAGGAGTTCCTCGGCGGCGGCGCGGTCGGTGACGTCCTCGGCTATCCCGAGCATGTACTTCAGCATGCCCCGGGAGTTGAAGATCGGGATCTTCTTCATGGAGAGTGTCCGTCCGCCCGGGAGGTGGGCCTTCTCCTCAAGGGCGATCGTTCGCTCCACAAGCTCCCGGTCGCCGTCGGCAAAGAATGCCGCCATTTCCGTCGGGAACAGTTCCGTTGCCCGTTTTCCCGCCATCTCCTCCTGCGTCATCCCGAGGAACGTCTCGGCGGCCTTATTCGAGAAGACGAACGTGTTCCCCTCCACTTCCCGGACAAAGACCATGCTCGGGATGTTGTTGACCACCGAGTAGAGGAACGATTTCCACTGGGCCACCCGTTTCGCAGCACGCGCCCGTTCGGTGACGTCACGACAGACCACCCGGTAGCCGGTGAAGTCGCCTATCACATCGTAGACCGGCGTCCCGCTCACCTCGAGGACGACGGGGCTCCCGTCCCTATGAAGCATCGTCCATTCAAAGAGGACCCCGGGTTTCGGGTCGGCGAAAAGTACGGCAAACTGCTCTCTGACCCGCTCGGCCTTCTCCGGGGGCATGAAGTCGCAGGGCGTCTTTTGAAGCATCTCTTCGGGTGCGTAGCCGAGGATCTCCCGGCTCTTGGGACTGACATACGTGAACGTGCAGGCCTCGTCGACGTTCAGGATCAGGTCGCTGACGTTCTCGACGAGGCTCCGGAAGAGCAGTTCGCTCTCGCGCAGGGCCTCTTCCGCCCGCCGCTCCTCGGTGATATCCTCGAGGATGATGGTGACTCCCGGCGCTCCGTCGTTGAAGACGGTAGGAAGGAACTTGATCCGGAAGAAGAACTCCTCGTCGCGCCGCAGGAACCGGAGTTCTTCCGTAACCTCGCGGCCGTTGAGGGCGTCGGTGATCCGGCTCCGTATCAGCGGGTGATCGAACGCGGCGAGCGGCGACGTCTCGATACCGCTTCCGATGATATCATCCCGCTCTCTCCCTGCAAACACACAGACGGCATCGTTCGCCTGGACGATCCGGCGGTCGCGGTCGAGCACCAGCACGAGATCCGACGAGAAATTGAGCATGGCGGCGATGGGAACCCGTTGCGAGAGATAGAAGACCTTGGCCTTTCCGTAGGTCTCCATCTCAACCTGGCCCGATACGAGAAGGACGTCGAGATACCGGGAGACGGTGTTCCGGTTGATCCCGACGGTGGCGGCAAGATCGGAGACCGACATGCCGCGCGGGTGCTCTTTCAAGGCGCCAAGCAGGAGAGAGAGTGCGTCGGTAGTGGGATCCATGTGCAAACAGAGTTTCACGCCGGGGGTTATAGGGTTTTGCAGTGTCGCATGCTATGATGCCACACACAACGCCACACCACAATGCAAGGCATTGACCAAAAACAATATAAATGAAACAGATCAACTTGTGATCCCCAGAGTCGGGAGACGGGGAATCTCTCCGACAAACCGGGCCGCACAGGCACATGTGGCCCGGACCGGCACAAGAACGGCTGGGAACGGTGAACGGAACATTCACCACGCTGATTGCATCAACGTCATGATGTACCGGGGGACCCCGGTACATCCAGGCACACCTCTCTAAACACTCATACCGGCACGGTGGACGGGGGCCCGGACGGGAGGCACAACCGCCCGGGGACCACCCGCGGACACCGCATGGTTATCACACACCCGACAATACACCCTCATTTTTTTGTTGTTTCGACAGGAGACGTCCCGGAACAGAGAGCAACATCTATCTTCCATTGAATTGAAAGCTCTTTCAATGAGCGGGCATGTTGAGATCCTCGAGAGAAGAGCGGGCGCCGTCGATATCATTGTGGTGAAAGGAAGGCTCGACGCAAGCTCTTCGGAGAAGGCGGAGGAGCAGATCAACCGGGTGCTCGATGCCGGAGGGAGAAGCCTCCTCGTCAACCTCTGCGACCTCGACTACATCAGCAGCTCCGGCCTTCGGGTACTGCTTGCCGCACTGAAGCGGCTGAAGAAGGACGGCGGGGCGCTCCGGATAGCCTGCGCACAACCGCAGATCCTCGAAGTCTTCACCATGGCAGGATTTCACCGGATCTTCTCTCTCTCCCCCGACGAGGCGGCGGCGCTTGCCGGGTTTGCGGCGGGGCCCTGAGCGGCATCCGGGGCGGTAGACCAGCATGGCGTTCTCCGGCTACGGCGATATGTTCTTCGTGCTCCTGCAGATGATCTGCGTCATCATGGTGGTCGCCTACCTGATCACCCGGACGGCGTCGTTCACCCGGGTGCTCGACGGCCTCGTCACCTGGAAGAGCCAGGCGGTTCTCACCCTCCTCTTCGGGGCGCTCTCCATCTACGGCACCGAGAGCGGCATCACCATCCTCGGCGCCACCGCGAACGTTCGCGACCTCGGCCCCATGGTCGGGGGGCTTGCCTGCGGTCCGGTGGTGGGACTCGGCGCCGGCCTGATCGGAGCGGCGTACCGCTTCTCCCTCGGGGGATTCACCGCCGTCCCGTGCGCGACCGCGACCATCCTCGCGGGCCTCTTCGGGGGGCTGATCTTCCTCCTTGCCGGCCGCAAATTCATCGGGATGCACGGTGCGGTCCTCTTCGCCATCGGCATGGAGGCGTTTCACATGGGGATCACCCTTCTCCTCTGCCGGCCGTTTGAGCAGGCGTTTGAGGTCGTCGAGGGGGTGGCCTTCCCGATGATCATCGCCAACGCCACCGGGGTCTTCATCTTCGCGTTCATCATCGGGAACCTGATCACCGAGCGGCAGACGAAGGCGGAACGGGACACCTACCTCTCGGAACTCGAGCGGAAGAAGGCCGAACTCCGGATCGCGCACGACATCCAGATGAGTTTCCTCCCCGAACGGCTGCCTGAGGTTCCGGGCATCGAGCTCGCCGCCCTCTCGCTCCCGGCAAAGGAGGTCGGCGGGGACTTCTACGACGCGTTCCCCCTCCCCGGCGGGAGGACCGCCCTTGTCATCGCTGACGTCTCGGGGAAAGGCGTCCCTGCGGCGCTCTTCATGGCGCTCTCCCGGACGGTGCTGCGGGCGAACGCCCTGGTGCCGCGGAGCGCCCGCGAGGCCGTCAGCGAGGCCAACATGGTGATCGCCGAGGACGCGAAGTCAGGGATGTTCGTCACGCTCTTCTACGCGGTCGCCGACCCGGCCAAAAAGACGCTCACCTACGTCAACGCGGGACATAACCCGCCTCTCCTCTTCCGGTCGGACGGGGGCCGGCCGCTGGAACTGAAGGGAACCGGGATCATACTCGGGGTCATGCCGGATGCCGATTACGGTGAGGAGACCGTCAACCTCGAAAGCGGGGACATCGTCCTGCTCTACACCGACGGCATCACCGAGGCGATCAACCCCGACGAAGAGCAGTTCGGGGAGAAACGGCTGATCGAGACCGTCACGGGCTGCCGCGACCTCTCTCCCGCCGGGATCGTCGAGAGGGTCCGCGATGCGGTTGTGAAGTTCTCGGGCGACGAGCCGCAGTTCGACGATCTGACCATAATGGTTCTCCGGGTGGTCTGATGGCGGAACTTATCGTGCGGGCGGATCTATCGGCACTCGCGACGATCGCCGACTTCCTCACCGAGGTGCTCGCCGGGTGCGGCGACGACCTGATCTTTGCGATCCAGCTCGCCGTGGACGAGGCCTGCAGCAACACCATCCTCTACGGGTTTCCCGATGGGGAACCCGGGACGATCACGGTCACCTGCACCGCCGACGCCGACGCCGTCCGCGTGACGATCGCCGACGACGGGGTTCCCTTCGATCCGCTCACCGCCCCGTCGCCGCTTCTCGACATCCCCGCGGAAGAACGGCCGATCGGGGGGCTCGGGGTCCACTTCATCCGGACGGTGACGGACAGCGTGGCCTACACTCGCGAGGGCGGGAAGAACGTCCTCTCGATGGAAAAGAGGCGGCCGGCATCATCCTGATGCCAAAAAAAGCGACCCGAGCGCCCGGGGCAGGTCCTCTTTTGCCGTGACCACGGTCGCGGACTCCTCGAGCATCAGGTTGACCCGTTCGTGATGCCCGACGACCCGGAAGTCGGTGCGGAGCGCCACGATCCTCTTCCCCAGCGCATATGCATACCCCATCTCCCATGACGTTCCGGAATCGGCGTCCGCGCCGTCGACGACCGCGACAACGATATCGGCGTCGCGGAGCGCCAGGAGGTGCTGCGCAAAGATAACCCCGTGCTCCTCCCGGCACCGGGTGTGGCTCGTATCCCCCACCTCCTGCGGGAGGTAGACGTCGAAGAGGTGCCCTTCAAGGAGGTCGCGGAGCGCGAGGTTGTAGGTCCTCTCAGCCTCCGAGAAGAGCGGGCCGGCGAGATAGACCCGGTAACGGGCAAATTCCTTCACGTCGATTGCCGGGATATCCGGGAACCGGGAAAGAAACCCCCCGCGCCCGGGCTGTTTCTCCGACGAGTAGTAGGTGGCGTTCACCCCGCAGGTGGGGGAGGAGTCCACCCCGACGATCGCAAGCGGCGGCTCCCCGCGCTCCCGGACGACGGCACGGACCTCTGATTCGAGCCCATCAAGGAGCGCGGCAAACTCGTCGGTCGCGAGCCTATCAAGGAACGAGCCCGGCGGCCGATCGGCGCCGAGGTAGATCGTCTCCGGGCAGGGGAGCGGAACCATCTCGACTGAGAAGCGCCGGCAGCGCTCCACGGCGCGCCCAAAACAGCGAATGTCCTCATCGGTCGTAATCCCGCGGGCGCGGCATGCGGGGTTTTCGATGCAGGGAGCGACGAGCACGTACATTGATAGTACCTCGACGGCGTACCATAACAAAGCAGATGATACCGCTCTACGCCTACCGGGACGACACCTGCGATCCCCGAAAATGCACGGTGAAGAAACTGGCCCGGCGCGGGCTCGTAAGGATTGTCACAAGCATCGCAAAGATCCCCCGCTCGACCCTCCTCCTCGACCCGACCGCGGAGCAGGCGGTATCCCCCGCCGACCGGCACCTCCCCTCGATAACGGCGCTCGACTGCTCCTGGGAGGTGCTCGATACCGGGGCCGTCGCCTCCTGGCGCAACCGCCGGGCGCTCCCCTTCCTCGTGGCCGCAAACCCGGTGAACTTCGGCCGTCCGTTCCGGCTTACCTCGGTGGAGGCGATGGCCGCGGCGCTCTACATCCTCGGCGAAAAGGAGCAGGCCCAAAGCGTCCTCGCTCCGTTCGGATGGGGGCTGCGCTTTTTCGAGGTGAACGCCGAGCCTCTCGATGATTACGCACGGGCGAAGGACAGCGCCGAGGTCGTCGCCCTCCAGGCGCTGTATATGTAACCGGAACCCCCGGCATCTCTCCGGGCGGCACGTTTTTATGTCTGAAGCCTTCTGTTGACGTTCAAGGATCGGAGGTTACCGGATCATGGATACCGAACGAGAGAGGGTGCTCCTCGCGGCGGCCCACGCCGTGACGTTCAAGCCCGACTACATGACCGTCGACAAGCTGGAGGCGGCGACCCGCGGGCACGGGGCGCTCGTCATCCCTGCGTTCGCCGCGGCGAACTCGCTCGCGGAAGATATCTTCTGCAGCATCGGCGCCCCGGAGATGAGCCTGATGAACATGACGGTCGTCGACGCCTCGGCCCCCCACCTGCCGCTCGATGCGATCATCGGGAAGGCGGTAGGCGAGGCAAAACGGGGCGGGGCGGAGGCGGCGAACGCGGCCCTGATCGTCGCGACGCTCGCCTACTTCTCGGGGAGCTGCGCCCGCGCCGGCGTGCCGCTCGGGAACCGGAAACTCGGCGCCATCGCCCGGATGCACGCCGGCGGCGACCGGACGAGCGCCATCGCCCTGACGACGAACAAGTTCACCCATCGTGTCCCGGCGTTCCCCGCCTACCTCGCGATCTACGAGGCGTTGATGGAGAAGAAGCTGACCCGTCTCGACGGCGCGGTCCTGCCGCCGTTCGTCGCCGGCGGGGGCGTCATGGGCCACGCCGCCCTCGGCGAGGACTACAACATCCCCGAACTCGCGAGAAACGCCGCGAAGGTCGGGACCGAAGCGATGATGCGGAGCATGGAGGGCGCCGGGACGACCCCCTACCCCCTCTGGCCGGCCCTGATCGCGGCGGCGGTGACGATGGAGCTCGTCCACCCGGACGCCCTCCTCGGGGAGGAGTTCGGGAAGTTCGGGCAGGTCGATTCCGCCTACCTCGCCGGGAAGGGAGCCGTCGAGGCGGCAAAACTCCCGGGGAAGATCCACATGCGGGGGACCGGGGAGGAGTACGACACTGCCCGGATCGTCGGCGACTTCGGGCTGATCTTAAAGGACATCGGCGGGCCGTCGGTGATCGGGTCGATGGTGACGAACGAGCTCTTCGCCGGATTCCAGGAGTCCGCCATCATCGGGGCCGGGTTCTCCGGCGGGCCGGTGAACGTCCCGCTCGGCCACCTCGCCGGCGACATCCTGCCGGCGCTCCGGCTGCTGCTTGCAAACGGCGGCGACGTCGAGGCAACCGCAACGGCGATCCGGGACTACAAGATGCAGTCCTTCATCGACCCGGAGCTCGCCCTCTGCGGCTTAAACACCATCGTCCGGAAGGCGGAGGTCGTGAACAGGGGTTCGGTGACGGAGGCCTGCATCCGGGCGAGCGAGCCGGTGCGGGACCGGGCGATCTACCGGCGGGCGGCGAAGGTCTACGAGATGCTCAAGGCGGGGAAGTCGCTCGAAGAGGCAGCCGGAGCGCTCGACGACGAGCGGAGAGCTCTCGTCGAGAAGCGGGGCTCCGCAGCCCTCTCGGGGTTCACGGGGAAAGAGATCGTGTTCCGCTTTACGGAGATCGCGCCTCATGCGCGGAGGACCGACCCGTTCACCGCGAAGTTCTGGGGGTTCGACGCAAAGATCTCCTACGACATCACCATCGGCGGGAAAGACTATCATATCGAGAACCTCACCGCCCGGGTGGTCCCGGAGTACGCCCTCGAGGGGAAGGGGCGGGACGACCCCGATATGGGGACCGCCATCTTCGTCGGCGCCGTCCTCACCCAGGAGTTGCAGTACAGCGGGCACACCATCCTCAACGTTACCGTGCCGGCGGCGGTCGCGGCCGCCCTCGGCACCGATCCTGCGGAAGCGGCGAAGCAGGCGGCGAAGGGTGCCCGCCTGACGAACGCCATCGCCGGTGGCCGGGAGGCGGCGGAACGGGTGGCGGAACTCACGCGAACGGTGCATACGAGCCTCAGCGAGCCGCCCGGGGGAGTGGAGTGAGGGTCCCGGCGGGAGAGTATGAAGGTCCTCGTCATCGATCCGGCATGCGCGGGGATTGCAGGGGATATGCTCCTTGCAGCCCTCATCGACCTCCTCGGTGAGCCCCGTGCACTCGATCCGCTTGCGAATGCAATCCGAGACCTCGATCTCTGCCGCGAGTTCCGCTACGAGGCAAAGACCGTGGATGCGGGCGGGATAACGGCGACCCGGCTCGCGATCGAGATCGAGGAGGAGGGCGCGACGGACGCGGGTGATCTCCTGGAGGCGGCTGCCGCGGCCGCAAGTGCTGCAGGCCTCTCGCCGGGCGCATGCTCCCGGGCGCTTGCGGTCCTTGACAACCTCACCGCCGCCGAGGCGCACCTCCACCGCACCGGGTTTTCGCGACACGTGATCGCCTCGGTGGACACGATCTTCGACGTCATCGGCACGATGCTGCTCCTCGACCGGGCGGGGTTCCTGGAGGCGACGATCGTCGCGACACCCCCGGCTCTCGGCGGCGGGACCATCCGGACGGAGTACGGCGAGATCCCGGGACCCGCACCGGCGACGCTCGACATCCTCGCCCGGCACCGGTTCCCGTATACCTCCGCGCCCGTCGACGTCGAGCTGACCACGCCGACGGGGGCGGCCCTGCTTGCCGGCCTCGCGGAACGTGCGGTAAATCCCTACCCGGCCATGGTCCCCGTCCGGGTCGGCTACGGTACCGGCACCCGCGAGGTTCCGGGACGGCCCGACCTGCTCCGGGTGGTGGAAGGGGAACGCCTCTCTCCCGGAGAGAACCAGTTCGTTATCCTCGAGACGAACCTCGACGACATCTCCGGGGAGGTGGTCGGCTACGCGGTCGAGCGCCTCTTTGCGGAGGGAGCGGTGGACGTCTTCGTCACCCCGGCGCTCGGGAAGAAGAACCGGCCGGTCAGTATAGTATCGGTGATGGCGGCGTCGGGAGACGAGGACCACCTGATCCGGGTCCTCATGGAGGAGACCGGGACCCTCGGGGTGCGGGTGCACGAGTTCCGGAAGGTGGTGGCCGCCAGGGAGAGGGAGGCGGTGCCGGTCAGTCTCGGCGGGAGGGTGTACCCGGTCCGGGTGAAGACCTCGACCGTCAACGGTCGTCTGATCGCAGAGAAACCCGAGTACGACGACCTCTCGGCAATCGCACGGGAACAGGGTATTCCTCTCCGGTTCGTGGACGATGAGGTCAGGTTGCGCTTATCGGAACGGAAAAGAGAGCATACCAGCGCCAGAGGGGGTGCAGGGGGTGGATGCCCACCCGACCGCCCAAACGTGCTGAATGCCGCACGCGACGAGTGAGTGCGGACACTTCCCCACGGGGAAGTCTCCCACTCGCGTCTACAGTTCTCTCATGTCACCGGGGTAATAGTTCCCCAAACTATTAGATGACGCATGCGATATTTATACGATTCTATTTGGTATCACCCATCAACCCCCATTTTCGCCCCAATTCGCCGAAAAACTATTGAAGGGTCCGGCGTTTTCCCGAATAGTTGCAGTGCCGTTGCTCTTGAACTGAAAAAAACGAGAAATTGACGCCACAAAAGGAAGATAATTCTTTCTCGTCGTCAGACAGGCGGCACCTCGCGGAAGAGGCGCATCATTGTCCTCGCGTCCTCGAGCATTGCGTGATCGTTATTGAAGAAGACATACGCCCGTTCCGGGCCGATGGCGGCTATCCGATCCCTGATTCCCGCAAGTTCACCGTCGGTATAGTCGTGCCGGTACCAGTCCTCCCGGCCGTGCATCCGGAGGTAGACGGTATCGCCGGGAAATACGCGTTCCCGAAAGTCGGGAGAGTCGACCGAGACCAGAAGGGTTGCTTCCTGCAGCCTCCGGCACGCCTCGTCGTCACCGAGCACAGCGGGGTTCCTGATCTCCACGGCACACCGCCGGCCGAGGTCGATCGCCTCGAGAAAAGCGATGAGGCGATCGACGTCCGCGAACGCCGGCGGGGCCTGAAAGAGGTAGAAGTCGATGAGATCGTCGAGGGGGAGGAACCTCTCGCGGAACCGCTCCCAGACACCTATCGCCTTCTCGTTGAACCGGTGCCGGTGGGTGACCGACCGGTTCACCTTGACGCTCCACCGCAGCCCCGACCCCGCACCGGCCCATGAACCGACTGATTTCTCCGACGGGAACCCGTAAAAACTCGTGTTTAGTTCGATAGCGTTCAGGCCGGAGCGCTCGATGAACCACGCGAGGCTGCCTCCCCGGTTCCACGCATACGCCCACCCGCTCGTGCCGACACGGACCTCCATGCCGGGACCTTTCGGCGGGCAGGCAATACAATTCTTTCGGCCGCCTGCCGGAACCCGGGCACCCAGGCAGAGAACGTGTTAATTCGCCCGTTATTGTGTCTTTTCTCACAAACAATCCTGTGAAATTTCAGCATATTTAATAATACGACCGGGTAACTTCGATTATGCGAATAACCGCAATAATTGCCGCCCTTCTCATCGCCGTCGCGATGCTCGGGGCAGGCTGCACGGAAGGGAGTCAGCCCCCCCTGCAGGGAACCGGGGATTCGGTCCTCATGGATGCCGTCTCCGGGATCAACGACGAACTGGAGTCGGTCAGGGCTTCGACCGCTGAGGACGCCCGGGTGCTCGGGGAGACCGGGCTCACGAGTGCCGCCGGGAAGGAGGCGGTGCGGCAGACGATGCTGAACCACCCCTGGGCGGATTCGGCCCTGGTGATAACGAAAGACGGGATCGTGGCTATGGCCGTGCCCGAGAACTACGCCGGCCTGGTGAACAGCGACCTCTCGGGCCAACCGCAGACGGAGCGGGCAGTCCGGGAGCAGGCGCCGATGGTCAGCGAAGTCTTTTACCTGGAGGAAGGATTCTACGGGGCCACCCAGAGTTACCCCGTCTTCGGCGAGGAGTACCTCGGATTCGTGAGCATCGCATACCGGCCCGACGCCTTCATCGACCGGGTGATTGCGCCCCTGACGAGCGGCACCCCATACGACGTCTGGGTGACGCAGACTGATGGGCTGGTGATCTACGACACGACTCCCGAGGAGATCGGGAAGAACCTCTTCTCGGACCCGGCCTACCAGTCCCCGGGACTCCAGGAGGCGTTTTCCCGTATCGTTGCCGAACCGTCCGGAACTGTCGAGTACTCGTTCTGGGACCGGAACTGGGAGCGGATGGTGACGAAGGAGGCAAAATGGGATACCGCCGGCATCGACGGAGCCGAGTGGCGCGTCGTCGTCACGCGAAGCACTGATGCGGGAGAGCGGCAGGACGCAATAAGCGAGAGGCCGCCTGCAACGGATGCCGCCGACGAGATGAAGGCCTTCGTTGCCGGGGCGGCCGCATATGCCCGGGAGCACGGACGTAACGAAGCGCTTACCGCGTTCAACGATCCGGACGGGGAGTTCGTCAGGGGCGAGACCTACATCTTCGCCTACGATATGAACGGCACCGTCCTTGCCCTTCCCTTCCAGCAGGCTCTCATCGGCACGGACCGCAGCGGCGTGCACGACTCGAGCGGCGTGGCGTACATCCACAGCATGAGCAGGATGGCAGCGGAAGGGGGCGGCAGCGTTTACTACATCTACCCGAACCCTGCACGAGGGTATGCCGAAGAACTCAAACTCGGGTATGTCCTCCCCGTGGATGGGACCTGGTTCGTCGGTTCGGGGATTTACGTCCCGGAGGTCGGGACCGGATTCGACACAGAGGTCAGGGAGACGCTCGTGCAGCGGGTGAAGGCCGCACGGGACTTTGCGCAGGAGCACGGGAGAGAGGCGGCGTGCGCCGCGTTCAACGACCTCTCCGGGGACTTTGCCGACGGCGGGGCGTACATCTTTGCTTACACAACGGACGGAACGACACTCGCCCTCCCTTACCAGCCGGAATATATCGGGAAAAACCGTTTCGACCTCGAAGACCGGTACGGTGTCAGGGTGACCCTGCTCGAGACCGCCGCCGCAGAGAGCGGGGGCGGGTACGTGTACGTTACCTACTATAACCCCGACACCGGGCTTGACGGGCTGAAACTCTGCTACGTGGCCCCGGTGGACGAAGAGTGGTTCGTAGGCTCGGGCGTATACGCCGGGGCGTAACGGAAGCCATTCCTTTTTTCAAGCCGCTCACCAGAACCCTGGCACCAGGACATACATCGCCCAGCCCATATACTCCCGGCCGTAACCGCAGTACTCGTCCTGGATGCGGTGGAGGTAGTCGATCACGAAGTCGCGTTCGGGGTGATCCGGGTGCTCGCCAAGCCAGGAGAGGACCGACTGCCAGATCCCTGACTCGTAGCGGTCCCAGTCGTCCACGCCCGACCGGACGACGGCGGCGACGTCGAGCCCGGCCTCCCGCACGGTGCCGAGGATCTCGTACCCGGTCAGGACGTCGGGCCACTCGCGAGCGAACTCCGGCGGGGTGCGGTCGGACCGCCAGCAGCGGTCGCCGATGACGATGGTCCCCTCATCGTGGACGAGACCGAGGAGGGAATCGAGCGTCGTCGCAAATCCGCCCTGGATATGCGACGCCCCGATCGACGCGGCGCAGTCGAACGGCTCGTCGGGGACGTATTCCCGGGCGTCCATGCACCGGATGGCGAGCCGGTCAGCGAGCCCCGTCTTCCGAAACGTCTCCTCCGCCCGGCTGCAGGCATCCTCGCGGGCCTCGATGCCGAGGCCGGATATCCCGTATTCGCGCCCCCATACCGCGAGGATCGTCCCGTTTCCGCACCCGATCTCCACGACACGGGAACCCTCCCGAAGTCCGGCCGCCTTTCCTGCGGCGAGCACCTTCTCGGGTGTCGTGGGGTTCATGATCGCGAGCGTTCCCTGCGATATGCTGACGAGTTCGTTCATATCCATGATCGATGGTCCTCCGGGCCTATCGTACAGGATACGCCTCCCCTTCTTAAAGCCCTGCGCACCGCTCTGCTCTGCCGGCAAGCCAATGGCCGCCCCGTTCATCGCCGGAGGGGCGCCCGGTCCATCGGGGGTGCGATCCCAACACGACGGGAAAGACATATATATCGTACGCCGAAGTTAAACGCCAGTGGTTGTATGCAGCTGGAGCAGGACATCCCGGGAAGAGTCCTGCGGACCCTCAGGTTCCGGCCGAAGGGCATGACGATCACCGAGATTGCAAAAGCCCTCGGTGTAAACCGGAACTCGGTCTCGAAGCATCTTGAGGTGATGCAGGCGGCAGGCCATGTCGAGTCGCGGCTCGTCGGCAACGCCAAGGTCTATTCTCTCACGCAGCGTGTGCCTCTCTCGGCGTTTCTCTGTTTCACGAAGAACCTGATCCTGGTCCTTGACGCCGACCTCACGATCGTCCAGGCCAACGAACAGTGCCTCAGGCGGTTCGGGCGCGCAAAAGAGGAGATCGTAGACCGGAATATCCGCGATGCCGATCTTCCCGTCGTCTCCTCCCCCGAAGCCCTCGCCGTCGTCGAGGGGCTCGAGCGCGAGCAGGCGATCGCCGAGATTGGCCACCGGCAGGACGGCGGCAGCGAGTCGTTCTACCAGATGCAGGCGATCCCGACGACGTTCGAGGGCGGGGAGAAGGGCTGCACGATCGTCCTCGAGGATATCACCGAGCGTAAACGATATATCCGAAACATGGCGTTCCTCGCCAGGACGGCAGTGGACCTCGTCGACCTGGAACCGGTGGAGAACATCTACCAGTACATCGTCGACCGGCTCACAGAACTCATGCCGGGGGTATACGCCTACCTCCTCTCCTACGACGGGGCCAGCGGACAATTCACCATCCGGGCGTTCGCTGGCGAGGGGTTCAGGGAGGGGGTCACGGAACTCCTGGGACGGGACCCCGTCGGCCTGGTCATCCCGGTTGCCCGGGTCTTCGACTCCCCGTACAACGAGACCCCAGGGTCGATGCGCGGGTTGCGGGACTTCGTCCTCCGTCCCGAACCCTCTTCGCTGTCGTTCTACGACCTCTGCTTTGAGGCGTTCCCGGAGGAGGTCTGCGAAGCGTTTCTCACCCGGTTCGAGATCGCGAGGATATGCGTCACGGGGCTGGTCTGGCGCGAGCAGCTCTTCGGCATCGCCGGCATCTTCCTCCCCCAGGGAAGGGAACTTGAGAACCGGGAGACGGTAGAGTCGTTCATCCGGCAGGTATCCATCGCCCTCGCCCGGCGCGAGACCGCCAAGCGGCTCCAGCTGAGCGAGGCCCGGTTCCGGAACATGGTCGATTCGTCCCCCTTCGGGGTCGCGCTCATCGACCGCGAGAGGAAGTTCGTCTACGTCAACCAGAGGTTCGTGGAGATCTTCGGCTATGGTCCGGATGAGGCACCCACGGTCGCTGAGTGGACACGGCTGATCTTCCCGGACGAAGAGGTCTGGCAGAAAGCCCTCCGTACCTGGCGGTCGGATCTCGACCGTTCGGTCCCGGGCCAGGTCAGGCCCCGGACGTTTACTGTCCAGTGCCGGGACGGGTCGAGGAAAATGGTTCTTTCCCGTTTCGTAACACTCTGCGACGGGACAGAATACTCGACCTGCGAGGACATCACCGAGGAGGTGCGGGCCTACCGAATCCTCCTCGCGGATATCGCCGACCTGCGGCGGCGGGAGCAGGAGATGCTGCTCAAGGATCGGGCGATCGCCTGCACCCGCCGGGCGGTTGCACTCCTCAGCCCGGACGGGATGGTGACCTACGCGAACGCCGCCTACCTCGCCCTCTGGGGTTACACGACCGCGAAGGAGGTGCAGGGGTCGCACTTCTCCTGGTTCTGGGCGCAGCCCGACGAGATCCAGGGTATCGTCCGCGCAGTCATTGGCGGCGGGTCCTGGCACGGCGAGCAGACCGGTATCCAGAGTGATGGTGCGACGTTCCGGGCGGACCTCCTCGGAACGCCGATCGTCAGCCACGATGGCAGGGTGCTCGGCATGATGGCGGCGGTTACTGCCCGGTAGGGCAGTAACTCGAGAAAACGCGAAGCGTTTTGGAGTAGCGACGGGCCGAAGGGCCGGAGCTGGAGCACCGTAAGGTGCGAGTAGCGACGCGTATCCCAGAGAGATAGCCGGAGCTGGAGCACCGGCGCCCGCTTCTGAGTATAAAAACCTATGCCAGGCAGAGCCGCTCCACGGCACCGCACGGCAGTTCCGGTTCGTAAAGGCTTATTGTAGTCCCGGGACACCCCACATCCGTACAGGAGGTGAGGAGATGCAGAAGACAATCGAGAGGAAGGAGGTAGAGGGGGAAGATACGGTACAGGTCCGGGAGCTGATGCACGCCATGCTCAACGCCGACACCTACACCAGCCTGCAGGCTGTCAGCGCCCTCGGGACCATCGGAGCGCCGGCGGTCGGGCCGCTGGTGCAGGCCCTGCTCAGCGTCGACAGCGACGCACGCTGGACCGTGGCGATGGCGCTCGCCCGGGCCGGGGCTGAAGCGGTGGAGCCGCTTGTCGAGGTAGTGCGCGTCGCGGACGACGATATCAAAAATCCGGCGATCTGGGCGCTTGCCGAGATCGGCGACCCCCGTGCGGTCGACCCGCTGGTCGGCACCCTCCGGACCAGCCGGTCCGAATGCTGCCGGGCGCTGACCGCCGCGGCCCTGCTGAAACTGGGCGATCCTGCCGGCATCGCCGAGGTTCAGAAGGTGTTCGAGCAGTCGGGCGAGAGGTTCGCGGGCCTTGCCATGGAGGCCTACGAGGGGACGTAAGTGTCCCTGCCCGGGAACAGACTCAAATCCTTTTTTGGCCGACCGGGGGGCAGGACGGATAGGTAATTACAAATAGGGCCCCTCAAAAAGAGATTATTATGCAAGGGTGCCATATCCTGCTTCTTATCCTTCTGGCGGCGGCTGCCGTTGCTGGAGGCTGCACCGCTACCGGGGATGCCGGGGAGGCGCAACCGGTCTCCCCCACCCCGACGGAGGCGCACGAGATAGGAGCAGGCCAGCCGGCCCCAACCCCGGCCGCACCCGCCCGGGGGGATAAGACGCCGCAGAGCGTGGAGTTCGTCGACCCTGCGACCTACCACATCGCGACCCCGACGCCCACGACAACGATGACGAAACTGCCAAACGATCTTCAGGTCTCCGGGGAGATGGTAGAATATTCAACGGCAACCATCGACTACCCTGCCCGGGTTCTTGCCACCGGGGTCTACCATATTCCTTACCCGTACTGGGATCTGAACGTGAGCGCGACGCCGATGAACGACTACCCCTGGCTCGTGATAGAGGTCCGGGATCCGGAGGATCCAAACCGGGTGGTCAAGGAGATCCGGTATTCCAGGTCCGACATACTATATTCCGGTAACAGTTCACATTCCAGTAATAGTTCAACAAAAGCGGCCACACAAAAAGAGGAGACATTCACCATCCGGGAGGGGTATGATGATTTTTACTTCGTCATTCGCTCGGAGTCGCTGAAGTCGCTCACCATCACCATCAAGGTTCCGGAGAAGTACCTCGTCTAAGCAGGGGGGGCGTCTCCTCCCTCTTCTGCGGCGCGGAGCTCGCGGGCGTAATCTCCTGTCGCGGTGACGTACTCCTTCCAGGCCTGATCCGCCGCGGCAAGGTTCTCTTTCGCTGTGGTGTATGCCCGCACGTCATAGGCGGCCGCAGCCGACGACCAGAGGGAGAATGCACGGTTCAGGTGGTCGAGCGCCCGGATGTAGGCCGATTGCGCCCCCGCATACGCTTCCGGGACACTGTCGGCCCCGACGACCTGCCGGTGGTAGGCCGTAACATCTCTGCCGTACTTCGCGATTGCCGCAAACTCCCGCATGCAGGCATCGCATTCGGCGACCGAGAGGTCGGCCGTCGAAGAGCGTATGTGGGCGGAGACCATCTCTTCGACCAGGAGGAGGTCGGCCTCCGATGCAGCCACATGGCTGCCGAACGCCGCAATCTGCTGATCTCCGGTGTAGTTGAGAAGAAGCGTCCATCCGAGGAAAGCCATCGTTATCGCGGCAACCGCCACAGCGACGGAGAGGAGTGCCTTCCTCCGGCCGATGGCAACCTTCGGGAGGTTCGGGAGGTTCGGGATCTCGAGATTCATGCGTCTTACGCTCCTCCTGCCGGCAGCGCGACCGGGCGGATGTGGTATTCAACCGGGGTGGGGATATAACGGAGGGGGACGATCTGTGGGGTCTCCGATCTCACGCTCCCGATCGGGCCGTCCTGTGTATCTCCGATAGGGAACGGTTTTCCCCAAAACGTCGAGTTTCCCGTGGAGATCGTGATGTAATTCGTCCCCTCGACGTAGTAGTAGTGCTTTCCCCCGTACTCGAAGTATCTCGGCGTGTACTTCGCATAGTAGGGGTTGAACTCATTCATCCGGATGCCGAGGGCCATGTGATCCGAGTATAAGAGCAGTACCGTATCGTACCCGAGAGCATCGAGAAGACCTCCCATCAGGATGGCCGCATCCTCGCAGTCCCCCCTCCCGTCGACGAGCACCTCGACGGGATATTTGGGATACTCAACGCCGTCCTTTACAGGCCGGGCATAGCGGGGGAGGGCTCCTTCGGTGTAAGAGGTTGTATTGTCGTCCATATCGTAGGGGATCTGCTGGACAAAGAAGACCACGTTCATCAGCCGGAAGTAGCCCTCGTCGGGATTGGAGATCGGGGGCGCGATCCGGCGGGCGAGATCCTCGAGGATCGGGCGGTCGGCATCGGCGAGAGCGTACCTCCCCCAGGAATTATGGTCGCTGAAACGCGGTGTCTCCCGGTGCGCAAGGAAGAGCGCCTCCGGGATTCGGACCTGCGTCGTCTGGACGCCGCCGTCGATCGCCGTCCAGCGGAACGCCCGGGTGTAAGCCGCGCCGTCCTCCGGGAAGGAAGTCGCCGTCGGTACCGGTGTGGGCGGGACGTATACGGCCGGTTTCGGGATAGACGCCGGTCCGGGAGAGGCGAGGCCGATCGGCTCCCCGAGGAGCGCGGGTTTCACTACGAGGGCGACGACCAGGATCACGAGCCCGCCCGCGAGAACCGGGACAATATCCTTCCATTCCATCTCCGGGGTCCCTCCGCGTATCGGTAACTAGGTATGGGCGACCTCCCGCTAAAAATACGTCGATCCCCAGTCGCTTACGAGGTCCAGACACCAAAGAACGCGGCAATGAATCGGAACGCGGCGTAGAGGAAGTAGAGGCCGAAGACCAGTTTCAGGGTCGCCGGCCGGAACCGCCCGATCGCCGCGGCCCCCACCTGGGCGCCCGCTATCGAGCCGGCCGCGAGGATCAGCCCCGACTCGACGGCGACGTAGCCCTCCAGCAGTTTGATTCCGCCCCCCACGACTGCCATCGGGATCATGGACGCGAGCGACGTCCCCATCGTGACACAGACCGGGGCGCCGAAGAGGTAGAGCAGGCCCGGGACGAGAGCGTAGCCACCGCCAAGGCCGGTAATCCCGGTCAGGACGCCGACTCCGGCCCCGAAGAGGAGATGCCCGGGCGGCGTGCCTCCGATGCACTCCGGCTCAGGCCCGGGATCGGCCCTGAGCCCCTCGCGGATCATCCCGAGCGACGGGGCGAGGAAGACCAGCCCGAGGACGAGGCCGAGGAGGCGGGTATGGTCCACGAGAAGGGAGAAGAGCCAGGAGCCGAGGAGGACGCCGGCAAGCCCGCCGACAGCGATTCGGACCGCCACCCGTCGGTCCAGGTTCCCCCGCACCAGATGGCCGGCAGCGCCGGAGAGCGAGGTGAAGATGACCACAAAGAGCCCGGTTCCGATGGCGACAGGCTCAGAAAAGCCGAGGTAAAGGTACATCACCGGGAGCATGATCGTCGAACCTCCGACCCCGATCAGTCCGCCGAAGACCCCGGCGACGATGCCGACCGCAAAAAGGAGGAGGGCGGCCGGGGGGGGGGCCCCCGGGGGGGGCGGGGGGGGGGGGGGGGGCGCCCGCCCC
>JAEZIP010000072.1:0-33153 GCA_023436625.1 Methanobacteriota archaeon | reverse complement strand
CCCTAGGGCCGGTGCGTTCTTTAACAGACGCCCGGGCGGGCGGGCCCGGCCGTCCACCGGGATGGTGACCCGGCGCTTTGTCTCGGGGCGATAGAAGAGGTGGTGAACTTGCACCTGATCTTTCGTCACCTCTTTCAGCCTGCCTTCACACATTCCCTGGAAAGGAGGTGACGGGCAGCATCTGCGTTAAAATCCCACGCTCACCGACGCTACTCATCTCCGCCTTCAGTTATCTCCCAGCGGCCACCTTTTGCCGGGCCGACGCGTTGCACCTTTCCGGACTGTCTGAGTTTTGCGAGTTGCATCTCTATGGCCCGGGTGCTCTTGCCCAGTGCTTCGGCCATCTCCGGTATGGTGATCTCTGGCTGTCGCCGGATCATATCCAGGATTAACCCCGAAGTTTTCCCCGAAGTTTTCCCCGAAGTTTTCCCCGAAGGTTCTTCCCCACCCCGGATCCGGCGAACGATCGTCCGGAACCCGTCGCTGACCGCAAACTCCGGCTCAGGTAGACCTGCTTCGGCGCAGCGTCGGATCATGTCCCGCGTTCCCGTGCCCATCCGCTCGATGTAGCCGGCGAGATACATCGGTTCGGCGAGGAGGGGGTTCGCCGGCACCGACCCGTGGGCCTGCCGGAGTTTTTCGAGCGTCAGGGACGGCGGGAGGGTGCCGGGGTTCCAGATTTCTAGGCGGTCGGAGAAGAGCATCACCTGGACACTGCCGTTGCTGGTGTAGTCGCGGTGGGCAACGGCGTTCACGATCGCCTCCGCCACCACCTCCTTCGGAATCTCGTAGCGCACCGGGGCCTGTGGGCCGGCCTCGCGGGTGCCCACTGAGAGGGCGATCTTGCTGAGAACAAAGTCCACCGCCGCGTCCACAAGATCGAAGACCGTGCCCTTGTAGACCTGGTAGGACGGGATCGGTTTGGCCACCTCGGTGCCGTGGAAGTGGGCACACTTGATCTCGGAGGAGATCAGGAACCGCTGCGGCTGTTTTCCGAAGAGGAGGGCCGCCGCGTTCTTCACCCGGCCGTCGTCAAGCAGGTTCAGATGCTCCAGCAGGTCGTGGAGAGAGGCATCGGGGGCGATGGGGAACCGGCGGGTCGCTCTGGCCGTGCGGATGAACCACGCCATCCGTTCGGGGTCCAGGTCGTCGAGCGTCGCCTTCATGCACGGGGCCGCGTCGAAGGGGCCGGAGCGGATGAGCTGCTTCTCCTCCAGGTACCCGACAAGCGCCGCATACAGCCCGGCGACCAGTTCCGAGGGGGTGTTAAACCGCTTCCGGATCAGCCCGCCCTCTGCCCTGCGAACAAGCGCACGCATCTTCGGGTGGCGGGCGGCGTCGTCCGTGCCCCTGACGTAGATGAGCCGGTATTTCCCCTCGGCAGTGGCGAGGTCGAACTCCCGCTCGGTCGGGGAGAGCCCTGCGGTGTTCTCGTAACCATAGTCGTTCCCGAACAGCCCGACATAGATGTCGCAGCGTCGGACTTCGTCGAGGTATGCAACGTCGGTGCGGCGGTCGGCGGCCGGGAGCTCCTCAAAGAGGAAGACCTCAAAGAAACGCCGCATCAGTGCGTCACCCCGCAGGTAGTCGCGGAGAGCCGCCCGCTCGTCGGCGAACTCCTTCTGCACGCTGCTGATGAAGATGCGGACGGGGTTCATGCTACTGCTCTTATAGATGCTCCCAGACGAGTCCGAGCGCCGATCTTTTCGACTGCCATGTCTCCCCTCTATATGCCTCTGATTTCTTTCTGAGTAATCTCTCGGGAGTGAAGAAGAATCTAATGCCGGTCGATCACGGCATCCTCTCGCGAGAGGGGTATCGTTGCGCTACCATATCACATCATGTATCCGCCGCCGGCGAGGACCTCGATCGGCCGGTGAACCTCACCGCGCATTGGACAGCCCCACACGAGGGGGGAGAGCGGGGCGGAGACAGCCTCCCCGCGGGCGACTCCCTGGAAACTGACGAATGGGACGATCCAGGTCCCCGCCCGGGTCCGGATCACCACCGCTCTCCCGGCGGGGTTCACCGCCGCATGCCCCTCGATCGTCAATCCGGTCACACCATCGCACCGCTCCCGCCTGACCGGCGCCGGCCGGCCGGAGAAGATCAGGCTCTTCACATCCCCGGCCTCGATCCGGTAGCGCTCCCCCTCCACGTCGACGACGAGCCCGCCGGCCGCCGTGCAGGCCAGGGAGCCCTGCGCGATGGTCTGATAAGACCGGAGCGGGAGAAAACCGAAGGTTTTCGACTCCCGGGTCACGGCCGCCCCCGCTCGACGCTGATCGCGTACTGGTGGTTCCGGGTCCTTCTGACGTTGATCTCCCGCACCGCCCGGCCGTGCCGCCGGATCTCGTCTGCGACCGCTCGCGGGACGAGGAAGAGCGGCACCGGGGAGACGTTTATCTCTTCCGGTGAAGATGTACCAGTGGCGGCCTGGCCGACGGTGCGGTCACACTTCTGGTCCGGGCTGCCGCCGCTGGTTCTCGGTTCGGTTCCTCCCCTGTCCCGGGTTCTGTTGTCTGGTCTCTGTTGCATGGTCGTAGCTCCCGCACCGGGATCCTCTCCGGTGCACACCTCATCGTCGGGAACTGTCGGCTAAAAGGGTGAGCCGATGGCTCCGAACGAAACAACTGGCTCCATATATGCGTTGCTTTATTGCGAGGATGTGAAACCGGGAGGCCGGCACGGAATTTCCAATCGGGGGCCGGAGCCGGGAGGATCATTAATCCGGAATTGTTCGGCCACTCGCAGGCGATCACATTGCAAGCCCTGGTACGATAACAACGTCTCTTTTCGCGGATCGCTTCACGCCTTTTCTCTCCAGAAAACCGGTTCTTCCTGCTCGCGGGCTCACCGGCAAGGACGATGCCGGGAGTAGCCCTCCCGGCGTTGAGCCTTGTGGAACCGGATGTGTGTCTCTTTGGCTTTCAGGGGTGGGGGGTCGGAACAGAACGCAAGAAACATGAGCATCCTCTTACAGTATTTTTACACGGGGCAAGCAGCATGGCAGCCACCCGGGGCTCCCGGAGGTTTCGATCGTCGTGAGATAAAAGGGCAGGGAAAGAATGAAAGTGAAAGACTGCATAAAGATGATCGAGGCGGACGGTTGGTATCTGGTAGCAACCCGGGGCAGCCACCGGCAGTATAAGCATCCGTCAAAGTCTGGTAGGATTACCATCGCCGGGCATCCGGCGGACGATCTTGCTCCGGGAACGCTGAACAGTGTTCTCAAACAGGCAGGGCTGAAAGGGAGGAATGAATAATGTATCGATTTCTTGTTATCGTCGAGCAGACCGACGGCAACTACTCGGCATACTCCCCGGACCTTCCGGGGTGCGTGGCGACCGGAGCGACCCGTGAGGAAGTGGAAGAGCGGATGCACGAGGCGATCGAATTCCACATCGAGGGCCTCAAGGAGGACGGATTCCCGATTCCGCCGTCACGGTCTTCAGCAATTTACGTAGCGATCGGTAGAGGGTGAGCCCCCTCAATCGCCAAACTCTAAAACGCAAATCTTTTTTCTTCCGTTTCTGATTCACTATAATGAGACGATTTAAGCGCTTGTTTTGGCCATCGATTCTCCTCCTAATGCTCCTGGGAATAATCCTCTTTGCAGGATGTACTGAAACAGTTTCAATAAAAAATAACGATACAAAAACAATCGTAGACATGTCCGGAAAGGAAGTTACCATTCCGGCAGATCCCCAGAGCGTTGCAGTCATTGATAAGGGGCTTGTTGTACAGTCTATGATTGCTCTGGGTGTTGATGACAGGATCGCAGCAACAGGAGGAGTCATCAATCCTCAATCAGCAGATCCAGCAAGAAACCGGGATACACTCTATCTCAGGCCGGATCTTTTGACACGGCCGAACTTCGGATATGCGTTCTACGGGGGGTTCAACCTTGAGACACTTCTTTCCGCAGAGCCCGATCTTGTCATCTGGCATATGCTTGACAATACGGAAAATGATGACGCTACACTGGATTTTATTCAGAAGATAAACTCTGCAGGTATCCCGGTCGTTATAATCAAATCAGCTGGAGTGGGCGGTGCAGAGAACTCGATCGAGACCCAATATGAAGCCATCCGCCTCATCGGAGAAATATTTGGAGTTCAGGAGCGGGCAAATGATATAATCGCATATATGGACGCCACGATCTCAATGGTGGGGGAGCGTACGGCGGCAATTCCGGAAGATGAAAAGCCCTCTGTCCTCATTGCCGGGCTGGTAAGAGACGGTACCGCATATGTCTGGGGAGAAGATTATGCATCTGCCAGATTTTCAACGGAGATCGTGCATCTGAAAAATGTTTATT
This sequence comes from Methanobacteriota archaeon, assembly GCA_023436625.1. Lineage (GTDB taxonomy): Archaea > Halobacteriota > Methanomicrobia > Methanomicrobiales > Methanoculleaceae > Methanoculleus. The sequence goes on along the minus strand of JAEZIP010000072.1, from coordinate 28,832 downwards.
CGGGCAACCAGACCCAGATTATGTCAAAGGAGCAAATACTTGCTTTCAAACCCGACAGGATCATTCTTGTGGATGGGCCCATGGCGGTTGCCTCTCCTAAAGACTTCTACGAACTGGAAGGATTTGAGTCATGGAACGTACTGCTGGCAGTAACAGATCATGAGATTGTCACGGTGGGGATATTCCCGTGGTGGGGCGACTTCTGCCTTGAGTTCCCGACAGTCATCCTCATCGAAGCAAAGAGCGTCTATCCGGATCAATTTGAAGATATCAAGGTCCATGAGTGGTTAACCGATTATCACACCACACTGTACGGGGTCAACGACACCCAGGCAATCGAACTCGCCGACCAGCAGTACCTCAAATGGGTCTATGATTCCGGGTACTAACGTATTCTGCAAATGAGCTCGGCACCCCCCAAAAAAAGCCCGAAGATAATTTATTTTGCTGGAGGGATGGTTCTCCTCCTCATTCTTATACTCGTGGCTCTCTGTGTCGGTACATACCCGCTACCACTGGAGAGCATCAGTCTGGTGCTGTATCAAGCGCTCTCGGGAGGGGTTATCGAGAGTCAAACCCACTCGGTGGTTATACTGGACATCAGAATTCCAAGGATACTCCTTGCTATTGGTATAGGGGCAGGCCTTTCCGTTGCCGGTTGCGTTTACCAGGCAACATTCAGAAACCCTCTTGTTGAACCATATCTGCTCGGTGCATCCTCAGGAGCGGCTTTTGGTGCGGGGCTCGCAATCGTCCTCGGGTTCCGAATCTTCTCGTTACAGGTCACTGCGCTGCTATTCTCATTAACTGCAATCTTTTTGGTCTATTCTCTGGCAACGAAGGAGAGGAAGACTCAACTCCTGCACCTTATCCTGGTTGGAATCGTCGTGAATGCATTATTTTCAGCAGGGATATCATTTCTCAAGACTATCGCCCATTCGGAGCAGTTGCGCGACCTGACCTTCTGGCTCATGGGAGGGATATATGTTGCCGACTGGAATGACGTAGTTGTAATTTTACCTGTAATTATACTCTCATTTTTAATTCTGTGGGGGTTGGCCTGGCGGTTGAACATTATTACGCTTGGCGATGATGAAGCACAGACACTCGGGTTAGATGTTCAAAAAATACGAATCCTCGCCCTATTCTTCTCCACACTGATAGCGTCGCTTGCTGTTGCAACTGTGGGGATCATCGCGTGGGTCGGACTTATTATTCCGCATATCGCGAGAATGATAGTTGGGCCTGAACATAGGGTATTAATTCCATTTTCGGCATTATGTGGCGGGGTTTTTCTCCTGCTCTGCGATACGCTTGCTCGAACAATAACTTCTGGAGAGGTTCCGATCAGCATTCTGACATCTGTCATCGCTGCACCCTATATCATCTACCTTGTCAGGAGAAACAAAGCCGTATTTGTTGGATGACCATGTTCGTAATAGACAACCTTTCATTCGGGTATACCCAGGAAACAGTTCTCGAGAATATAACTGCCCATATCCCGAAAGGCTCGCTCTGTGCACTGTACGGGCCCAACGGTTCGGGGAAATCAACACTCCTGAAGTGCTGCCTTGGGTTGCTCAAAGGCTATACAGGTACTATTACCAATGATGGTTATGCTCTGGAGACGCTCAATCCCAGAGAACGGGCGAAGCTCATTGCCTATGTGCCGCAGGACCAAACACAGACATTCCCGTTTACTGTCTTTGAAATGGTTCTGATGGGACGAAATCCGTATATTTATCACTACGGGCCTGATGAAACGGATGAAATCCTTGCCGATCAGGCTCTTGAAACCCTGGGAATTTCCAGTTTCCGGGATCGTCCTATCACCGAATTAAGCGGAGGGGAAAAACAACTGGTTACCCTTGCTCGAGCTTTTAATCAGGACACGCCGCTTTTATTGCTTGATGAACCATCTTCAGCCCTTGATTATCACAATCAGCTGCTCATCTGGAGTTGTATGAAAAAGTTGGCTGAATCTGGGAAAACCGTAATTGTAACGACTCATGATCCAAACCAGGTACTGTGGCATTGCTCGCATGCAGCGATCCTGAACAAAACGATCATTGATTACGGACATCCTGATGATGTTATAACGGAGACGAACCTGTCAAAACTCTATGGTGCTGTTTCAACAGTCATGAGATTCAAAGGAAGACAGGTTGTGCTTCCCAATGAATACCTGCACCATTTCGAGTGAGTGAAGGACCATTCCGGCATTTCAGATAAGAAAACATATGAATAATCAAGACGAGCGACTTGTATGGCAAAGAATCAACGTGCGGATGTCAAGAACTCCAACAACCCCGCGTACAAAGCTGCAATGGACAACAGGGCGAATCAACTCAACCCGAACAACATGGCCACGAAGTCCGGCAAAGGCAAGAAGTGAGCATCTGGAGAAACGGTGCTTCTCTATTCGATGGGGACAGCCGACCCTGCGCCTGCTGGCGCTATGCTTCATCCTCGCCCGCCGGGCGGACGCAAAGACAATCGTATAGGTTGGCATCCGGCACAGCACACGGATGATCATATGGCACATTGTGGCAAATGTGCACAATTATAAGTATCACGCGGACCCAAACTCAGTTATGTCTTCCAGCACGAGTGGAACCGGCAATATCAAGCGTATTCCCGTGAAAGAGCCCACCTGGAGGGACCTGCACAACCTCAAGGAAGCCGGGCAGAGTTACGATGAACTGCTTGCCGGGATGATCCGGCGCGAGCAGGATTACCGGGACTGGCAGATGATCGCCGAGATCGATGAGACCGGCGAGTTCGTAGCCTTCGACCCGGACGATATCCTGCAGGACGACTGACGCGCCGGGGAGCAGGAGAGCGTGTTTGCTATTGTCATCGAGCGAAGGGCACGGGAGTTCGTAAAGAGGCTCCCTCTAAAAACCCGGCGCATCATCGTCGAAAAGATCCTGGAACTCAAGGAAGACCCGTTTCCGGGAGGAAACAAGGAAAAACTCGATTATCCCCGCCCTCCTGCCGTCTATCGCCTGCATGTCGGCAGGTCTTTCACGGTATTTTATATCATCGAGCATGAGGAGAGCATCGTCAAGATCGAGAAGATCATGACGATCGAGAAGGCCCATAAAGAGTACTCCCGCAAGTGAGGAGGGCGGGTCATGGAGATTCATAAAGAGATTCTTGCCGCCTTCCCCGGTCTCTCGGTTGCAGAAGGTGATGTCGGACCGCTGTCGGTTCTGGAGAAGAGCCCGCCCCTGAAAGCCCTGAGAGACGAGATCGTCCGCTCGGTACGAGAGCAGTATACGCTGGAGAGGATCAAAGATGAACCCCTTTTCAGGGCGTACAGGGACTTCTTCTGGAGGGTGGGCGTCGATCCGACCAAAACGCGGCCCGCCTCGGAAGCACTGGTGAGAAGGATCCTGGCCGGGAAGATGCTCCCGACGATCAACACCGCGGTGGATGCCTATAACCTGGCCTCGGTCCGCACGGGAATACCCATTGCGGCGTTCGATGCCGATACCCTGGGCGGGAGTCTCTCCATGAGGTTTGCAGAAGAGGGTGAAGAGTTCCTCGGCATCGGGATGGCAGCACCCGTCGTGCTCCATAAGAACCAGGTTCTCCTGACGGATGAAGATGCGATCGTCGCCGTCTATCCGTACCGTGACTCGGATGCAACAAAGATCACCCTCGCCACAACGACGGTGCATATCGTGGCATGCGGCGTGCCGGGGGTTGAAAGAGAGAAGGTGTATTCGGCATACGAACTGGCTGCCGCATACCTGCGGGAATACGCTTCAGGCATCCGGTGATGTGCTGAGTATAAGCTGGAGTAGCGGCTCGTTCCGGCAATGATTCGAACCAATCAGTCGCCGAAACCTACATATGATTCTCCGAATATGGACGGCTATGAAGATCATACTGACCAGTGTATTTGTAGACGATCAGGACAGAGCTCTGAAATTCTACACCGAAGTGCTGGGCTTTGTGAAAAAGAACGATGTTTCTGCCGGAGAGTACAGGTGGCTTACCGTCGTTTCTCCCGACGACCAGAACGGGACCGAACTTCTGCTTGAGCCGAACAGCAATCCGGTAGCACAGGCATACCAGAAAGGAATATTCGAACAGGGTATCCCTGCAGCGTCCTTTGGCGTTGAAGACACCCATGCGGAATATGAAAGACTGAAAGAACAGGGCGTGAAGTTCACGATGGAGCCGACAAATGTTATCGGCCAGGTGACCATAGCGGTCCTCGACGACACCTGCGGCAATCTCATTCAGATTCAGACAATGCAAAAATAAGGTATCTCATTGGAGACAGCTATCTCCTGAACTCCCTCACTTTTTACCGGGACGTCCGCGTGCAAAATTGTAAATATGATAAATACTTACAATACTGCCATGGTTGCAACAAAGAGGATTCCCGTCTCGGAGGAAGTATGGGCGGAGATCTCCGAGCTGAAGCGTCCTGGCCAGACCTTCGATGATCTCCTCTCACATATGGCCGAACAGGAGAAGAAGCACCGGTTCATCGAGGATATGGACCGCATCGAAGCCGAAGGGGATTTCGTGGAGCTGGAGTTTGACGTTCCGGATATTGATTGACAGAAAGGCCCTGGAGGGTATTCGACGTCTCCGGCCCAAGAGCCAACGGATTGTACTGGACAAATTGAAAACACTTCAGGACGACCCCTACCCGGGCAGCGGCAGCGATAAGGAACGCCTGCACGTGCACGAGCGGGAAGATACCTGCCGGCTCCATATCAGCCACACATTCACTGCTTTCTACCGTATCCATGAACAGGAGAAGGAGGTCCATGTCCTCGCCGTGATGTCAATCGAGCAGGCGCACAAACGGTACGGATGGTTCTGACCTCTTTTTGTTTTTATGACTGAGATTCGAAAGTGCATCAGTTCGGACCGTTTTTTGCAGTGATTCATACAGCGGTGAGATCGCGTGGGTATAACCTTGGGCTGATCCCCACCGCCCCGGAATCCCAAACATAACAAAATCGTTATATAACACATCTGTTATATAACATTCTCATTGGGTGCAGCATGTTGCCTGTAGGAAGTCCCGCAACGGGAGACGACTTCATCGACCGCGAGCGTGAAACCGCGTTCATCCTGGACACGATCGAGAAAGACCACGTCATGCTCGTCGCCCCCAGGCGGTTCGGCAAGACCTCGATCATGCGAAAGATCGAAAGAGACCTCGCGAGCAAACATAAGCCGTGCGTCTTCCTCGAGGTCGAGAGCGTGAACTCGCCGGGGGAGTTCATCACCGATCTCGTTACGGCGCTGATCGAGTGCGGGGAAGCAAGCCACAAGACCCGGATCTTCTCCGCTCTCGAGAAGGCGTTCGCCCGGCTGCAGGAGAGCGTCGACGAGCTTGAGACCCCGGTCTTCAGGGCAAAACTCCGCAGCCGCCTGAGAGCGGAGTTCTCGGACGACTGGCACGAGAAGGCGAGGAAACTGGATGCGATCTTTGCAGAGATCGACGGGCCGGTCTGCATCATCCTCGACGAGTTCCCGGTTGCCATACAGAATATGGAGGCCGACGACGCGAGAACGTTCCTGCACTGGTTCCGGCGGCTGCGGCAGGACTCGCCCGGGGTGAGGTTCATCGTCGGAGGCTCGGTCAGCATCGACCACGTCGTATACGGCGTCGGCGGAACGCCGGTCATCAACGACTTCCGGAGGGTCGGCATCGGCGGGTTCGAAGAAGATGTCGCGCTCTCCGTCGTCGAACGCGTTTTTCGAGGAGAGGGCTGGGAGTATTCCCCGGAGATCGGGCGAGCCGTCCTCGACTGCGTGGGCGACCCCTGCATCCCCTACTTCCTCATGATCGTCCTCTCCGGTCTGAAGGAGGAGGTCGACATCACCGGAGGCGCTCCCTCCCCGGCGCTGGTCGAGAAGGTCTACAACAAACGAATCCTCGGCAGCGAGGGGCGCCACTACTTCGAGCATTACTCGCGCCGTCTCCGGATCACCTACGCCGATGCGGAAGCAAAAGCCGCACGCGCCATCTTAAGCCGGGTGAGCGCCGCAGAATCCCTGCCCGCGGCCATCGCCTACGATATCTTCAGGCGGAGTACCGGCTCGGAGAGCGAAGATGCATTTAGAGCGCTGCTCGCGCAGTTGAACCACGATTTTTACGTCACCATGGAGACTCCCGGCGAGCTGCGGTTCTACTCGAAGATGCTCCGGGACTGGTGGAGGATCTACCATGCCGGCAGCGGGTAGTGCAGCCGCCTACCGCTACTCCCCCGGGGCGCTGGATAAAGAAACGCTCCGGTACCTCCTCGTCGGCCGGGAGAACCTCCTGGAGGAGATGCTGGAAGAACTGGATCGGGCGTCCCGGAGCGGAACGCCGCGGTTCTTCCTCCTGGCCGGCTCCCACGGCGCCGGGAAGTCCCACCTGCTGAGCCTGCTCTACCATTGGGTGCAGGGCGAGCTCTGTGGGCGGGTTATCCCCGTGAGACTCGCGGAGGAGGAGTACTCGATATTCAGGGCGTCCGATTTCTTTCTCCGGGTGCTCGAGGAGATGGGGATCGATACTTCAACGATCGCCGCGCTCGACGACGACCCCCTGGTCCGCGACGCCGCGGTCGATACCCTCGCCGAAGCGGCCGCCGGAAAGCAGATCGCGATATTCGCCGACAACGTCCACGAACTCTTCGACCAGATGGATAAGAGCGAGATCCGGGCGCTGCGATCGGTATTCCAGCGGACGGCTCTCTTTTCGGTGGTCGCGTCGGCACCGTCGCTCTTCCCCGGGATTGCGGACCACGACGAGCCCTTCTACAACTTCTTCCGGGTCTTTCACCTCCGGGGACTCGAAATTGCCGAAGCGAAGGAACTCATGCAGAGGGTCGCACGGCTGGACGGCAACACCGCCTTCATCGAGAACTTCCGGGAGTACGAGCCCGGCATCGAGGGGCTGCTGCACCTCGTCGGCGGCAGCCCGCGGCTGGCCGTCCAGGTGTACGAGACCGCCGCAAGAGCCGGTACCAGGGATATGGGGGCAGTCTTTTTCAGGATGCTGGACGAGCAGACGCCCTACTACCGGGAGGTGTTCGGGAGGCTTCCCGGGCAGCGGAGGCTCATCTTCGACACCGTCCTCAGCGCGGATACCCCCCTTACGCCGAAGGATATCGCGGAGCGTGCCCGGCTGAACCCGGCGACGGTGACCGCGCAGCTCCGGAGGCTGGAGGCGGACGGCTACGTCGTCTCCCGCCCGATGAGGAAGCGGACGCCGTACGAAGTCCGGGATCGCCTCTTCTGGCTCTGGCGGGCGACGCGAAGACCGGCCGGCCGGGACAGGATAGGAACCTTCATCGAGTTTTTAGATGCCTGGCACGAGCGGCCGACGGTCATGGAGGGCGAATCCCTGCAGGAGCCGCCGGCCTCGTATACCTCCGGGGAACGAGCCGGTGCGCTGGCGGCGATCGGGAAGGCACAGAGGCAACCGGGAGATCCGGCTCAGAGAGCGCAATTGATGCGGTTCGCGCTCGATCTTGCACGAGAGGAGCTCCTGGACGGGAACGAGGCGAACGGCCTCTCCCTGATTGGTGAGGCATACGGGCACGCGGATCGCCTGGACCTGGACACGGTGCAGCGGATCACGGCGGGCTTCCTGAAAGGGATCATCGGGGAGGCGCGGGTCTCCGTGATCAAAAGCGCCGTTCGCGGGATCATCGCGTCCGGAGGAGCCGGGTTTGAGGGGTTCTTGAAGCCGCTCACGGATGCCGTAGAGATCGTCGAGACGAGCGACACACGGCTGTATTACACGAAACTGCAGCCGGAAGAGAGAGCGGTCGTTGCCGGGATTGTTCAAAATATTATGAAGTCCGGTGAATTGTTACCCGGACTCTAACAATTTGATTCCGGGATGGCCTCACCAATACCCTGATGAGGCATTCGCACTCATACCACTCCAGGAAGTGCCGGGATGGATCTTGCGACGTTCTTTGGAGATGAGGGAGTCGACATTTTCTCCTGGGTTGCCATCGAGGATCTCCCCGATGCCGACAGGGCATCGGTGCAGGAGTTCTTCCCGGCCGCCCGGTCCGTGATCGTCTTCGGGAAGGAAGTCCCGGTCCCGGTGTACCGGATGCCGCAAAGAGAGAAGACCCGGGAGATGCTCCGGATTGCAGAGAGCCTGGACGACGCTGCCGTACGGCTCGCCGGCCGCCTGGACGCGGAGCATATCCCGTCCCGCCCTATCCCGCTCTACCTGCCCGTGCGGGTTGTCGACGGGAGGGTGCAGGGGGTCGTCCGGCTGAAGCACATTGCAGCGGCCGGGGGGCTTGGGGAGATCGGGAAAAATACCCTCCTCCTCAATCCCCGCTTCGGCCCGCGGCTGTTGATGAGCGGTGTCGTGACCGGCTCCCCGGTTCGGGAAGAAGGGATTGGCGATGGGGCAGGGGAAAGAGCCGGAAGTAACCCCGCACCGCTCTGCACCGGATGCGGAGCCTGCATCCGGGCATGCCCGGAAGGGACGATCGGCCCGGACGGTGTCGACGCCTTCCGGTGCCGGACCGTGCGTGCATGGGTCCCACCCCCGGTTGTTCCGGTCGTGAAGTGGCTGCTCCGGCGGCAGTTGCTGCTCAGGGGTATAGCCCCGCTTGCACCATTGGTAGCCAGGACGGCAACGATCCGGTGCAGCCTCTGCGTCACCGGGTGCCCGGAATTTCCGGGGGAATCGGGGGAGAGATAAGGGCCAGGTCTGCCGGGATTGTTCCCCGGGTTGCGGTGGACCGGAGACCCGCTCCCCCGGCCGGGAAGAGAGGTTCCTATAGTTCGTGCACCCGAAAATGATAGTCGGCCACCCGTTTGAACACCACGGAACCGGTTAAATCGTTCCAGGATCAATATAATGTATGGATATCTTCGATTCGGTCTACCGGGGCACACCTCCCTGGGAGATCGGCCGGCCCCAGAAGGCGTTCATCGAGCTTGCCCGGGCGGGAGAGGTTACCGGCTCCGTCCTGGACGTGGGGTGCGGAACGGGGGATCACGTCCTCTTTTTTGCGGAGGAAGGGCATGAGGTGCTCGGGATCGACACCGCCGCTCTTGCGATCAGGAAAGCTGAAGAGAAGGCGGCCGGAAGAGGGCTGCAGGCGCGCTTTCTTGTCTGGAACGCGCTGGACCTCTCCGGACTCAACAGGAAGTTCGATACCGTCATCGATTCCGGATTTTTCCATACCCTCTCCGACGAAGACCGGCCGGTCTTCGTGGATAGTCTCGCAGCCGTTCTCGCGCCCGGCGGGAAATACTTCATGCTCTGCTTCAGCGACCAGAATCCCGGCGAATACCCTCTTCCGAGGAGGATCGCGAAGGAAGAGATACGGGATAACTTCCGGGAGGGATGGTCCATAAACTACATCCGGCCGGCGGTCTTCGAGAACAGCATCCAGGCCGAAGGACACCATGCCTGGCTCGCGTCGATATCGAAATAGTGCAGGGTTGACGGGGCCGGGGGCTGTTGACCCACCTTCCGGCTCCTTTCGAAGCAGGGAATGGACACCCCGGAACGATTATCCCGCAAGAAGCACTATCTCCCCGCGAGGAGCATGGCCGAACAGGATATCCCCCTCCGGAGGTTCCGTCCCGGGGACTTAGGGGACGTGAGCCGGCTCGTCGTCGAGACGATCGAGACGTCATATGCGCCGGTATACCCGCGGGAAGCGATTGATTACTTCCTCGAATACCACACCGAAGAGCAGATTCTCGAGGACGCAGACCGGGGCTGCACCTTCGTCCTTGCACCCGGCGGCCGGATTGTCGGCACCGGAACCCTGCTCGGCACGACGATCAAACGAGTCTTCGTGCACCCTTCCCGCCAGCGCAGGGGATACGGCGCCCTCCTGATGCATGCCCTGGAGAGGGAGGCGCTCGATCGCGGTGTCAGAAGAGTCGATCTCTCCTCTTCGCTGCCGTCGAAACGGTTTTACGACGTGCTCGGGTACACGACAGAATGCGAGGATTACATCCCCGTCCGGAACAACAAGAGACTGGACTACTACACGATGGTGAAGGCTCTGGGCGAAGGCCGGCAGATGAGTGATAACCTCCGTGCCGTGATGCCGATCGAGCAGGCGCCCAGAAGGCACGGGCGGTTCTAACATGCGGCGCTCTTTTCTGTCGCAGGGAATGGTTTGAAGTAATCCGGCTTCAGTAAACTGCCGGCATGACGAAATAAGCGATACTGTCCGGAAGCAGGGGCTGTCCTGCCTGTCCCGGCAGATTACGGGCCGATCCCACCGTTTCCGTCGCCTGAAACGAATAAAAAACCATATCTGAACTACCGGCGAAGTACGTCGATCAACTGCCGATCACAGGCGCCCGGACATTACCATGACTCCAAGATCACCGTTCCCAGGCCCCGGACTCGTTCTGACGTTCACGTTCTTCTGTATCGTCATTGCAGGAGTCTGTCTTGCAGGATGCATCGTAGCGGCCGATCCCGGCCCCGTCCGTATCGGCGTCCTGCTGCCCGGGAGCGGACCGCTTGCCATGCATTCCGTGGAGGGACTCGATTGGGCGGCAGATGCGATGAGCCGGCAGGGCGGCCGCACGATCGAGCTCGTATACCGGGACACGAGCACCGGCAGCACACTCGCATACGCGGAAGAACTCGCCGGGCGCGACGATATCGATATCATCATCGGCCCCGCGACAAGCGCGGAACTCACGCAGGTTGCTCCTATCGTTACCGGACGGGGCAAACTCCTCATCTCCCCGAGCGTCACGACGGGACTCGTCACGGCCGAGTTCAAAGATAACCTCCTCTTCTGGAGGACCTGTCCCGCCGACGGCCGGCAGGTGGAGGCAGTCTTCCGGCTCCTCCGGGACGACGGCGTCGAAACCGTCTCGCTCCTCACCACGAACACATCCTACGGGGAGACGTTTGCACGGCTTGCTCCGGCAGCGGCCGCGATGAACGGGATCCGGATCGCCGGAGCGGTATCCCTCAACACGTCGGACAATTTCACGGAGATTGCCGCACGGATCGGGGAGGAAGAGCCTGAGACGGTCGTTGCCGCCGTGTACCCGGAGGAGGCGGTCCGGCTTTTCGATGCTCTCTCTGCCGCAGGCTCCCCCGCCGGCCTCTTCCTGACCGATGCCGCCCGCTCGCCCTACCTGCTCGCGAGCCTCGGGGAGCGGGCGGAGGGGATCCGGGGCACGTCGCTCTCCCCCGACCCCTCGACCGGGTATGCAATCGCTTACGAGGAGGTCTTCGGCGAGGCGCCGCCGCCGTTTGCCGCACAGACCTACGACGCCCTGCTCCTTGCCGTCTACACCGCGGCACGGCAGGAGGCGGCCCCGGCAGAACCGCTCGCCGGGTCACTCCGGTGGGTCGTCTCCGGCGACGGCATCGCCAAAGGCTGGGACCCCCAGGAGGCGGGCGAAGCCGCGGCGATGATCCGTGCGGGCGCTCACCCGGCCGTCACCGGCGCCTCGGGCCCCCTCCGGTTCGGCGAAACCCCCGCGGCAGGCCCGATCGTCGGATACTACACCCGCTGGACGGTCGAGGGCGGAGCGTTCTGCGAGAGCTCCCCGGTCCCCTCGACAGACGTAGACCCGGGCCTCCCCGGCCTCTCGTACGACCCGGCGGCCGGCACCGGCGACGGACCGGTGATCTGGATGGTCTATCCGCTGGCGAAGGGCGACCGGTCGTTCGCCGACTCCGCGTACCGGGGCCTCTTCCGGGCGCAGGAGTCGTTCGATTTCACCAAACGGGAGTTCTCCTACGGCGACCTCGGCCTCCTCGACGCCGTCTTCTCGGAACGGAACTTCACCGAAAAACCTGACCTCGTGATCACCGAGGGGTTCCAGTTCACCGACGCCTCCCGGGCGTGGGCAGAGGCGAACCCCGATATCCGGTTCTTCACCCTCGAGCAGGCGGACTTTGGCCTGCCGAACACGTGCGACGTCGTGATGGTTCCTTTCGGTGCGTCCTACCTCGCCGGCGTGATGGCGGCGGATATGACGGAGACGGGCCGGATCGGTGCGATTGCCGGTGCTCCGGTCTCCGTCATCGAGCCGTTCGTCGAGGGGTTCCGGGCGGGGGCGGAGACATACGACCCGTCCATGAACGTCACGGTGGCTTACGTCGGCGAGAGTTTCGAGGGGTTCGGCATGCCGGAGCGTGCGGGGGAACTCGCCCGGGACCTCCGTAGCGAGGGCGTCGACGTCATCCTGATGATCGCGGGCTCCGGAAACACCGGGATCGTGGATGCCGCCCGGGAGACCGGTGATGTCTATCTCATCGGCGAGGACACCGACCAGTCCTACCTCGCCCCGAACCTCGTCGCCGCATCGGTGGTGAAGGAGATCGACGCGATCGTCTACCACGCGGTGGAGAACGAGATCGACGGCACGTTCACACCGGGAAGGGAGGTCTGGACGCTCGAGAACGGCGGCACCGGGCTTTTTGTCTCGCCGGGGTTCGATGAAAAATATGCGAGGATCCCCGTCGAGTGGCGGGAGAGGGCGATCGCAGCGGAGAACGACTACCTGAAGACGGCGGCGCTCTGAGCGGAGAAACAGCGCGCACCCGGCCGCCCGCACGGGCGCGAATATGGTGAACTGATATGTCCGGAGGTCGATACCTTCAGGCTGCACCGCGTGTGCACGGGACGGCGTGATCAAAACGAGCTGGCAGGACCTGGCAATAACCGGCATCACGATACTCTTCGCGGTCATGCTCCTGCCGCAGCTCCGCGACGTGCTGTCGCGCGGCGCCGTGCTGAACTTCTTCTCGGCGCTCTTCACGAGCCTCCTCGGCTATGGTATGGCGCTGGTCTTCGCCACCCTCGGGCTCTGGATATCGGTGGTCGGCCAGGGGCTCGTTGCAACCGTGTGGATGCTGCTCGCGTGCTTTTCGCTCCGGAACGTGCGCAACCGTATGTTCCCGGAGGAGACGCTTCTCTCCGTTGCCATTGATTTCTTTACGGTCTGGGTGCAGGGCGTGGCCTTCATCGTTTCGGGAAGCGTGAAAGGGATCTTCTCGCGGATCAATCGGGACTGAGAGTCGCAGTTCGAGGAGCGTATGCCGGATCCCGCTTTCCTGCCCGCGAATCTCACTCTCTCCCCGTCATTCCGGAAAGGATAACTCCCCGTACGGCGAGAACGTATCATGGAACGCCCTGCTTCAGGCCGGTGCACGGCAGGATCGCCGGATCGGACGGCAAGAGCGGATCGAATGGCTCTCCTTGAGGAGATCGCCGCGTTCGTCCGTGAGCATGGAGAGATCCTTGCTCGATACCACCGCTATTCGATGGACGACCTCAAGCGGATCGAGCAGGAGTGCTGGAGGCTGCATGACGAGGCGTGCAGCAGGGGTGCCTGCGGGACTGCCGGCGAACTGGTCGAACTGGAGTACCTCATCGGCCGGGCGAAGGAGATGAAGGCGAAGAAGATGGAGGGGGAGAGAGGACCGGGATGACCCGGAACGGAGACCTCAACGGACTCCCGTGCCGCCGCCTCACCGACGGTCCCCTCTTTCTCGCGAAGAGTGCGGGACCCGGTTCGCCACGGCACTTGCCGTCGCTTTCGCCGGCGGAGACATCGGGGTCCCCGCATGCCGAAGATGAAGCGACGGGTAGGCCTCCATAGGCCGGTACCTTTAAGTGCTTCTGCCCGATCCATCCTCCCGGATGTGAAGATCGTGCCGGATGTTGTTCTTCCCCGGGCCGCCCCGGAACGGGTGGGCCTTGAGCCGGTCGCCGGGGGATTCACCATGCCCGTCGCGCTTGCGTCTCCCGATGACGGGACCGGGCGGCTCTTCGTCGCGGATCTTCCGGGCGTCATCCGGGTCATCGACGCCGACGGCCTTCTCTCGGATGAGCCCTTCCTCGATATTGCCGACCGGGTCGTCAGGCTGCGGTCCGGCTACGACGAACGCGGGCTGCTTGGCATTGCGTTTCATCCCCGGTTCGCGGAGAACGGCAGGTTCTTTGTCTACTACAGCGCCCCGCTGAGAGCCGGGGCGCCGGGGGGCTGGGACCACACGAGCCGGATATCGGAGTTTGCCGTCGCGGCGGACGGCGCCGACCGGGCCGACCCCGGCTCCGAGCGGGTGGTCCTGGAGGTCGACCAGCCTCAGTCGAACCACAACGGCGGCTCGATCGTCTTCGGCCCGGACGGCTGTCTCTACATCCCGCTCGGCGACGGCGGCGGCGCCCGCGACGTCGGTAGAGGTCATCCGCCCGGGGGGAACGGGCAGGAGATCACCACGCTGCTCGGGAGCATTCTGCGGATCGACATCGACGGCCCGAAGCCCTACGGGATTCCGGAAGACAACCCCTTCGTCGGACGAGAGGGGCGGGACGAGATCTATGCCTATGGCCTCCGCAACCCCTGGCGGGCGGCATTCGACGCCGGGGGGGAGCACCGCCTCTTTGCTGCCGACGCCGGGCAGTACCTCTGGGAGTCGGTCAAGATCATCGTTTCGGGCGGCAACCACGGGTGGAACCTCCGGGAGGGCAACCATGCCTTCGACCCCGGAAATCCCCGCGAATCGCCGGAGGACGTGCCCCGGACCGGCCGGCGCGGCGAGCCCCTGGTCGACGCGATCATCGAGTACCCGAACGCCGGCCAGCCCGGCGGGATCGGAGAGGTCGTCATCGGCGGCTACGTCTACCGGGGGAGGGCAATTCCCGGTCTTTTCGGGCGCTACGTCTTCGGCGAGTGGAGCCGGGCGGGTGCCGACGGCGACGGGATCATCTTCGCCGCGACGGAGAATCCCGAAGGGCTGTGGGAGTTTGCTGAGGTCGAGGTGGCCGGGAGCCGGACCGTGGGAGCATACGTCCTCGCGTTCGGGGAGGACGCGGATCACGAACTCTACGTCCTGACCTCAAAGAGCCGGGGGCCGGCCGGGAAGACGGGCAGGGTCCACCGGATCGTTCCGTCCTGATCCGGGTTACTCTCGCAGGTCGCATTCGTCGCCGCCCGTGTTATCGCATCGGCGAAGGCCGGTTCGAGCTGGACCGGGATATCGTGCCCCATGCCCGGGACGACGGTGAGTTCTGCACCCGGAATGTTCGCTGCAAGGTCGTAGCCGTTCTCTACGGGCACCAGGGGATCCGCGTCGCCGTGAAGCACGACCGTCGTGAGGTTGAGCCTCTTTAAGAGTTCGCGCCGGTCACCGTCCGCCATGACCGCAGCGCTATGCCGCTCCAGTGCGATCGGGTCGTAGCCGCCGCGCTCGATATTGGACTGGGTATACTCACGAATCACCTCCTCGTCGGTCGGATATGCGGGACTCCCGAGGACCCCGGCCACGAGCACCTCGTGCTCCACGATCGTCTCGATGTCGCTTCCTGCAGGCGGCGGCGGTGGAAGTGTCAGGAGCTCCTCCGTCGGGCCGGGCATTTCGGGGTTTCCCGTCTCCGAGGAGAAGAGGGTGAGCGAGCAAGCGCGTTCGGGGTGATGGATCGCGATCCGCTGGGCGATCGCTCCTCCCATCGATGCGCCGGCGATATGGGCCCTCTTGATGTCGAGCGCGTCAAGGAGACCGACCGCATCGTTCGCCATATCGGTGATCGTGTAAGGGACCGGCGGAGTCCTCCCCTCGCTCACCGCCGTGAAGAACTCCTCCCAGTCGGGCCGGCCGAGGTGATCGAGGCGGGTCGAGAGGCCGGTGTCACGGTTGTCGAAGCGGACGACATGATACCCGCGTCCTGCCAGTTCTTCACAGAGTTCGTCCGACCACATCGTCATCTGCGCACCGGCCCCCGCGATGAGCAGCACCGTCTCCCGGTCGGCCGGGCCGAAGGTCTCGTAGAAGATGGTGATGTTATCCACCTGAGCCTGACCCTGGGTGCGGTGAATTCCCATTGCCGGGCTGTCGCCGGTGCCGTTCGGGCTGGCTGCGGCCGCAAGGCCGCCCGCCGCCACCAGAGCCGTCCCGAGTATGACGGCGATCATGATCTTTGAGATTCCCTTCACGGTGAGCCTCCCTGGACTGAGGTGCAGGAACGCAGGAATTCCGGATAAACCTTCCCCCTGCTGCACCGCCGTCCGGAGGAACTCCCGGAAATCACTCCCGGGTATCAAGGTCCTCCCGGACACCCCGCATCGTCGCCTCGAAGTCCCGCATCCGGGCAAAGTCCGGCGTGGTGAAGACCAGGCGGTAGCCGTCGGGGTCGCGCACCACGACGTCGCGGGTGTTCCAGGGCCGGTCCACCGGGCCTTCGATGACGGCCCCGGCATCTGCTATCCGTTCGGCAAAGGCGTTGAGAGCGGGGATATTGTCGGCCGCCTCTGCGGAGAACGCGAGCGTGATGGTGACGCCGGAACCCGGAGCCGCGAAGCTCTCGTCTCGGGGCACGAGCAGGCTGTCCTGGTGCTTCAGCCGCCGGAGATGGGCAAGGTGCGTCCTCCCCTCAGGGTCCTGCATCCGGTAGACCAGGGCGAAGCCCAGGACCCGGGTGTACCAGTCCACGGACGCCTCGATCTTCCGGACCTCGAAGGTGGGAAAGAGCATCATCGGGTAGATCTCGTGCTCGATTGGTTCCATGCGTATCTTCTCTGTTCTCAACAGATATTGGGGTGTCGAACCGTTCCGACAGGCTCTATGGACCCGTCCTTCCCGTATCGTAGACCATGGTCAGGACGCTGAGGGTCCGATACGGCACCCACGCCCTGTGGGTGGATACGATACGAAACCCTGCTCTCTCATACAACCGCACCGCTGCCGGGTTGGGGGCGATGACGTTCAGGGCTATTGTTCCGCCCCCGCGGGACCGGACCTCCCCGACGGCACCTTCGAGCAGGGCCGCGCCGATGCCGCGGCCTCTCTCGGCCGGGACGACCGAGAGGCTGGAGATGTAATATCCGGGTTCCGGCTCTCTCTTCAGGTAGTGCGGGGCAAAGATCAGCCACTCGGCGAGGAGGAACCTGGCGGCGATGACGAGGCCGGCCGCACGGGCGATGGCAGGAAGTTCCTCCGCAAGCCCCGGCGAGCAAGGGGTCTGCATGACCAGGATCCCGACGACCCGGCCTGCCCGGACAGCGCAGGTGATGTTCTCGCGCCCGAAGGCATTGCCGCCTGCCAGGATCAGTTCTTCGATCCTCCGGAGGGCTACTGTGCGGTCCCTGCCGAAGACGAGAGAGAAGTATACCGGCTCGGTATCGTAGATGAGGCCGGCAACCTCTCTAACGGGGTGCTTTTCCGGGCTGAATGGTCCGAGGATCATCGACGGCGCATCAGGACGTGAGTGACGGTGGATCGGGCAAGCACCGGCACGATGACGATACACCCGGGTTTAGGTCTCCTCACCGAGGAGGACCACCCTCTGCAGACGATCGCAGTCTCGACGGCGGATCATCCAATCTACGGAGACCATGTCCGGTAGACGTCCGATGAGAGGGTGGACCGGGAGATTGTCGTTTTCTTCCGGCAGAAGCCTTGAGATGACCACCATGCTCGTTATGGTCGTCCCTTCCACTCCCAGATCCTCGAATGGCTATTGCCTTCGGCATCAACGGTATACTCGACCACGGCCACGATCCCATTGAGGCGGCTCCATTGCGGGGTGGACGAACGGAAGAGGATCATCCCGTGAAAGAGAGTCTCAGGGCTCCACAGACTTCCTTTGCCCATGCCGGTTCCGGTGTACATGGCTACCTCACCGCTTGGTGATGCTACTACTCCGATACCCTCCGCGTAGAAGGTATCCGGAGAGCGCCACACACTCCTGGCTGTCGACATATCCTGCGAATCTATCCCCAGCAGCTTGCCGGTCGACTGGTCCGTCGTCTCGATCTTCGGGCTGGTCTCGAGCAGCTCGACGATCCTCGTGCCGATGATCTTTCCTCGCGACTCACCGATCAGTTCACCTGACATCTTCAACCCCTCCGATGCCGTACTCGTTTACACCCCCTCACCTCGACAGGTCCGGAACCGTGTCCGGCTCGTGGGGGAGCGCCGGCCTATCATGACGTCGATGAGATAAAAAGTAAGAGGTCAGGTCGTAGAGTGCGGCGGCCACCGGGAAGGGCCTGAGGTTTTACGGCCGTAGGGCGTCATAGAGGGCACCGACGCCCTTGAGAGTCCGACAACCCTTCCCGGTGATGATGCAGTCTCCCCGCTCGTGCCGCTGCAGGATCATCCCGGCTTCCTGGAGTTTCCTGAGGTGAACCGGAGAGTCCGTATCGGACGAGAAGATAGAACAGGCGCTCGGTGCGGTGAAGAGCGCCTGTTTCGGATGCGAAGAGCACAGCGATGAATGTTCACCGGCAAAGGTCGCCCGGGATGACGGAGGGGAAAACGTCTCTGTTGTGAGCAGCACATGGCCCGGTTCACCCTCGAATCCTTACCGGATATAGCCGATACCAACCGGCGGATTTTCCGCGATACCGGGCTTTGCAAGAGGTCTGATGAACCGGAACCCCCGTTCCGGGTGGAAGATGTTTGCCGATGCAGAGCTCCTGACGAGCCATGCAGTATCAAGTCCGCGTTCCGTTCCGGCGCAGCAGATCACCGGGATACCTTCCGGGATCACCCCTGCATCCACGGCCATAAGCACGCATTCCATTCCGACCAGGGTCCCGGGTGAGAAGAGTTCGAGGGTCTTTGCCATGATATCGAGAGAAGATATATGACCCAGGTGAACCCGCATGGAAAAACTCGGGCCGAAGAACGGGATCGTGCCCCGGATCACCGCAACTCCCGCCTCGTTGAGGAGAGCCCTGTTCTGCGGCGGAATCTCCATGGGTACCCTTGTCAGGCCTCCGGATCTCCACCCATCACGAAGAGTGCGGAGTTCCGGTATATCGGCAAAGATACCCGTATCCATCCCGTCGACTTCCCACGCCATCCCCTGCGGGCACGAGACGCAGACGATCTGTTTTCCTGCAACAGCGCGGGCGATCTTCAGCGCACTCTCGCCGGTAATGGAAGCGACGACGATCGCCTCCGCAAGATGGGCATTCTCCTTAACAGCATTCACAATGCTCTCGGTATTAACCGGACCGGGGCGATCGAAGATAAGCATGTCAGTCTCACCATACCCGGGAGATGGTTCTTTCCGTCGACGTATATAGGGTGCTACTTTCTCCCTGCGGCCAGTGCACCGCTCCCCGAAATACCTGTCCGCAATCCCTTTCCCCGGCAGAAGTTCAGGCGGATGGGTCGTTCGATCCGGGAGATCAGCAGGAGCCCGCCTGGAGATTCAGCTGCGGAGGCAGGTGCAATTGTTGAGAGAGAGTAAGGGGGATATTTTAAGATCGGGACGTACGTTCCGGCAACTTCATAGCATGTGCATGCCGGCCTTCCGGTTTCCTTTACCATGCCGCCGGCAGGGCCGGTACCCGACCTCCCGTGCATACTCCCGGTATCCGTCGAGTTCCGCAAGAAGCGCAGCATCCTCCCTGCCGGTCCTCACGACGAAGAGGGCTGCCGTGATCCCGGCCGGCACGAGCGCCCGGAGCGAGCCCGGCATCAACGGCCGGGCGAGAACCCCCCGGGCTCGCAGGCGAACTGTTGCCCGGATAGAACCGATCAGAACCCGGGCTCGCAGGTTCGATCATCCGCCGGCGCCGGACCCGGATCCTGCGCCTCATCTCGCCGGCCATGCGCAAAATAACTGCAGACCAGTGCCGGAACGGTGAGGGCAGCGGCAAACAGGAACGTGGCATGGTAGCCGCTCTTCATGAGTGCCGGGGTTAGCCGCGGGACGATGAGGCTTCCGTCATCCGGCAGGCCTGCACCGTAGACGACGGATTCGAAGACCAGGAGGAAGAGGGCGATCCCGATCGTGTATGCCGCATACCGGCCGGTCAGCAGGATCCCCGACCCGCTTCCCACCCGGTCTTTCGGGCAGCTGTCGAGAACAAGGGTCGTGGACGGGGCGGAATAGAGGGCAAAGGCGATGCGAAAGAGTGCGATGAGAGCGATCCCGTGCAGAACGGATCCCTGCAGAACCTCGGCGAAGCCCCAGAGGGTACAGCCCGTGAGAATCACCGCCGTAATACAGACCGGCCGCGAACCGTACCGGTCGGCGAGATATCCTGCAACCGGCGCAACGAGTATACCGGCAACCGAGGCCGTCATCAGGACGATGCCCGCGGTGATCACCGGCTGGTGCAGGCCCATGATGAGAACGAACGGCAGGAGGAACATGATGCCGCCGAAGATGATGTACATGAGGAAGGATGAGGCAAGCCCGGCGGAGAAACTCCGGTCGCGGAAGAGGGCGAGGCTGATGACCGGATCCTCCACCCGGCGAACGTTCAGGACGAACGCGGCAGCGCACAGGATCGCGGACCCGTACAGGATCCGGGGTATCGTGTCCGATATGCCCGGGTGGTAGTCCAGCGACAGGCCGGCAAGGAGAGCGGTCAGGGTGCAGATGAGCAGGGCCGAGCCGGTATAATCGAACGGCGCCGACCTCGGCCGGGGTGCCGGACCTGCGAGGCATACCCTGCCGATCAGGTATACGCCGACGCCCAGGACGATCATGATGACGAAGAGGGGGCGCCAGCCGACAAGGCCGCTGATGATCCCTCCGGCCCCGATTCCGGCAGCGGTGCCGAAGAGGGAGGCCGAGGTGACCCACGACTGCCCGACCGCCCTGCCCGACCCGGCGATGGTGGCGGAGATGAGCGCCGGGCCGCTGGCGATGAACATTGCAGCTCCGAGGGCCTGCAGGACCCGGGCCATAATCAGGATCAGGATGTCCCATGCGAGGAAGCAGAGGAGCGATCCGACCGAAAAGAGGAGAGTGCCCTCAAGGAAGGTGCGTTTCAGGCCGCGGGTATCCGCAAGCCTCCCGATGATGACGCAGAACCCGGCAAGGACGAGCATGTACCCGCTCAGCACCCAGGAGACCACCCCCAGCGTCGAATCGAACTCCTGCATGATGAGGGGAAGGGCGATGTTGATGCTGCTCATTGCCGCCGTTCCTATGAACGCACCGAGTGCGATGACGAATACGCTGAGCCGGTCGTTCTCTGTCAGGGCCATGGGCGTTCACTCTGTGAGGTCGGGGAAGGATCGCGTGCAGGAGAGCTATGGTGGGCGTTTTGGTTTATAGTTCATTAAACGTGCCGGTTGGTTGCTGCAACGCATCAGGTCGCTCCCCGGCATCCGAGCGGGACGCGACTCCACCGTCCGGGATGCTCGACTTCGACGGCTCCCCCTGCTCTACCCGCCGGCGTCTCGTCGGTGGGCATACCTCCATCGGCCGAGCGTCTCCGGCCCCCAGAGGAACGTCACGGCTACGGCGACCGCCGCCGTGATCGCCCCGGTGATGACCGGGTCGTAGTGGGAACCGTAGTTCGGGAACGAAAATTCTGCAACGTTCATCATGCCGTGGAAGAGGGTCGCGGCAAAGACGCTTTTGTGGGTATTGTTGTAGAGCCAGACAATGACGACCCGCAACGCGACCGTGGAGAGGGACTGTCCGGCGGCCCAGACCGGCGTGTTGAGCAGGATCCAGGGGATGAGATGCCAGGCCCCCCAGACCGTCCCGAGGATGAGGGCGGTCGCAAGAGCGCTCCACCGTTCCTGCAGGGGATCGGTGGCGTACCCCGTCCAGCCGACCTCTTCGGCTGCGGCGAAGACGAAGAAGAGGGGGACGAGCACCGGGATCATGAGCAACGGCACGTAGGGGTCGGCGGGGAGCGGCCGCCCGGAGAGGAGCATCACGCCGTAGGAGAGCAGCATGACCCCCGGCATCAGGAAGAGGATCGGGAGGTACCAGATTGTCCGGATCTTTTGGAAGTCGACGACCCGTCCAAACAGCCGCGCGACACCGCCGCCTTCCTCCTCCCGCCAGACCATGATCGCGGCCGCCAGGGCCGGGCAAACGATCATGAACGCACTCACGGGGAGGTTCAGCGGGCCGGGGAGGGGCGTTCCGGCAAAGAGGAGGAACGGGACGGAGAGGACGAAGATCAGGAGGAAGAAGGTCGGGGGTGACCGGGCGCTCACGCTCCCTCCGGCGCGGGCGCGTCGAGGAACTCCCCGATCATCTCGAGCAGCCAGTCGGTGCGGTCGATGAGCGTGATATGGGTCGTGCCGGGGAGAACCGCGAGCCGGGAGCGGGGAAGACCGACGATATCCCCCGGCACGCCGCCGCCGAGCAGCCGGAAGATCTCCACCGCGTGTTCGGGGCGGACGACGTCGGAGTCGCCGACGATGACGAGCACGGGCGCCCGGATCGACCGGATTTCATCGGCCGTCCAGCCCTGGAACTCCCGATCAAGCTGCTTCACCTTCTCGATGAGCACGGGCCAGTCCTGCGGGTTCGGCGCCGTCCGGGCATACTCTTCCGCGAACGGGGTTCCGGCCAGGTCCTCGGGCTTCAGGTTCTCTTCCCCCTCGTACATCTCGGGGTAGGCCCCTTCTCTCGTGTAGCTCGGCGAGGCGAGGACGAGGTTACGCACGAGGCCGGGGTGCCGGACGGCGATCTCGAGGGCGATGGCGGCCCCCATGCTGTAGCCGAAGACGTCGGCGTTTTCGACCCCCAGGTGCCGGAGGAGTTCGACGGTGTCCTCCGCCATCCCCTCGTAGGTCAGCGGGCGGTCGATATCGGCGGTACGGCCGTGAGCCTGCTGCTCGACGGCGATGACCTGCCGGGTCCCTGCGAGGGTCGGGAGCATCCTCTGAAACGAGCCCTCGATTGTCGTGAGCGCCCCATGAAGGAGCACCAGGGGGCGGCCGGTGCCGTGGACCTCGTAATACATCGAAAGCCCGTTCACGGAGGCGTAGCGGCCCGGGGCTGCCGTTGCTTCTATCTTCGTTGCCATGATCGTTTCACCTTCTCGTTTGTAGAGGGACCGGGAATGCCGTTTTCGTACAGGAACTCCGTGATCCCCTGCCTGACTTCCTCGTCATGCCCGAGGAGCATATGGCCGCCCCCCGGTACGGCAAGGAGGCGAGCGCCCGGGATCCTCCGCTCAAGGGCACGCGCATTCTCGTGGAGCGCCAGCGGATCGTCCACGGCGCTGATCACCAGCGTGGGGGCCCCGATGCTGCCGAACGGGTAGTCGCTCTCCGAGGCGTTGAGCAGTCCGGGGGTTGAGACGTAGATGTCAAAAGAGCTTCCGTCGACCCGGGCACTGACCGGCAGGAGACTTGAAAGCAGCATCCTGACTTCGGCCTTATCTTCCGGGGTGAGCCGCTTTCCCCGGGGCACGCCGGCCCATGCTCCCCCTACAATCGACTGGAAACAGGTGACCGTTGCCCAGTAGATGAAGTTGTTCTTGAAGAAGATGGTGAAGATGGGCTTTTGCATGACCGGGCCCTTTCCCGGGGCGACGGGCTCGACGAGGACGAGAGCCGAGACACGCTCCGGGTGGCGCAGGGCAAACCGGATCGCCGATGCTGAGCCCGCCGAGTAGCCGACGACGGCTGCCTGCTCAATAGCGAGGGCGTCCAGCAGAGAGGCAAAGGCATCCGCCTGCATGGCGACACTCGCGCGCGAAGGCATGGGCGAGCCGAGGTAGCCGAACCTCGAGGGCGCGATGACCTGGAACCGCGGGTCGATGGTCCGGCCGGCGAGCATCAGTCCCTGGTCGAACCCGCCCGCGTTGCCGTGGACGACCAGCACCGGATACCCGTCTCCCACCCGGGCGTATTCGATGCTTCTGCAGTCCGTCCGGACCACCCGGCTCTCCGGGCTCTCGATACGCTCCCGGGCGGCACCCATATCGCTTCGGTAGTGCACCGTGACCGCCACCCCCACGACGGCGATACCGAGCAGGATGAGAACGATCGGGAGGTCAACCAATGAGTTCACGCTCCTCTCGGTCGTGCCGGTTGGCGACCTCGCCGTTCCACGCCGGCATCCCGGGTCTTCAGGCGCCTCGCTGCGTCTCTTCGAGGAGCCTGGCGAACCGGTCCATGCTCTCGACCGCCCCCTCCCTCATGCCCGAGGCGAGCGCCGCGTCGCGATCCTCGACCGTCGAAAAGACCGTCCGGTCCGTCACCCTCGTCCTGCCGCCCAGGTCTTCGAATGTCACCGTCTCGAGCGTGACGCGGCCCGGCTCGCCCTCGAACTCGGAGGTGCCGACGAGCCGCTCGGGCGGGGTAATGTCGTGATACACCCCGTGGAACGCGTATTCGTTCCCATCGGCGTCGCGCTGGACATACCGCCAGGTGCCGCCCGGCCGCACGTCCATCTCCTCGACCGTCGTCGTGAGGTTCGCCGGCCCCCACCACCGGGGTATGAGGTCCGGGTTCGCGAAGATCCCGAAGACGGCATCCCGCGGCGCGTCGAAGACACTCGTTATGACGACGTCCTGTTTGCCCGGCTCGGCGGTAAGATGCGTCTTCGCGGCTCCTTTCAGGACGTCTGCAAGCTTGTCGAGGGATTCGTTCCAGCCGACTACGGCCATATCGCGGTCCTCGTCCGCCGGGACGCCGGGCTCCCGTATGGTCAGTTTTGTCCCGCCGTCGGCGTCCTCGAACGTCACCGTCGCCACCAGTTCCAGCGGCCAGTCCCCGGTCATCCCATAGTACGAGGCCGGGACCACATTGCCTTCCGCGTCCGAGAACGAGTCGGTGAAGACGAGCCGTTCCGCGGGGGCGATCTCGCGGTACTCGCCCGTGCTCCAGAAGTCCTGGCCTTCGGGCGATCGCATGCCAAACAGGTACCTGCCTCCCTCGCGGAGGTCGATCCTGACGACCGGCTCAGTGAAGCCCTTCGCCCCCCACCAGCGTTTGACATACCCGGGCTCTGTCCACGCCTTCCAAACGAGTTCGCGCGGTGCGTCAATTACACGTTCAACGAGAATTTCCGACCTGATCTGCTCTGCTTCTTCCATGGCGTATTCACCTCAGGAACGCCCCTATGACGGCCAGGTGGTTATTAACCCATCGGCGAATACTCCCGATGAGGTTGCCCCGGGTCCCCTCTCCGGGCGGCTGCCCGGCATCGGAGGCCCGCGGCAGGACCCCTGCATGAAAAACCGTTAGGTTGAGGCCGGCTGCTCTGCCCTTATCGCGCCGGCGCAGCCTGTTTCAGCGACTGCAGGAGTCCGGCGAGGCGTTCCATGGGCCCGGTCATCTCTTCCTCCATGCCCGACTGGAGCATCCCGTCGCGGTCCTCGACCGACTGGAAGATCATATGGTCCGTCATCTTTGTCCTGCCGCCGCCGAGGTCTTCGATCGTCTCCGTCTCGAGCAGGACATGGCCCGGCATGGCCTCGTACTCGAAGGTGTCGACGATCCGCTCCGGCGTAACCTCGTGATATACGCCGTGGAACGCGTACTCGTTGCCCTCGGCATCGCGCTGGGTGACGCGCCACGTCCCGCCGGGCCTCGTGTCCATCTTCTCGACCGTAGTCGTGATGCCCTCCGGCGCCCACCACTGCGATATCAGCTCCGGGTCCGTGCACGCCTTGAACACGAGGTCCGGCGGCGCATCGAAGACCCGCGAGATGATGATCTCTTGCTTGCCCGGTTCAACGGTGATACTTGTTTCTGCCATTATATCTCCCTCCGATTTTTCCCGGGCTTCATCGTTTCTCCATGAAAAAACTTTCCCGCTACAGATGCACCGGTGAAAACAGATGCGATGGCGGCAAACCGGAGAAATATCTCATGAATTGCGGTGCTCTCACCGTATACCTCTTGTGCAGACTCACGTTCTCCGATAAGGACCTCAATCGTGCAGGGCACTACAACGGGCGAACGTCCGGAGATCTCCTTCGCCTCCCCCTTCACCAGAACCGGGCCAGCAGGAAGATGGCTACCAGGAGAAGGCCGTCCTGGAGGACGACGGAGATGACCATGATCTCGGTGCCCCGCCTCGGCCCGAAGATCGCGATGTAGAAGGACCCGAGCCATCGCAGATAGGTGGTGAGGCTGGTGAGCAGGTTCGCCACGAGCAGCGTGATGACGATATCCCTGCCGGAGATATCGCCCGCCGCGAGCAGCCCGGAAGCAAGGCTTGCCGCGGCGACGTACGACCCGAACTTCGCGGCGATGATCGCGAGGCCCTCGGGGGGTATGGGGAAGAGCCTGCTCGCGCCCTCCAGGTATGCGGCAACGGCATCGAAGACGCCCGCTTCGATGAGAAACGCCACGACGATGAGCGTCGGAATCATGATGCCGAGGATCCGGCGGAGGGTCCTCACGGTCGGTCCGGTTGCGGCCGAAAGTGCCTCCCGCAGCGACAGAGTCCGCCCCGAGGGTCTCTCCGGAGGCCCGGACGCCGTGACCCCGGGAAGAAGCATCCTCCCGGCCACCATGACGATCCCGGTCTTGAGGAACCCGATTCCCATCAGTACGGCGAAGTAGATCAGGCCGAAGATCCCGAGCAGCGGCACGTAGACCGGAATGAGGTAGCGCCAGTGCATCACGACGGACGGAAAGGAGTTGATGAGGGCCGCGACGACGAGCTCGCCCCTCCCGATAATCCCCTTATGGTGGTAATCGACGAGCATCGCGTCCGCCGCCTGCGGCGAGACGAACGCCAGAAGAAAACTCGCCCCGCATTCCCGGGGGAGGTGGGAGAACGTCGTGACCGGGTAGGCGACACTCGCAATCCTGTCGGTGACCCTGAGAGCAATCAGGATCTCGGCGATGGCGACGCCGATGACGACGATCGGAACCGTCCGGAGCAGGAGTTCGAACGAGAGGCCCAGTGCTGCCGAAACGATCTCTGCCGTGCTATCCATGACCCATCACCTTGTGGCCCGGCGGGCCGCTCTCCGGGACTCCGCCCCGAAACAACATTCGGTACGCCGTCTGTGCATATCACCGTTCTGGATGCCCGGGAACGCGATCGGCTGCTATTATCCGGGCCCGTACTGCTATAGGGGCTTTAATATGGGAAGAATCCGGCAGCGATGCAACCTCCCTTCGCTTGAGTGGCAAAAAGATCGTATGGTTTAAATACAATGGATCGAGAAGGTGTTTAGGTACTCGATGATTGGCAACGATATAGAGTCCTATCGCACATCAGTGCAGAACTGTGGGAACGTGCAGTGCACGTTTGCGCAGAACGCATTCTTCTTTAGGTAGGGAACCGGCCCTTTTGCTGAGTTCCCGTGTAATGTAACGGTTTTCCCGTTACCGCCAGGTGGTTTGTTATGTTTGGCATTACCGATCCCTCGATCTGGGTTGGATATCTGCTTGCGCTCGTCTTTACGCTCGCATGCTTAGTGTACGGCCTGTGGAACTGGAATAACGGCGTGGAGGAACAACGGGATGGCAGTTGATACAGGGCTCTTCGTCGCGATGACGCTGATATACCTCGTCCTCGTTATCGGTCTCGGCTACCTCGGCTACCGCCAGACAAAAGAGAGCGACGACTACATGGTCGCCGGCAGGAAGATCCATCCCGTGGTTCTCGCCCTCTCCTACGGGGCGACGTTCATCAGCACGTCCGCCATCGTCGGTTTCGGGGGGGTTGCGGCGCAGCTCGGCATGGGACTGATCTGGCTGACCGTCCTCAATATCGGGCTCGGGATTCTCATCGCATTCGTCGTCTTCGGAAAACGGACCCGCAGCATAGGGAATAAACTCCGTGCCGTGACCTTCCCCGACCTGATGGGGAAGTGCTACGGGTCGCCGTTCATGCAGTATGCCGCAGGGCTCGTCATCGTCATCGCCATGCCGCTGTACACGGCGGCGATCCTGATCGGCGGCGCCCAGTTCATCACGAGCACGTTGCAGATCCCGTATAATACAGCGCTCATCGCGTTTGCCGCGATCGTCGCCCTCTACGTGGTGCTCGGCGGGCTCATCGCCGTCATGTACACCGACGCGCTGCAGGGCGGGATCATGCTCGTCGGTATGACCCTCCTCCTCGCGCTCACCTACGTCCAGCTCGGGGGCGTTATCGAGGCGCACACCGCTCTTGCCGCGATGTCGGATCTCGTCCCGCAGGCGCTTGCTGCCGGAGGGATGACCGGGTGGGCTTCCATGCCGGCGTTCGGTTCGTCTATCTGGCTCACGCTGGTGACGACGCTCGTTCTCGGGGTGGGCATCGGGGTGCTGGCGCAGCCGCAACTGGTCGTCCGGTTCATGACCGTCAAGGACAGCCGGTCGCTGAACCGGGCGGTCCTCGTCGGGGGACCGTTCATCCTGATGATGACCGGGGTCGCCTTCACGGTCGGCGCGCTCACGAACGTCTACTTCTACCAGACCCAGGGAGTGATCGCCCTGCAGGCGGCCACCGAAGGCAACGTCGACACGATCATACCGAACTTCATCAATGCATCGATGCCGGACCTCTTCGTCGTCATCTTTATGCTGGCGCTCCTTGCCGCCGCGATGTCCACGCTCAGTTCCCTCTTCCACGTCATGGGAACGTCGCTCGGGTTCGACGTCGTGCGGCGCACCGGTCACGAGAAAGCAGCAATGCGGCCGATTCGGGTGGCGACCGTCGTCATGATCGTCGTAAGCGTCGTCCTGGCCTTCATCCTGCCCGGCAGCATCATCGCCCGGGCGACGGCGATGTTCATGGGCCTCTGCGCATCCGCGTTCCTGCCGGCCTACGCCCACGCCATGTACAGCAGCAGGCCGTCGCTCCGAGCGGCGAAGATAAGCCTCGTCGCCGGAGCGGCCGCCTGGTTCCTGTGGACCGCCTTCGTCCACGTTAAGGAGTCGGCAGCGCTCGGCCTCTCCAACCTCCTCTTCGGGGTTCCGGCGGTTCTTTCCGCGCCGTGGCAGGACGTAGATCCTCTCGTCATCGCACTTCCCCTCTCGACGGCCGCACTGCTGGTCGGGTGGGTGCTCGACCGCCACGAGGCCTCTGCAGATACGGAGGAGTCGGCCGGGGCCGCCTGACGGCGGCTCTCCCCGGAAACTTTTTTTTAACGAGCCGGTCGGAAGCCGGCACCCTCGACGGGGGCGGGGGCGATACGAACCCCCAACCCCCTCACCC
>JAEZIP010000062.1:0-46105 GCA_023436625.1 Methanobacteriota archaeon | reverse complement strand
GATCGGAGGGCGGCAAAAGAGGACGATGATGATGACGACCCGAAGGCGCCAGAAGAGGATGATAACGACGACCGGAAAGCAGTAAAAGACGACGACAACGACCGTGATGACAACGACCGTGATGATGACGACCGGGATGATGACGACAGGTCAGGAGAGGACTGAGCAGGACGGTGCCCGGCAGGGGGCGTGCGCGATCCCCCTATGGTTGCCTGCATGCCGGGAATTCCCGCTTCCGGTCGTTCCGGCTTGCAGGGGCCGGGTTTCTTTTTGTTTTCATGATTGGATCCGTATGGGCCGCTCAAATGAAGTCGGATTTCAGGGGAGCTTGGTCCCGGCATTATAAAAAAATTAATATAATATAATGTCTATTAGGTGTCCGAACCCCGGGCCGGTATCGGATCGGAAAAAATTCCGGTTCACCCGGCCGCCGAAAGACGACATGGGCGAGCACCGTGGTCTTTTGCAGGGGTTACGCGCCCGGAGCCCCACACGGCGTCCGGGAACATGAGGTGAACCGATTGAGATATATCAGCGTTCTTGTAATCGTCATCGTATCAGCGTTCGTCTTCGGTTCGATCGCAAATGCGGCGGTCCCGGTGGAGCCGGAATTAGTTGCAGGAGAAGAACAGACTCTCGGGACGATCGGAGGAACGGTCTTTCTGGATGCCGACGCAAACGGCGTGCAGGACGCCGGTGAGTGGGGTATGAGCGGTGTTGCCGTCCACCTCCGGAACGCCACGGGAGAGAGGATCGCGACGGCGGAGACGTTCTCCCACGCCTGTGAAGGACTCTACATCTTCAGCGGCGCCCTCCCGGGGAACTACACCGTCGAGGTTGTCCTGCCGGAGGGGTACGTCTTCACCGTCCCCGGCCGGGGCGCCCCCGGGGAGACGGCGAGCACCGTTGATGCGGTCAACAGAACGACCACCGTCATCAACCTGACGGAAGAGGTGATCGAGGAGACGGACCTCGTCGTCAGGGATGCGGGACTGGTGCCGGTCGAAGGCTGACGGCGACCGAACCGCCTATTTTTTCTACTGGTGTGCTCCGACGTGCTGCCGGAGCATCGTACCGGGCCTGTAACGGTCGGCGATCGCGAGAGCCGTCTCCCGCAGGGCCGCGTGTTCGGCGATGCAGGTCTCCGGCGGATCCGTCTTCCGGAGGATCCGGGAGGTGTTCTCGGTGATCTGGACGAGCTCTGTGGCAATCAGGGCATTGAGCCAGAGGAGGTCCCGGAGCATCTCTTTCGTTTCTTCGTCCTGGTGCATGTATAGGGGTGGGCGGTGCTCCCACATCAATCGTGCCGAACCGGCCGCGGCCGAACAGAAGGGTTGATTGACCCCGCCGGGAAATACTTCAGGAGATTATGGGTATGCAGTTTCTGGAGTTCGCCCGCGTCTGCGAGCACCTTGAAGGGATCCCGGGACGCCTCGATATGATCGAGCAGGTCGCCGCCGTCCTGCCCCGGCTCGACGACGAGGAGCTCCCCGTCTTCGTCCGGTTCGTCATGGGCAGGGTCTTTCCCGACTGGAGCACCAAAAAACTCGGCGTGGGCCCAAACCTCCTCTACGAAGCCGTGGCCTACGTCGTCGGGACGAAGAGGGAGACCGTGCGCGAGGCGATCAACACGACCGGCGACGCCGGCCTTGCTGTCGAGCGACTCCTTGCAAAGAAAGAGCAGACGTCGTTTTTTATCCAGGAACTGGACCTCATCGAGGTCTACCGGGAGTTCGAGCGGATGGCGGCCGCCGAAGGGCAGCGGTCGCAGCGGGAGAAACTTCGCGTGGCACAGGGTCTTTTCGGCAACGCCCGCCCGCTGGAGGGACGGTATCTCGCACGGCTGATGCTCGAGGAACTCCGGATCGGCATGGGCGAGGGGAACGTCCGCGACGCCGTTGCGCGGGCCTTCGAGGTCGACGTCCGCCTGGTCGAGCATGCCCACCAGGCGATGAACGACCTCGGGGAGGTGGCCCTCCTCGCCCGGCGGGACCCCGAAGACCTCTCCCGCGTGACGATCGAGCCCTTCCGGCCGGTGAAGATGATGCTCGCGCAGGCGGGCACCATCGCCGCGCAGCTTGAGGATCACGGCGAGGTGGCGGTCGAGTACAAGTACGACGGGAGCAGGTTCCAGTTCCACAAGGTGGGCGGCGTCTCCCGGATCTACTCGCGGAAACTGGAGGAGGTCACGGGGAGCCTTCCCGACATCGCGAAACTTCTTACGGAGGCCACCGATCACGACGTGATCCTGGACGGGGAGGCGGTCGCCGTCCGCGACGGGAGGCCCATGCCGTTCCAGTACGTGATCCGGCGGTTCCGGCGCAAGCACGAGATTGACTCGATGATGGAGAAGATCGAGCTCGTGCCGAGGATCTTTGATATCCTCTACCTGGACGGCGAGACGCTGATGGACCGGCCCCTCGCAGAACGGCGCAAACTCCTCGATGAGGTCCTTCGCGCATACGTTGCCCCACAGTTTCTGGTCGGCGACGCGGCCGTGGCGGAGGCGATCTACGCCGATGCCCTCGACCTCGGGCACGAGGGCGTCATGGTGAAGGTCCCCGGCTCGCCTTATACTCCGGGCGTCCGGGGCCGCCTCTGGGTGAAGGTGAAACCCGGGGTCGAGACCCTCGACCTCGCGGTCGTCGGGGCCGAGTGGGGCGAAGGCCGGAGAGCCGGGACGTTCGGCTCGTTCCTGCTCGCGGTCCAGGACCAGGGCCGGCTCCTCCCCGTGGGGAAGGTGGCGACCGGAATCACGGACGAGGTGCTCGCCGAACTTTATGCCCTCTTCAAGGACAGGGTGATCGCCCGTTCCGGGAAAGAGGTGACGCTCGAGCCGGAGGTGGTCTTCGAGGTGGGCTACTCCGAGATCCAGACGAGCCCGAACTACGAGAGCGGCTACGCGCTCCGGTTCCCGCGGTTCGTCCGGGTGCGCGAGGACAAGAGCGTCGACGAGGCCGAGACCCTCGACTCGCTCGTCGAGCGCTACCGCCTGCAGAAGAACGGGCAGGAGTCTCTGTAGATACCTCGTATCAGCAGGGAAAGCGATTTGTTCTCACGCGAAGCCGCGAAGGACGCGAAAATTGGTAAATGGTGTGCAACCCCCCTTCGCACCTTGCGGTGCTCGAACTCCGTTTCTTCGGAACGTCGCACTTTGCGGCTTCGCGCTCTTCGCATCTCGCACCTTCGGTGCTCGAACTCCGTTCCTCTAGGAACGTCGTTCCTACCGGTGCTCATGCTCCGTTCGCACCTCCGGTGCTCATGCTCCGGCCCTTCGGCCCGTCGCATTCCCCTGGAATGTCGCACTTCGCGTGAGGAACCCCAAGGTCCCTCAACTCGCACCTTATGACACTCAAAAATCAAAGAGCGTCTTCTGCGTCGTAAGTTCCGGGATGAGCCTGCTGTGGGGCTGCCAGTGGGTGAACCCGATGAGCCGGGAGGCGAGGTCGATCGCCTGCTTGAGGTCGGCGCACGGGGTTTTTTCGCCCCGCATGGCGTTCCGCGCCGCCTCCCGGACAACCCAGGTGCCGAGCGGCGCCCAGTACTCGCCGGTGACGTTTCTGAGGACGAGCACCCGTGCCGAGCGGCGCACGCTCTCCAGGTACTCCGCGACCGCGAGACGTGCCGAGTAGTAGGCTCCCGCGAGCGGCGAGTAGCCGGACTTGGTGAGCCCTTCGCCGTCACGTGCGATCGTCTCGTTCCCGCCGCCCCAGAGCGACTGCTTCCCCCAGACCTCGATCATCTCGAACTTCCAGTCCCCCGGGACGAGGAGGCAGACGATGTGGTTCCCGTAGAGCGAGGAAGAGAAGACTTCTATCCCGGAAAGCGGCGGATACCGGGCGATCTTCTTCTTGAGCCGTTTCGAGACCGTGTCGTCGACTGCCGTGATCGCCCACCGGGTGGGGACGACATGCCGCTTCTTCCCGAGGAGGCCGGCGGTGAGGAGCTGGGTGATCCGGTAGACGTCGGTGCCCGAGGCGTTGAGAATCTCGCAGGCATCGGTGGCGGAGAGGTCGGTGTCTGAGGTCGCCCGGTCGACCGCCCGGTCCACCCGGGCGTTTTCAAGGACGTCCATCTTTTTGATGGCGCCGGTGAGCCCGACGGGGGCGATCGTCCCGTCGAACCGGAGGTCAAAGGAGACGGGCTTCACGAACCGGACTTCCACGTCGAGCGGCTGACTCGAGAGCGCGATCTCCTGGATGCTCCCGGCAAGCCCCTTCGCCTCGCCGGCGCCGCGTATCGTCCGGGCCCGGAGCCCCACGATATCGTCGATCTGAAGGCCTCTCGCTACCCAGTCCGGCGGGTGGTCGGCGTCGTCGATCATCAGCGGGCCCCCCGCCACCTTCGGGTAGCCGTAACTCCCCACGAAGACCGACGGGGCGGACCCCTGGTAGCGGTCGCTCGGCCGGACCGGGAGCCGGGCGTAGAACCTGCTCATGATAGGGCAGCGTTCGAGGCCGCAGAACCCCCGCCCCTTACACTCGGCGCATTGCATGCTTTATCCTCCACGGAGGTCGAGGACGATCCGGACCCTTCCGGCGAGGATACGGAGCGTCTCCTCGACCCATTCCTCCCAGCTGGCGGCATCGAGGTCCCGGACGGCCGCAACCTCCCGCCCGAGGTCGTCGTCCCGTCCGTCGACGACCTCGACCACCACCGACCCCGGAGCATACCCGGGCTCCACGATGTCGTCGGCGTCCCCGTCGACCACCCCGAAGACGGGGATGCCGGAATGCGAGCAGATATGGCCGCAGACGGCGGTGGTGTCGTCGCCGACGGCGAGGATGCCGCAGACATCCTCCCCGATCTCGTGGTAGAGGGTGTGGCTGCAGTGGTCGATGACCGCGATCCTGCCCCCGCGGGAGGCGCGTTCGCCCTGCCGGGGGGGGTTCGTCCGCACCGGCCCGCTCTTGCACCAGGCCGCATCGAGGTTCGGGAGGCCCGCCCGGAGGAGTTTCTCAAACCCGTGCGGTTTTTCGTCGAGACCGGAGACGGCCCGGAGTCTCCCATCCCGCGAGGAGAGGACGACCGTCTCCTCCGTCGCGGTCCCGATCACGATCCCGTTCACGAAGACCGCCTCCCCGGGGATGCACCCCCGGATCTCCCGCACCCCTTCCCGCCGGGTGCCGGCGCTCTTTGCGTGAACGAGAGTGTATCCCGTCCGCTGGACGATCTCCTCCGCGAGTACCCGGTCGCCACGGTTCCAGCAGTAGACGGTTCCGCTCGAGGTCTCCACGTGGACGAGTTCCCGGAAGCGTCCGGCGACGAGTTCCCCGAATATCCGCCCGGATTTCGGGGTCTTTCCCCGGTTGACCAGGCACGTCCGCCCGGAGAGGGCGGCGAGGACCACGCTCGGCCGCTCGTCCGTGCAGACGACCGAAAGCCCGGACTCCTCGGCGGCGGTCCGGGCCATCACCCCGGCAACCAGCACCCGCCGGGGCGAGAGGAGGCCGATCAGCCGTTCGACGTCCCCGGCATCGAAGGCCTCGGGACCGTGCACGACCATGACGAGGTTCATCAGGTACTCCTGCGACGCCGTGGACTATCAGGTTACCCCTGCGGGGCCCGTGGGTCATGAGCGAGAAGGCCCCCTCCGTACGGAGGATGGAAGCGGCGCCCCATCTTCGGGACCGTACGCTTTCACCCTGCACGGCTCGCTCCCCGTGGGGAGAGGGATGAAGCGGGAAGCCCACCCTTACGGGGGGTGGTTCACCGTCCCGACGAGTTCTGGACGGGGAGGTAGGGCATCAGGGCGCTCGCGAGTTTTGCGATGTCCATGGACTGCAGGACGACACGGCCCGGTCCGGTCAGCGTGGTCAGGAAGAGGCCCTCGCCGCCGAAGAAGACGGTCTTCACGCCGCCGGCGAGCGCGATGCTGTAGTCGACGGTGCTCTCGAACCCGACCACGAGCCCCGTCTCCACCCTGACCACCTCGCCGGGCGCAAGCGTCATCTCCATGATGTCCCCGCAGCAGTGGAGGAACACCGCCCCCCTGCCGGAGAGCCGCTGCAGGATGAATCCCTCGCCGCCGAAGAAGCCCGAACGGAGTTTCTTCGTGAACGCGATATCGAGGTCGACGCCCTGTTCGGAGCAGAGGAACGCGTCCTTCTGGGCGATGAACTCACTGCCTGCGAGGTCCAGCGTGAAGATCTTCCCCGGGATGTTCCCGGCGAAGGAGACGAACCCGTCCCCGCCCTCTGGGGTGAACTCGGTCATGAAGAGCCCTTCGCCGGACACCATCCGTTTGAGTCCCTTGAAGAGCCCGCCCTTCATGTTGGTGGTCATCTGCATGTTCCCGCTCATGTTGACCATGGCGCCGGCCTCGGCGCATATGCTCTCGCCCTGGGCGAGGCGGAGGGTCACCATCTGCAGGTTGTCCCCGGTGATCTCATAGTGCATACTGATGATTTTTTGCCGTCAGGCAATAGGTTTTTTCCTTTATTTCGCGGGAATATTCCCGGTTCCGGCGTTCTTGTGCCCATTATCCGGGCTGTTCTCCGGGGATCGCTCTCCCGGAATCGCTCGTGAAGCGGGGGTTCTGCTGTCGTTTGAAATGCTGCGGGAGGCCGTTATTGCACTTTTAAAGGTTTTCTGGCGGTGCGAATCTCTCTGTTGGCCCTGATATCCGGGTTCTCCGCCTGCCGGCTTGCCGAAAGGTTTATCACCCGGAAAAATAATTTCTCCGGGTGGCAAGCGAGCGCGGGGTACCGGCAGCGGCGCATCCCGATGATGCGCGTATTCCGGGAACATATATCACGGACGAGGCCATGCAAACCATCCTCGAGCGGCAGTGCCACCGGTGTGCCGGGTGCAACGCCCCGCTCAGTGCCGAATCAACGCACTTCGACCTCCGGCAGCCGGCGATCTGCGGCGGTTCCCATACGCTCGGGAACTTCGAAGCCCTCTGCCCCTTCTGCCACCGGAACCGGATGCGCCGGATCCGGGAGCAGTTCGCCGGCCATAGGAATAAGTAGTATCCGGCGCCAAACCTGCTATCATGACCTGCAGAAAGAGGGTGCCGCAGAGCGAGGAGTGGCGGTCGACGGTCATGCAGGCGGTGACCGATGCGGCGGAGAGGGTTACCCCAGTACCGGCGCCTCATGAATGGCGCTCCTGCACGATGCGGGTGCTGGAGTCCGTCGTCACCCCCGGGACGGCAGCCAACGTCGCGGTCTCCCTTGTGGTGACGGCGTTCGTGATCCCCCGGATCCCGAGCCGGGCCATCGCGGTGGTTGCCGGGTTTGCCGCGGGCTCTATTCTGGGGCGATAGTCTCTATTTCGTCCGCCCCTGTCTCTTCGCAGCGCCTCTTGTCGCCGGGACAAGGCACCGCCACGCACTCCCGATGAGGTCCTCCCTCCCGGCCGCGCGGAGCCCCTCGCAGACGAGGGCGTGGTTCTCCGGGTCCCGGTAGTGCATGAGGGCCCGCTGGACCCGCTTCTCCCGCCCCTTCGGGACGTAGACCTCCTCGAGGGTGAAGGGGTCGAGCCCGGTGTGGTAGATGGTCGTCGAGATGCTCATCGGCGTCGGCGTGAAGTCCTGAACCTGCTCGGTGTAGAGACCGGTGTCCCGGACATACTCTGCGAGTTCGACCATATCGACGACCCGGCAGCCCGGGTGGCCGGACATGAGGTAGGGGACGAGGTACTGCCGCTTCTTCTTTCCTTCCTGGAGGGCCTCGAACCGATCCCTGAATGCGTCGAAGGCCTCGCGGGGCGGTTTTCCCATGCAGGCACAGACCCGTTCCGAGACGTGCTCGGGAGCGACCTTGAGGTGTCCGGAGACGTGGTGGGCGCAGACCCCGGCGAGGTACTCCCGGTCCTCCGGACCGATTAAGTCGTAGCGGATGCCGGACGCGATGAAGACCCGCTTCACCCCCGGAATCTCCGAAAGGCGCCGGAGCAGGCGGAGCTGCTCCTCGTGGCTGCGGTCGAGCGCGGGGCAGTCGATGCAGCGCCGGTCGGGGCAGGTGCCGGCGTTCTCCCACCGGCCGCAGTGGATGCCGTACATGTTTGCCGTCGGCCCGCCGACGTCCTGGACGACGCCCGTGAACTCCGGCATCTTCGCCATCCGCTCCACCTCCCGGACGATCGAGTCCGCGCTCCGGCTCTGGATGATCCGCCCCTGGTGGTGGGTGAGGGCGCAGAACGAGCAGGCGCCGAAACACCCCCGGTGGCTGACGACCGAGAACCTGACCGGTTCGAGGGCCGGGACCGGCTCGGTGTAGGAGGGGTGGGCTCTCCGTGCGTAGGGGAGTTCGTAGATCCGGTCGAGTTCATCCCCCGAGAGCGGCATCGCCGGCGGGTTCTGGACGACGACGGTCTTTGGGTGCGGCTGGGCCACCGGGCGGCCCCTGAAGGGGTCCTGCTCGTTATAGTGCAGTGCAAACGCTCTGGCGTAGGCGTAGCGGTCCTCTTTCACCTCTGCATAACCGGGGAGGACCACGTATCCGGCCTGGTTCATGCCCCGCCAGGTCTTGAGGTCGACCCTGTAGGCGGTGCCCGGGATATCGGTGAGGGCGCCTGCCGCTTCTCCGGCGGCGAGCCGGTCCGCGATCGCGACCACCTGGCGCTCGCCCATCCCGAAGACGAGGAGGTCGGCCGGGGCGTCGGCGAGGATGGACTGCCGGACCGCGTCGGACCAGTAGTCGTAGTGGGCGAAGCGCCGGAGGCTCGCCTCGATCCCGCCGATGACGATGGGTGTCTTCGGGAAGAGGGCGTGGACCCGGTCGGTGTAGACGAGGGTCGCCCGGTCGGGCCGGAGGAGCTTTCCGCCGGGCGAGTAGACATCCGTTCGCCGGCGCTTCAGGTTCGGCGTGAAGGCGTTCACCATCGAGTCGACGTTCCCGGCCGAGACCGAGAAGAAGAGCCGGGGCTCGCCGAGGCGCCGGAAGTCGGCGTCGCTGTGCCAGTCGGGCTGGGTGATGACGCCGACCGAGTACCCGGCGTCGGCGAGCACCCGCCCGATCAGTGCGGTCCCGAAGGAGGGGTGGTCGACGTAGGCGTCGCCGGTCACGAGGACGACGTCGAACCGGTCGATGCCGAGCCGGTCCGCCTCCGCGACCGTCATCGGGAGGAACTCCGGCCGGCCGGTCATGGGAGTATCCGGTCGAAGACCGGCAGGTTGACGCCGGTCTTCTCGTCGGGGAGCCGTCGTGCGGAGATGCCGACGAACTCCGTGACGATCGCCTCGACCACCAGGTAGACTTCCGCCTTCTCCCGGAGGCACCCGGCGAGCGACCGTATTCCCTTCCCTGCCGCGGTGTGGAGGTGGACGGACGGCCCGTCCTCTCCCGGGTAGATGGTGGCGAACCCGAGGAGTTCCCAGCCCCCGAAGATCTCTTCGCCCCGCGGGGACGGCGGGATGACCGGCTCTTTTGGCCCGGTCACGATCTTTGCAGACCGTACGGCACCGAGGAAATGGATCATGCCGCTCTGGATGTTCATTGCCGCGACAAATCGCTCGATCTCCCTGATGAAGTCCTCTCCGTCGTCGATCCGGACGGTAAAGACCCTGCCGACCTGGCCTTCCGAGTACTGCATGGACTCAACTCTCCTGATAGATGGTGTCTTCTGGTATTATTAGTGCTTGACCTGCTGCGTGCGCGGGCGGGAAGTTATATACGCCGGCCTGCAATGATCCAGTGCCCGGCGGGCGATTGCGAGGTGTGGCTGCGGTGGTCTGGTTCTTTGAGGTCGAGTACCTGCGGGGGTTTGCCGCCCTCGCCGTGATCGCCGTCCACGTCTCCATGAACTTCACCCGGATCCCCGGCGTGACCCTGCTCGCCCTCCTCGACGTGGCCGTCTACGTCATCGCCCACTTCGCCGTGCCGGTCTTCATCTTCGTATCAGGCTGGGTGCTCTCGGCGCGGTACTCCGGCGCGTATTCGCTTCCGGACTTCTACCGGCGCCGGACGCGGACGATCCTTCTGCCCTACCTCTTCTTCACCGCCCTCTACCTCCTGGTCGTGGTGGAGGGGACGATCGGGTTCGCCGGCATGCCCACGCCCGATGCGGTGGCAAAAGCCCTCCTCCTCGGGACCGCCGCCTACCACCTCTGGTTCTTCGTGCTGATCATCCAGCTCTACCTCCTCTTCCCGCTGATCGTGAGAGGCTACGACCGGTTCGACCGGGGCGGCGCGGCGCTCTATCTCCTCCTCGCGCTCCTCTTCGTCCAGATCCTCTGGAACGTGGGTGCCCACTGTCTCGGAGCGCTTGCGGGCCCGGAGTGGTACACGGTTCTGATCCGCGTCTTTCCCTCGCACCTCTTCTACTTCGTTCTCGGGATCCACGTCGCCCGGCATACGGACCCGTTCCGGTCGCAGCTCCGGTCCCTCTCGGCGGCATGGGTCCTCGCCGCTGCCGGTGCGGGCGCCCTCCTCCTGGGCGGCATGTGGATGGCGAGCGTGCTCCACTACGGGAGTTTCTCCGGCTCCTCTCTCGCCGTCTTCTGCGTCTACCGGATCCTCGAACCCCTCTACTACGTCCCGGTCATCGCCGTGCTCGTCCTCGCGGCCTGGCGGCTGGAGGGGAGAGGGGGCCTTCGGGCGGGTGCCTCCCGGTCTTTCGGGGAGCACTCCTACGGGATCTACCTCGTTCACCCGCTCGTCATCGCCGCCATCGCGGTCGCCTGGTTCTCCCTCACCGGGCTGTCGTGGGCGGACTGGGAGACCTACCCGGTGATCTTTGCGGCGGCGGTGCTGGTGAGTTATGCGGTGGTGCGGGTTCTATCCGGCGTCCCGTACGCCGGGTACCTGCTCGGGGAGCCGCGGGTGCGACGGGGGTAGCCCGTGACCTCGTCGAATGGTCCTCCAGCCGGATCGAAGCGTTCAAGAGGATAGTTGCCTGATATAACCACTATGAGGGCTCGCTCCGGATCGGTCCGACCCGCACGTGCCACGATCCGGGATTGGTTCGCAGAAGACAGAGGATCCAGGGTGATACATTGACCATAAACTACCAGAGGTTACTCGAAGACTCGTTTGATTACACAGGGGACGCCCTCAGGGGAGGCTGGATGCACTGGCTCCGGCTCATCGTCTTCATCATCGTCTTCCCGCTCATCTACGGCTACTTCGTGCGCATCATGCGGGGGGACGTGCCGGCGCCGGATCTCGGCGGCTGGGGCAGGCTCTTTATCGACGGCCTGAAACTGCTCGTCGTGTACCTCGTCTACGTCGCGCTCATGCTCCTCGTCGCAATGGCCCTGATGGGAGGCGCCGGCATCCTCGCGGAGAAGAGCGGCCTCGTGGCCGCCGTCGCCGCTCTTGTGTCATTCGTTCTCCTCATCCTGATCTGGCTTGTCGTGCAGATGGCGGCGGTGCGGTTCGCAAAGGCCGGGTCGCTTCGAGAAGCGTTCAACATCCCCGCCGTCCTCGCCCGGATCCACAGGATCGGCTGGGGGTCGTATATCTTCTCCCAGATCATCCTCCAGCTTGTCCTCATGATCTTCGGGATGGTCCTGGTCTTCTTCGTCGTCCTCGTCACGGGCGTTATCGGACTCGTCGCGGGGATCATCGGGATTCTCCTCTTCCCTGTCCTCATGCTCGTAGTGTCCCCGGCAATCTACATCTTCCAGTACCGTTACAACACCCTCGTCTATGAGAGCGGGACGGCAGGCTCCCCGTCCGTGACGGCAACCACGTAGGCGGGGGCCGCGGGGAGCGGTACGAACCCCTATCCTTTTGAAGGCCGACTCAACACCTGTACGTGTGAGCCAAAAGAGGCGGCAATCGTGCACACGTTCCGAGAGGATCTGCTGCCTTCACCGTTCCGGCCCGGCTCATACCCGCACATCGGGCACCGGTAATAAACAACCGTTCTCCTGCTTGCCGGACAGCGCTACTCCTTGAGAACAGGGGGTAGATTGATCTTATCCGCCGGCATGCGGACGTACCAATCTACCGCGTACGACCCTTTCTGGCAGATCAAAGAACCGCTTCTTTAAATTTATCGAAGCCGACCCGCTCGATCGTCGCTCCCAGGCGTTCGGGGGCCTGCCCGTTCTCCCGGTAGAATGCGATGACTCTCCTCGCGAGCGCCACGGCCTGCTCCTCGGTCAGCCCCTGGGCGAGTTCCTGACCTACCTTTGCCGTTCCACCGCCTTTGCCGCCAACGACCGCCATGAACCCGTCATCGGTGCCGACGAACCCGAGGTCTCTCATCCAGGGATCGCTACAGCAGTTGGGGCAGCCCGAGACGCCCATCTTGAACTTCGCGGGCGCCGGCTTACCGTAGAACTCTTTGTCGAGAGCAAATCCCAGCCCCGGGCTGTCCTGTTTGGCGCGTTTGCACGATCGGGTGCCCGGGCACATCTGAATGCTCCGTATGGTCAGGCCGATGGCCTTGGAGTTGTCCTCGAACTCGGCCCATGCCGCATCAAGGTCTTCCTCACGTATGCCGACGATGATGATTCTCTGCGTGCCCGTGAGTTTCACGAACTTCGCATCGTACTTCTCCGCCACGTCCGCGATCTTCCTCAGGAGTGCCGGATCGGCGAAGCCCCCGGGTATATGCGGCGCGATCGAGAACGTCTCCAGGTCCCTCTGGACGATCGCTCCCTTTGCAGGAATGTTTGCCTTTGCCATGATGTTAACCCGCTTTTGTCTGAAATGGTCGTTGTTTCTTCTTATAATATGCGAATTGCATCCGATATATCCCATCAATTTTGAGTTCATCGTATGATTTCGGCCGGAATGAAGCCGCCATTCTCTTGCTGAAGCATTCCTGCAATGATTCTGCAGTACGGCCGATAACCTATATCATGGATGAAATCTTCAGTGCGGGCACAAACGGAGATGGACAGAATGGCAAAAGAATCACGAAAGAGCGAAGAAACGACTGCCGGCCGGGGTACGATCCAGGGGGAGCAGGCCCTGAAGGAGAGGAATCCTCTCCAGATCACTGCCGAACCTGGGAAACAGGAGCTATTCGTTGTTCGGGAGTTCGACGCCCCGCGAGAACTTGTCTTTCGGGCCTACACCGATCCGAAACTCTATGAGCAGTGGATCGGCCCGCGAGGTCTCACCACGAAGATAGAGGCGTTCGAGTCGCGGAGCGGCGGTAGCTGGCGGTATGTTCAGACGGACGAGGAGGGGAACGAGTACGGGTTCCACGGGGTGAATCACGACGTGACTCCTCCCGAGCGGATCATCCAGACCTTCGAGTTCGAGGGGCTCCCGGAGTCCGGGCACGCCGTCCTGGATGTGGCGAAGTTCGATGAACTGCCCGGCAACCGGACGAGGTTTACCGGCCAGTCGGTCTTCCTCTCGGTAGAGGACCGCGACGGGATGATGCAGTCCGATATGGAGGAAGGCATGAAGGACTCATTCTCAAGGCTCGACGAGCTCCTGGAGAAATTGCAGAAGTAGGGCCGCCGGTGCGTATCCGGCCCGGTCCCCCGTGATGGGTGGCGGTCACGGCGTCGATGGACTCTGCGGCATGTCGACGCTATCCGCCCCCTCACCCTCCAAACAGCCTCCCGGATAACCGGGTATCGCCTGTCAATACCAGATCCGTGGCTGATCTCGCGACGGCCATCCGGTGTGTTCCTTCTGCAATGCGCCACCTGCCGATCTCGCCGTCGAACCGTGCAAGCAGGCGGGGGTCGGCCTCGATCGTCACCTGCCGCCTTTCACCCGGCCCGAGCAGGACGCGCTGGAATCCGAGAAGCCGCATCCGCCTCTCATCCGCCGCCTCCGTCAGGTACACCTGCGGCACGTCCGCACCCTCGCGTTCGCCGGTGTTCGCCACGGTGAACCTCGCCGTGATCGTCTCGCCGCCGCTGACCGCAAGATCGCTGTAGGCAAACGTCGTGTAACTCAACCCGTGGCCGAAGGGGAAGAGCGGCGTAGTACCCGTCTTTGCGAACCAGCGGTAGCCGACCTCCGCGCCTTCATCGTACCGGATGGTGATCGGTGTACCCCACGGCGTGCCGAGGCCGGGGAGGTCCGGCCTTG
Source organism: Methanobacteriota archaeon (assembly GCA_023436625.1). Lineage (GTDB taxonomy): Archaea > Halobacteriota > Methanomicrobia > Methanomicrobiales > Methanoculleaceae > Methanoculleus. The sequence goes on along the minus strand of JAEZIP010000062.1, from coordinate 32,150 downwards.
GGGTCCGGACGAGGTCGGCCGGGAAGGTGATCGGCAGACGGCCGGAGGGGTTCACCGTCCCGGTGAGCACCTCGGCGATCGCCTGCCCGCCGGCCTGCCCTGGATACCACGCCTGGACGACTGCCTTCACCGTATCCAGCCACGGCATCGCGACCGGGTTGCCGGTCTCCAGCACCACGACGGTGTTCGGATTGGCGGACGCTACGGCCTCGATGACGGCGTCCTGGCCCCAGGGCAGCGAGAGATCGGCGAGGTCGAAGCCTTCGCCCTCGACGCGGATCCCGAAGACGATGACAACGTCCGAGCGTCGTGCGAGCAGGACCGCCTCCGCCGGCGTCTGTCCGGGGTCGAACTCGATCTCCGCCGAGGGCAGGAGTCTCTTCAGTTCCTCTAGAGGCGACGACGGGAGAAGGTAGAGGTTCCGTGCGCGCCCCAGAGGCCCCGGGCCGCCGATCTTGACGATACCCGCATACCCGCCCACCGGGAGCACCGCACCCGATCCGGTGCCGCTCGGGACACCGAGCTGCGCGTAGCCGCCGATCACTGCGATCTTGAGCGGTCTTTCGGTCGCGAGCGGCAGGATGCCGTCGTTCTTCAAGAGCACGATACCCTGCCGGGCGGTCTTAAGGGCGATCTCGTTGTGCGCCTCCATGTCGACCTCGGGCGCCGGCCCCCACGAATCGGCCCCGACCGCGTAGAGCGAGCGCAGGATGCGGCGCACCATATCGGAGAGGCGCTCCTTTTGGAACCTGCCTTCGGCGTAGGCCTTCCGGAGCGGGTCCGTGAAGGGCTCCTTCTTCCAGAAGACTGCGTCTGCCTGCACGCCGGACTCCTGGTCGAGCCCGGCGAGAGCAAACTCCCACGAGGGCGTCGCACCCCAGTCGGACATCACCCAGCCCTTATAGCCCCAGGCGCCCTTGAGCACCTCGTTTAAGAGATGGTGGTTCCCACCGGCATACTCGCCGTTGATCTTGTTGTAGCCGCTCATGATCGCGCCGGGCTCCGAACGCTCGATCGCGATCTGGAACGCGAGCAGGTCGGACTCGCGGTGCGCCGCCGGGTCGATGATCGCGTCCAGCCAGTGCCGGTTGGTCTCGTTGCAGTTGAGCGAGTAGTGCTTGAGCGTCGAGACGACACCCTGGCTCTGGATGCCGCTTACCGCCCCGGCGCCGAGGACGGCGGTGAGGAGCGGGTCCTCGGAGTAGTACTCGAAATTGCGGCCGTTGCGCGGGTCGCGGGCGAGGTTGATCCCGCCGGCCAGCATGATGTTGAACCCCCGGATCCGGGCCTCGCGGCCGAGCAGCACGCCGCCGTCGCGGGCGAGGTCCGGGTTGAAACTCGACCCGACGACGATGGAAGCCGGCAGCGCGGTTGCGCCCGTATCGTCGGGGCGGTACCCGGGGTTGGTGATGCCCATGCTGGCATCGCTCGATCGCAACGCCGGGACGCCGAGCCGCGGCACGCCGGGCGTGTAACCGGCGCTCATGGCCACGTCCTCCGGGATGCGCTCATCACGGACTTTAATGATGCCGCCGGTGGCGCCCATGATGCTGACGATCATCGAGAACCGCTCGTCGTCGGTCATCCTCTGTTCGGTCTCGGCCGCCCGGGAATCGGCCGTCTTCTGCCCGGGCTCAAGCACTTGCGCGGTGGTCATCTCTTCTTTCCCTCCTGCATTCCCCCGTCCGTCGGGCGGGGAACCGTGCCGCGGTGAGGGACGACGCTGGTGATAAATGTTCGTGTTAACAGGGATCCGATCTCGACGTCAGTAGCGTGCGGTAGTTATCGTGAGCGGTCGTGGCGGGACTGTCGGGTGACTGCAAGCCCTGTCATCCGGCTCCGGGCTGGAGCATGGCACGGGGTGAGTAAAAACTGCGTGAAAAACTACGCGTGGACGGCCGGCAAAAAACCCGGTGGGAAGCGGGTGCCGCGGATCATGCTCCGGGGAAAGCACGATCGTCCATGTGGCGAAAGGCATGAAAATACTGGATTTATCAACCCCTTCCAGGGATGCATCTCCCGGAAAAGAACTTCTAGAGATCAATCGTTTCAAAAACGGTGATGGGCTCGCTGAGATTCGAACTCAGGACCTCCGCCATGTCAAGGCGACGTCATAACCAGCTAGACCACGAGCCCGACGATCAATAAGGTTGGTGCTCCGGGTATAAAATTATTCGCTTGCCCCAAAAACCGCCCCGTCCCGGCTTCGCCGCATCGGGGGGCCGGCACGCGGGGAAAATGGGGAGGTGGTGATCGAACCGATCAGATCTCGGCGTGCTTTGCGGTGTGGATGCCGTCGATCTTCTTGATCTCGTCCATCGCATCGGCCGGCACCGCAGAATCGACCGTCAGGACCATCAACGCCTCTTCGCCGGGCTTGTGGCGTCCCACCTGCATCCCCGCGATGTTCACGTTCACGCGCCCCAGGATCGTCGCGGCCTTGCCGATGACGCCCGGCTTGTCGGTGTGACGGGAGATGACCACGTGGCCGGTCGGAGTCAGGTCGGTCATGTATCCGCCGATGCTTACGATCCGTGCGCGGTTCGGGCCCGAGACGCTCCCGCTCACCGACTCGGTCATCCTGTCGGTCTTCGCGGTGATGCTGATGATGTTCCGGAATCCCTGCGCTTCCTCCGTCGTCGTCTCGCTCATCCGGATGCCGCGTTCTTTTGCCACGAACTCCGCGTTCACGATGTTGACCGGCACCTGCAGGATCGGGTCGAGCAGGCCCTTCAAGATGACGCGAGTGACGAACTTCGTGTTCGGTATCTGGGCGACCTCGCCCCCGTAGGTGATCTCGATCGACTCGAGCCTTCCTTCGATGAGCTGGATGAGGAGGCTGCCCATCTTCTGCGCGAGAACCGCGTAGGGCTCGACCAGCGCCTGCTGCTCCGCGGGAATCATCGGCGCGTTCACCACATATTTCGCCGCACCGCCCGATAGAACGCTGATGCACTGGTTCGCCACCGAGATGGCGACGTTCTTCTGCGCCTCGACCGTGCTCGCCCCGAGGTGCGGGGTGACGATAACCCTGTCGAGCCCGAGGAGCGGGGAGTCCGTCGGCGGCTCGTTCTCGAAGACGTCGAGCGCCGCACCGGCGACCTTGCCGCTCGCAATCGCGTCTGCGAGAGCCTTCTCGTCGATGATCCCGCCGCGGGCGCAGTTGATCATCCGGACGCCGTCCCTCATGGTGGCGATCGTCTTCTCGTTGATGACGTGGCGCGTCTCCTTGATCAGCGGCGTATGGACCGTGATGACGTCGGCCCTCCGGAAGAGCTCGTCGAGCGGCACCATCTCCACGCCGAGGCTTGCGGCCCGCTCCTTGGTGATGAAGGGGTCATAGGCGATGCACTTCATCTGCATTGCCTGTGCACGCTTCGCCACCTCGCGTCCGATACGCCCGAATCCCATGATGCCGAGCACCTTGTCGTTGAGTTCGACACCCATGAACTTCGAGCGCTTCCACTCGCCCTTCTTCAAGGATGCGGTTGCCTGGGGGATATTGCGCGCGAGCGAGAGCATCATCGCCATCGTGTGCTCGGTGGCCGCGAGAGTGTTTCCTTCCGGGGCGTTCGCGACGATGATGCCTCTCCTCGTCGCCGCATCCGTATCGATATTGTCGACCCCGGCACCGGCACGGCCGATGAACTTGAGTTTCTCTCCCGCGTCGATGACCCGCGCCGTCACCTCGGTGCCCGAGCGCACCAGCAGGGCATCGTAGTCTCCGATAATAGCGACGAGTTGATCCTCGGTTAGCCCGGTATTGACATCCACATCGGCAAATTCCTTCAGGATGTCAATCCCTTCCTCTGCCAGCGGGTCGCTGACCAGCACTCTATAGTTCACAGTTCAACCCCTATCTAGTTCGACATCATATGTATTGATGCTTTTTCCTCCGAAATCTTTTATGTAATGGTGAGAAGTATATGTGTGGTGCGAGCATGAAGGAAATGCCCAACGTTCTGTGGCTCGAAGAAATAAAAAAGGAAGATATCATCTCCGTAGGTGGAAAGGGGGCTTCTCTTGGTGAAATGACGGCCATCGGCCTTCCCGTGCCGAAGGCGTTTGTGGTGACTGCCCAGGCATTCCGTAAGTTCCTCGTTGAGACCGGGATCGAAGATGCACTCTTCCGCAGGCTGGAGCGCCTCGATGTCGATGACAACGGAGCGCTGGAATCGGTCGCGAGGGACGTGCAGGACCTCGTCCTGAGCGTCGAGATGCCCGACCACATCCGCGAGGAAGTCGTCGATGCATACGCCCGGATGGGGGCGGACGGGACAGTCGTCGCCGTCCGGTCGAGCGCCACCGCCGAAGACCTGCCGGATGCCAGTTTCGCCGGCCAGCAGGAGACGTTTCTCAATATTCTCGGGGAAGAAGCCCTCCTCGACGCGGTCCAGCGGTGCTGGGCCTCGCTATATGGCGCGCGGGCCATCTATTACCGGGCGAAGCAGGGCTTCGACGACCGGAGCGTGAACATCGCCGTCGTCGTTCAGGAACTCATCCGGTCGGAGAAGTCCGGCGTCATGTTCACCTCCCATCCCGTCACCGGCGAGCCCCTGACGATCGTCGAGGGCTCCTGGGGGCTCGGCGAAGCCGTCGTCTCGGGCAGCGTCTCGCCCGACAACTACGTCTTCGACCTGCGCTCCGAGCGGGTGGTCGACCGCCTGATCGCCGAAAAGGAGATCATGATCGTGCCGGAGGGCGAGCACGGGACGAAGATCGTCGAGCTCTCCGGCAAACAGCGCACCGCTCCGGTCCTCTCCGACGCTGAAGTGGCGCGTCTTGCAATGCTCGGGAAGATAGCCGAGGACCACTACGGCATCCCGCAGGACGTCGAGTGGGCGATCGTCGGAGGCGACTTCTTCATCCTCCAGTCGCGGCCCATAACGACCATCCGGCGCCCGGAGATCCCCCGTGCCGGAGCCGGACCGGCGGAGAAGGCTAAAGGCGTGCTCGGCGTGGTGCTGGTGGAAGGCCAGGGCGCCTCTCCCGGCGTCGCGAGCGGCCGGGTCGTCATCGTCCGGGACGTCAAGGACACGAGCGCCGTCAAGGACGGCGACATCCTGGTCACCAAGATGACCAACCCCGATATGGTGCCGGCGATGCGGCGGGTCAGCGCCATCGTCACCGACGAAGGCGGCATGACCTGCCACGCGGCCATCGTGAGCCGGGAACTCGGGACGCCCGCGGTCGTCGGGACCAAGAAGGCGACCAAGGTGCTCAAAGAAGGACAGATCATCACTGTCGACGGCGAGAAAGGCCTCATCTACGAGGGAGCGGTCGAGGCGCCGGCAGCATCGGCCCCGGCAGCCGCACCGGCGCCGGCAGCGTCGGCCCCGGTCATCACCGGCACGCTCGTCAAGGTGAACGTCTCCCTCCCCGAAGCCGCACAGCGGGCCGCCGCCACCGGAGCGGACGGCGTCGGCCTCCTCCGGATCGAACATCTCATCCTCGGCCTCGCGAAGACTCCCGGCTGGTACATCGAGCACGGCGAGGAGGAAGAGTTCATCGGCGAACTCTACGGCGGCATCAAGACGGTGCTCGACGCGTTTCCGGGGAGGCCCGTCTGGGTCCGGACCCTGGACGCCCCGACCGACGAGTTCCGGAATATGGAGGGCGGGCAGGACGAGCCGATCGAGCACAACCCGATGCTCGGCTGGCGCGGCATCCGCCGGGACCTCCGGAGCCCCGACCAGTTCCGCCTGCAGGTGGAGGCCTTCAAGAGGCTCTGGGCCGCAGGCTACGACAACCTCGGCGTGATGTTTCCCATGGTCAACCACCCCGACGAGTTCGTCAGGGCCCGGGCGATGATGCAGGACTGGGGAGTCGACGTGGAGACGGCGACCCTCGGCGTCATGATCGAGATCCCGAGCAGCGCCATCCTCATCGAGGACTTCATCAAGGCCGGGATCCGGTTCGCCTCGTTCGGGACGAACGACCTCATCCAGTACACGCTCGCCATCGACCGGAATAACGAGCATGTCGCCGACATGTACCAGCCCAAGCACCCTGCCGTGCTCCGGCTGATCGACTATGCGATCAAAGCCTGCCGGGAGCACGACGTCGAGTGCTCCATCTGCGGCCAGGCCGGCTCCGACCCCGATATGGTTGCGTGGCTTGTCGGGCACGGGATCACCAGCGTCTCCGCAAATATCGATGCAGTCCCGCGCATCCGTGAGGCCGTAGCGCGGAAAGAGCGGCAGATTCTCCTTGATGCGGCGAGAAGAAATGCGTGAAGTTGGATGCCCTGAGGAAGACCTTTTCTCCTTCCTCCTGTCGAAACGGCAGGAGGACCTCGGCTACCGCAACATTTTAAGTTCGATGTGCACGCCGCCCCATCCGGTCGCGGCACGGGCGCACGCCATGTTCCTCGAGACCAACCTCGGCGACCCCGGGCTCTTCCCCGGGACGGCTGCGCTTGAGGAACTCCTCGTCGAGAGACTGGGGACGCTGATGCACTTCCCGAAAGCCGGCGGGTACGCAACAAGCGGGGGAACCGAGTCGAACATCCAGGCGTTCAGGATTGCAAAGAAACAGAAGCCGGTGAAGTCCCCGAACGTCGTGGTCCCGGCGTCGAGCCACTTCTCGTTCCAGAAAGCCTGCGACATCCTGGGGCTTGAAGCGCGGACAGTTCCGCTTGATAGCGAGTTCCGGATGGACACGGAAGCGCTCGACGGTCTTGTGGACAAAAACACGGTCTGTATCGTCGGCGTCGTCGGGACAACGGAGTATGGGGTGATCGACCCCATCGCCCGCCTCTCCGAGATTGCCGAGGACCGGGACATCTTTCTTCACGTCGACGCCGCGTTCGGCGGGATGGTCGTCCCGTTCCTCGACCGGCCGGTCCCGTTCGACTTCCGCCTCCCCGGCGTCGCCTCCGTCTCCGTCGACCCCCACAAGATGGGGATGAGCACCATCCCGGCAGGCTGCCTCCTCACACGGAGCCCGGAGCACTTCTCGTGCCTCAACGTCGATACCCCCTACCTGACGGTGAAGAGGGAGTGCACCCTCGCCGGCACCCGGCCCGGTGCATCGGTGGCCGCTGCCGTCGCCGTCCTCGAGTACCTGGGGATGGACGGCATGCGGGCGGTGGTCGCCGGGTGCATGGAGAACGCTCGAAGGCTGATCGACGGGATGGAGACGCTCGGGTACCGGAGAGCCGTGACCCCGGACGTCAACGTGGCGACGTTCTCCTGCGACCGCGTGCCTGCCGGGTGGCGGGTATCGAGGACCCGGAACGGGCACATGCGGATCGTCTGCATGCCTCACGTCACCCGCGACGTGATCGAGAACTTCCTGAAAGATATGAGTGATACGAATGCTTGAACGGTTGATTCATTCGCTGGAAACCTCCCCGGTCATGAAGCGGGGAGAGTACAACTACTTCATCAACCCGATCACTGACGGGGTGCCGCTCCTTGAGCCCGCGCTCCTCCGCGAGATCGGGTGTGCCATGGTGCGGATCCTCGATCTCGAGGGCGTCGACAAGATCGTCGTCTGCGAGGCGATGGGCATCCACATCGGTGTCGCCTTCTCCATGATGACCGACATCCCGCTGGTGGTCGTCCGGAAGCGCTCCTACGACCTCCCCGGGGAGGTCGCGGTGCACCAGACCACCGGCTACTCGAAGGGAGAACTTTACTTAAACGGCGTCGGCGCGGGCGACCGGGTCGTGATCATCGACGACGTCTGCAGCACCGGGGGGACGCTCCGTGCCCTCATCAGCGCGATCGAGCAGGTGGGTGCCGAGATAGCCGACATCTGCGTGGTCATCTCCCGCGGTGACGAGGAGATCGGCCGGCCGCTCAAAACCCTGGTCAGGATCGAGGTCTCCGAGACGCAGGTGCGTGTCGTTGATACCTGTCTCTGACCTCATCGGGAGGCTCCGCGAGCGCGGGGTGCGGAGGGTCGCCCTCCAGTTCCCCGCCGGGCTCGCGCGGCAGGCTCCGGGGACGGCCGTCGCCCTCCGCGACGCGGGGTTCGAGGTGATCGTCAGCGGCGACCCCTGCTACGGCGCCTGCGACCTCGCGCTCGACGCTCTCGCGTTCGCGGACATCCTGGTCCACTTCGGCCACGCGCCGGTCGAGGAGCGCCCGGACGTACTCTACGAGCCCGTCCGGTTCGACTTCGATGTAAACACGCTTGAAAGGGCTCTTCCTCTCCTGACCTCCCGCCGCATCGGCCTCGTCACCACGGTCCAGCACGTTCACCTGCTCGGTGCGATGACGGTGTTCCTCCGCGATCACGGCATCGAGGCGGTCGTCGCCCCCGGCGACGGGCGCACGCCGATCCCAGGGCAGGTGCTCGGGTGCAACTTCGCCGCCGCACGGGCGACGGGAGCGGACGAGATCCTCTTCGTCGGGACCGGGGTCTTCCACCCCATCGGCATCCGGCTTGCGACCCGCTCAAGGGTGGTGGCGCTCGACCCCTACACCCGCGAAGCGCAGGAGGTGGACGCCGACCGCCTGGTCCGCCGCCGCGCCGCGGTGATGGAGAAGGCGGAAGGTGCCGCGAGTTTCGGGATCATCGTCAGCACCAAGAGCGGGCAGCAGAGGATGGACCTTGCCCGGCGGCTCGTCGCCCTCTCCGACCGGGCTTTCCTCGTCGCGATGCGCGAGGTCTCGCCTGCCGAGATGCTCGACCTCGGCTTTGGGGCCTACGTGAACACCGCCTGCCCCCGGCTCGCCTACGACGACCAGGTCCGGTTCCCGGTCCCGGTGCTGACGCCGCCGGAGTTCGAGATCCTCTGCGGGACCCGCGCCTGGGACGACTACACCATCGACGAGTACCTCGCCCCATGAACCTGCGGCAACTGGAGATGCGGCTCGAACGCCTGGAGGGCTTCGAGCGGCCGACGGCCCGGCTCGAGCAGTACCAGACACCGGCACCGGTGGCGGCCCGCCTCCTCCACCATGCCGCCATGCAGGGGGCGATCGAGGGGCGGCGGGTCTGCGACCTCGGGTGCGGGACGGGGATCCTCGCCTGCGGCGCCGCGCTCCTCGGCGCATCCACCGTGACCGGACTCGACATCGACCCGGCCGCGATCGAAGTCGCCCGGCGGAACGCGGGGATGCTCGGTGCTTCGGTCGAGTTCCTTGCCGCCGACGTCCGGAGCCCCGACGTCGATTGGGCGGGGCTCGCGTGCGATACCGTCGTGATGAACCCGCCGTTCGGGGCGCAGAAGGCGCACGCCGACCGGCCGTTCATCGATCGGGCGCTCGAACTCGCCGGGGTGGTCTACGGCATCTTCAACGAGGGCTCGACCCCGTTCGTGGCCTCCTACACCGAGGGCAGGGCGACGATCGAAGAAGTGATCCGGTGCGCGTTTCCCATGCGGCGGACGTTCGCCCACCACCGCAAGGAGCGAGTGGATATCACGGTGGAAGTCATACGTTTAAGACGGATCTGACAAGTGTGACTGCCGATACAAAACCGGTCTGGGGACTCTCCGCGGCCCACCTGGTGACCGACCTCTATTCTCCGGTCCTCCCTGCAATCCTGCCGCTCCTCATCGCAGAGCAGGGTTACTCGTTCTTCCTTGCCGGGCTGATCGTCACGGTCTACAACCTCACGTCGTCGTTCGTGCAGCCGCTCGTCGGCTGGCTCTTCGATACCCGTGGGCTTGCCGTTCACATCAGCGTCAGCGTGGCTCTCAGCGCGATCTTCATATCCGTGATCGGCCTTCTCGACAACTACTTCCTCGTCCTCGCATCCGTCGCCGTCGCGGCGCTGGGGCACGCCTTCTTCCACCCGAGCGCGCTCGGGACCGTCAGCCGCCTGACCCGGGACGCAAGCCGGGGCCGGATCACCTCCTACTTCGTCATCGGCGGCAACCTTGGCTACGCGATCGGCCCCATCTGCGCGGGCGTCGCCGTCGGCCTCATGGGTCTTCCGGGCCTCGTCGTCCTCGCCGTCCCCGGTATCGCGATGGCGGCGGTGCTCCGGCGTATCCTGCCCGCTCCCGACCGCCGCTCCGTCCCGGAAATGCCCGCCCCGGCAGAACGCCCCGCGTACCGGGCGATCGTCCTCCTGGTCGCGGCCTCGGGACTCCGGGCATGGGCCATCTTCGGCTCGGTCGCCTACCTCCCCACCATCCTCACCCTGCGGGGCATCGACCTCGTGACCGCGAATCTGCTGGTCTCGGGCATGCTCGTCGCCGGGGTCGTGGGGCAGGTGGTCGGCGGGATACTCTCCGATCGCTACGGCCGCAAAGAATACACGCTCATCGGGCTCGTTGCCGCCATTCCGCCGTTCGTCATATTCCTCACGGCCGGCGGCATCGTCTCCCTGGTCGCGCTGATGGTCTTCGGGTTCATCCTCTGGTCGACTTTCGCCGTCACCGTCGCCATGGCCCACGAGATAGCCCCGGGGAACGTCGGGCTGGTCTCCGGCCTGATGCTCGGGCTCGCGGTCGGCGTGGGCGGGATGGGGGTCGCGGTCACCGGGTGGATCGCCGACCTGACTACGCTGACGCTCGGGCTCACGACGATCCCGCTCGCGATCGTTCTCGCCGTTCCGCTCTTCCTGGTCGTTCCCTATCCCTGGAAGACCCTCGTGCGGAGCCGGCTTTCCCGGGGATGATCCGGCCCCAGCTCCTTAAGTACCGGGAGTGCAGATTCATCCCCGATGGTCACCCGGTTCCAGCGCTACCGGCAGATAGCGGATGTGCTGGTCAAGTACGGTTTCGGGATCCTCGTCGAGGAGGTCATTCCCGGGGGCGAGCGGCTCAGGGCGTTTAAGAAGACCCCCGAAGAGAAACGATCGGTATACGAGCGTATCCGGCTTGCTATCGAGGAACTGGGGCCCACATACATCAAGTTCGGCCAGATCATGAGTACCCGCCGGGAACTCCTGCCGCCCGAACTGATCGAGGAACTGCAGGTGCTGCAGGACCGGGTTGCTCCGGTCCCGTTCGCGGATATCCGGCCGGTGATCATGAAATACTGCAAAAACCTCGAGGAGTGTTTCGATATCATCGAAGAGGAGCCGGTCGCAGCGGCCTCGCTCTCGCAGGTGCACCGTGCGGTGACGAAAGACGGGCACATCGTCGCCCTTAAAGTGCAGCGTCCCGGGATCGTCGACCTGATCGAGACCGATCTCCTGATCCTGCAGTCGCTCGTGACGCGGGTGGAGTCGATCTTTCCGGACCTGCGGGTGTATAACCTGCGGGGCATGGTGGAAGAGTTCTCGGCCCAGATCCGGCGCGAACTGGACTTCACCCAGGACGGGATGAACGCGGAGCGCCTCAAGCGGAACCTGCGCGACGTCCCGTGCGTGAAGATCCCAGCCATCCACTGGCAGATCTCCGGCCCCTGCCTGCTCGCGATGGACTACATCGAGGGGGTGCGGATCGACGACGTGGAGGCCATCCGGGCTCTTGGCCTCTTTCCCGAAGAAGTTGCCGACATCGGCTTTTCTGCCTACGTTCAGCAGATCTTCGTCGACGGGTTCTTTCACGGGGACCCCCACCCGGGCAACCTCCTGGTGACGGACCAGGGCGAGATCGCCTTTCTCGACTACGGCATTATCGGCGTACTCCGCCCGGAAAGGAGGCGCGTCTTCGTCGATCTCCTCCTCGCCATGACCCGGACGGACGTGGTCGGCGTGATCGCGGCGCTCGGGAGGCTCGACGTCCACATCAGCCCGGCGGATCTCGACGCCGTGAAGGACGACCTCTACGTGGTCCTGCTGGATTACCGGGAGATGAAACTCGAACGGGTGAACTTTGCGGTCGCGATCCGGGGCCTGACCGACACCCTTCGCCGGTATCGCATCCGGGTCCCGTCCGCCCTGATGCTGATGATGAAGGTGATCGTCATGGTGATGGACGTCGGCACCCGGCTCGACCCTGCGTTCAACTTCGACCAGCAGATCCGGCCCTACCTGATAGAGATCGCCGCACAGCAGCGGCTGTCCCCGGATAACGTGACGGGTGCGGTGCGGTCTCTCGTGGACGCCGCGGAGGGCCTGCTCGCCATCCCGGGGAACGTGAACGAGACCTTAAAGACCCTCTCGGAGGGGACGGTCACGATCGAGCTCGAGCACCACGACCTCGGAGAGATCGTCGGCGTCATCGACCGGACGAGCGACAAGATCATCGTCGGGCTGGTGGTCGCCGCGATTGTCGTGGGATCGTCGCTGGTGCTCCGGATAGCGGATCTCCCCGTACCCGGGTACGTCACGATTCTCGCAACCGCGGGCTACGTGGTTGCGGTGCTCGTCGGGTTTTATGCGGTCTACCGCGTCCTCAGGTACAGCCGTGGGTTAAGACGGTAAATATCGTCGCACTCCCCGTCAGCCCCACCTCTGGTTGCGATATCCCCACGGGAGCCGTATCCGGAATGCAACCGACGATCACGTATGAGTGGTGCTGGTGCGAGTGGTGACGATTCGGAGTTCGAGCGCCGTTAGGCGCGATGCGCGGAACGCCCGGAGCGTGAGCGCCGCAGGTGCGATTTGCGCGGTACGACTGCTGGAACGGAAAAAAGAAATTATTCCGATTTCTTCTTGAAGAACAGCCTGCAGTGGCAGGTTCCCTCTTCTTCGATCTCTTTCTCGTGGTAGATGCAGGGGCAGACGATGATCCGGTCCTTCTCGGGGTCCCCGCTCCGGAGCCTGCAGGGGCAGTATGCCTCCCCGAACCGCTCCTTGTTCCGGGCGAGCCCGCGAAGGACGGCCGAGAGTTGCTTCTCGTCGACATTCAGTACGAAGTCTTTCTCCTTTGCGTACACCTTTGCTTTGGTCCGCGCCTCTTCAATCCCTTCTTCACTCATAACAAGACTCCAGTGATACAGCTCCTCTAGGCCCGTACTCTTCGATGTAGGCTATCATCGAGTTAAAGATTTTGACATCGTCCTCCGATCCGAGCACGGACCCACTCGCCCGCTCGGGGTGCGGCATCATCGCGAGCACGTTTCCGGTCCCCGAGAGGACGCCGGCGAGGTCCTCCGCCGACCCGTCCCCTGCGGTTCAGCCGTGCGAGCACCTCGTCGGGAACCCCAGGTTCGCGAGGGCATGCCGAATGGCACGCGCTTCGGGATCCAGCATTCCCTCTTTGAGTCCAACGGTGATGGTTACGTCGTACTTCATGCAGACTCGCCCCAGGGCGGGGAGAGTATTCGTTTCGCGACGCCGGCATAGGTCTCCATGACATCCCCCTTACCGAAGCGGTAAACGTCCTTGTCGAGAGACGCCCCGGTCTCGTTGTCCCAGAGCCGCATCGAGTCCATGCTGATCTCGTCGCCGACGACGATCTCTCCGTCGTAACGGCCGAACTCGAGTTTGAAATCGACCAGGGAGATGCCGCGCAGGTCAAGGTAATCCGAGAGCACCTCGTTTGTCGCGAGCGCCATGGCCTTGATCTGATCGAGTTCCTCGGGCGTGACAAGCCCGAGAGCGTAGATCAGGTCGTCGTTTAACATCGGGTCGTGGTGAGCATCGCTCTTGTAGTCGATGACGATCACCGGCGGGTCGAGCCGTTCCCCTTCCTGGAATGGGTACCGGCGCACGATGGATCCGGCCGCGATGTTCCTGACGATCACTTCGAGCGGGATCATCCTGAGGGCCCGCACCGCAATGACGGCGGGTTCGACGCTTTCGAGGTAGTGGGTCCTGATCCCGTGCTCTTCCAGGTACCTGAAGAGGAACGAGGAGACCTCCGCGTTATATCTCCCCTTGCCGCCCAGGGTATCTTTCTTCTCGCCGTCGAAAGCCGTGATATCGTCCCGGAACCTCATGATATATACTTCCGGGTCGTCGGTGCGGTAGACGGACTTAGCTTTCCCTGTGTAGAGGAGGTCAACCTGTTTCATGGCGAAATCTCCTGATATGTGTTGTCGGGATAAATGATGAGGTTATGCACCCTCGCCCCGGCCGGGTGCGGCAATCCTCTCCGCGAGCTGCCGGATCAGGGGTTCGAGCCGGGGAGAATACCAGCCTTTCTCGATGTATTGCGGGTAAATGCAGAGCCGTTCGCGGAGTTCGGCGCCCCCGGCCACCCGCCGGAGTTCATCGATCTGCGGCCAGGGGTGTTCGGGGTTGACGTAGTCAATGGTGAGCGGGGAGACTCCGCCGAGGTCGTCCACGCCGCACCCGACGAGGTGCTCTGCGTCCGCGAGGTTCGGGGGTATCTGCACCGCCACGTCCGCCGGGAGGATCTCCCGGGCGAGGGTTATCGTCGCGCAGATCTCGTTCGTGCCGGGCACCGGCGCATCCGCCATCGGTGTCGCCGGCTTCGGGCAGAAGTTCTGCACGATCACTTCCTGGATGTGACCGTAACGGCGGTGGAGGTCGCCGATGACCCGGAGCGACTCCTCGCGGTCGTCCATCGTCTCGCCGATCCCGAGCAGGATGCCGGTCGTGAACGGAATCGAGAGTCGTCCGGCGTTCTCGATCATCTCGATCCGGACCGCCGGATCTTTCCCCGGAGAGTTCCTGTGCGCCGCGACGTCCGCGGTCGTCTCGAGCATCAGCCCCATGCTCGCGTTCACCTCGCGGAGCCGGTCGAGTTCCTCGTAGGTGAGGATGCCGGCGTTGGTGTGCGGCAGGAGTCCCCGCTCGATGGCGGCAAGAGAGAGGTCGTAGACGTAGTCGAGGATATCCGCGTAGCCAAGCCGCCCGAGCATTTCGGTAAAGCCCGGCACCGCGCCGGGCCGTTCCCCGAAGGTGAAGAGCGCCTCCGTGCAGCCGAGGTCGGCACTCGCTTCCAGGGTCCGGAGCGCCTCGTCGGGAGGCATGATGCACCCCTCCCACACCGATGTGCGGAAACAGCAGTAGCCGCAACGGTTTATGCAGACCGTCGTCAGGGGAAGAAACGCGTTCCTCGAAAAGGTGATCACGCGGCGGTGCATGGGTATATGTCGGCACCTCCCCACATGAACTTTCGGTCGTGAGGGCGACGTTGCCTCGCGCGAAGCCGCGAAGAACGCGAAGGGAGTTTCAGGCAACTATACTGGACTTCGCGTCTTCGCGTGAGTTGAGCATCAAGGTAGCCGGAAGGTGCGGCCTCCCCGCATATTCGGAGCGTGAGCACCCGATGGTGGGAACCGGAGTTTTCGATTTAGCCCGGGCCGGCCTATCCGCGGCATACTGGAAACGATGCCTTTTTGATACTGCTCTGACAACGGTTTCACAATGTACTTTCACGCGCTCATCCCCTTTAAGCCCACAAACCCCAAGACGCGTCTTTCCTGCATCCTCAACCAGGAAGAGCGGGAGGCGTTCGCCCGGGCCATGCTTGAAGACGTGATCGCCTCCGTGCTGAAGTCCGGGTGTAGCGCCACCCTGCTCTGCACCCACCCCTTCAAACACGAGAACGCGCTCATTGCCGTCAGGAAGGAGTCGTTGAACGAAGCGATCAACTGGGCGCTCGGGCAGTTTCACTGCCCGGCGCTCATCATCATGGCCGACCTCCCCCTGGTGACGGCCGGGGATATCCAGCGGCTGATCCGCACCGAGAAGGACATGGCCATCGTGCCGGGCCGGGGTGGCGGGACGAACGTCATATTCCTGAAGAAGCCCAGATGTTTCCATGCCGACTTTTACGGCGCAAGTTTCCTCGACCACCTGCGGATCGCAGAGGAGTGCGGCTTCTCCGTCGATGTGATCGATTCGTTCCGGATGTCGACCGATGTCGACGAGAAGGAAGACCTGGTCGAGATCCTCATCCACGGAAAAAGAAGAAAGAGCCGGGAGTTCCTGGAGAGTTCAGGGTTTTCTATCGTCATCGACGAGAAGGGACGGGTCGGCGTGCAGCGCGACCCCCATAAAGAGACACTCTGAAGCGTCGATGGTGGCGACCCCGGCGTAGTCGCCGACGGGAAGCCCGATCCCCCGCACCACGGCCGCGGGGACGCACTCGCCCGCCTCTCCCATCACGAGTTCGGCGGCCGAGGCGATGCAGTCCGCCACCGCCCGCTTCGTCACCTCGAGTTCGCGGCCGAAGAGATCTTTCTTCCCGCGCTCGTCGATCACCGAGGGGATGCCCGAACACCCGATGGCGACCCCGCAGCACCCGAGCCGCATCGCGTGCGTCCGGGAATCGATGACGATGACCCCGACATCGGCCCCCGACCGCTCTCTTACCGCGGCGCGTATCCGGGCAGCCGACGCGTCCGGGTCGAGGGGGAGGAGGACGACGGAGCCGTGAGGGGCGTTCGAGGCGTCGATCCCCGCGTTCGGGAGGAGCGTCCCGTTCTTCATGCAGAGCAGGAACCCCGGGATGCCCCCGACGACCCGGTCGCTCTCCCGGAGCACCACCTCGACATGGCGGGGGTCCATATGGTATTCGTCGGCGAGCCGGAGGGCTTTTCCCGATGGTTCGACATCGGCCAGTCTCACGACCCGCCCTTCGGCGGTGGCTACCGCGGACTCCGCAACGACCACGACGTCCCCGCCTTCAAAGCCCCGGCACTCCGAGTGCTCTGCGGCCGAAATGAGGTGTTCCGTGACGTCGTCGCCAGGGCGGATCAGGGGGGTCGCAAGCCCGTAAACCGAGAACGATGGTGGTGTCATGTCTGCCTCATCTTTGCGTAAACCTGCAGGAGGTCGGCGGTCTCGGAGACGTCGTGGCTCCGCACGATGGCTGCTCCCGCCGCAACAAGCATCGTCGTGAGCGCGAGGGTGCCCGCGAGCCGCTCTTCGGGCTGGCGGCCGAGCAGATCCCCGATGAATGTTTTCCGGGAGATCGCCGCGAGCACCGGGCGGCCGAAGGCCGAGAACGACTTAAAATTCCGGCAGAGTTCCCAGTCGTCCTCGCTCGTCCGCTCCGGGACCCATCTCCCGACCGCGGGATCGAGGACGTACTCGTCGATCCCGAGCAGCGCGCACCGGGTCACGACCATCCCGAGCGCTTCCCGCGTTGCGGCAAGGCCTGCGGCATCGCCGGGCTCCCTGAAACTCGCCATCGCGAATACCGGCAGCCCGGAGTCGGCGACCGCCCGTGCGTAGCGCTCGTCGGCAAGCCCGGAGATGTCGTTCACCGCATGAATGTCGTGACGGAGGCAGACCTCGAGCACCTCCGGGTGCCGGGTGTCCACCGAGAGGGTGATCCCGGTCCCGTCGAGTTCCGAGAGCGCCGCATCCACGCGTGCCGCTTCTTTTCCGACGGTGATGGGAGGAGAGCCGGGCGCCGTGCTCCGCGCCCCGAGGTCGATCATATCTGCGCCCGCTTCAAGCATGGCAACGGCCCGGTCGTATATCTTCCCAGCCGGGATGTAGGAGCCCCGGTAGAACGACTCGGGGCTGCAGTTGATGACGCCCATCAGACGGACCGGGGCGCCGCCGCCGATCCGGAGGCGGTTTACCGTACAGTATTGTTGTAGCATGTCCTTAGTCTGGCCGCCCGGAAGGTGTTCTCCATCAACGTCGCGATCGTCATGGGCCCGACGCCCCCCGGGACGGGGGTTATCGCTCCCGCCTGCTCGCGCACCGCCTCGAAGTCGACGTCGCCGCAGAGCTTGCCCTGCTCGTCGTAGTTGATCCCGACGTCGATGACCGTCGCGCCCTCTTTCACCATCTCCGGTCCGACAAACTTCGCTCTTCCGACCGCGCTGACCAGGATGTCGGCGTTTCTCATCTCGGCCTCGAGGTTCCTCGTCTTCGAGTGGCAGACGGTGACGGTTGCGTCGGCGTTCAGGAGCAGGACGGCCATGGGCCTGCCCACGTCGATGCTCCGGCCGACGACGACCGCCCGCTGTCTCCGGGTCGGGATGCCGTATTCTGCGAGGATCGTCATGATCCCCTGCGGGGTGCAGGGCGCAAAGACCGGGTTTCCGGCAAGAAGTCTTCCGAGGTTGTAGGGGTGGAATCCGTCCACGTCCTTTTCGGGCGCGACCGCATCGATGATGCGGGTGGTGTCTATCCGGGACGGGAGCGGCAGCTGGACCAGGATGCCGTTGATGTCCGGGTCGTTGTTGAGCCGCGCGACCGCTTCGAGCACCCGTTCGGTGGAGGCGTCCTCCGGGAGCTCGATCCCGACCGACCCGATCCCGACGCGCTCGCACGCCCGGTGCTTCATCCTGACGTAGAGTTTCGACCCGGGGTCTTCGCCCACGATGACGGTCGCGAGGCGCGGGTAGAGCCCGGACTCGTCTATCTTCTCCTTGAGGAGCTCGAGCCTCTTCTCCGAGACTGCTTTGCCGTCGAGTATCATGCTACGTCGGGGTGGAGGGGATACTTGTTCGCGAGAGCAATAACCTCTTCTCTTACTTCGGTGATCGCCTTCTTCGAGGTCCGGTCTCTCGCGATATCCTTGACCACCCGGCCGATCCAGTGGCCGATCTGCTTCATCTCCTCCTCTTTCATGCCGCGGGAGGTGACTGCGGGGGTGCCGATCCTTAGACCGCTCGTCACGAAGGGGCTGAGCTGTTCGCGGGGGATGGTGTTCTTGTTCACGGTGATGCCCGCCTCGCCGAGCGCGACCTCGGCCGCAAGGCCCGTGAGGTGCTCGCCGTTTGCGGAGACCCCGGTCAGGTCGAGCAGGATGAGGTGGTTGTCGGTGCCGCCGGAGACGAGGTCGAGCCCTTCCTGGCTGAGAACGTCGGCCATCGTGCGTGCGTTCTTGACGACCTGTCCGCAGTAGTCCTTATACGCGGGGGTCAGCGCTTCCTTGAAGCAGACCGCCTTGGCGGCGATGGTGTGCATCAGCGGGCCGCCCTGCATGCCCGGGAAGATGGACTTGTCGATGGCGGCGGCATCCTCCTTGCCGCACATGATGGCCCCGCCGCGGGGGCCGCGCAGGGTCTTGTGCGTCGTCGTCGTCACGATGTCGACGCCGCCGACCGGGGAGTTGTGGTAGCCGGTCGCGCAGCGTCCGGCGATGTGGGCGATGTCGGCCATGCACCGCGCGCCGACGGCATCGGCGACTTCCTGGAATGCTTTGAAATCGATCTCGCGGGGGTAGGCGCTCGCACCGCAGACGATCATCTGCGGTTTGACGATCCGTGCCATCTCCTCGATGACCGCGTAGTCGAGCGTCTCGGACTCGTGATCGACGCCGTAGTGGAAGATGGAGTACCAGCGCCCGGTGATGTTGACCGGCGAGCCGTGAGAGAGGTGGCCACCCTGGGTGAGGCTCTGGCTCATGATCCTGTCTTTGTAGGCGAGGTAGGCGAAGTAGACCGCCTGGTTAGCCTGGCTCCCCGAGTGAGGCTGGACGTTCGCGTGCTCCGCCCCGAAGAGTTCACACATCCGGTCGCGCGCCAGGTTCTCCACGACGTCATGGAACTCGCAGCCCCCGTAGTAACGCTTGCCGGGGTACCCCTCGGCATACTTATTGGTCATGATAGAACCCATCGCCTCGAGAACCGCCTTGCTGACGACGTTCTCGGAGGCGATCAATTCCAACCCATTGATCTGACGCAGACGCTCTTTCTCGATGAGGCCCGCGACTTCTGGATCGAAGTTTGCCAGACTAGACATGCAGAAAAAGGTTACTTTAGAGAGGTAATATTCTTTCTTTTATACGTGGTTGTTCATGACGGTCGCCTACCCGGTGCTGCCGACGATTCCTCTGCCGCATCCCGGATAAAATGTAATAATTCTTCTTTTGAGGAATCTATAGTAATATTATTACGTAATTATTATCAAGGATTAATTTGAGGGAGAGTCATGGCGCAGAAAGATGCGAGGATACGATTTCTTGAGCGAGAACTCGCGGAGCGCGAGAAGGAGATGGAGACGATGAAAGATTATAAGGAACCGCCGATACCGGAGGCGGGAGATGAGCGCCTGCGCGATCTGGAGCGGAAGGTGCGGGAGCTCGAGGCCCTGGTGAAAGGCCTGACGGAAGAGGTTCTGGACGTCAAGTCCGTGGCGATGAAACTGTCCCGCGACGTTGAGGAGCGCCGGAAAAAGCCTGCGGCGGCTGAAGAGAGGAAGACCGGGGCCATGCTCCAGGCAGAGCCCCGAGCCGCCGCCGAACCAAAGTCCGTGCGTGCCGCTGAACCCCGGAGCCCCGCGCGTCCGGCAGAGAGGCGGCCGCCCGCGCCCGCTCCGGAAGAAGACAGGAATCTCGAACTCATCATGCAGAACGACGGGACGTTGAAGCCGGAGCCGAGGAGAACTTCGGAGTACATCGTCGCCAGCACCGGATCCGGGATCGCCGCGGCAAAGGGCCGGGGGAAAGGCGGCAAGCCATCGGAACGGAAGCTTTTCGTCGAGCAGAAGGCGCGTGAAGTTGACGACGTCATCCATGCTGAAGAGGATGACACGGTCGATCTCGATCGGTAGGTAAAGGGAGTCTCGTCCTTGTACATCACGCAGCTTGAGATCGACAACTTCAAGTCTTTCGCCAGAAAGACAAAAATTCCTTTTTTTGAAGGATTCACTGTCGTTTCAGGCCCGAACGGATCCGGAAAGAGCAACATCATCGACAGCATCCTCTTCGTCCTGGCCCTCTCGGGTGCGCGGGGGCTGCGGGCCGAGAAGTTGACCGACCTGATCAACGTCAACTCCGGGAAGAACACCGCCGAGGTGACGGTCACGTTCTCGGACGGCACGACGATCCGTCGCCGGATCAAGCGGACGCCGACGGGATATTACAGTTACAATTACCTGAACAACCGCCTCTGCAAGCAGGGCGAGGTCATCGAGTTCCTTGCGAAGATCGGCATCAAACCGGAGGGCTACAACGTCGTGATGCAGGGTGATATCACCCGCATCATGGAGATGAGCGACGGGGAGCGGCGGAAGATCGTCGATGAGATCGCGGGTGTCGCCGAGTTCGATCACAAGCGCGAACAGGCGTTCTCGGAGCTCGAGGTGGTGCGGGAGCGGATCGAGCGCGAGGAGATCCTCTTAAACGAACTCGTGGCCCGGCTGGATGCGCTCCAGCACGAGCGCGAGCAGGCTGTCGAGTACCGGCGGTGGCAGGGTGAACTGGAACACCTCGGGCAGTGCCGGGGTGCGGCGCTCGTCCGGCAGAAGGAGCAGGAGATCGGCACCCTTCATGGCCTGATGCACGACCAGCAGGCGGCGCTCGAGCGCAATGCCGGCGAGGTCGAAGCTCTCGGCACAAGCCTCGAGGAGGCGCGCGGGCGCCAGCATGCCGTCGACGAGGAGATTAACCGCAAGAGCGGCCCCGAATACCTCGAACTCGTCGGGAGGCTCGAAGAGGCGCGGGGCGGGATCAAGCTCGGCGAGAAGACCATCGAACGGCTGAAGGTCAGCCGGGAAGAGAACCTCGAAGCGGTCCAGCGGGTCTACATGGACAGCAGGCGCGCCGAGGCGAAAGTCGAGGAGTGCGCCGGGCAGATCCGCAACCTCTCGATCGACCGGGCGAACCTCGCGATGGAACTCTCGATGCAGCGCGAGAAGATGACGGCGGTCGAGACGCGTATCGCAAGCGAGAGCAAGGAGGTCGAGGGAGTAAAGGACCAGCTCTTCGCCCGGCTGCAGGACCTCGAGAGCCAGAAGGAACTCCGGGCGAAGATCCTCCGCGAACAGGATCTCTTCATCGAGAAGAGCCGGATGCGGACGTCGGAGCGGGAGCGCCTGGATGCGCGCATCCGCCAGGTCGAGGAGGAACTGGAGAACAAGCAGGCGCAGGTCACGGACTATTCTTCCTGCATGGCCGACTGCGAGGGAGAGAAGCGCCGGATCGAGCGCGACCTCTCCGAGGCCGAGAGTACGCTCTTTGCGCGGCGGTCGGCGCTTGACCGGCTGAAGAAAGAGATCCGGGAGAACGAGCAGAGCCTGATGCGCTTTGAGGCGCAGCAGCAGGCGCACGGCGATGCCGGCGGGAAAGCGATGGATGTCGTCCTCGGGATGGAGGGCGTCCACGGCACTGTTGCGCAGCTCGGGCGGGCGCCGCCGGAGTACGCGACCGCGCTCGACGTGGCGGCGATGGGCCGGCTCCGCTGGGCGATCGTCGATACCGATGCGGTGGCGTCCGATGCGATCCGCTACTTGAAGGAGAACCGTCTCGGGCGGGTCACCTTCCTGCCGCTCAACAAGCTCCGGCCCCCGATCCTCTCGCCGCTCGAGGCCGATCCGGGTATCGTCGGCTACGCGGTCGACCTCCTGGAGTTCGACCCGGCGTTCGACCGCGCTTTCCGGGTCGTCTTCGGCGCGACGGTGGTGGTGGACACCCTCGAGCGGGCGCGGCGGCTGATGGGCCGGTACAAGATGGTCACCCTGGACGGGGACTTCGTCGAGAAGAGCGGCGCCATGACCGGCGGCTCTCAGGCAAAGAAGGTCCGCGGGTTCGGGGTGGCGGTCGACGACGAGATCATGCGGGTCCGTGCAACACTTGCCGGCCTCGAGGCGGAGGCAGGGGAGATCGAGGCGTCCATCGGCCGCCTTGCCGTAGCTGCGGAGGCGAAGCGGGCGGAGCGGAGTGCGGTCGACGAACAGGTTGCGCGCTACCGCATGCTTGTGGAGGAGTTCCAGAAGCGCACCGAGGTGCTTTCCGGCGAGAAACAGACCCTTGAAGCGACCCTGCAGGAGATGCTCGAGAGTGCGAAGACCGGCGGCGAGGAGCTTGCGCGGCTCGAGACCGATCTCGAGCGGACTGCCGGAGAGATCGCGCGGCTCTCTGCAGAGGTCGACGACCTCAAGAAGAAGCTCAACGACACCGAGATCCCCGTTCTCACCGAGCAGTACGAGCTACTCCGCAAGGCGGTCGAGGATATCGAGCGCCGGCTCCGGAATAAGGATGCAGACATCACCGACGCCAAACGCGAGCGGCAGCACTTTGCAAACCGCATCGAGGAGCTCGCTGCGGAACGAACCCGTCTGGAGGCAAAGAACCAGGAGATCGACGGCGAGATCACGGCTACAGAGGAGCAGATCGAGAGCCAGCGCCGCCTGATCGTCCAGCTCGAGGCGCGCCAGAAGGAATTCTCCGACGAGCTTGCCGGCCTGCACGAAGAGCGTGACCGGGTCCTCGAGGAGATCCGGGCGCTGGACCAGCGGGCTCTCGAACTCTCGGGTGCGATGGAACGCATCCGGATGCAGATCGATGCACTCGCGGAGCGGGAACGTTCGCTCTTGGCGGAACTTTCGGTGCTCCGGGAGCAGGCCGGCGACGTGGAGACCGACCTCGACCTTGCCGCCATCGATGCCGGTATCGCGGAGGCCGAGCGTGCGTTAAAAAAGATCGGGGCGGTGAACATGCTTGCGATCGAGGAGTGCGACCGGGTCGCGGCGCGTGTCGAGGAGAGGACCGAGAAGAAGGAGGTGCTCTCGCGGGAGCGGATGATGCTTCTTGAGCGGATCGAGAAGTACGAGAAGATGAAGTACGACGCCTTCATGACGGCTTTTAACGCGATAGATACGAATTTCCGGGATATCTTCGCGCGCCTGACCGAAGGGAGCGGAAGACTGGTCCTCGATAATGAGGACGATCCTTTCGCCGGCGGCATGACGTTTGCAGTCCAGCCGCGGGACAAGAAGGTCCATCTTCTCTCTTCCCTCTCCGGAGGCGAGAAATCGCTTACCACACTCGCGTTCATCTTCTCCATCCAGCAGTACATGCCCGCGCCGTTCTACGCGCTGGACGAGGTGGATATGTTCCTTGACGGGAACAACGTCGGCCGGATTGCCGCCATGGTGAACGAACTCTCAGGGAACGCGCAGTCGATCATCGTATCGCTCAGGAAGCCGATGATCGAGCGCGCCGACCGCATCGTGGGAGTGACGATCCGCCCGGACAAGAGTACGTACGTGACCGGTGTGCAGAACAATGGATGAAGAACCTGTCGAGATCCTGGCGGGCATGGCCGAGCGGGGAGAGGTCGATCCCTGGAACATCGATATCGTGGATGTGACGGATCGGTTCCTCGCCGAACTCGACCGCCGTAAGGAACTGGATCTGCGGGTCTCGGGGAGGACGCTCTTTTATGCCGCGTGCCTGTTGCGCCTGAAGTCGGACTATCTCGACGGGTGGGACGGCGATGAGGACGAGGAATCATTTGCGGACGAGGAAGACGAGTCCTTTGCCAATCTCGGCTTCGACTTCGAGTCGGCCGGCGAGGTTGAGCCGATGGGCCGTCTGGAGCAGGAGATCCAGCGTCGCCTGGGGCGAAAGAGTCTGCGGAAACGCCCGCCGGTCACGCTCTACGAACTGATCAAGCAGTTGAAGACGGCGGAGAAGGAGCAGCGCCGGAAACAACGGAGGCGGGCAACTATCGCTCGGGAGCCGGATCTCGACCTCAGTGCCGGAGACGTGGTGGCGGTAGCGCACGATGAGGGCTACCAGAAGGCGGTCTCGATCGTGATGGAGGAGTTCCGGCGGGCTGCGCGAAATGGGGATATCCTGACGCTCGGCGATCTGTCCGGGGCAATGGGACGGACCCGTCGCGAGGTCTACATCCCGCTCCTGTTCCTGATGCTTGAGGGCAGGCTTGCCCTCTGGCAGGACGAGTTCTTCGGTGAGATCTATGTCGCCGACCACATCCCCGAGGGTGGCGCCGAAGAGGACGACCCTGGCGAGGCATCCGCGGCGCGGTGAGCAGAGACCGGTCTGCTGCCCCCGATCCTTCGATTTTGTCGAGAAATCTGCTCTATCCTGAATCGTTGACGCTGCGCGCGTGGGAATATCCCCCGCGCTCCGGGTGTTCATTGCAGGCCAAACTGCAGCAACCCCGGGCAGTTCTGTGCCGGGACGCCGTTTTTTGTATGGGTGCGGGGTAAATGTATAAATACCTCCACCATCAACATGTAATAGTCAAGTTGGGAACAAATTTCGTGCTCGATTCTGCATCTGAATGCAGAACGCCCGATGTCTCCAACGAATATGGGGGTCCAAGCCCTGTGCTTGGATCCGACGAAGCAGGGAAATGTATATATGGCATTGAAGACAACATTGTAAGGCTGTGTTGTCAGGGCGTCAGACCGTGCAGCCCGTTTCGGGTGGTCTGGTCTGGTGCCCTTCAACCGTTGTGAGGTCCCGGGCGTCGACCCGGGTCTGATACGGGTTGACAATGTTTATATGTCTGGAGATTCAACATATATTCTCACAAGATGTATCGGCGCTCGTGCAATTCGGGCGGTCCGATGCGATCGGACCGGGAATATATGGTGGATTCCCGGTTCGAATCCTGAAGCAGGAACATAATGTTTATATGCGATTAATCGCAAACATTAATTCCCGCACAGGTGAAGCAGGGGGGTCAGGGCGCTCTGTTCTGACCTGGTTCTGTGATCGGGCCGGAGATTCGTTCTGAATTTCCGGAATGGCTCCTGAAGCAGGATGAGAACGTTTATATGGAATGAAATACAAACGTTAATTCCTGCGCAGGTGGAATGCCCCGGTTCGATTCGGGCCAAGTTTCCCTGTATTCAAAAAAGGACATGAAGATCCGAGTCCTCAAAACTCGAATCTGATGCAGGAAACATATGTTTAAGTGCTCATAAAATAAACATTGTTTTCCTGTTGATGGGGAATCAACGTGACCGCACAGGTGCGGGTTGATTCTGACGTTGGCATTGGCAATGCGGAAATTTGTTCAGTAACCGCTAATTCCTCCCAAGTTTACAGTAGTGTGCATACTTCAAATTCTGGTTGATCCTGCCAGAGGTCACTGCTATCGGGGTTCGATTAAGCCATGCGAGTCGAGAGGGTTCGGCCCTCGGCGTACTGCTCAGTAACACGTGGATAACCTGCCCTAAGGAAGGGGATAACCTCGGGAAACTGAGGATAATACCCTATAGGTTACAGATGCTGGAATGCTTTGTAACCCAAAGTTCCGACGCCTTAGGATGGATCTGCGGCCGATTAGGTTGTTGTTGGGGTAATGGCCCAACAAGCCCGTAATCGGTACGGGTTGTGGGAGCAAGAGCCCGGAGTTGGATTCTGAGACACGAATCCAGGCCCTACGGGGCGCAGCAGGCGCGAAAACTTTACAATGCGGGCAACCGTGATAAGGGAACCTCGAGTGCCTGTATATGCAGGCTGTCCAGGTGTCTAAAACACACCTGAAGAAAGGGCCGGGCAAGACCGGTGCCAGCCGCCGCGGTAATACCGGCGGCTCGAGTGGTGGCCACTTTTATTGGGCTTAAAGCGTTCGTAGCTGGGTTGCTAAGTCTCTTGGGAAATCCGACGGCTTAACCGTCGGGCGTCTAAGAGATACTGGTAATCTTGGAACCGGGAGAGGTGAGGGGTACTTCGGGGGTAGGAGTGAAATCCTGTAATCCTCGAGGGACCACCTGTGGCGAAGGCGCCTCACCAGAACGGCTTCGACAGTGAGGGACGAAAGCTGGGGGAGCAAACCGGATTAGATACCCGGGTAGTCCCAGCCGTAAACGATGCGCGTTAGGTGTATCGACGACCACGAGTCGTCGAGGTGCCGAAGGGAAACCGTGAAACGTGCCGCCTGGGAAGTACGGTCGCAAGGCTGAAACTTAAAGGAATTGGCGGGGGAGCACCACAACAGGTGGAGCCTGCGGTTTAATTGGACTCAACGCCGGAAATCTCACCGGATAAGACAGCGGAATGATTGCCGGGCTGAAGACTCTGCATGACTAGCTGAGAGGAGGTGCATGGCCGTCGTCAGTTCGTACTGTGAAGCATCCTGTTAAGTCAGGCAACGAGCGAGACCCACGCCAACAGTTGCCAGCATGGTCTCCGGACTGATGGGGACACTGTTGGGACCGCCTCTGCTAAAGAGGAGGAAGGAATGGGCAACGGTAGGTCAGCATGCCCCGAATTATCCGGGCTACACGCGGGCTACAATGGGCAGGACAATGGGTATCGACACCGAAAGGTGAAGGCAATCTCTTAAACCTGTCCGTAGTTCGGATTGTGGGCTGTAACTCGCCCACATGAAGCTGGAATCTGTAGTAATCGCGTTTCAAAATAACGCGGTGAATGTGTCCCTGCTCCTTGCACACACCGCCCGTCAAACCACCCGAGTGGGGTTTGGATGAGGCTGCGGTTGTTGCCGCAGTCGAATCTAGGTTCCGCAAGGGGGGTTAAGTCGTAACAAGGTAGCCGTAGGGGAATCTGCGGCTGGATCACCTCCTAAAGAAATCGACTTGGGAATATCGCGGTTGCTGAACAAAACGTAAAATTGCCGATGTCAACGGAGAGATTCGGGCTCATAGCTCAGTTGGAAGAGCGCCGCCTTTGCGAGGCGGAGGCCGGGGGTTCAAATCCCCCTGAGTCCACTAGGCTGGGCTAAACAGTCCAGCCGAAAATGCACCCGGAGATGAGAGTCACCGGGGAAGGGCTGAAGGTCTTTGACCTGAAGAAGCTGTGTATAGGTGCGTACTCTGGACGTTAAATGAGTTCAGCGGAATGGCGATATGCCTATCAGTGGATGGCTCGGTTCGAGTGCCGAAGAAGGGCGTGCCAAGCTGCGATAAGCTCCGGGAAGACGCATGGAGTCTACGATCCGGAGATTCCCTAATGGGACATCCCAACACTTCGGTGTTGATCCGTAAGGATCGGGAACCCCCCGAATTGAAACATCTTAGTAGGGGGAGGAAAAGAAATCAACCGAGATGTCGTTAGTAGAGGCGATCGAACACGACAGAGTTCAAACCGAATCCCGCAAGGGAGATGTGGTGTAGTAAGCCTACCGTCTGGGTACCAAGGTCAAACGGAAGTCCTCTGGAATGTGGCACCAAAGAGGGTGATAGTCCCGTACGTGTAAGCCAAGGTATCCTGGTAGTGTCTTGAGTACCGCGGGTCGGAATTCTCGCGGGAATCTGGGGGTCATCAACCTCCAAAGCTAAATACTACTCGAAACCGATAGCGTATTAGTAGCGTGAGCGAAGGCTGAAAAGTAACCCTTGAAAGGTGGTTAAAAGCGCCTGAAACTGATAGGTGATGGTGAGTTACGGCGCCAAAGGATCTTCCACGTGAAGGAACCCGTCGCGAGGCGGTAGTACGGGCGTGGTTGCCAGTGTCGTAACGTACGTTTTGAAGAACGGGCCAGAGAGTTTATTCTGCAGGCGAAGGTTAACCCAAAAGGGGAGCCGAAGGGAAACCAACAGGTCCGTAGCCTTCGGGCATGGGACGACGTATTAAAAGTGCGTGGAGTCTGCAGGATAAGACCCGAAGCCTAGCGATCTATGCGTGGGCAGGTTGAAGCGTGCCGAAAGGCGCGTGGAGGACCGCAGGCGGTTTTGATATGCAAATCATTCGCGTGACCTGCGTATAGGAGTGAAAGATTAATCGAGCTGGGCATCCGCTGGTTCCTCTCGAAACATGCCGTAGCATGACCTGGCTGGAGATAGACGGTGAGGTAGAGCACTGATTGGGGGAGCTGGGGGAGAAATCCCTCACCCCCCTGTCAAACTCCAAATTCCCCGTCGTCGAAGAAGGCTGGCAGTCCGCATTACGGGGTAAGCTTGTAATGCGTAAGGGAGACAACCCAGACCGTGGTTAATGTCCCTCAATGTAGGCTAAGTGTCAACACTGAAAGGCGTCCCAGGCCAAAGACAACTGGAAGGTGAGCTCAGAAGCAGCTATCCTTTAAAAAGTGCGTAACAGCTTACCAGTCGAGGTTTGGGGCACTGAAAATGGACGGGGCTAAAGCCTACTACAGATACCACGGACCACGCGCAAGCGTGATGGCGTAGAGAGGCGTGCTGCCTGGGCAGAAGCAGGGGCGTAAGCTCCTGTGGACCGGGTAGTATTGAGAATTCTGGCATTAGTAGAAGCAAAGTTGGGTGAGAATCCCAACCGCCGGAGGGGCTAGGTTTCCTCGGCAATGTTCGTCAGCCGAGGGTTAGTCGGTCCTAAGATGTGTCGTAATTCGAGCACGTCAAAAGGGAAACAGGTTAATATACCTGTACCATTCATCCGTAGCGTTATGCCCTGACGCTTCGGGATATGCCGGGCAGGGTCGTCGCCCTGTCCAAGCGTTCAAGCTCGTGGAGTACCGCCATGGTGAGAAGCGAGTGAAGGCGTGATGGGGTAACTCGGCAAATTCCTGGAGCCCGTGAAAAGGGGGATGAATGTCCGTACCGAGATCTGACACAGGTGCCCCTAGCTGAAAAGGCTAAGGCGTGTCGGTTTAATCGTGTTAAGGGAACTCGGCAAATTGGCCCCGTAACTTTGGGATAAGGGGTGCCTGCCTGGCGATCAGGCAGGTCGCAGTGACCAGGGGGCTCTGACTGTCTAATAACAACATAGGTGACTGCAACTCGGAAACGATTAGTATAGTCACTGATTCCTGCCCAGTGCGAGTATCTGAACACCGGGTTCAACCGGACGAAGGACTCGTAAACGGCGGGGGTAACTATGACCCTCTTAAGGTAGCGTAGTACCTTGTCGCTTAATTGGCGACTTGCATGAATGGATTAACGAGAGCCCTACTGTCCCTAACACGAAGCCGTTGAACATTTTATCCTAGTGCAGAGACTAGGGACTCCAGATGGGAAGTGAAGACCCCGTGGAGCTTTACTGCAGCCTGTCGCTGTGTTACGGTATTCCTTGCGCAGTGTAGATGGGAGGCGTCGATCCATCCCTTCCGGGGGATGGGGAGCCAACAATGAGACACCATCCTAGGTTTACTGTAACACTAACTCTCTTCACGAGAGGACAACGGTAGGTAGGCAGTTTGGGTGGGGCGCCACACCCTCGAAAAAATATCAAGGGTGCCCTATGGTCAACTCATGTGAGTCAGAAACTCACAGGAGAGTGTCAAGAGCATAAGTTGGCCTGACGCGATTTCGCATAGCAAGAAATCGCGAGAGGAAACTCGGGTCTAACGAACCAATGAGCCTTATTGATGAGGGCCATTGACGACAGAAAAGCTACCCCGGGGATAACAGAGTCGTCGCCGGCAAGAGCACATATCGACCCGGCGGCTTGCTACCTCGATGTCGGTTCTTTCCATCCTGGCCGTGCAGCAGCGGCCAAGGGTGAGGTTGTTCGCCTATTAAAGGGGATCGTGAGCTGGGTTTAGACCGTCGTGAGACAGGTCGGTTACTATCTATCTGGAGTGTTAGGAGTCTGAAGGTAAGATGGAAATAGTACGAGAGGAACTTTCCGTCGTCGCCTCTGGTCGATCGGTTGTCCGACAGGGCAATGCCGAGCAGCTACGCGATAAGGGATAAAAGCTGAAAGCATCTAAGCTTGAAACCTGACCCAAAAAGAGACTCCGTTGAGGACATGGGTAAAAGACCCGTTTGATAGGCTTGGGATGTAAGCATGAAGGCAACGACATGTTCAGTCCGCAAGTACTAACGTCCGATGCCTTCCGCTGAACTCAGACGAAATCCGGAGTACGCACCTACAAACGCCTCATGGCCGAATCTGGTAAGGGTGTAACCCTTAAATAGATTGGGCGATAACATAGTAAGGCAACACAGCTTGCCAAGGTGGCGGAGCGGCCACGCGGTTGACTGCAGATCAACTACACCCCGGTTCAAGTCCGGGCCTTGGCTTCCGACCGGGCGCGAAGCGGCTGGACGGGGAGAAAATCCGTAAGGATTTTCGACTCCAATCAGTGCATCACATCCGGTCGTTATTGGTAATAGCGGCCATAGCAGAGGGGAAACACCTGGACCCATTCCGAACCCAGCAGTTAAGCCCTCTCACGTGCTGTATTGTACTGAGGTGCGAGAGCCCTCGGGAAGTGCAGCTCGCTGCTATTACCTCCCTTTACAATGAAAACTGTTCTTCTAGTATCTTACTGTGCGAACGCCAGTAGTTTGTTCTTGATTGTCCCTTTTGCGTAACGCATGTTTCTACAACAATAGTATCCCGTCGTCGGATTCTGTCGTCATTTTTGAGTGTTTCTCGGCATGAGCGGCAGCGAGCATGATCCGGTTGTGACCTGGTGTTCCCTTTCCGGCGGGTATCCAGAGGACGCTCTCAAAACAGCGAAACCGAGTTGAGGAAGAGGGGGAGCGGCCTCCCCATCCCCGATGAAACTCTCTTGCAGCACCTTCCGGGGCATCCGGCACGATGCCCGGTGCGACTCCTCCCCGTCCTCGGAGCCGCGGGTGTTCCGGGGTTTTACGTCGATGGAAGAGAGGGTTTCAAACCATGATTGGATCTCAAGATGTGCCGCCGCTGCGGTGGCACTATCCTATCTGTGGGTGTCATCATTTATTTAACTTTTCCAACTTGTCGAACAAATTACATTTACCTGCCCCGGGGAGACTTGACGCACTATGATACCGGCGGTGCCTCCCGCGATTGTGCTTCCAGGACGTTTGCTGAGTGGGACCGTCGTTCTCCCCGTATGAGGTGCAGTATCTGCGACAGCACCTCCTCATCGGTCGGCAGATCGGTGTCGAGGACCTTCCGCATCCGGATGGGGACGGAATCCATCCGGTAGCCCGTTCCCTCGCAGTCGATCCCCACACATGCAACCGGGATATGGAGATCTGCGAAGGCAGTGCTGAGCGAGACGAACGGATCGATGACGACGGTAGGGATCGTTGCGAGGTGCTCGTTACACTTCCTCGGCAGGTGTGCCCCGGGATCGGCGCCGATAATGAGGCATGCATCGACCTCTCCCCGGGCGAGCAGGTCGACTGCAGTGGTCTCACCGGGATTGTAGTACGGTATGCCGCGTGAGAAATCGACGCCGTACGGGTAACCCGTGAGAAAGGAGAATGTCTGATTGGTGCCGTTGACGTTCCAGTGACCTCGCATGGGCGTCAGGGTGAACTTGGTATGCCGGTTGAGCTCGTCGACGAGCTGGATGGCGTTCCTGACATTTTTGTACCTGCCGGGAGACTGCGTCAGACCTATCCCCGTGAACAGCGCTCCGAACCGGGCATTCCTGCAGAGTTCGGCCAGACCGAGCAACCTCTCCCGCGGGACGCCTCCGACGCTGGGGGGAAGGATGTCGGCATGGCCTCTGAGGATTGCCCGCAGGGCTGAAAACACGGCGTAATCCCCGCCAGGCCTGATCCGGATGAACTCGTCGGCGATCTTTGCGGTATCGGTCTTCCTGATATCTACGACGACGAGAGTCCGGTCCTGGCATCCGTTATCCTGGTACTTCCCGTTGACGAATGTCGTATACCTGGAGAGATGGCGAGGGTGCGATTCTATCGGGTTCGAGCCCCAGTAGATCACGACGTCGGCCCGGTTCTTCACCGTACCGAGCGTGCACCCCGGGTGCCCGGCCTCCTGGATCCCCATGATCGATGGGCCGTGACAGATCGACGAACAGTTATCGATTACGCCCCCGATCTCCTCGGCGATATGGATGCCGATACACTGTGCTTCCGCGGAAGTG